>CAYMPW010000001.1:0-56383 GCA_964392725.1 uncultured Methanomassiliicoccales archaeon
TAAATCATCCATCCAAATAGCAATTATATACCTAATAGGTGGTAGCATTTTATGTAACTGTTGTTTCGATGACAGTTAAAGAAGGAGGAAAACGAATGATTAGCTATAAAGGAATTAATGTAGACTCAATTCTCAAACGTTATGATATTAATGCTGAGAATCAGGATACACCCGAATCTATCGGAAACAAAATGCTTCCAAAAGATCCTATTTTTAAGAAAGTAGCAGAAGAAGTTATGTACATGAGGTTCAAGACAGTTGGACCCGTTGTTGCAGAAGCTCTTAAAGAAAAACCAGCACTTGATGTTATCAACAATGGTTTAGTAGCAGGAATGGAAGTTGTTGCAAAACTTTACGCAGACCACATTTACTACTTGCCTGAAATCATGATGGCAGCAAAGACAATGGAAATCGGTATCGCACTTGCAGAAAAACAGATTCCCGGTGGAAGAGAAACAAAAGGTGTTGTTGTTATGCACGCCGCAGAAGGAGATCCCCACGATATTGGAAAGAATATTGCAGCAGTTATGATGAGATCTTCCGGATATACAGTCGTTGATATGGGTAAGGACGTAGCTGTAGTTGACGTCGTTGCAGAAGTGGAAAAGAGCAAACCTTTCCTTGTAACAGGAACAGCACTCATGACTACAACAATGACCGCATTCCCCGCAGCAGCGGAGATTCTTGTTGAAAAAGGAATTACCATTCCATACATGGCAGCAGGTGGAGCTGTGAACAGAGATTTCGCAGAATCATTCGACCTTGGTATTTACTCAGAGAAAGCACCCCAGACACCGCCTATTGCGGATAAGATTCTTTCAGGAGCAGATTGGAAGAAGATTAGAGAACTTTGGGACGAAATTACAGGAAGTGTTTAAAATGGCAGCAACAAGATTTACAAAAATGGCATATGACAACGCCGATGATATGGTGTTTGGAAAATCCAAAGAACCAGTTTCATACGGTTTTGGAATTAAGGTTGGTGCTGGAAGAGTTATTCCTGAAATCAACTATGCACCCAGGCCCGGTAGTGAGAAAGATCCTGCCAAGCTCAAAAAAGAATATGTTGATTATATCAGCAAAGATGTAATCACAAGAGCAGTTACAGTCGGATTCCCCGATCTCCAGCTTGAAACAGAATGGGTTTCACAGATGGGTAATCCAAAAATGTCCCTTCCTGTTGTTGAAGGACAGAAAGCAATCTGTGAGAAATACTACGATGAGTATGGAATCAATCTTGCAGTAAGGCACACAGTTCCCGATCAGCGTGAAGCAGAAGAAGGAATTCGTGTCGGAGCAGGTGGAAGTCACGCATACCCCGAAGCACTTTTCCAGGCAGCAGAAGTTGTTTGTGAAAATGGTGGAGATCTTTTGTCTTGTGAGACGATGGGTGGAAAAGAACTTTCAGATTATGCAACAACAAACGGAGATATCGTTGCATTCTTGTTCGGTGTTGGATACCTCGGTTCCATAGATATGGAATACGTATGGTCTGAATTCGCAAACATCGCAAAGAAACACAAAGCACACATCGGTGGAGACACAAACTGTGCTGGTGCAAACACTTCAATGTTTATGGCAGGCGGTTTCTTGGACAACGATGTTCAGAAAACATATGCGGCAGTAACAAGAGCAATTTCCGCAGCAAGAACAATGGTTGCAAACGAATGTGGCGCAACCGGACCTGACAAGGACTGTGGTTACGAAGGACCTATCATCAAAGCAATTACAGGAAGGCCTGCAGCACAGGAAGGTAAAAACTGTCAGTGCGCACACTGTGATCTTCAGGGTAACTTGATTGCACAGGTTTGTGATGTTTGGTCAAACGAATCCGTTGAATACCACCCTGAATTCGGTGGATCTTCAGTTCAGTGTTGGCTCGGACCTCTTGGATACGAAGTATCTTTGATGAACACCGCACTCGCAACCGGTCAGGAAAAAGTTCTCAGAGATTTGTACATGATCTCCGACAGGTTCAGAGGACCAGAAGGACACATCCTTGCATACGACAACGCATGGGAAATCGGTAAAGCAATTGCAGACAACGGTGACAACATTTACCTCAGAGCAAAAGCAGCGGGTCTTACCGCAGCAAAGATTCTCAGGAGAAGTGCAGATGCAAAAGAACTTCAGCTCACTGTCAAACAGAACGATGTTCTCAATGACATAATCAAGAAGCTCACTGAACTTCCTGACGAAGAAGACAAGTTCGTCGAGTACTGTCTCAAACAGTACAAGGATGTACCTAACTTCAACCCTAAGAACTACGATCTCTAAGTAGATTTTTCTAAACTTTTTACCCCTCTTAACAGAGGGGGAAAATATTTCTTTTTATTGTGTTGGCTCTTTCTTAGAATAGATTAATATTCTGTTGATGTAATCTTAATTTATGGAAGAGGAAAACGAATCGGGAAGGCATGTAATGTATTGCTTGGGAATGTCCCGCGTCGTTATCGAAAATGGAGAAATAGTTGAAGTTGGAGAGCCTGTAATAAAGCACTGTCCGCTATTCAAAAAGTATCGCAATATCGATGAAATCAATGTGGACACGGTTCGTGAAAATATTCAATTCCGTATGGATACGTTCGGCATGTGTTGTTCCAACCGTGAAACTCGCATGAAGAACTTTTTAAGTTTCGGAATATCTGAAATTCTTTCCTCTTCTTTACAAAATGGATTGATTGATGCAGCTGTTATCGGTTCGGATGGTTGTGGAACCGTTGTAATTACAGATCCCGAAATCGTACAGGGTTTGGGAGGTAGAATATCCGGAATTGCGGAAACAAGTCCAATACAAGCTGTCATAGATGCTGTTGGTTCAGATAATATTCTTGATGCAAAAACAACTCCTTTGAATCAAGTCAAAGGAGCAGAATTGGCATATAATCTTGGATACAAATCCATTGCAGTAACCGTGGCATTTCCGGAAGACGCGTTGCAACTACGTGAAAAATATGGTAAGAATATTATTATCATTGCGGTACACACAACAGGTGTTTCAAAAGAAGGTGCCAGCATTTATTTTGATAACGCGGACATAATAACATCATGCGCATCAAAATATCTTCGTGAAGAATCCAAAATGAGAGATGTGGTTGTAGCGGGAAACAAAGTTCCAGTCTATGGAGTAACAGAAAAAGGGAAGGAACTTGTTTTAATGAAACTTAAAGAAGTTAACAAAGAAGAATGGAAAGGTAGTCCTCCTGAAGAACCACCTTTTCCTTTGTTGTAAGGTGATATCATGACATCAGTAATCGTTAACATGAGAACTTGTAGTAAAACCCACAAAGTTACTGTGGATTTGGATGGTGCAGATTTGAAAGTTCACATTGATTCGGATTGTGAACATGTTAGAGAATATGCGGAAAAACTCACAACCATTACAATAGAAGATGTAACAGATCGTAATGGAAGTAAAGTCTTTGATCCGGAAATTGCAAAATCGCTTTCTTTGCCTTGTTTGGTTCCCAACGCCGTAATAAACGCGGCATGGATGGAATTGGGCATGCTTTCAAAGAATCTTGCAGCCCGTTCCCATTCCAACGATATCGTGTTTCCGGAATAATCAGGATTTTATAGATTCTACAAAATCCTTGATTTTTTCTTGATACAAAGCACGGTTAATCTGTTCTTTGTTGGCAAAAGGAATAGCAATAGCTCCGACGTATTTTGCACCGTAATATTCGCAAAAATCCAAAAGTGCGTTTACAGCGGAACCTGCAACGAATTCATCATCGCCCATTGTCACAGCAACGGCAATTTTCTTTCTTGCCATTTTATTGACGTTCAGACTTTCTGCGCGAAGACTGTGAAGACGGCTGATGAATGCAACAAGGGGAGCGGTAAAATTCCACATGTATATAGGAGATGCTAAAATAATTAAATCCGAATTCAAAACTTTATCGTAAAGTTCAATCATATCATCCTTTTGGGCGCATTTTGTATCCATTATTTTTTTCTGGCATGCTCCACAGTTGACGCAACCTTTAAAATTCAAATTAGAAAGGAAGATTTCTTCAACAGTATCGTCACCAAGGTTTGATTTGATGGATTCTGTCAATGCGGCTGTGTTTCCATTTTTACGTGGAGTTCCGTTAAAAATTACAATCTTCATAAAAAACACCTCTTGGATGAGTGGTGTGGGAGCTGGGATTTGAACCCAGGAACCGCTAGGGACAGGATCCTAAGTCCTGCGCCGTAGACCAGGCTTGGCTACCCCCACACTTGTTTTTCTGATACACAATCTATTTTATAACTGTTCTGTCAAAACTTTGAAAAATCATTCATATTTCTCAAAGTTTTATTTTTCAATTATTTTGAGTTTATACAAAACCAAATTAAAGAACATCCGCGATACCCACACACAGGAACGTGAATAATATGGCAGATATTCTGGCAGACAGCGGCAAAGTATTGTTGCTCGGTAATGAAGCGATTACCAGAGGTCTGATCGAAGCAGGTGTAAAATTTGCATCGACATACCCCGGAACTCCATCATCCGAAATTGGAAACATTCTGGAAAAAATTTCAGACAAAACCGGCATGTATTTTGAATTCTCAACCAATGAAAAAATTGCATTGGAAACTTCTGCGGCCGCAGCGGCAGCAGGTGTACGTTCATTCGCATTCATGAAACATGTAGGTTTGAATGTTGCAGCAGATCCTATGATGACATTGGCATACGCCGGTGTAAATGGCGGAATGTTGATCATGTCCGCAGATGATCCTTCAACACACAGTTCTCAGAACGAACAGGATAACCGTTATTATTCGACATTGGCTCTTTTGCCAATGATGGAACCATCTACTCCCGCGGAAGCAAAAGAGATGGTAAAAGAAGCTTACGAAGTTTCGGAAAAACTTACGCTTCCTCTTATTTTCAGAACAACAACACGTGTAAATCATGCTCGTGGAATTGTTGAAATGGGTCCAATTTTAGATAAACCAGCAAAAGGAAAATTCGAGAAAGACACAAGCAGATATGTAAATATCCCCGCATTCGCACGTCTTAACAGAGTAAGACTTCTTAATCTTATGAAAGACGCAGCAGAACTTTCCGAAAAATCACCTTTGAATTTCATCGAAGGAGACGGAGAGATCGGTGTAATCACATCCGGTGTTTCATACACATATGTTAAAGAATACATGTCCGGAGTTTCAATCTTAAAACTCGGATTCACAAATCCTCTTCCCGAAAAGAAAATCGCTTCTTTCATTGAGGGAAAGAAATACATCATAGTCGTAGAAGAATTGGAACCCTTCGTCGAAGATCAGGTTCTTCGTATCTGCGCACAGAACAATCTTAACGTACCTGTTTACGGAAAGAGATCCGGAAACCTTCCCTTTGAATGGGAATACAGCCCCGATGTTCTTGCAAAAATTTCAGACATCGTAACAATCGACAAGGTTCCTGAAGCTTTGACACCCATAGATATCAAACTTCCAAACAGACCTCCGACACTTTGCGCAGGATGTCCCCACCGTGGAATATATGCTGCAACAAAGAAAGCAGTCGGAAACAGAGAAGTTGTTTACTGTTCGGATATCGGATGTTACACACTCGGAGTTCAGCCTCCATTCACAGCAGCAGATTATATTATCTGTATGGGCGGAGGATCCGGAGCAGCAGGTGGATTCTCGGAAGTTACAGACCAGAAAGCAATAGCTTTCCTCGGAGATTCAACATTCTTCCACGCGGGAATTCCTCCACTTATATCAGCTAAATTCAACAATCACAAGATTGTAATGGTTATTTTAGATAACAGAACAACCGCAATGACCGGACACCAACCGAATCCCGGAACCGGAAGAAACTTCGGAGGAGTTCAGACCGATGCGATGGATATCGAATCCATCGTACGCGGAATCGGAGTCGGATATCTTGAAACCGTAGATCCATACGATGTAAAGAGAGCAACCGAAGTTATGAAGGGCGCTATCGATTATGATGGAGTTGCCGTAGTAATTTCAAAACGCGCATGTCCTCTCGAACTCAAAAAGGAAAAGAAACTCGAAGTAAAACGTTGCGAAGTAGATCAAGATAAATGTATCCAGTGTGAAATTTGTCTCAAAACTATCGCATGTCCTGCACTTGCAAAGATCGATGATATGATTACTGTTGATTCTACGCAGTGTATCGGTTGTGGAATGTGTGCAAACGTTTGTCCAAAGGGTGCATTGAAGGAGGTATCCCAATGAAATATTCCATTCAGATCGTAGGTGTCGGAGGACAGGGTGTTCTTCTTGCATCAATGGTTCTCGGAAACGCTGCAATGAAAGCAGGATATCAGGTTGCAATGAGTGAAGTTCACGGTATGGCTCAGAGAGGAGGAAGCGTACTTTCCACTCTCCGTATGGGTGATAACGTAACAAGTCCTCTTGAATCAACAGGTGGAGCAGATCTCATTATGGGATTCGAGCCTGTGGAAACATGCAGAAACATTTCACTCGGAAACAAAGATACAAAGATTCTCATGAATCTCGATCCTGTGCTTCCTTCGATGGTAGCTGCGGGATTCGAATCATATCCTGACGTAAACGGATTGATTTCTGCAATGAAATCCAAAACAGAGAATCTTAAAACAATCGAGGCAACCGACATTGCTGTCAAAGCCGGAAAAGCCGTTGCCGCAAATGCAGTAATGATCGGTGCTGTCGCAGCAATAGAAGGATTCCCTATGTCAAAGGATCTTTTGAAAGAAACCCTTTTGGAAACTGTTCCCGAAAAGTTCAAAGAACTCAACGGAAAAGCTTTCGATATGGGTTACGATTCGATGAAATCATAATTTTAATTGCCGGGTGGTTTTCCACCCGGCTTCTTATTTTATTAATTGTTATTTTTCAACCGTATAGAATATACAATTAATAATGGATATTTGTAAAAATATTACAAATATTGGTAATAAAATGAAAAAGTGTGTGGGCAGCAGCGCCACCCACACTGGGGAGATATAATCGTAATTATGCTTTCATGCCGAATCTGATTCTGAGATCCGAAGGTGTGTTTTCATTCGAATCATCGAATTTCATGTTGTTGAGTTCATCAACAAATGTGTCGGCAATTCTTGCAGTCTGCTTTCTGATGAAGTCTGCGATGCCTGCGTTAACTGTTTTGAACGCTTCGGGCATGGTTGCATCAGGGAGTTGCTCCAATACTTTGTTGTTTTCAACAACTACTGTAAGAGGGCATACTGCTTCCAAGTGACTTAAGCCAATTCTTGCGTTAGTCGTTCTTGTATTTTCAAAGAAGAACGGATTTATCGCAATTGCAAATGTCATGATGTTAAGTCTCTGTGCAATTTCAGCAACAACTGCTGCTGCACCAGATCCTGTTCCGCCACCCATGCCGGCTACGACGAATACGATATCATGGCCCCTCAGGGCATTTTCGATTTCGTCTTCGTGTACTTTCGCACACTTTCTTCCTAGGCCTGCGTCTCCGCGGGCTCCTTCGCCCTGGGTTACGGCTTTGCAGATATACAGCTTCTGATCTGCGTTGCAGTTCATCAATGCTGTCTTATCCGTGTTTATTCCAATGGTGTCGGCTGCAATACATGACATGTATAGATCGCTGACTACATTGCATCCAGCTCCGCCTACACCTACAACCGCTACGCGCGGTTCGATTGTTACTTCATACTCGTTTGTTTCGATTGTTCCGGTCGTGTCTTGCACCCCCATTTTTGTTTTTTTAAAGTGTTTTTCGAAAAGAACCTCAAAGGTACTTCGTTGCCGAAGTATCCCATCCTCCTTTGGTTCTAATCTATCCCATCCATTTCTTCATTTGAGCTGAGCACTCATCTGAGCGCGTTTGAACGCGCGTTCCGCGGAATCCCCGATCGCATTCGTGGGGACAATTGCATCCAAGATGCATTTCCTTGCGAACTCCTCCTCGCTGAAGATGGTCCCATCCTCCTTCATACCAGCAAGAGTGTTCAGATGTACTTCGCTAAGACGGACGAAGATTCCGTCTTCCGAGCGGCTGAAAGCGCGCACGGCATTTCTGATGAAATCAGACGCATTCTCATTCGTATGTTCCATAAGGTAATCGCTCATAACCTGAGCTTCCTCATCTCCCATCCTGAATGTTACAGATTTTGTCGTCATGATTTTCATCAATCCTAAGAGTTCAAGTCCCACCCCAACTCTGTAGAATGAAATATGTAATACGAGGTATATAAAAGTTGTCTTACAGTTGTAAGAGGATGCATTACAGAAAATTACAGTCGTATTACAGACTTGTCTGAATACTCTCTAATCTGTATCTTTCTATTATACGCGCATTAAAGAATACAGCATAAATATATTAATGATTGCACTATCGACGAGATATAAAGGAACAGGGTGCAACCAAATGTCCTTCGACTACAGCAATATTGAAACCAAATGGCAGAATAAATGGGCCGACTCCGGTCTTAATAATTCTGAAAGAGACGAATCCAAACCAAAATTCATGCTTATTTTTGCATATCCCGGTGTTACCGGATATCTTCACGTGGGTCACATGAGAGGATATACTTACGTTGATGCTATCGGCAGATACAAACGTATGACAGGTTACAACGTTATGTTCCCTGTCGGAACACACGCAACAGGAAACGGTGCGATTTCTCTCGCAAATAGAATTGCAAACAAAGACGAAGGAATTATTGATTATCTACTCAGAAACGGTTGCCCAGAAGAGAAATTGGAAGATCTTAAAGATCCAATGTCTGTCGTAGAATTCTTCAATGATGTTTATGTAAATGATTATTGGAAGAAATTCGGATTCCTTGCAGACTGGCGCAGATTTACATGCACTCTTTATCCTGATTACGGAAAATTCATTCAGTGGCAGTTCAGAAAACTCAGGGATGAAGGATACCTTATTCAAAAACCATATTTTGCACCTGCATGTCCTCACTGTGGACCTGTTGCCGTAGATCCTTCGGAAACTGATTTATCCAAAGGCGGTAACGCAGAAACCCAGGAGTACACACTTCTCAAATTCAAATGCGGGGACGTGTATCTCATCGCAGCAACACTTAGGCCCGAAACCGTATATGGGCAGGTTTGTTTCTGGGTAAACCCCGATGTTCAGTACACCAAGATTGAATACAAAGGCGAAACTTGGATTGTTTCCCCACAGGCAGCTGAGAAGTTGGCAATTCAGAAAGACGGAGTCAAAGAAGTCGGAACAGTTTCAGGACGTGACATGGTCGGTTGGATGTGCGAAGCACCTATGATTCACCGCGAAATTCCCGTGTTCCCTGCAACATTCTGCGATCCCGATGTCGGTTCTGGTTTGGTAACATCCGTACCTTCGGACGCTCCCGATGATTGGATTTCACTCGAAGCGGTAAAGAACGATCCTCGTATGATTTCCGAATACGGACTTTCCCAGAGTGTAATCGATGCAGCAGTTCCTATATCGATTATATCAATGGAAGGATACAGCGACTTCCCTGCAAAAGATATGATTGACCGTCTCGGAATTACGGAACCCGGAGATCCAAAACTTGTGGATGCTAAGAAACAGGTTTACAAAGACGGATATCACATGGGTAAAATGAAAGATATCTGCGGTTCATTTGCAGGTCTTCGTGTCGAAGAAGCAAAAGACAAGATGAAACAGCAGATGTTGGATGCAGGAGAAGCCGATCTTTTCTACGATCTCACGGAAGAAGTAGTTTGCAGATGCGGAGGTCGTGTTCACATAAACCGTATCGATGATCAATGGTTCATCAACTACGGAGACCAGGCACTTACAGAGAAAACAAGCGAACACTGTAAGACAATGACAATCAACCCCTCCGAATATTACGACAATGTTCACGGAGTTCTCAGATGGTTCAGGGAAAGAGCCTGCGCAAGGCTCGGAAACTGGCTTGGAACAGAATTCCCATTCGATTCCAAATGGACTATCGAAGCCATTTCGGATTCCACTCTTTATCCGTTGTATTACATAATTTCACTTTATGCCAACGACGGCAGGATTAAACCTGAACAGATGACCGAAGAATTCTTCGATTTCGTTGTTCTTGGAAAAGGAGAAATTTCAAAAGTATCCGCTTCAACAACCATATCCGAAGATCTTTTGAAAGATGTTGCAGCAGATGTTGCATATTGGTATCCTCTCGATATGAACCTCGGTGGAAAAGAACATATGACTGTTCACTTCCCCGTGTTCTTATTCAACCATGTAGCCCTCCTTCCCGAGGGAATGTGGCCCCAGGGAATTATGGTCAATTGGTATGTCACCGGAAAGAAGAACAAGATTTCAAAATCCAAAGGTGGCGCACAACCCATTCCCGGAGCAGCCGGAAAATTCGGTGTAGACTCTATGAGATTGTATTATGCTCACGTAGCATCTCCTTTTGCGGATGTAGAATGGGATGAAGACATCGTAATGTCTTACAAACTCAGATTGGACAGAATCTGCACATTCATCGAAGATCTTTTGGCTTCAGATTTATCCGGAGAGCGCAGAGATATCGATAATTGGCTTGAGTCCCGTTTCAACACACACTTGGAGAATATACTCTCTTCAATGGAAAAATACGACCTCAGGCAGATGGCAACAACATCTTACTTCGAGATGCTCAATGATCTCAAATGGTACACCCGCAGAGGCGGAAACTGTATGGAATCTGTTAAATCTGCACTCAAAATTTGGATTACCGCTATGACTCCTATTACACCTCACTGTGCAGAAGAGTTGTGGGAATTATCCGGATTTGAGGGTATGGCATCCGAAGCCCAGCTTCCTAAGCCTACCGAGATTTCATCTTCTTCTGAATACGGAGAAGAGTTAATCAGAGAAATCATGTCGGATGTTGTACAGATTGTCAAAGTAACCAAGATTGAACCTAAGCGTGCCGTTCTTTACACAGCATCCGCTTGGAAAGTCAAAGTTATGAATATCGCTCTCGGCATGCTTTCCGAAGGAGAATTAACAATCCCCGGACTTACAAAAGCATGCATGTCCGATGAAACGATAAAATCCAACGGAAAAGCAGCATCAGAGATGGCAAAGAAGGTTGCGGTTGAGTTCGCAAGAGCAACAACCGATTCCAAAGAAACAATTGTTAATTTGGATGAAACAGCATTCCTTCAATCCGCCGAGGAATTCCTTACTTCGGAACTTGGATTCGAAGTTAAAGTATATTCTGCGGATGACGGAGAGAAATATGATCCTCAGTCAAAATCCAAAGCAGCATATCCCGGAAGACCTGCAATCTTTGTGGAATAAACAAAACGCGGGGTTATTCCCCGCCTTCCCATCTTTTAAAAATATTATTTTCGACACCCGCTCTATCCATACAGCGGCCTACGATAAAATCGTAAATATCGTCTATTGATGTCGGATGATTCCAAAATCCGGGATTCGCATCCATTATCACAACACCGCATCTCGCAAGCTTAAGTTCATTTTCAAGCATAATCGTACTTTTAGGTGTTTCTCTTACAACAAGAATGAGCTGTCTGCCTTCTTTTATACAAACGGATACAGCTCTGGAAATCAAAGTGTCTGCAATACCGTTTGCAAATTTCGCAAGACTCGATGCGCTACAGGGTGCAACAAACATGGAATCATAATTGTAACTACCAGAAGAAATTGTAGCAAAGAATTCATGATCGTCAAAAACAACATCTGCTAAAGATTCTACTTCTTCCACGGTCATTCCCGTTTCATGAGGTATAATCTGTTTAGCAACATCGGAAATCACAAGAATCTTTTCTCCGGGAAGATTTTTCAATAAACGAATTCCATATTCGCTTCCTGAAGCACCTGTGATTGCAACCACAAATCTCATGCGCCTCTATCTTCTGTAATAGATATAAGATTATGCGCGTATGGGTGCATATTTTTGGTATATGGGATTTAGCGCAGAGGATTTATATACATTAAGTACATCCTCAGAATCACGGAGTTACCTTACATGCTGTAAAGTGTGTTCGGCCGTGGCGGACAATTCGTCTGCAGGTCGTACGGGGGCGAGAGCCGAACGTGCGAAATTTGATTTTTCAGAATACTTTTAGTTAGCAATGCTTATATACCTGATGTGGGATACCATTTTACTATTATTCAAAAAGTCATATTTTTGAATGATCAAGAGGAATCAAAATGGTTACCGTCTATGACGTTCCTGCGGAAAAACTCATACTCAAGACAGCAGAGAAGCTCAAAGCAAACTCTGCTATCGAAGCTCCTGAATGGGCAGAATATGCAAAAACCGGCAGGCACACAGAGAGAGCACCTCAGCAAGAAGATTGGTGGTTCATCAGGGCCGCCTCTATCCTGAGGAAAATCTATGTAAAAGGTCCTATGGGATCTTCGAAATTGGCCGTCGAATATGGCGGATTTTCAGATAACGGATCTAGGCCTAACAAGGCAGTAAGAGGAAGCCGCAACATCGCAAGAAAATGCTTGATGCAGTTGGAATCCGCTGGATACCTTGTTAGCAAAGATAAAGAGGGCCGCAGTATCAGCCCCAGTGGTATGTCACTTCTCGACAACACTGCCAAAGAGGTCTACGACGAGATGAACGCCTGAGGTGTTATTGGCATGGAAGATCCCGAGTTAGAAGCATTGAGACAAAAAAGATATTCTGAACTTCAGCAGCAACAGGCTCAACAGTCTGAAGTAGAAGCTCAGAAACAACAGTTCGAAATGCAGAAACAAGCCGTACTCAGGCAAATACTCACTCCTGAAGCCCGCGACAGACTTTCCAACATTAGGTTGGCAAATCCCGAACAGGCAAACGCAGTTGAGATGCAGCTTATTCAGCTTGCACAGTCTGGTAGACTTCAGGGAGTTATCAATGATACCATGCTGAGAGACATTCTCGGACAGATCGCTCCTAAACAGAGAGAGATCACCATCCAGAGGAGATAATATGACTAATAATAAGGCCCCAGCAATGAAGAAAAGGCTTAACAAAGCCACCAAGCAGAACCGCCGTGTTCCTGCATGGGTCATGATCAGAACAAACAGGCAGTTCTTACGCCACCCTAAGAGAAGGTCATGGCGCATGAGCAAAGGTAAAGAGTGAGGGATGAATCATGGATGAATATGAAAGAACAATTATCATACCCCTTAGAGCAACAAAACAGGCTCCCCGTACAAAAAGGGCAAAACGCGCTGTTAAAGAAATAAGGGAAAACATCATGAGACACATGAAAGTTGACGCTGAACACGTTTGGCTCGACACAAAACTTAATGAAAAGATTTGGGAAAACGGTATCCGCAATCCCCCATCTAAGATCGCAGTCAAGGCAGTCAAATTCGATGACGGTCTTGTTGAGGTCTCTCTCGCGGAGTGATGGTAACTTGATGAGACTTTCACGTTATGGTGGTTTCCAAAACCTTGGAGTTTTCGCAGTCGCAAACGAGGAAGTCTCATTCATCGCTTCCGATGCTTCGGAAGAATTTGTTAAAGACGTTCAAGAAACTCTTGAAGTCGAGACTGTACTCACAACAATGGCTAGTTCATTTGTTGTAGGTTCACTCATTGCGATGAATTCTTCCGGAGCTGCAGTTTCAAGTCTTGCAGATATTAGCGAAATCGAAAAAGTGGCACAATATCTTGATGTTGCTAAGGTTTTTGATAAAGTCAATGCTGCAGGAAATAACATATTGGTTAACGATAAGGGTGCAATCGTAAATCCCGATCTCGATAACCGTGCAATCAGAGGTCTTAATGACGTATTCGGTGTAGAGTGCGTACGCGGAACAATCGCCGGATTCAAAACTGTCGGTTCTGTGGCAAAAGTAACCAACACCGGTTGTATATGTCACCCCGAGGCCAAAGATAGCGAACTCCAGCTTATCAAAGATGTTCTTAAAGTAGAGTTTGAAAAGACTACCGTTATTCACGGAGTTGCAATGGTCGGCGCATGTGTGTTGGCTAACTCAAAAGGTGCACTCCTTGGTGACGATACGACACCTATTGAAATGGGTAAAGTCGAAGAAGGTCTTCACCTTTACTGAGGGGTAAAAACCCAACATTCTTTTAATGATGGTAGCTCGTCTACCATCAAATCTATTTCATTTCCAACATACTCTATTGCAGGTTCTGGAATAATTTCTAAAAATTTATCTACAGAGTTTAAAGAAATACATAATCCGGGAATGCTGTAATGCATTGGAATTATTATTTTTGGATTAACTTTTGTAATCAATTCTATTAGTTCATCAATTTCCAAAGTGTATGTTCCTCCGACGGGAACCATAAAGAAATCAACATTTTTGATTCTTTCAATTATGTCGTCTGAAGGAATCGCACCCAAATCTCCGCAATGACAAACTTTCATTCCATCCATTTCAAACAGATACATCGCATTTTCTCCGCGAAGATTTCCGTTTTCATTATCATGAAATGTCTTAAAACCTTCAAATTCAAATCCATTTTTTTCATATTTGCCATAGGCTTGTTTGAAAGAAACAAAATTTCCCTGAATTGTTTTAGCATTATTGTGATCATAGTGGTCATGGGTCATCAAAACAATATTAGCTGTAGCTGATGGGGCTTTAATGCCGATTGATTTACCATCGTTAGGGTCCAAGACAATTGTATTTTTTGAGTCACTCACTTCAAAGCATGAGTGTCCATACCATCTAATTCTCATTCAATATCGACACTGTATTGTACAAGTGTAATAAAATATTTCTTATTAGGTTATAGGAACAGTTAATATCTGATTATACCTATACTCATTCAATGAGGAAGACTCTGATCATAGTTGTCGACAGAGATGACGATTTTGGATCTAAGGCAGATGTAACCACTCCATTGATTGGATTGGGCAGATGTTCTGATGCAGCGGTAGCACTCGGTATCAAAGATCCAGAAGATTCAGATGTCAATACTTTATTCGCAGCCATAAACATTTACAATGAAATGGCTTCAGAAGGTAAAGATGTAGAAATTTCTCTCATTTGCGGAGATGTAAAAGTTGGATACAAATCCGACGATATGATTATCGATGAACTTGAATCTGTTTTGCAAGAAGTCCGTCCCGACAGAGTAATTTTGGTAAGTGATGGTGCGGAAGACGAATTCGTTTACCCAATTATTTCATCACGTATCCCTATCGATTCCGTTAGGAAAGTGTTTGTAAAACAAGCTCCGGGTTTGGAAGGTACAGTTTACATCATAAACAAGATGATGAAGGATTCCGAAAAAAGAAAAAGATTCCTGGCTCCTATCGGTTGGATCATTTCGTTGATTGGATTATTGTATTTCCTCCCCTTGTTTATAGCGTTTTTACAGGGTGATGCAAATCCAAGTTCCATGTCGGGAAGCATGGTTGTCATTCTTGTTGGTTTGCTGTTCCTTTCGTATGCATACAACCTAACGGATTTGTTAAAACATGAGTACATCTTATGGAAAGAACGTGTTCGTAGCGGAAATTTAATGGTAACATTTACATTGATGTCTGTAGCATTATGTGTTGTAGGTCTCATCGTTGGAGCATACGCCGTTCTCGATCTTTATTCAAACAGTATGATTTATTCGGGTCTTTGGTTTGTTTCAAACTGTATTTGGCCCATATATTTCGGTATATTGGTTTATATGATTGGAGAATTCATCAACGATTATCTTAATAATAACAAAATTAAACGCAGTTTCTTAATCGGAATTCTTAACGTATCTGCAATGTTTTTGATTTTACAGAGTGTTGTAGATTTGATGATTCAGTATTTGGGATTCGATTCAATCAGTGTTACAATAGTGGCCTTTGAAATTTTGAGCGGTGTGTTCCTTGCTTTCGTTTCAAGATGGTTGCAACATTCTATTTACAATCATCTTAACTCAATGGAGAGTACTGCAGAATGAGGTTCTGTGATTGGGAACCCATTTATCTAGATATTCTAAACGATATGGGTTATGATCGTTTTTCTGATGAATCTTCTGCACGTATGTTAAAAATTCTCACTCCCAATTCAGATTTATTGAGTGAAGATGATTTACAAAATTTACTTTCAGGCACAGTTACAGTTCTTGGTGCCGCTGATTCTTTAAAAGAGTATTTGGAATCAAATAAGTTGGAAGGAACCGTTGTATCCGCAGGATCCGCAACTGAAATTTTAATGAAAATGGATATTGTGCCTGACGTTGTATTCACGGATTTGGATGGAAACATTGACTATCAGATTATAGCCAATAGAGAAGGAGCATTAACAGTAATTCATGCACATGGCGATAATTCCGATTTGATTATGCAACACGTTCATGATTTTACAGGACCCATTATAATTTCAACCCAATCTACTCCCGATTTGATTCTTTCCAATTTGGGAGGATTTACAGATGGCGATAGAGCGGTTTGTGCTGCTTGTCATTTTAACTGTAAACGTCTGATTCTTGCAGGTTTTGATTACGACAATCCATCCGATAAAGATGGTTCTGACCCAGAAACCAAAAAACATAAGTTAAAATGGGCAGAAAAAATAATAAATTTAATGGAAAAAATATCCATAAATACGGAATTTGTAAAATACTAAATATGCTGAATACATCGTACTGTGTGATAGCACTATGAATGTAGCTCTTATTATTTTGATAATTTTGGCGATTATTTACGTTCCGATGTACATCTACGTATTAAAATCTCCAAAAGCCCAGGAGAAAGGATTCGTTCCATACGGACCCTGTATTATGATTAAAACTCAACTGGGTAAGAAACTAATGGATAAGTGGAGCAAATACACCAAATTTTGGAGAGTTATGGGCTTCATATCGAAAATCATAGCTTACATTTTGATGGCATTCATTGTTTTCATTCTTGTTGTGGATGTTTTGGCGCTTCCGCAGATGATTGGAAAAGGTGGAATCGGAATAGAATATGCTTTGGCAATTCCCGGTCTTAATCCAATGTTACCACTCGTTTATGGTGTTATTGCATTGGTTATCGCAATGGTTACCCATGAATTGGCACACGGTATTCAAGCGCGTGCAAACGGAATGCGTGTGGACACAACAGGTCTTTTGCATTGCGTTGTTCCTGTGGGGGCTTTTGTAGAACCAAACGAAGAAGATCTCAACAAAGCATCACGTAGAGCAAAAGGTGATGTTTACGCAGCAGGTATCGCAACCAATTTTGTAATTGCGATTGTAATGTTCTGTCTGTTAAGCGGAGTTCTTCTCGGAATGGTTACAACAGACCATGAGGACAGTGCAGGCGTTTTCTCAATTCTTAAAGATAGTCCGGCTCAGGATTCAGGAGTTCCTGATGCAGCTTTGGTAGAGAAGATTGGAGATTATGAAATTTACATTGAATATGTAGACGGATACATGCATGTTAAAACTGCAGATGAGGCCTTCCCAATATCTCCAACTACAAAATATCCTGTTTCATATTTGACAAATACTGGATCTGCCCAATCAACAAGTGATATTCAATTCGGTTTGTATGTATCATCCGTTGTATCAGATTCTCCGGCTTCCAAAGCAGGATTGCCCGATGATTCATTCATTTCAACTATGACTATCGTTGGAGATACAGAAGCTGAGAATCAAACATTCACAGTTTATGATCCATACACATTTATGGACACAATGAATAAAATCGAACCCAATACAACTGTTGATATAAGTTATGTTGAAAAGGATGCGACGGAATTATCTACAGTGACAGTAACAATCGGAGATAAAGATGGTAAAGGATACCTTGGAGTATACACATCATTCTCTGGTTTCGCTTTTGTTACACCTACAATGATTCTCGAATCCGCAAAGAATCCGACCGCAGGCGCAGATTCCATCGGAGAAGTTGCGATGAGTCTCATGCAGTATGTCGGATCTCCGTTCAAAGGATATTCTCCTTTGCCCGAAGATGTTCAGTGGTGGTATGACGTTCCAGGTGGAGATGTATTCTGGATCATAACTACAATGGTATTCTGGATATTCTGGTTAAGTCTGGTTCTCGGAGTTACCAACGCACTTCCTGCAGTTCCGTTCGACGGAGGTTTCATCTTCGCAGGCGGAGTGAGTTGGGTGCTTGAGAAAGCAGGATTCAAAGACGAAGAGAAAAGAGAAGAAGCAGTCGGCGGAATCACAAGTTTTGTTTCGATGTTTACAATTTTAATCTTAGTATTGGTTATTTTTGTTATTGTATTCTAAAACAATTTCAGCCCCATTCGGGGCTGAAATATTTTCTTTATTTTACAGATTTCATCTCTAAAAAAGATGTAAATTTACTTTTTGTTGCAACAACCTTTTATCTTTTCGAGGGTTCGCGATATTATGGATTTGCAGGAAATCACCGACTCGATACGTAACTATCCTGGTGTAACCAGAAAAAGAAGTATATGCAGTATTGTTAGTGGATTGCCTCTTTCTGGATTTCCCGAAGTTGTTGCAGCAGAAGGTGAAGATGCTGCAGCTATTGAACATGGAAATGATTGTATTCTTTTGGCAACAGATGGAATAATGGAATCACTCCTGAATATAGATCCTTTTTACGCAGGATATTTTGCAGTTCTTGTTAACGTGAATGATATTGCAGCAATGGGTGGAAAGCCACTCGCTATGGTTGATGTACTTTCACATAAAAATGACGAATCCTGTTCTAAAATTCTTGAAGGTATGAATGTTGCCGTACAGAAATTTAAAGTTCCAATAGTTGGAGGTCACACACATCCTGATTGTAAATATCATGCAATCGATATTTCCATTGTGGGCGTTGTTCCAACCAAAGATTTAATCCGTAGTGATTCTGCAAAACCCGGAGACGATGTTGTTTTTGTAATGGATCTTGATGGCTTTTTCCCAGAGATTCTTCCGTATGCATGGGATACCACAACACGCAAAGATGGAGATCTTGTACGTGCACAGATGGATGTCATGTGTAAAATCGCTTCAGAAGGCCTCGCACACGCTTGTAAGGATATGAGCAACCCAGGAAGCGTAGGAACTCTTGGGATGTTGTTAGAAACATCTAGAAAAGGTGCAACAATCGATCTCAATAAAATTCCAACTCCTAAAAATGTAAATTTCCTTCAGTGGTTGTTGACATACCAGGGATGTGGTTTTGTTTTTGCTTGCCCTCCTGAAAATTCTCAGCGCATAATTGATATTTTTTCAGAAGTCGGATGTGCAGGTGCAGTAGTAGGAAAAATCGAAGATACCCGTATTCTCAGACTCGTAAAAGATAACGAAGAATCGGTTTTGTTTGATTTTACCAAAGATATCATAACCGGTTGCGTTCCAAAAGAATAATTTGGAAAAAAAGGTGTTAGGCCGCAAAGGTTGACGCCACCTCGCGCTACAGGCTGATCACTTCGTTTCTCAACCCCGCTTCCCCGCAAACGTCAGTAGTTCGCAGTAAGGCTGCTCCCGTCAGGACCTGACCCGGTTTCCGCGATTAGGATATCTGTTTCAACCCTCCGGTTGCACATAATATCTACGCCAACTCCGCAGGACAGGATCTCATAGTCCCTAGGTGGGCCTGAAGGTTTGGTGGCGCCGTCCAATGTTGTCACCCCCGCATATTGACGGTTTCGGTGTAAAAGGATACGCCAAGCACCCCGGTCAAGCCTAACACCACTCCTATATTTCGATGGATATATAATTCCTCCTATTGGGTTATATTCCATCCAGAATAGTAAAATCGTGCATATTTTTATTTCATATTCTTTGAAATATCCGATATTTTTGGAAACTCTATAATATCATTTGGATGATATGTTCACATGGATTTGACGGGTCTGACTTCTAAGGAAGTTAAGGAACGAATGGCTTCCGGAGATGTAAACTCCGTGGAACAAGCAGTTAGCAGAACATACAAAGACATTATTGTAAAGAACGTATGTACGACTTTCAACCTGATTCTGTTTGGATTGGGTGCGGCACTACTCATTCTTGGAGAGCCGATGAATGCCATGGCAGCTACGGGAATCATTCTTTTGAATGTACTTGTGGCAACTTTGCAGGAAATCAAAGCCAAACGCCGTTTGGACAAAATCGCATTGTTGTTAAGACCAAAAGTCACAGTTTTAAGAGATGGCGAAGAATTTGAAATAGACCAGTCAAAAATCGTAAAAGATGATATTATCCATTTGGAAGCCGGAGACCAAGCCTTGGTTGACGGAGAACTTCTATTCGCCAAATCCCTTGAACTCGATGAATCTCTTCTCACAGGAGAATCCAGTACCGTTCGCAAGAAAGAAGGAGACGAAGTATATTCCGGATCTTTTTGCGTAACAGGAGATGGTTACTTCAAAGTAACAAAATTCGGAGCGGATTCTTTTGCATCCAAAATGCTTTCCAGCGCAAAAGAGTACAACAGTAAAAACACGCCTTTGCAAATGGAAACATCCGCAATAACGAAATTACTCATTTCGATTGCAGGAGTTTACATGGTTTTGGTAGTGATTTTAGCAATAGTAAAAGCATATGATTTGGGTGCAATAATCAATTCTGCGATTATTGTATTGGATATCGTTCCAATTGCTTTGTTCCTTTTGATTGTTATCACGTATATGATTGCGGCTGTTCGTATGGCGGACGGAGGAGTTTTACTTCAAAGATCCAATGCTGTCGAATCGCTCAGTCATGTGGATACGGTTTGCATGGATAAAACCGGAACAATTACCAACAATAACTTGGTATTCAGAGAACTTGTAAGTTTTGACGAATCTCAAGATTCAAAACAGTTGATTGGTGCTTTTGCAACTGTAACCGGAAGCAAAAACCGTACAATCCAGGCAATATCCAAAGAATTTGGAAACATCGATTGTAAACTTCTTGAAGAAATTCAGTTTTCTTCCGAAAGAAAATACAGTGCGGTCAGAATAGAAATCAACGGAGTCGAAACATCCCTTTTCATGGGAGCTTGGTCTTCTTTGAAGAATAAATGCAAGGATTCGAAGAATGTTGAAGAATTAATTGAAAATGCTTCTTCTCAAGGTCTCAGAAACGTTGTATTTTGTACGGCAAATCCCGAACCTTTGTTTGATGGTACCGATTATGTTATGCCGGAACTCAAACTTCTCGCTATTGTAAATATTGAAGATGAAGTTCGTCCCGATTGCAGAGAAACAATCGGTGTTTTCCTTGAAAATGGAATGGATCTCAAAGTCATATCCGGAGATAATCCCGAAACAGTGGATGCACTTTTCACAATCGCTAAAATTCCCGGCGAAAGAAAAATCATTTCCGGCGAAGAACTCGATGCGCTTTCAGGAGACGAGAAAACCAAAGCAATTTTGGAAACCAATATTTTCGGAAGAATGAAACCCGACCACAAACAGGAAATAATTTCCACTTTGAAAAACAACGGAAGATATGTTGCAATGGTTGGAGATGGTGTAAACGATGTCAAATCTTTGAAAGAAGCACAGGTCGGAATATCCATGCAGAGCGGAAGCGGAGCTACACGCGGTGTTGCAGATATGGTTCTTATCGATGATGCATTCTCGGCCCTTCCACGTGCGTTGGTAGAGGGGAGAAAAACAGTATCCGGAATGAGAGATATTCTTAAGATTTACATAACAAGAAATTTCATACTGGCTTTCTTGGTTTTTGCCATTCTTATCGTTGGCGGCCTCATCGGAATAGACGCGATACCGCTTCTTGTGATTCAGAATCTTTATTATGCGTTCCTTACGGTTTCGGTATCCGCATTCCTTTTAGCTATATGGGCTAAACCTACAGAAAATAAAGGTGCTATTCTCCCGGATGTTTTGCGGTATGCTTTACCCATGGCGTTATTGATTTCTTTCTTTGCCATGGCAGTCTACATATTCTTCTGGATCGGAACAACTGAAGGATTAATCTCAATTCAATATACGGCAGAACAACTTGCCAGTTTCGGTTGGCCCACACTTACGCCAGGAGATCCTGCAATATACGACATCAATAGAATTGCTGAAATCAATGCTAGAAATGCTATGCTTGTGTTCCTTGTGCTTGCAGGAATATCTCAGTTGGCTTTAGTAGCGCCCAGATGGAAATTCATGTCAATCGACGGAAGAATCCATGACGATTATCGCCCCATGATCCTTATGATATTGCTGTTCGCATTGGTTTGTCTTGTATACAATGTTCCCTGGTTCTGTGACAACATAGCATTCTTGACGATATTCCCACCTGTATACGCCATAGGATTGATTTTGTATACTGTCGTATGGTTTGTATTGGCACGTTTCATCATGCGCAAGTTCCAGTTCAAAATAATTGTTGATAGGACTTTGACATGGTTCAACAAGAGTCTTGATAAACTTTACAAAGATTGAAGACGGTAATCTTTGTTACGATACATTTGTATCATAACATGTGCCGCCATAATCGCGTCCGAAAGGGCGCGATGGTCTTGTTTTCCGTGAATTTCTGCAGGATCGCCTTTGGTAATAAATTCGTAAGCAAAATCAAGTTTTGGATACTTGTATTGTCTTCCATAATATTGACTTGGTTGTTTACAAACGGGTGTTGCAGCCTTCATAATATCTGTTTCCTCAGTAAAAACTCCCTTTAAAGACCAAGGGGGAAGATACAGGAATTTATCCATATCATATTCTACGTTGAAAGATGTGACTTTTTTTCCTTTGAGAATTTCACAAACATCTTCGATAACTTCTGCAGCGGGTTTTCCTGCGGCAACCATTTCCAAGGTCATGTCTGTATTTTCAAAAATCCATGCGTTTCTACGATATTCATTCCATCCGGAAACATCGTATCCGACAACTTCTTCGTATACGGGTTCAACAGATCCTTTTGCGAGATTTACTTTACATATTCCAATATCAACAACAACGTCTTCGGGAGCTCCTTTTAGGCCTGTTGTTTCTGTATCCAGAACATATATGTCATCCATGCAAAAATCATCTAATCTCATATTCAATCCCGTTCTTTCCAAACCGTGAAATATAATCCTGCCAAAAGAAATACAATTCCGGATGCGATTCCCGCAATCAGAATATAACTTCCCGCATCCAGACCTCTCGACCTGTCTACTACACTTGGAACGTCTTTTATTTCTAAGGGGATGATTCCCTTTACTTCCATAATTATGTTTTCACTGATGTTACTTATAATGTAGTTCTTTTTTACAAGTTTAAAGTCTTCAATGACATTTTTTACTTCAACTTCTGTGTTTTCATTAAAATAAACAGTAAGATGTCCCAAATCATTAATTTCGGAAGAAATGCTAATTGTTACCGTACTTCCCGCAGGAATTTTATCGAGATCTTGAGTATCTGAAGAAATAATCATTCCCTTTTCTTCATAGATTGGATCCCAGTAGATTGAATAATATGATTCGCCATCCGTCATCGGAGTAAAAACAGATAGCATAAAAATTAGACCAATAACTATTACCGGCAATAGTTTCATAGATATAAATAACATATTAATGTTATAAATCTTATCTGCTTTTAGGAATAAAATTGCCGTCAAATATTAATACAGACAGTAAGAGTGCAGAGTATGGATATCAACGTAAAAATTGATGGAAAATCTTTGACTGTTCCCGAAGGAAGTACGGTAGAGCAGGTTGCAAGAACTGCAGGTTTTTACCCTGATGCATATATTTTCCTGAGAAACAATGTTCCAGTTCCAGTGGATCTTCCATTAAACGAAGGCGATTCCATCAATCTTTTGAGAGTTGCCTCAGGCGGATGAGGCAATTTCGTCTATATGATCGAAATCCAACGCTTTTTCAGCAATATCCGTAAGTTCATCTAAATTTACAAGGAATTCTGTTTTCGGATCGCCGTCTCCAATTTTTCCACCAGAATCCGAGAGTGAATCTTCTTCGGGGAATTTCAAATCAATATATGGCATAATTCCATAACATTTCATTCCCGTCAATTCTTCTATTTTATCAATTCCGGATTTCAAAATAGAACTATCTCCACGGAATCTGTTAATGATATATCCTTTCAAAAGATGTCTCGATTCTTCAGGAATAATTCTCCAGGTTCCGTAAACGGCTGCAAAAACTCCTCCTCTTTCAATATCTGCAATCAAAACAGCAGGGATGTTTCTTTCTTTAGCCATGCGAATATTTGCAACATCTTTATCCAAAATATTCAATTCCGCAGGAGATCCCGAACCTTCGCATACAATTGCTTCATATTCTTTTGAAAGGGAATCGAACGAATCACATGCAACTTTTACTCTGGCTTCTACATCGCCTTCTGCAGGTTTTCCATTCAAAAGAAGTTGCATTCCACCTTTTTTAGATTTTAAAAGAACGGGATTCATTCTAATGTCCGGTATAATATTACAAGCAAGGGCTTGAAAAGCCTGACCTATTCCAATTTCTCCGGTTTCTGTTTCAAAAGTAGTCGCAGAAAGATTGAATCCTTTGAAAGGAGCAACTTTCTTTCCCAAACGGAAAAGATGTCTGCAATATACGGCGGACATCAACGTTTTTCCAGCTCCGGAAGACGTTCCTAAGACAATAAGTTTCATTGGATTTCCTCCATTATTCTGAGGATAGCTTCAATATCAGTTCCTTTTTCAAAAGCATCGGTCATAGTATCAATACGCTCATCTAAAGTATCGGCGTAATCAAAATTAGGGCCCATGTTTTTACCATTGGGTGAAAATTCAAGGAAGAATCTTCTGAATCCGGGTTTATCTAATACACCATGAAGATATGTTCCGAAAAGCATTTCTTCAGGTTTTGAAGATCCCTCGTCGGAACCAATGAAAAATTTAGTTGGTTTTACAAGGGATTTTTCTTTTGATTCCGAAGTTCCCATGTGAATTTCATATCCTTCAACTTCAGAATCCGTATCAAGATGGGTGGAAATTACTCTCCTTGTAATTTTGTCATATGAATCCCAGCTTGTTATCATATCAAAGAATCCGAGTCCTTCTTCTTTTGAAGGTTCTTTTCCTTCTAAGCCTTTGATATCGTTAAGCTCACGACCCATCATCTGATATCCGCCACAAATTCCAAGAATCGGAATCTTTCCTTTTTTAGAGAGAACAGCGTCAAACATTCCGGATGTTTTCATCCAGCGTAAATCATCAAGTGTATTTTTGGTACCCGGAAGAACAATTGCATCACAATTTTCCAATCCTTCCGGAGAATTAACGAAAGAAACTGTCGTGTCTTCGAAGAACAACGGATCCAAATCTGTGAAATTAGCTATTCTAGGGAATCTTACAACGGCTATTTTCATTTTACCGTTTCCGATTACCGTTGCTTCACGGAAAGCTTCGGAATCTTCAGTGGGAAGACGCACATTTACATGAGGTACAATACCCAATACCGGGATTCCCGTTAGTTCTTCCAGTTTCTTGGCACCATCTTTCATATTTTCGGGGTTTCCACGAACATTATTCAAGATAACACCTTTGATTCTTTTTCTGTCTTCTTCAGGAATGAGTTCTATTGTTCCCAAAGCATATGCAAATGCTCCGCCCCATTCAACATTTACAACTAAAATACAGGCAGCATCGGCAATCTCTGCAGCACGCATATTTGCAATATCTTTATCATAAATATTGATTTCAGCAGGAGATCCCGCACCTTCCATTACAACAAAATCATATCTGCTTTTCAGGAAATCCACATTCCTGCGGACAATATCTTTTCCCGGGCCGGGAACAAAATCCGCATAATATGATTTTACGTCATAATCTCCGAAGGGTTTTCCTTCGACGATTACCTGAGAAGTACAATCACCTTTGGGTTTCAAAAGAATTGGATTAACATGATAGTCCATTGTGGTTACGCCTGCGGCTTGACATTGAAGTTCCTGAATCATGGCAACTTCATGTCCGCCTCTCGTAACTTTGGAATTTAAACTCATGTTTTGTGATTTAAACGGAATAACAATGAATCCTCTGCGGTTCAAAGAACGGCATAAAGCCATATTAATAACAGATTTTCCCGCGTCGGATGTCGCACCCATAACCATAATTGCCTTTCCTTTTTTCAGGAAACGTTTCTTGGCTTCGGGAAGAATATCTTTTATTCTTGGATCCGTAGGTTCGGTGATATTCAGTCTTTTCATTTCTTCCAAAATGAATTTACAAACTTCGGTGCGATGGATGAATAAACAATCGGTACAACACCAAATATCTTTGTCATTTCTGGATTTAATATCGCACCCTAGATCTTCGTCATTACATGGGTAGAAAGGACAGTAACAAAATGTGCAGTCCTGGCCCTTGAAATGTGAAGGGTGATATGGACATTCTTTATTTGGACCAATCCAACCTTTTTCCATTTCGCATTTGACTTTGTTCTTGATGCAATCCATTGCTGGATGTATGAACCATGAGGATTTAAATTATCTCTCATGTTGATGGTTAAATCCGTTATATGTCCAGTATGTTTCTTTAAAAAAGAGGGGCAGATGATAACAATAACAGATTCTTGTTAAAATACTCTTAACCCTATATCCAACTATGAGTTCGTTCAGGTTTATCCACTGTGCCGATTTGCATTTGGGTAGTAGATTCTCGGAGTTGAGTTCTTTCGATCCCGCAAAAGGAAAGAGACTTCACGAATGTACATTCGAAGCATTGGACAGAATTATAGATTTATCCAAGGAAGAAAACGTTGATTTTATTGTTTTTGCAGGAGATGTTTTCGATGAAAACGTTCAGTCTCCCGGAACGCGCCACAGATTCGCGGAGGCTTTGAAAAGAGCAAATATTCCGTGTTATATTTCGTATGGAAATCATGATTACAAACGTAATTGGGAAGAATCGATTCCGTTTCCTGTAAATGCACACGTATTCTCGTTCGAAGGAAATGTTTTCGAGTATATCTCCGATGGAGAGCACATTGCAAACATCTCGGGCGTAAGTTACAATAAAAGAAATCACGAAGATCTTTCCGACAGGATAACAGGAAACGATTCAATATTCACAGTCGGAGTTTTACACTGCGACGTAAGCGAAGACGGGGGAGAAGGATATGCCCCCTGCAGTCTGAACACACTCATAAACAAAAATGTAGATTATTGGGCACTGGGCCACGTTCACACCCGTGTAATTTTAAACGAAAAACCGTTTGTCGGTTATCCCGGAAATACCCAAGGTCGCAACCCCCGTGAAACCGGAGAAAAAGGAGTATTTCTTGTTGACGTAAAAGACGGAAACGTAAAAACAGAATTCCGTAAAACACATTCCGTCCGTTGGGAAACCATTACTGCGGATATTACGGGTAAAGATGCCCACGGTTTGTTGGAAGACCTCAAAGCGGCAATACCCGAGAAAGGATGCATGGTTCGTCTTCACCTTACGGGTAACGGAAATCTCAACAATATGATTCGCACTCATGAAAAAGAATTTTTGGAACTTGTTTCTAACAGCACGGGTTGCACAATCGTTGGATTTTATCCTAAAACCGGACCTGCAATAGATCTTGATGAAAAACGTAAAGCGGGAGATTTCATTTCTTCGGTTATTTTGACTTCGGATAAATTGGAAACCGAAGACAGAAACTCGATAATCGATATAATCTGCAGTACGACTGCAGCAAAACCCCTTTGCAAATATTTCGAAGAAATGGATGACGAAGAATTAAAATCAATAGTAAGGGACGCTTCAATGTATCTTGTGGAAAAGCTTACGGAGGTGAAAGGATGAAGATCAAAAGAATCGATTTGGATTCCTTCGGAACCGTTCGCGATAAGAATTACGGTTTGGAAGACGGAGTTTCGGTATTCTACGGACAAAACGAAGCCGGTAAAACAACCATTATGGAATTCATCAGAACTACAATGTTCCCGTCGAACAAACGCAAGAAATACCCTGCACCATCTAAATCGGATGCCGGAAAAGTTTCGGTGGAAATGTCTGACGGAAGAAAGAAAATAATGGTAAGAAACGGCCGTGGAATATCGGTTGAAGACGGTACGGCATCACTCGAAGAAGAATTGAAAATGGATAATCTGCTGTACAACAGCGTATTTGCCATGAATCTTAACGATTTATCGGATTCCGAAGAGATTATGACGAGCGATGTCAAAAGCAGATTCCTTTCAGTCCCCGGCGGGGAACAGGTTCCATTCGTCGTAACGGAAATGGAGAAAGAAATCGATTCGTATCTGAACGGTATGCGCATGACAAAAACCAAAGGTTTGGGTTCCGATTTGGATCGTATCGAAACTCTGGACAACGAAATAAAATCAATTCAGGAAGCAGAAGAGGTGTACAACACTCTCGCCGAAGAAAAGATCGATTTAGAGAATCAAATCCATATATTGGATGAGAAAAAAGGTAAAGATGAAGTTGACAACAGAAAGAAATCGATTCTTCTTTCCCAAAAGGACAGTCTTGAAACACTTAAGAATTTAAGAATTCAGGTTCTTGAGAACGCAGAAGGTAAATCAATCACTCCTGAAATCGTTAAAAAATATGATGATTTTTCTTCAAATGTTGTAGCTACAAAGGCAGCGTTATCCCAATCAAATTCGATTTCCGAGGAATCAAATCTTGAAGGAATGGATCCTCAAAAGTTAATTTCCAAAAAATCGGAAATAGACGAATTCGGAAAGATAGTTTCCGGATATAATCAAAACAAAGAAAAATTGGATACTGTAAACATTAACGTTTCCAAATTCCAAAATGATATTCAGGAAATTGTTTTGGAAATCAAAATAACCGCCGAACAGGCCAAGAATATTGACTCCGAAGAAATAGAATCCGTAGCAAGCAAAGAATCGGAAATCGGTGTGAAAACTTCTGTTGTGGAATCTAAAAACAATCCTGCGTGGTTGGGATTGGGAATATTGGGAATTATTATGGCGGTTGCCGGTATTTTCACGAATATCATTTACATAACCGTCGGAGGAGGAATTCTTGCCGTGGCTGGAATTGCCCTGTATTTTGTCTTAAAGAAAAATACGGTAGAAACAACCACAGGAAATCCTTCGTATTCCAAGGAATGGTTCGATGTTTTGAAAAAATACAATCTTCCTGAAGATACCAAGCCCTCGGATGCGAAGTATGTATGTCTTCGTGCAAAAGAGATTGTTAACATTCAGTCCAATCTAAAAGAAAATATCGAAGCAAAAGAAAAACTGATTGTCGAAGTAAATTCCGTGGATACCGCATACAAAACACTCTGCAACAACTTGGGTGTGGAAGTAAAAGATCCCGAATCCGATGCAATAAGATTTTCCAAGATGCTGACAACTGCCGAAACACTCTCGGGATTGGCAAAATCTTCCAAAGACGCAGAGAAGAAGTACGCAAATGCAGTTTCCGAACTGTCCGCGTTCCTGGAAGGATTCGGAGGATTGGATGGATATGATGCTAAGGTAGCCAAAAACAAAATCCTTGTAGATTCGGAATCACAAATTTCTGCATTGGTGGAAAGTATCGAAAAGACCTCCGGTATGAAAATTCCGGAATTGGAAGAAGAATTGAAAACCATCTCGTTCGAAGACGTGGCGGTTTCCGACAATTCCGATATAAGGGAGTTATCTGCACGTGTAGGCGAATTATCCGAAAGAATGAATAATATTTTGGACAGCGATGAACTCGGTTTGTTAAACACCGAAAAATCCGTTGCGGAATCCGAATTCAAAGACAATCTTCGTAGATGGGCAACTCTTGTGTTGGCAAACAATATTACTGATTCCGTATGCAATGAATTTTATGATACGATGCAACCAAGCGTTATCAAAAATGCAAATTCATATCTGGAGTTAATGACCTGCGGAAGATATTCTTTTGATATCGATCCCCGTGAAAAAGACTTTGGAATTATTGATTCAACAGGTAAACGTAAAACACCCGGAGAATGGAGCAGCGGACTCACAGATCAGGCATATCTTTCACTTAAACTCGGTCTTGCAAAAGAAATGGGTTCTGAAAGGCTGCCTATGATTTTGGATGATATCTTGGTTCGTTTTGACTACAAACGTAAGAAGGGCGCATGCAAAGCAATAACGAAATTCGCTGAAGATCAACAGATATTGTTATTCACATGTGATTTATCCGTTCGCGATGCATTCGTCGAAGAAAATGCAAACATAATTGAACTTTAAACATATTTATACGGGCTGGAAACAGTCCGTAAATCATTCTTTTTTCTATAAAAAGTCTATTTTTATCAAAGATTTATTGATTTCTTTTCGTTCGCGAACGATTACGAACGATAAGACATTAGACAATATATTTTATGAAAATACTTTATCTGTAATTTCTGCAGTAAAAGAAGAATATTTGGAAATATCAAAGACCAAAGCATACGAAGTAATCGATGAATTATTGGATGCGGGACTCATAGAAAAAATAGGTTCCGGAAGATCCGTTCGTTATAGATTTGTGAGTTAATTTCTCAAATCTAATTCTATGATTCCCGTATCGAAGACATTTAAAAACCACATATTCGAATGAAATTTTTAGACTGGCAAGATTATTGGTTCTGTAAATTTTTATAACTCTATTAAAAATATTTTCATTTTTGTAAAAAATTTTTAATACACCAAACATTTATTAATTTAAGATTCATTCAACAAATATGGTTAAAGCAGTCAGAAGAACTCATTATCTGGAATTACTCCACGCTGGAAAAGATGTAACTAGCGTTGTTAAAGTAATAACAGGTATGCGCCGTTGTGGCAAATCTACGCTGTTAGACCAATATATGGACGATTTAAGGAAAGAAGGCGTTCCGGAAAATTCCATTTTCTCAATCAATTTTGAATCATTTTATGGACAAGATATTGAAACATTCAAACAACTGAATGATGTTTTGAAAGACAAGATATCAACTGAACATCCAATGTATATTTTTTTGGATGAAATACAAGAAGTAAAAGGATGGGAGAAGAGTATTGCTGCGTTAAGCACCATGAAAAATTGTGATGTATACATCACAGGATCCAATTCAAATATGTTATCTTCTGAATTATCCACACATATTTCCGGCAGGTACATCGAGATCAGAATGTTGCCATTATCTTTCAAAGAATATGTTGAAATGCACGAGTCAAAAGATATAGAATCCGCATTTGCGAATTATTTAAAATTCGGGTCTCTGCCCGAAGTACATCCCGAAAGAGGCGAGAGATTCTGTTACGATTATTTGGAGGGGACATTCAATACGATTCTGGTCAAGGATGTGTTGGGCCGTACGAAAACAAAAGATAAAACCAAAGTCGAATCTATCGCCAGATTTATTTATTCAAATATCGGGAATATAACAAACATTTCGAAAATTGCCGAAGGAACAGGTATCAGCCATGTCATGTCTGATAAATACATTTCAACAATGGTCGATTCTTTACTGTTTTACCAAGCTGAAAAATACGACATCGTTGGAAAAAAATTATTGGCAACAAATGGAAAATACTATGCTACAGACTTGGGTATGAGAAATTCCGCATTAAAAGGTGCAGATAGCACAGACATTAGCAGACCATTGGAAAATATAATTTTCCTTGAATTGATTAGACGTGGTTATACTGTTAGAGTAGGGAGTTATCGGGATGCGGAAATTGATTTTGCCGCATTGAAAGGTGATGTGGTAGAATACTATCAGGTTACTTTGACAATGTTATCCGAAAAAACAAAAGAACGTGAGTTCAGGTCCTTAGAAAAAATCAAAGATAACTATACAAAAACAATATTGACTTTGGATCGTATCGGACTTGGATCCAACAACGGAATCCATGTTGTAAATGTATTCGATTGGTTGTTGGGAGATTGGACATACTAATAATCGATAACGGTATTTTTATGTCCAGTTTATTGTCGAAAACCAACTTTTCATCACAAAGCTTTATAAACATTTTTATTCATACTTATTTTTATAGGGAAGAAACTATCTCCCTGATTCACTGATTCATATCACAATCCACCGCCTTAGTACCAAGATGGAAAAGGCAAATCCGAATACGAAATATATAGTCGCGTAAGACCCCGGAGATGGGCAGGACTTGACGATTTCCGGATAGAAAGTCGAAACGAAACCAATGCTGACATAAGAGCATTGTAACAACATCAGCGCAGTCTACACAGGTAGGTTTTTTCCCTCCGCCCCATGGAGGGTTTCACTAAATGAATATAGATCCTAATACGACTAAATATTTAATCAAAGCAAGGCTGACCGCCGACGGTATCGTTGAAAAACCTGATGTCGTTGGTGCAATTTTTGGACAAACCGAAGGACTCCTCGGTGACGAACTCGATCTCAGAGATTTGCAGAAATCCGGAAGGATCGGAAGAATCGAAGTCGAAGTTAATTCCAAAGGTGGAAAATCCGACGGTATCGTTTACGTATCATCAAGTCTTGATCAGGTCGAAACCGTTGTTCTCGCATCCGCACTCGAAACCGTTGACCGCGTAGGTCCCTGCAAAGCAGGAATCAGAGTTCTCGGTATCGAAGATGTTCGTATCACAAAGAGAGAACTCGTTGTTGAACGTGCAAAAGAATTGCTCGCAGACATGATCAAACAGTCCAAAGGAAGCAGCGGAGATATTACCGACAGCATCAGGCAGAGCATTCAGGTCGAAGAAATCACATCTTACGGAAAAGACAGGTGCCCCGCAGGACCTAACGTAGGAGAATCCGAATCCATCATCATCGTTGAAGGAAGATCAGATGTTCTCAACCTTCTCAGATGCGGAATCAAAAACGGTATCGCAGTAGAGGGAACCAACATTCCCGTAACAGTTCAGGAACTCTCCAAAGAGAGGGTTGCAACCGCATTCGTCGATGGAGACAGAGGCGGAGAACTCATTCTCAGAGAACTTTTCCAGACAGCGGAAGTCGATTTCGTTGCCCGTGCACCCCGTGCCCACGAAGTAGAAGAACTCACACCTAAACAGCTCATCAAGTGTCTCCGCAACAAAGTTCCCGGCGACCAGTACATGGAAATGAATGGTCTTTCCGACGAATCTTCCAAGAAAGAAGAAGCTACAGAAGAGACCCGTATCCGTGCACGTTCTGACCGCAGAGAAAGAAACCGCGAAGAACGTCCTAGAAAAGAACGTGATGGATCTGATAGGTCCGAGAGATCCGATAGATCTGCTAACAACAACCACAACAACGGTAACGAACGTCCTAAATACAGAGAACTCCGCGAACCCGCAGAGAAGACTGAACGTTTCAACTCCGATGCCGCAGACAAATTCAAGAAGAAGCGCCCCGTAGAAGAAACACCTGCAGAGGAAGTTCCCGATTACGAGTCTGTACCTTCAATCATTGAAGATGTTAAAGTTGCTGCAGAAGAAATCGTTGTTGAAGAACCTGTTGTCAAAGAAGAAGCCGTAGTGGAAGAAGTGCCTGAAGTTGTCGTCAAGAAAACCAGGACACCCCGTGCAAAGAAAGAACCTGCAGTAAAGAACGAAAAAGTTCTTTCACCCGAACAGGAAATCTACCGTACACTCCTTCTTGATATGTCTTCTACACACAATGCAAAACTCCTCGATTCCGGAAACAACATAATCAGAGAAGTTGCAGTTAAGAACCTTGTAAATTCACTCAAAGAAGATTCTGAGGGAATTATCACTATCGTTTTCGATGGTGTAATCTCTCAGAGAATTATCGATGTATCCGCAGAAAAAGCAATCGCAACTGTAGTTGGTACCCGTAAAGGAAACATAACCAAAATGCCTGCAGGTCTTGCATTGTGGACTAAACAGGATTTGTATTGATTACTATGTCAGAGAAAACACTCGTAAACACGTGGGATGACCTTAAAGGTCTGAAAACGACGGCAGATATTCAGATTCCCTCAGATCCTCTTGACCGTGTACTCGGTCAGGAGGGAGCAATCGAACTTGCAAGGATTGCCGCGCGCCAGCGCAGGCATCTCCTTCTAGTTGGACCTCCGGGAACCGGTAAATCCATGATTGCGAGAGCTATCTCTCTAAACATCCCAAAACCTAAACAGGAAATCAAGGTTGTAAACAATCCTGAAAATCCTGAAAGGCCCTTCCTTCAGGTTTTGAACGAAGAGGATGTTGAAAAAGAAATCAATTTGAAAGCAGTGTCTGTAGGAAAACTTCTCAAACCTGAGGATGCACCTCCAAATGTTGCTGAAAAACTCGGATACCGCTGTCGCAATTGCGGAGCATATTCCCTTCCTACTGAAATGACATGCCCATCTTGTCAAAAAAGCAAAGTGGACATGGGCGGATCAGGATTGGCATTCGGAGATATGCTTGGAGGCTTACTCGAAGCTGCAATGCCTCAGATGACACTCGGTAAGGATAAGGTTCACACAACCCGCATTCTTTCCGATGGTACCGAAGCAACATTCGTTTTTGAAAGAGCAGGCGAACAGATTCGTATGCTTGATCAGAAATCTTTGGAAAAGAGACGCGAGTTGGATAAAACCTCTAATCAGAAAACACTTGTTAAGCTTAGGAGAGATCCTTTTGTTCTTGCAACAGGAGCATCAGAAACCGAACTTTTAGGCGATGTACGTCACGACCCATACGGAGGTCACCCCGGACTCGGAACCCCCGCATATGAGAGGGTTTTGGCAGGTTCGATCCATGAAGCACACGAAGGTGTTCTTTTTGTGGATGAAATCTCCCACCTTGGAAATCTTCAGAGATTTATCTTAACTGCTATGCAGGAAAAACGTTTCCCCATTGCAGGTCGTAACCCTCAAAGTGCAGGTGCGAGTGTCAAAGTAGATGCGGTTCCTTGTGACTTCATTCTTGTAGCTGCATGTAACATTCAAGATTTGGAACATATTTTGTCCCCTCTTAGGTCTAGAATTATCGGTAGTGGTTACGAAGTTCTTGTGGATGTTGCAATGCCTGACAATTCACACAACCGTGCAAAATACGCACAGTTCGTAGCTCAAGAAGTGTTTATGGATGGTAGGATTCCACACGCAACAATCGATGCGGTAGAATCAATCATTCGTGAAGGACGCGTTCGTGCTAAACAGGATAATCAGGTTGGACTTACACTTAGGCTTAGAGAACTCGGTGGACTCATAAGAGCTGCCGGAGATATCGCAGTCACGGAAGATGCAGAGTTCATAACATCTGAACACATCGAAAAAGCGCTTAAACGTTCACGCACAGCCGAAGAGCAGATTAGAGATAAGTATGGATCTTATGCAAAAGGTTTGTCCAAAGACATGACTGGTGTGCAGAAGGAAACTTCACCATATTATCTTCAGAACGAGCACGTCGGCGACAATATGTTTAATTGAAACCAGACCAGACCGTACCCATCATACGGATGGCATCTCCCCCGTCATTGTAAAAGCGGGGGAGTAATTCTGTTTCAACAAACCCATTCTTTTTGTAAAATTTAATTGCTTTTTGATTCGTAGGTCTTACTTCCAAAGATATGGAAGAGACTCCTTCTACAACTGCAGCTCTACGGAAATAATCTAAAAGTTTAGATCCAACACCTAAAGAACGATATTCTTCACGAACCGCAAACATCATCAAAGCTGCTCTTGCACCCATTAATTTCGATCCCGATGCAAATCCCAAAATATTGCCCATGTAATCTTCGGCGACCAATTGGCCTCTTGGCCATTGCATCATAAAATAATTAAAGACTGTAGGTTCAAATTTTTCATCGAGAGACTTACAAGTTATACTGTATATACTATTGATATCAGTCTCTTTCATTTCTCTGATAATGATCTGTACCATTTTATCGTCTTAATCATGATTACAATCATTGCTAATATTATTAATGGAACATACTTCAAATCAGGTGTATTTTTATCGTTCGTTACAAGATATTTTACGGTATATTCGAAATTTGTAGATAGTACAGTTCCTCGATCATTGTCTTTGATAATTACCGAACCTTTGTGTGCTCCAATGGTAGGTTGGAATGTAGTTGCAGGGATATTGTTGATCCTATCGTAGATTCCATCTCCATCGAAATCCCATTCGCAGACTATATTTTCCATTTGTTTTGGTAGATTCAAAATAACTTTAATCAAAGATATTTCATCATCATAATAAAAAACATCAGCACTTAATTTTTCATATACTTCAACATAATTATTTTCCCAATCTTCGAAGAAAATATCCGTAAAATAATCTGCAAACTCTGCCGAACGGATTATTACCGCTGTTTCTCTATTTTCTTTGAACGAATTTTCAGTCCAGTTTACAGATCCAATCCATACGGAATCATCAGAGATAACTCCTTTATTGTGTGTTGTATCGAATCCTTCTCCTCCGTCTATCGTAATCGCTTTTATGTTTGTAGAAGCATTGATTATATCCACGAGAGAAGCATTCGTTCCCTTGGACATATCAAAGCTCACATCAAGTATCATCTTGGTGTCTATGCCTCTTTTTCCAACAGAAGACGCCCATTTTATTGGAGATTCTTCCATACCGTTTGCCCATTTTGCAGTTAAATCCAATTGTTGGATGTACAATCTTCTATCGGTTGATTTGATAAGATCTTCCATTTCTTCAAATGAATTATTTGGAGATGTAACCGGATAAACTAACGCGGAAAATTCCATTCTTTCATATTTTTCTACAGGAACATAGGGGTTCAATTCAATAGGTTTGTATGATGGATATGCTTCATCGATTGTTCTTACATCTTTAAATTCAGTGTTAAAATCATTTCTGAAAACATCTGCCATATATTTGGAATAGTCTTCAGATTCTATTATTGATCCCCACCCTCTATTTTTGAATTTACCGGACCAGTTTTCACTGGTGATTATTGTTGTTTTTTCATCAATTACACAGTATTTGTTGTGTAAATATGGATATCTTTTTCCAAAATCTCCATGTTCTATTACATGAACTTCTCCGCCTTTTAGCGTTAAACTTTTCAGCATTCCGATTTCATTAGTAATATCAACACCCAATGGTGAATTTTCAACGAGAACAAAAACTTCTACGCCTTTCCTTTCTAAATCTACCAATAGTGAAATCACTTGTTCGTTATTCAAATAATATAGTGAAATCATAACATTATTTTCAGCCGATTCTAAAGTTGATAATATTGGATTGTAACCACATTCAGGAAATATTAAGGGAGATACAATAGCATCAATCGGTTCTCCATCATACGGAGAGTACGTTCCCGGTGTTTCTGTTTCCCAGGCTTTTGCATTGAAATCTTTTGATATTCTGGTAGAAATATTCCATTTTTTTGGAGTTTCTGCCGGAGGTCCGGACCACAATTCAGGAACCGGACGTTCTCCGTACACGAATACATCAATTGGATTATCAAACGGATCTTTTAGAATAATCTCATCTTCTGTATTGCTGAGTGTGAACATTCCGTTTTGTGTAATTCCACACGTTCCGATTGTATAGGTGTTATCTCTTGATGTAAACCACGATTCTGTAATTTCATGAACGATTGTAATTCTCTCTTTTGAAGGAATTATAATCGATTCTTCAAAACTTACTGTTCCTTCACAATCTGTGTATGAGTATCCTTTCAAATCTGCATTCGAATATCCAACATTAATTATGGATATTCCTTCCGGATTTCCGTTTGGAAGTACTTCCTATATCAGAAAATCAAATCTTGTTTGTTCTATTGGTTCTTCTGGTTTAATTTCAGGTTTGACATCAACAAAGTTTCCATCTTTTGATATAATCCAATTTTCAGCTCCGTTTCCTTCAGATATTCGTATGGCAATGTTGTTTTTCGGAATACGTTTGAAAGTTTCACCATTCCATTCTTTTGGAATATCACAATTTCCATATGCAAAAATATCCTTTATTTTTCCATCATTGTCGTATAGGATTACCTGATCTCCACCATTGTTCAAACGGAATTGTTTTTCTAAAATAATGTCGGAATCTTCAACGCAATAAACCAAGTCTCTTTCACAGAACCAATTTGAAACAACATCCAAAACGATTGTTATTCTGCAACTTGGATTCAACATCAATTTTTCTTTGAAGATGATATTTCCTTCACCATCTGAAATAATATAATTTTTAAGATCAACCGCTTCGGTTCCATAATTGTAAAGTGAAACGCCCTCTGTTTCCCCATCCGACATTATTTCGTAAAGAAGAACACCATTTTCTTCACCATCAATAGTTGTAGGTGCAAATGAAATAAGAAAAACCACAAACAGTAGTTGAAGAAATAGTATTTTGCGCGCCTGCATGTCATAGTGACCGCAGGCACGCATATTAAAGGAAATTATTACAGGTAGCTTACCAAATCGAGAAGAACCGCTTTGGGATCTTTCGCTTTAACAACACCCGATGCGAGCAAAACACCATCTGCTCCCAATTCGATTGCTGTGCGTACATCTTCACCAGTTTTAACCCCTGCACCGCAGAGAACCAAAGTATCTTTACTGACATTTTTGACAGATGATACCGTATTCTCGACAACACTTGGGTTGGCGGTTGTAACCGAGATATCTCCTCCGATAAGTTCGGGTGGTTCCACCGCAATTATATCAGGTTTGAATTTCGCAAGACGTCCCGATGTTTCGGCAGTATCCGCGCATACCAAAGAGATAAGATTCAATGCAGAACTAAGTTCAATGCATTTTCCTATATCTTCGTCGGATACTTTGTGTTCCGAATGGTTAATCAGTGTACCAATTGCGCCTGTAGCAGCAATCATCGATGGTGTTGTCCAACCAGTTCCGGAACCGGGAGTGCGCGGGTCAGCATTCTGTGAAAACACAGGAATGTTAACTGAACGTGCAACATATCCCAATTCCGTCATCGGAGGGCATACCGCAATTGCAGCTCCTGTCTCTTCGGCAACCTGTTCGCAGATTTTAGCAAGAGCGAGAGCGTTAACGCCGTCTACTTCACTATAAACTTTGAAGTTTATGATTACCGAAGGGTGGTTGAGTTTACTCGACATCCTTTGCACCGCAGTCTTTACAGCAGGACTTAGGCTCGTCATCCAAACTGATGAATCTGGATTTGAGTGAGTTTACAACTTCAGGTCTTGAGGTGTATTCCATTTCTTCTGCTCCGAGGATAGAAGGAACGAAGGGACCCTGTGATCTCATGAATTTGCTTGCGTTGATTGCATTTGTGCGTGCAGTGTCAAATGTTGAGTTTCCGAAGAAGTCAACGGGGATGTGTTCTCCGCCGGTTGCTCCGAGGGGTTCAAGTCCCTGGAATTTACCATCGTTAAGCTGGAATCCGAGGCAGCATATTCTTGGAGGTCCGTCGAAGTATGTAGGATCGGAATCTTCGGGTGAACAGGGGTAGAATGCACCAATGTGTGAACCTCTCATCCATCCTGCAACAAGCATTGTGTAGTTGATGAAGGGCTGTGTGTATTCTCCGACAGAGGGGAGTCCGCTCTGACATCTGCAGATACAGACGGGATCGTCTTTTCCGATGTATTTTCCTGCGGTCATGTTCAATTTGTCTGTAGAAACAACTGCTGCGGGTCCGATACCGGATCTGCTTGTGATTCTCTTGATAGCGTATCTTGAAGTGTCTCCGAGAAGGCTGAGAATGCTCCAGGTCTCTTCAGGTGCGGACATAACGACCTTTTTGTGATCCATAACGTCCTGGATTTCAATATCGAATCCCTGTTTTGCTCTGGCATCGATTACGAGACCGGTTGTTGTGAAAGGATCAAGGAAAATCCTTGAAAGGGGAAGTGAATATGCTGAAGGTTCTGTTTTGTCAGCCATGAAAAAGAGCATGGGTTCGGAACCTCTCTCTACGAAAGACATTTCTGCGGAACCGGGACCGGCTCCTTTGATGTTACCGGAGAAAGCATCTGTAAGGATGTCCTGTCCTGCTGCGTAGAGTTTCATAGATTTTGCAATCTTTGTTGCGGCCTGGAAACAATCCCATGCTGCGGTGTGAACTTCTGTGTTGCCTTCGCCTTTGTAGTGGGACATGAACAAGTTGATGTCATCTCCGACGCGTGTGACGTAGAAGTCTTCGATAATTCCCTGCTTCTGTTTGTCAGCCAAGATATCCTTTGCTGCCTGAATCATAGAGGGGTGTGGTCTTGAGTGTCCTACAACGGATCCAACGTCCGCTTTAATCATTGAAACTGTTACTTTTTCTTCTGCCATGGTATGCACATTCCAGAATATTAGTCGCTCAATCGCCTTTATCTTATTAAGGTTATCGTACGCGCGCAGGTGAACCTATATATCTGTGTGCCCGATTGTGTGTCGTTAATATGACGCCTGTCAGAGATTCCAGCACGATATCCGTTGAAGACGGTACCGCAACAGTGAAAGGATGGATACAGGACACTAGGAACCTCGGAGGAATTTCCTTCATCGTTCTGAGAGACAGATCCGGCACAATCCAAATAACACTCCCCAAGAAAAAAATCGAAGAATCACTCTTCGAAAAAATGACAACTCTCCCCAGAGAATCTGTCGTTGCAATCACGGGAGAAGTCAAAGAAAGCAACCAGACCGAACTTGGTTTGGAAATCATACCTACCGGAATTGAGGTATACAGCGAAGCCGGAGTACCTCTTCCCATGGGAGTAGTCGACAAAGTAAATGTGGAAATGGATACCCGTTTGAACAACAGATTCATGGACATCAGAAAACCCGAAATCAAAGCTATTTTCGAATTGAAATCAATGATGGTTTCACTTATCGGAGAGGCAATGGTAAATTTGGGATTCACACAAGTCAACACTCCTAAAATCGTAGCATCCGGAGCAGAAGGCGGAGCAACACTTTTCGGTGTAGATTATTTCGGAAAACCTGCATATCTCGCACAGAGTCCCCAGTTGTACAAACAGATGCTCATGTCAACAGGTCTTGACAGAATTTACGAACTTGGACCTGCATTCCGTGCAGAACACTCCAACACAAACCGTCACGTAACAGAATTCATTTCATTCGACGGAGAACTTTCATGGATTGACAGTCAGTCTGATGTTATGGCAGTTATCGAACAGATTGTCGATTATGTGCTTAAAGGTCTTGTAGAGAGGGGAACCAAACAGTTGGCACTTCTCGGTAAAGAGATTAAAGTTCAGTCCACTCCATATCCCGTTCTTACATACGAAGAATGCCTCAAAATGGTTAACGATGCAGGAATGGATCTCAAAGATGGAGATGATTTGGGAACCGAAGGAGAAAAAGCTGTTGGAGATATCATGGCAGAAAAAGGTATCGACCTTTATTGGATTGCAGAATATCCCGAAGAAGCAAAACCCTTCTATATTATGGAAAAAGACGGAACTTCGTATTCATACTCATTCGATTTGGATTATCGCGGACAGGAAATTTCCTCAGGTGGTCAGAGAGAGCACAGATATGATGTACTCGTTGAAAGGATGATTAAGAAAGGTCTCAACCCCGAAGATTTCGAATTCTATCTTGATGCATTCAAGTACGGTATGCCTCCACACGGTGGATGGGGTATTGGTATCGAAAGACTTCTTGTCAAAATGCTTGACCTTCCGAACATCAGAGAAGCTATTCTTTTCCCCAGGGATTTGAGCAGACTTTCTCCCTAACTACTTTCGGGGACCCCTGGTCCCCTATTTTTATACTCTCCTTTCCATACTCTTTTATGCCTGTAGCCGGCGATACATATGAGAGAGAATTGAAGCACCTTTTGTGCGGAGAACCAAAAGCAATTTCCAAAATGATTAAAACATGTGATGATTTTGAATCAAAATCATATAAAATCATGGAAACAGATCCTTTTGTGGTTATTCGTGCTGCCGGCTCTCTTGGTGTAGATCTTGTCGCATTAAGATGGGATTTTTCATTTCCAATCGAAGTAAAAAGTTCTATCGAAGATGTAATGCATTTCAGCAAAAATGTTCATCTGAGTGAACAGGCAGAGAGAATGAAGGAAGAGTGTGAAAAATCACATCTTCTTGCTATCTATGCATACCGTCTAAAGAATACAAGAGGAGATCCATGGAGGCTATTCAGAATACCTTCAGAAGAAGTTCTTACAGGTCGTCTGGGTCTTTTACAAAAACGTATTCCTCCAATGGAAGTAAGTTCTGGTGGAAATTACATCATGAGATGGAATAACGGAATGAAATTAAGCGATTTCATAAATTACATCGGAGTATACGACGGCTCGTAATTACAACGATGTCATTCTTTTGACAGGTTTGTATGCATCGCGTAAAACATTTTCAGGAAGAATGATTTCTCCCTCCATTGTTTCTAATGCATGAAGAATAGATTCAGGTTCTGTCATTTTCATGGTAAGACATACAGCTTGATCGGGGAAATAGAATTTACAATCGGGATAATTCTTTTCCAATCTGTGTTGCATTCCAACTTCTGTTGCAATAATGAAGTTTTTAGAATCGCATTTACTAACAGATTTGAGCATACCTTCTGTAGATCCGACAATATCCGTATTTGAAAGAACATCCAATCTACATTCGGGATGTGCCATCACAACAGCATCCGGATATTTGTTTTTCAAATCCGAAATCTGTTTTACAGTTATTGCTTGGTGTACGGGGCAGAAACCATCCCAAAGAATAATATTTTTTTCAGGAACATTTTCTGCAACATATCTTCCAAGGTTTTTGTCTGGGACAAAAATAACATCTTTTTCTTCCAATGATTTTACAACAGAAACCGCGTTGGATGAAGTGCAACAAACATCCATTTCTGTTTTTGCTTCTGCGGTACTGTTTACATAACCTACAACAGCCGCCCCAGGATGTTTTTTCTTTAAATTTCTGATTTGTTCTGCTGTACACATGCAAGCCATTGCACAGAGAGCTTCAGGTTCTGGAAGAAGAACTGTTTTATTTGGATTAAGAATCTTTGCGGTTTCTCCCATGAAAGATACCCCGCAAAAAACAATAACATCCGCATCTGTATTCGATGCTTCAATAGAAAGTCCGAGTGAATCTCCTACAAAATCTCCCAAATCTTGAACAGCATCGGAAGCATAATTGTGTACGAGAATGACAGCATTCTTTTCCTTTTTCAGGCGAAGTATGCGATCAGTTACGGAATCCATAATCGCTGTTATAGAACTGTCTTTAAAAAACTTATCTCTCTTTTCGCGTAGCCTTTATTATTCGGTTTGTTATACTCGGACACATGGAAAGCGATCGTGAAGTACGCGCAGCTGAAAAATTTGAATGCAGTGTTAAAGAGCGTGCATTGTTCGAAGCCGGTATCAAGATGGGTACGGTGTATCATCAATTTGTAGGTGTTCCCGTAAATTTAGATAGTGTAGAAAGCTTAGAACGTTCCATTGAAGCAGGTATTTTGGTTCAACCGTATGTTGAAAAAGTTTCAGTAAAAATCGATCGTGATTATTTCAAACCTAAGAAAGACGAATATTCTTATTTGTCATTGATTGGTGAGATGTTGGATGTAGTTTTGTCCATCCGTATAGAAGATGTTGTAGTCACTGCGGAAATGAGATATGATGCTGACTTAAAATATCCTTTAATGTACATCTCGAATATAACACCACTATAACACCAAATCTCAGATTATCGTCCGTTTGGCATTTAGTATATAATGATGTTGTACGATAATTGTTATACTTAAAACGTAATAGGGTATTTCCAGAGTGTGGTCAACTTATGATTACTGATATTAAAATCGGGATAACCGGACTTCCAGGGGCAGGCAAATCTTATGCTTTAATGAGAGTTATGGAGATGCTTGCAGAAGAAGAACTTACTATCGGAGGTATGGTTGATGAACCAATTTTGGATGGCAGGCGCCGTGTAGGTTTCATGGTACGCGATTTGCTCTCCGGGGAAACCGAAGTTTTTGCAAGTCCTGAAATTGAAAGTAAACTCATGGTCGGTAAACTCGGAGTTGATCTTTCTAAACTTGAAAAAGTTGGTGTCAAAGCGATTAAAGATGCATGTGAACAATGCGACATTATCGTCATCGACGAAATTGGAAAGATTGAAGTTGAAAGTATGTTGTTTGTCGAAGCTGTAAAAGAAGCTTTAGACGCAGAAAAACCAATGATTCTTACACTTCATAAAAAATCAAGAAATCCTCTCCTTCAGGACATTAGAAGAAGAGATGATGTGAGAATTTTGGAAGTAACACCAACAAATCGCAATCTTCTTCCATACAAAATTGTCCGTTTGATGCACGGGGAAAATGTCTGATGGTAGACGGCATTGAGATAACTGAGGGCCCAACACGTCTTTTTGTGCCGGAGGTCCACTCAGTTCACGGTCCGGGAAAAATCACTGGTTCTGTTTTCTTCAACGAACAGATGGCATTCAATCGTGATATCAGTGTAATGTTTTTGAAAACGTTACAAAAAGATATGACGGTTGCAGATGCTATGACAGCAACCGGATCTAGGGCTGTTAGAATTGCCAATGAAGTTCCTGGAACCACAGTTACCGCGAACGATTATAGCGCGGACACAATGGAATTTATAAATCGTAATATCGAATTGAATAATTTGGATAATTGCGTAGCATCCAACAAAAACATGCATGTTTTGTTTTCAGAAAGTAGTTTTGATTATGTGGATGTAGATCCTTTTGGATCACCTGCACCTTTTACTCAATCAGCAATTAGAGGTTGCAGAAGAAAAGGAATTTTGGCAATCACCGCTACGGATACAGCACCTCTTGCAGGCGCAAACAGAATAAAATGTGAACGTAGGTATCAATCAAGACCGCTTCGCGGCTCTATGTGCCATGAAATGGGTCTCAGAGTTCTAATGGGTTCTATTGCACGTGAACTTGCTAAATTTGATAGAGGTATGGAGCCTATGCTTTCATTCTCCGCAGATCACTATTACAGAACATATGTAAGAGTAACCGAAGGAGCTGACGCAGCTGATGCATCACTTGCAAAACTTACATACATCTCATTTGATAGAGAAACATTGGAAAGACACACCTCCGATAAACCAGGAGGAGATTTTGTTTACGGTCCATTTTGGGGTGCAAATCTTCACGATAAAGAAACTCTTGCAAAAATGAGTACCGAAAATATTGCAATGGAGAAACGTTGTGATAAGGTCCTAAACATCTGGAGACAGGAATACGACAATACACCGTTTACATACGATATCAGTGAATTGTCTTCACACACCAAATTATCTCCACCCAAGTTGGAAGTATTGATTGCAGCACTCAACGAAAGTGGAATTGCATCCAAAACACACACAAGTCCAACATCTTTCAAAACAGATTTGAATCTGAAAGAAATTTTATCCATTTACAAAGAAGTAAGTCCGGATAGTAAACTTTGAACAGTTTTTATTTCGAATACAAAACTCGTTTTGTATGTTTTTGTTCGATAGATTAAAATCAAACTCATACGATTACGTAGTGTGTTATTCAATAAGTCCAAGGACGTTCCAAAAGAAGTTGCTGCCGTAAAACTCGACAAATGGTACGCAACGCTCGATGATCAAAATCATGTTAAGCTCAACAGATATCTGAAAGATGCAGATACCAGTTCTAAATATGCATTCTTTTTGTCAGTGATTACAGCATCCAACGCAGATGAGAATTGGAAATTCACATCATATATCGGTGAGTCTGCAATCGAATCTACAAAATCAGATTATGAGAAATTTACAATCACGAATCTTGTAATTAACGCATTGACTTATGCAAACTTTAACGAAGAAGCAAAAGAACTTTGCAAACAGAATCTCGATATTTATCCTTCTGTAGCAAAAGAAGTCTGTGCAGAAAACAATGGAAAACCTCCACTCAGTCTTCCATGTCGTAACAGACTTATCGACATTTTGATCGGAGTCGATGCAAACTACGAAGAAGCAAATGAAATGCTTGATTTGTTTAGATCTCTCGATCTTATCGATGATGAAGAATTGGCACTTAGGAAACAGAGTTTGAAGATACACAGAATGCAAAGAACATTTGACAGTATGTTCACACTCGAACCTAAAAAAGAATAATCAAATTTTATCGTACAGAGGTATCACGTCAATGACTGGTACCTCGTACGGATGAAACTCTTTAATTGTTTTAATTACGATTTCCAAATTACATTCGGGAATAATAAATTCAATTCTTGTTTCATCCACGGTCTCTCTTTTACCGATTTCTCCGCGGGCGGGGTTTGCACCGTCATTGGCAATCCATGTTCCTTTCACAGGATAGTAGCAAAAAGCTCCTGAATATCTTGGATCTACGGGCTGCATAACTTTGGATAAAATATCCATAAATTCTATTGCAAGCTCGGAAGGAATGCTTGTAACAATTTTCATTATTGTCATAAAAATCACTGAAGATTTTTCATAATTTCCTTACACCTTTCAATTCTTTCCGGAATCTCTTTGGTGTGTTTTTTAGCATTACTGTTAAGATATGCGGTACTGAGAACAGTTGCAAGCATAATTGCTCCCGTGAAGAGGTATGCATTTCCTCCACCTATTCCTGCAACTTTCTTTAAATCAGGTATGCTGTTGATTTTTTCGATAAGATGATCATTTTCAACAGGTTCAAGTTGACCTTTAAGAGCTTTTTTCATTAATTTTTGACCACCAAGAACAACCTCTGCACTCCATTGAGTTTGAGTAAACACGGGAGCAGGCATTCCGCATGCTACGGTCTTTTTGTTAAGGATAGAATCTCTAAGGCCTTTTTCTCCTTCTCCTTCAAATTCCGTCCAATTATATCCCATTGTAAATTTAGAATGAGAATCACTCGCTGAAATCTCTGCCCAAGTTCCCGGAAATTCTTCACAGATTAATTGTGAAAAATGATTGGAGTATTCATCAACATGACCTCCGTTAATAACTTCAATAGCATCAAGATCCAAACCAAAGATTTTTTCATTCAATCCTGCGACATGGAAACTGAAAGGATGCGGAGCGATAGTTACACCGCCTTGAGCACGAATTATGTCAATTGTTTCTTCAACAGTCAATCCTGGTTGAATTTTTTCAGTCAACCATAATCCAATAACTTCGCCGTCTGAAGTCATGACTTCTTCGCCGGCAACAATATCGATATCATCAATATTTTTTGCATATTTCTGTGCAATAAAAGCACCTGCGATTTCATCATGATCGGTAATACACAAAACACTGTATCCGTTTTTACGGGCATTTTCCACCTGTTGTTCGGGTGAAGTAACAGATTCCGGAAACTTCATAATTCCAAGTTTTGAAAATCCAGAGTACTGTGTGTGGGTATGTGTATCGGCCTTTTGGCGCATATACACCGATTGTAAGAAATGTATATACATTTTGGCTTTCATTCTTCAAAGATAATTTATGAATTATGCCATCTATGAAAGTGATTTCGGCAATCTTCTTTTCGAATATGAAGAGGAAATCATTTTCAATATCGAGAAATTATCCTGTATGCCTGAAGATAAGGGAGTTCATACAAAATTTACAGATATGGTATTCAATCAATTATCGGAATATTTTGAAGGAATGAGAAAAACTTTTGATTTTTCTTACGAACTAAACGGTACACCATTTCAGAAAAAAGTATGGAATGCGCTTCTTGAAATACCATATGGTGAAACAAGATCTTACAAAGATATTGCAAAATCAATCGGCAATGAGAAAGCAAGCCGTGCGATAGGTATGGCAAACAACAAAAATCCTATTATCATTGTGGTTCCGTGCCATCGTGTTATTGGATCTGATGGAAATTTGGTTGGATACGCAGGCGGAATCGATTCAAAGAAATATCTTTTAGAGCTGGAACAAAGAAATAATCTTTGAAAAATCATAGAAGTAGTTATATCTGAATTTGTTTTCTCGATGTTATGGAATGGTTGGTGCTTCTAGGAATACCGATTGGTATTGTTTTGTTATATTTTGGATCCGATTGGATGGTTGACGGAGCAAAAAAACTTGCATTATACTTCGGAGTAACACCATTCGTTGTCGGTTTAACCGTCGTGGCTTTCGGATCATCCGCACCTGAAGCAATTACTTCTATTGTTAGTACGGCAAATCCTGACATTATCATCGGAAATGTTGTCGGAAGTAATATTGCGAATATTGGTCTGGCAATCGGTTTGGCAGCAGTAATTTCACCAATCATCTGTTCTTACAAATCAATACGTTTTGAAATTTGGTCTATGATAATTTCAACCGTTGTCATAACACTTCTTGCATTGAATGGAGTCGTAGGAATGACAGAAGGTCTCATTCTTATTATTGCACTTTTCTTGTTTGTTTTCCTTGCGTACAAATTTAAGAAAGATCAACCCATGGAAGAAGAAACACCTGTGGAAGATATCAAAAATGTTTCTTTGTTAAAATCTTCGATATTGGTTATCGTGGGAATACTGGCTCTTTATATTGGAGCCAGAGCATTTATCGACGGTTCGGTTTTCCTTGCTCACGCAATCGGAATTTCCGAACTCATGACAGGTTTGATTATTGTTGCTGTCGGAACTTCACTTCCCGAATTATGCATCTGTATTTTAGCAGCATACCGTAAAGAAAACGATCTCGTTGTAAGTAATATTGTTGGAAGTATTGTTTTCAACTGTTTGTTCGTACTTGGAATCGGATCCGTTCTCGTCGATGTCCCGATATCTCACTACATGTTGGTTTTGCACATGCCAATTATGATTATTTTTGCCATAATCATGTCTGTGTTCATATACAAAGGAAAAATAGGACGCCCCGCAGGTGCGTTAATAATTGGGTTATATGCCGCATATATTGCAGCAATGGCAATTTGGCCCGAACTCACACAGGGTTTGATGTGAGTTCGGTTTCCAAATCACGCGTAATAATATTCGCCGGCTGATTTCTGTTCCCTGTCAAGCCTGGAATCAGGTTTGTTGATTCTGGGCCTGTGTGTATCGGGATCTCTTCTGAAAGTGATATCCACGGCATTAAGGAACATATTCATGCCTTCTCTCATTTCGAATGGTCCCTTTCCGATACCGTTGTGACTCGGATCTCCTCCGAACACCATCATGGAATCCGAAACCATATCCAAGAAGTATATGTCGTGGTCGATAATCATTCCGCTGCGACCGTTTTTCATCATCATTCTTCTGATTGTTTTTGCCGCATTCATTCTTTGGTTAGAATCAAGATATGCAGAAGGTTCGTCGAAAAGATAGATATCTGCATCGGTTGCCAAACAAAGTGTGATTGCCACGCGCTGAAGTTCTCCACCGGAGAGGTTCTTAACTTCTTTGTCCATGAGCGCTTTAATTTGCAAAGGTTCCAAGACTTCTCCTTCGAAGAATCCGGTCTGAACGGTATCAAAAGCTTTGGAGTAAAGAAGATCCTGAACGGTTCCTTCGAAATCTCCTGTGATGTACTGAGGTTTGTATGCTACTTTGACAATAGTATCGACACCTCCTTCATCTGCTTCGATAACGCCTGCCAAAATCTTTGCGAATGTTGTTTTACCGGTTCCGTTAGGTCCGACAATACCAACGGATTCTCCGATTTTGATACTGCCCTTGTCTACATTAAGTTCGAATGCTCCGAAATCTTTCTTTAATCCTTCAAATGAAAGAAGATCGAAGGTTTCGATATCAGATCTTGGAGGGGACGCTTCGAATTCAATGGGGCGTTCTCTGAATCTGATGTTTTCTTCGGGAAGGTAACCGTCGAGATATACATTGATAGCAGTTCTAACCTGTCTTCCGAGAGTGAATACACCATATGCACCTTCGGAACCATAAACCACGTTCACGTTATCTGCAAGGAAATCAAGAATAGCCAAGTCGTGTTCGATTACGATAACTTGTTTTTCTGCGCTGAGTTCTTTGATAAGTCTTGCAACTTTAACCCTCTGATAGATATCGAGGTATGATGTAGGTTCGTCGAAGAAGTAAACGTCGGCTTCTTTCATCATGGTTGCAGCCATGGCCAAACGCTGAAGTTCTCCGCCTGAAAGTTTATTCAATTCACGGTCGATAACTTCCGTAAGTTCGAAAAGTTCTGCTGCTTCATCAACAGTCATACGTTCCTGAACTTTTTCCAAAAGATCTCTAACAACACCTTTGGATGCCAAAGGAAGTTTGTCTACGTATTGGGGTTTCATTGCGGTTTTGATTTTTCCGCCGTAAACCTGTGAAAGATATTCGCTGGTTTCCGTACCTGCGTAACGCTGGAGAACCTCTTCTTTTGTGGGAGGATTCTCATAATTTCCAAGATTTGGAATTTCAATACCGGACAGTATCTTAATGGCTGTGGTTTTTCCGATACCGTTTGGTCCTAAAATACCCGTTACGATTCCTTTTTTAGGAACGGGAAGTCTGTAAAGACGGAATGAATTTTCTCCATACTGATGAACAATTTCATTTTTAAGTTCATCAGCAAGTCCGATTATTTTTATTGCTCCAAACTGACATTTGTTGATACAAATACCACATCCCTGACAGAGAGATTCCGAAATAATCGGTTTTCCTCTTTCACCGAATGTAATGCACTCCACACCTGTTCTCATAAGAGGGCAGAATTTTACGCATTCTTTGTTGCATTTTCTGTTTTGACATCTGTCGTGTAGTACCACAGCTATACGCATATTTTGTGTTATATGTACGTCAGATATAAGTGTTAGTGATGTCTCGTCTATTTGTGGTGTAAATGGGAGCCGGTACACTAACTAAAGAAGCGGAAGTTTTGCGTGGTGATCCTCGCAAAGCTATCTTTGTTTTGGCTGTTCCTATATTAATTGCGATTCTTCTTCAAAACATTAATAATTTGGTGGATGCAATTTGGGTTACCGGTTTGGGAGCCGATGCTATGGCATCCATCGGATTTGTATTTCCATTGTTAGCTTCCGTTATTTCTCTTGGAACGGGTATGGGTATCGGTGCTTCATCCGCAATTGCGTGGAATATCGGACGTATGGATAAAGACGAAGCTAACAAAGCCGCATCACAGTCATTTATGCTTACAATCGTACTTTCAGTAATCATAACGCCAATATTGTTCATCGTATGTGTTCCGCTTCTTGAATACATGGGAGCAGGTGATGCGATGGCTCACAGTTTGGATTACGCATATCCAATGTTTGCAACATCATTCATCATTCTTTTCCATGGTGTTATGACGGGAATTCTTCGTGGGGAAGGTGCGGCAAAGAAATCAATGTATACATTGGTTTTAGCAGCCGTTTTAAACATCATTTTAGATCCGATTTTTATCTATTCTTTCGGTTGGGGAATGGCTGGAGCCGCATGGGCAACCGTATTGGCAACAACGATTGCGGTTTTACTCTCCTTTTACTGGTATTTCTGTACCAAAAAAATGTACTTGGAAATACGTCTTAAAAAATTCCGTTTCGAAGCAGCATCTCTTAAGCGCATTCTCAGAGTCGGACTTCCGGAATCCATTGAACTTATAATCATGAATCTGATGAATGCATTCTTGATTGCATACGTGGTTATCGCGGGAGGAAATGATGCACTGGCTATTTGGACTGCGGTGTGGAGACTAAACTACATGTTAATGATTCCCGCCGAAGCGGTGGCGGGAGCGATAATTCCTGTTTGTGCAGCGGCATACGGTATGCGCAGATTCGATAGAATAAAAGACGGATTCAATCATGCGTTATTGCGTTCAACGGTTGTGATGTTAATCATTTCGATAATAACCGCGATATTTGCAGAACCCCTTGCTATGATGTTTACATACGGAGGAGGAATGGAAACATTGCGTGCGGGTATGATTGAATTTATTCGTCTTTGTTGTATATTCCTTCCCGCAATGTCGCTTATTTTCATAAGTTCGGCACTTTTGCAATCCGTCGGAAAAGCAACATATTCAATGGCTTCTACTTTAATTCGCAACGTTGCTCTTTTGATTCTTTTTGCGATTTTTGCAACATCGGGAATCGACGATCTTTGGGCTGTTTTGGTGTATGCGGAATTGGGTGGTGCGGTGCTCATGGGATTGCTTGCAATATGGACTATTTCATCCATATCAAAAAGAGCAAAACAACAAAATGTTAAAAATGAGAGTATTTAAATAGATTGCACATTTCCAATACTTATGAGCGGACATGGGAATGCTAAAACCAAAGATGTCGAAACGCTTTTGGGAAATCCGAAAAAAGCGATTATCGCCATGATGATACCGATGATTGTTGCAATGGTTGTACAGACCGCAAACAATCTAATCGATTCCGTTTGGGTTGCAGGTCTGGGTAACAGCGCACTTGCAGCGGTTGGTTTTGCTTTTCCTTTGTTCTTTATTTTGATGAGTATCGGTCAAGGCGTGGGTATCGGAGCTTCATCCGCCATTGCACGTCATCTCGGCAGAGAAGACAAAGATATGGCCGAAAAAACAGCATCTCAGGGTTTCTATATGATGCTGGTTGCAAGTATTGTTTTTGCGGTACTTCTTACAATCATCGCAGAACCTTTGCTCATATTGTTGGGAGCTCAGGACGTTCTCGCAGAAACCATGGCTTATTGTATTCCGATTTTTATCGGAACACCTGTTTTCTTAATGGCCGGAATTCTTTCAAGTATTCTCAGAGCTGAAGGGGCAGCAAGACGTTCTATGAATATCATGGTTATCGCAGCGGTAATTAATATTATTCTCGATCCGATTTTCATATATACATTCGGATGGGGAATGGCCGGAGCCGCATGGGCAACCGTTATTTCATCGTTCCTCCCCATACTTTTGGTAGTCCACTGGTTCTTTGTCAAAAAAGATACATATCTCAGATTGAGACTCAGAGCTTTCAAATTCAATAAAGAAATTGATTGGGATATTCTTAAAGTCGGAGTTCCTGCCTGTGCGGAAATGGTTGTTATTTCCATCGCATCAATGATTATGAATGTGATTTTGGTTATGGCAAGCGGGGATAACGCAGTTGCAATTTACACATCAGGATGGAAAATCATTCAGCTGATCATGATAATTCCAATGGCTTTGGGATCCGCAGTAGTTCCAATTTTCGCGGTTGCTTACGGAGCAAAGAATTCCGAGAAACTAAAAGAGACATACAATTATTCTATGAAAATCGGTGTATTGATTACAACAATCGTGTCGATAGTACTTTTCTTTACGGCACCTTGGGTTGTATACATGTTCACATACACACCCGAAACACAGGTTCTTGCTCAGGAAATGACGGATCTTGTTCGCATGGGTTGTATCTTCCTTCCATTTTTGGTTTGGAGTTTTGTCGGAGCCGGTTTCTTCCAAGCCATAGGAAAAGGATTGTATTCACTCATTACGTGTCTCATAAGAAATGGTATGCAATTGCCGATTTGTTTGGCAATCGCATTGGCAGGTTCTACGTTATCCGCTATGTGGTTGGGAGTAACCGTTGCGGAAATAGTCGGTGCAATAGTAACCGGTGTGTGGAGTATTTGGCTTCTTCATAATATTGCACGCAAGCTAAAACCACAAACATTCCAATAAACATCATTTACAATTCCGGATTCCGATGGGTGTCCGGAATTGTATACTTCAAATACACTTTTCTGCATTTTTTAAGGGTAAAAAACTACACTTTTCTGTATAAAATAGTAGTTAAAAAATACACTTTTCTATACAATTCAAGGGTAAAAAACTACACTTTTCTATCAATGTTCTAAAAATACCCTCTTTATAAAAACTCCCGCGCGTGGGTTAGGGTTTAATAATTACGCGCTATTAAGGAGGGTTGGTATAAATGGCAAAAGTACTCGTAGCAGTCGCATGGCCCTACGCCAACGGCGTTATCCATCTCGGACACATGGCAGGTTCAATTCTGCCCCCAGACATATTCAGTAGATACAACCGTCTTCTCGGAAACGAAGTTCTCATGGTCGGAGGATCCGATCAACACGGAACTCCGATTACGGTTTCCGCGGAAAAAGAAGGTGTAACCCCTGCAAAAATCGCAGATAGATTCCACGCAATAAACAAGAAAGCTATCGAAGATATGGGTGTAGAGTACACTTTGTACACCAAAACATATACGGATAACCACTACGAAGTCGTCAAAGACGTGTTCAATACACTCAAAGACAAAGGATATCTGTACACAAAACAGACAATGCAGTACTATTGTCCTACATGCAAACGTTTCCTTCCCGACCGTTATGTTATGGGAGTATGTCCCGAATGCGGTACGGAAGAAGTTCGCAGCGATCAGTGCGATAACTGCGGCAAAACATTTGAAGCAGGGGATTTGAAAAACGCATACTGTATTCAGTGTAAGACTGCTCCTGAAATCAAAGAAACAGAGCACTTTTTCCTTAAACTTTCAGCCTTTAACGAGGACTTGCAGAAATACCTGGATAGCAAAGACTACTGGAGATCCAACGTTAAAACATTCACCATGAATTGGCTCAAAGACGGCCTTTACGACCGTGCAATCACAAGAGACATGGATTGGGGAGTTCCCGTACCCGTAGAAGGATGGGACGAAAAAGTAATTTACGTTTGGTTCGACGCCGTTATCGGATACCTCAGCGCATCCAAAGAATATTCCAACAGCATCGGTCAGCCCGACTACTGGGAAAAATTCTGGAAAGATCCCGAAGTCAAGCACTACTATTTCCTCGGAAAAGACAACATTCCTTTCCACTCGATCATTTGGCCCTCTATTCTCATGGGAATCGGAGATTTGAATCTCCCATATGATATTCCGGCAAACGAATATCTTATGTTCAGAGGTGGAAAACTTTCCAAGAGCCGCGGCGGAGCAATCGATATTCCATCCGTTCTTTCGACATACGATGCGGATTGTGTTCGTTATTATCTTTCGATATGCATGCCCGATACCCACGATTCCGAATTCACATGGGATGAATTCCAGGTTAAAGTCAACAACGAATTGGTTGCGGCACTCGGTAACTTCTACCACAGGTGCCTCAGTTTCACAAAGAAGAATTTCAATTCGATTCCCGCACCCGCATCCGATGCGGATTCAAAAGAAGTTATCGATGAGATTCAGCGCGCATTCGAAGAATACAAAGAATGTCTCGACGCATGCGATTTCAAGAAAGGAATCAAAGTTGTCATGGATCTTGCCCGTTTCGGAAACAGATATTTCGATTCCGTCAAACCCTGGGCATTGATGAAATCCGACAAGGATGCATGCGGTGCGGTTCTTAATACAAACCTCAGACTTGTTAAGGCATTGTCGATTATGGCTTGGCCTTTTATGCCTAAATCTTCCGAGAAGATTTGGGAATATCTCGGTCTCGAAGGTTCAATCGAAGATGCAGGTTACGATTCACTTATCGAACCTCTCCCCGTTGGAACCGAACTTCCCGAACCCATTCCGGTTTACAAAAAAATCGAAATGGAAAAGGAAAAACCCGTGGAAGCACCCAAAGCAAAGAAATTCGAAGGTCCCTTCGCAGACTTCCGCAATGTCGATATCCGTGTAGGACAGGTTTTGAAAGCCGAAGATCATCCTGATGCAGATAAACTTTACAAACTCACGGTTGACGTGGGTGAAGAAAGGCAGATTGTAGCAGGATTGAAAGCATTCTATTCCAAGGAAGAAATCACCGGACGTAAGGTGTTGGTTGTTTGCAACCTCAAACCTTCCAAGCTCCGCGGATTGATGTCACAGGGTATGCTTTTGGCCGCAGATGATGAGGACCTCGGCGGAGACACGGTTCTCCTTCTCATGCCTTCTCAGGATGTTCCCAACGGAACCCGTATGAATTGCGGTCTTGAGAACAACGAAGCAACAATCGAATACAAGGATTTCCAGAAAGCAATTCTCAAAGTTGCAGTTGCGGAAAACGGAAAGATTCCATCCTTGGATGATGTTGCCGTAGAACTTCCAGAAGGTGCACCAGCTCGCGTAACCGTAATTCTTGATGACGGAAAGGCAATGGTCTTCTCCGACGGAAAGAATTGTGTAGCAACAGTTGACCGTGAAATAACAAACGGAGCAGGCGTGAGATGAAGGCAGATCTGCATATACATTCGAAATTTTCCGCTGACGGAGTAAGTTCCCCGGAAGAAATTCTAGCGGCGGCCGTACGCAGAGGTCTCGGATGTATTGCAGTAACCGATCATAATCACAACTTGGTTTACGATATTCTTAAAGATAATGCCGAAGGAATAATCATAATCCCCGCAGAAGAAGTATCTTCTGCGGAAGGTCACATTTTAGCTTATGGTATTTTATGTGAAATCGAAGGCGGAATGTCTATTCAGGACACTATAGATGCAATCCATGAAGCAGGAGGATATGCATTTGCCGCCCATCCCTATCGTTGGTGGTCTGGACTCGGAGAAGCCAACGTAAGAAAATATAATTTCGATGGTACCGAAGGACTCAACGCCCGTTCCATTTCACGCGCGAACAGAATGTCGTTGGAATTGGCAAAAGAATTGGGAAAGCCGATTTCCGCAGGAAGCGATTCACACATGCCCCGTTCGATCGGAAGGGGTACGGTAGAGTTTTCTGACGATCTTAAAACGTGGGAAGAAGTAGTCGATGCTTTGATGAATTCACGTGCTAAAGTTACCAGTAGAAATCGCGGAGTATTTGGTACGATTCATTATGGTTGCAAAGCCATAAGTCAATGGATTGGTCGCGGATTCCAGAGAATTTAAAATTTATTTTTTCTCTCCGGATATCAAAATTATTCAATTTATATGTTCTAATTATATTGCCAAAGGTGTAATTTTCATACTAAATTATATTGCCAAAGGTGTAA
>CAYMPW010000001.1:56483-120115 GCA_964392725.1 uncultured Methanomassiliicoccales archaeon
ATATTGCCAAAGGTGTAATTTTCATACTAAATTATATTGCCAAAGGTGTAATTTTTTTTGTAGCCAGACATGTAGAAAAAATCTTAATAGAAATTGAATCTAAAATATGTATTCAAATTCAAATAAACATGTCTGTATTTCTGTAAAGGAAAATCAGGAAACTGTTCAGGGAACAGTTTCCTGTTAAAATCATTGGTCGTATTCCAAAGATCCGAAATTAAGTGCGGGACAAGGTCCGAAACAATCGCTGCATCTGATACAGTTGTCTTCTACCATCTCGACTTTTCCGTCTTTCATTACGAGTGCATCCATTGTACATCTTGAAGCACAGAGTCCGCAACCTACGCACTGTTCCGAACGAATGATGAGTTGGAACATTCTATCAAGATTGGTCTGTGCGGTTCTTTCGATACTGGATTTCGATACAATCGAACCTTCTTTGTAAACCGTAAGGAAATCGACTACAAGGAATTCTCCGGATTCGTCCACTTCGTTGTTTATGGCAAAGGCTCTGGCAAAAGGTCTGAGTCTTTCAATATCAATAGGTCTTGAAAGTGCGGCTTCGATGCTGTATCCCATTGTACAGGGGGAAATTCCTTCCTGCTGTTTCATGCGAATAGGGCCGCTTTCTCCCTGATATTCCTGTTTTGTGTAATCTGATAATTCTTTACCGGTTCTTCTGAGAATTTCATCGCGTATGGATTGAGGAGCCTTTTTCCATCTCCAAAGTCCGTAACTCTTCCACTCTTCGGGAAGGTTGCGCTCTTTCATAAAATCATCAAGGTATGTATCCCATTGAGGGTATCTTGCACTGTTTCCCGCAACGATATCGATTTCCGACAAGTCGGAAGCGGGGCAAAGGAAGCAACCTATGCGATCCAATCCTCTTGTGTACCAAACGTTGAACGGTTCGTTTTTGTAGAAGATATAGAGCCAAACATGCATAGCGCACCAATTCTGGATTGCGGATGCGCCCGTTTGTCCGGGAGTCCAGGGATTATTCCAAACTCTGGGTTTGGCGTTACGTGCTTCGGATTCGTATTTCCTCTGTCCGATAAAAGATAAAACTCCCTTGGGGAAGTTCTTGTTGATTGCGTTGACGGTCGGACCGAGTTTATTGGTTTTGCAGCACCATCTGAAATCCTTTGCGGGTGGGCCGAAATGAACCAAGTTTCCGAAGAAAGCATCAACAGGTGCTTTTTCTTCGATCAATTCTAATCCGTGTCTTTCGCATGTATCGTGAACGTGTTGAACGGTTTCATCGAATTCCAAACCCGTATCAACAAAAAGTACGGGAAGTTTCAATCCTGCATCAATAGTGAGGAGAAGAGTTACAAGACTGTCTTTTCCTCCCGAGAATGATACAATCGCAGGTTCTTCGTGTTTTGAAATTGTGCTGTTTATGAATCCTATAGCTTCATCGCGTCTTTTGAGGATAACGGTTTCATTTGCCGCAACAGCATCTTCCCATGTGTGTTTTTCACCTATGGGTACGGGTTCTTCCGCTTTTACCCACTTGGTTTTAACGGAAAGTCCTCTTGTAGCATCGGTCATTTCCTGTGCGGACATTTTTGCGATACCGGTACCGATTACCTGTTTCGAAGGTGTAATGATAATAACTTCGTCACCGTCTTTAACATCGGGATGTGCTCCTTCTACGCCAGGTGCCATCAGATTTTTACTGTCTCTGATGAAAGGTACGGCTTCTTCCGAGCAAATAACATATCCTTTTGACATAGCGGATCCAATGCGCATCGCACTCTGCATACGGTTGATGAATTGCCATCCAACACCGATATCGAAACGGATACTGGCCATAGCACGGCCGTCTACGATAATTTCTTCCATTCTGTCGATGGAAGGAGCTTTGTTGAGAATTACGAGATGTCCTTCGGGAATCAAAGCATCTCCGGAGCCTTCTCCGAACTGTTTGTCTGCGAGAGATTTGATAAGTGTGATGTCATGATCGAAAGCAGGTCTTGAATCTCCGGGAGGAGTAACTTCTACTTCGTGTGTTTTGGTTCCGCATACGGAACATACTTCGGATTCCATAATCGGAAGATTACATTTATCGCACCATCTCAGGTGATTTTTTCCCAGCCTTATCGCAGCCATAGTTATGCGATTGCAAAGAAGGATATAATCTTTAAGACTGTTTTATTTTGAACACGGTGTTGAAAATATAGAAAAAACCTTTTTCTTTTTATTCATTTTTGAGATAAAGGTATACGAAAACAATATCGAAATGATGTCTGGTATATGCATAAAAAAATTCAATCCCACAATCTCGTAAAATGTTGTCAAATCTCTCGATAAACAATAAAACATATTCAAATTAAAACTAAGATTTCTCCTCTGTTTTTCTTTTTTTATCTGGCTCATTTTCGCCAGATGTTATATATTCTTTACACAATACCACTCTCGGTTCTAATATGGTAGAAAAACTCAAAGCATCCAGAAGGTCAATGGACATGAATTACGCCATCCGCGAGATTGCGGTTCCTGCGGCAGAGGTTGCTAAAACGGGTAAAAAAATATACAGTTTGAATATTGGAGATCCCAATAAATGGGATTTCGAAACCCCTGAATATTTTAAAGCCGCATTGAGAGAAGCCGTAGACAGAGTCGATAACGGTTACGGAGATTCCCAGGGAGACTTGGACTTCAGAGAGGCTATCGTCGAAAGGGAATTCGAAAAACACGGAGCCGTCACATCCTCGGACAAAGTATTCGTTTCTTCGGGAGTCGGAGAAGGAATCAATGTTCTGATGGGAACCCTTATTGAACAAGGAGACAACATGCTTGTTCCGGGACCCGGTTATCCTTCATACGTACAATACATCAATTTCTACGGCGGTAACGCAACTCCCTACAAACTTATCGAAGAAGAAGATTGGAGACCCGATGTAGATATGATGCGCAAGCGCATCGATTCAAAAACAAAAGGCATCGTTGTAATCAATCCAAACAATCCTACAGGCGGAGTATATTCGGAAAAAGATCTTCGCGCAATGGGTGATTTGGCAGCCGAATTTAATATTCCTCTTATCGCCGATGAAATTTACGATAAAATCGTATTCGATGGCAAATTCTTCTCCATGTCCAAATTAGCATCAGACGTTCCAAGGATAATTCTTAACGGATTCTCCAAGGTAAATTTGATGCCCGGTTGGAGAATCGGATACGGATACTTCATGGATGAAAACGGAATTTTGGATGAAGTTTTCGAAGGTATGATGAAACAATTCCGTGCAAGGATTTGTCCTAACGTTCCCTGTCAATGGGCAGCAAAAGCTTCTCTTCAGGGTCCGCAAGACTATATTGTCGATATGAACAAGAAGTTGAAAGAACGTGCTGATTTCACATACAAGAGATTGAATGAAATTCCCGGAATCAGTACAAAGAGAGCAAAAGGTGCTTTGTACATGTTCCCCAAGGTAGAACTTACCGATTGGGCCACAGACAAAGAATTTGTTTTAGATTTAATCAAATCCGAAGGTGTTGTCTTTGTACACGGAAGCGGATTCTGCGAGGAATTCGGAAATGATCATTTCAGAACTATTCTTTTGCCACCGATGGATGTTCTCGAAGAGTCTTTCGACAAGTTGGAACATTTCATGCTTCAACATCAGTAAGATTTGTTATGGGATTCAACAATCTTTTTGATTATTGCTCTAGTTGCAGTCAGATCTTCGGCGCATTGATTTGCACGAACAACTGATATGTGGCCCAAACCTTTTTCTTCCAATTGTTTTCTTAAAAAATCATCGTCGAAAGTCTGATCGAATCCCAATACGATTATGTCGGGTTCAACTTCTCTGACGGTAGCAAACATGTCGCCTTCGTTTCCGATTATGGCACGATCAACGGGCTTGAGAGCTCCGACCAAACGCATGCGCATGGTTTCGGGCGTTACGGGAATGTGTTTCCTTTTCGTGGCAACAGCATCGCATGCAACTACAACAATAAGTTCGTCACCCAGTGATTTGGCCTGTTCCAAATATGCAAGGTGTCCTGTATGCAATATATCGAAAACTCCTGATGCCATTATGCGTGTCATGGTTTGCCCTTTATCCAAAACAGACAATAAAAATCATCATCTGTTTAAAACACGTATGTCTGCGGTGTCAATAAACATATCGGTCATACAAGCACATCGTTTTCAATATACCAGTATCCTATTTTTCGAAAAAAAGGGAGAGTTATTTATAGATTGATTCGCTAAAGTAATTCGTGCGCGCAATAAAATCGCTATGCAGAATCAAAACTTCTGATATGTATCCTCAGACTGTAGCTTTGCCTGACCAGATTCAACAGGCGTTGTATTCTGATATACCTGAATTATACAATTCGGAGAAAATTTGCATATGTGGTATCGGAGCCTCGTCCTTGGCCGGAGACATAGTTTCAGATTATATTGATTCGGTTTCTTCCAAGCCTGTTTCCGTTGTGCGCGGAATTTCTCTTCCAAAGTGGGTAGATGAAAATACACTCGTTATCGTTGTTAGTTATTCGGGTAACACATACGAAACAAACTATCTTTACGATGAGGCTAAAAAGAGAAATTCATTCATGGTATCGATTACGGCAGGAGGCAAACTTTATGAAAAATCTCTGGCCGATGGTATTCCCGTTCTTGAAATTCCACAGGGTTTACAATCACGTTCCTCGATCGGATATATGGTTGGATACATAGCCGCAATTTTGAATAGCATTGGATTTCCACATATTTTGGAAGATTTTGCCAATGCAACGGAAAATCTTAAAAAATACCGTGAAGAAATTTTAACAGAAGGCGACACAACCGTTACAACGATTGCCAACGCAATGTTTGAAAAAATACCCGTAATCTATTGTTTGGCAAGTTCAAAATCCGTTGCGGTTAGGTGGAAAACACAATTAAACGAGAATGCAAAAATGATTTCATTCTATGGTTCGATTCCTGAATTCAATCACAATGAAATCATCGGTTGGACCGAAGATATAGATCACAACCGTTTATTTTTACCCGTAATTATCTACGATAATTCCGCATCAAAGCTTCTCAAGGTAATGACCGATGCCTCTCTTGGAATTCTTTCGGAAAAAGAAATCAAGATACCCCAGTTTGGTGTCGAGGGAAAGAACAGTTTCGAAAAGAATCTCAAAGGAATTTTTGTCGGCGATTTGGTTTCGTTGTGCCTCGCGCACCTTCGCAGCGAAAATCCTCATTCCAATGAGGCAGTAGACGATACAAAAATCATTACTGACACGGAATAATCTTCCCGTATTTCCGTTATCGTAGGCAAGTCTTTTTTATTGGTATGCAGTTATGCGGCTGATTACAATGAAGATGACGGATGACGCACGTTACATCAGAGAGAATGTGATGGCTCACAATGAATGGTTCAATGACTGCATTCCAATGATTGCATCCGAGAATCTCATGAGCCCCCTCGCAAAAGAGATGCTTATATCAGACTTTGCCGACAGATATGCGGAAGGTCTTCCTGGAAAACGTTACTACCAGGGTAATGTTTTCGTTGATAAAGTAGAATTGAAAGCAATGGAATTGGCAAAAGATTTGTTCAATGCATCCTTCTCGGATGTTAGACCTATTTCCGGAACCGTTGCTAACATGGCAATTCTTTTCGCATTCGCTCAGCCCGGAGATACAATCACAACTTGCGCTTTGGCACAGGGTGCACACATTTCAACTTGTGAATTCGGTGCATTCGGACAGAGATCCGTAAATTCAGTCAACTATCCTTTCAGTGTCGAAGACATGAACATTGATGTTGACGGTACCGCAAAACTTTTGAAAAAAGTGAAACCAAAGATTGCTCAGTTCGGTCTTTCCGTGTTCCTTTTCCCTCCACCTCTTAAAGAGCTGGAAGACACATTCAACGAAGTTGGATGTCTCGTATGGGAAGACTGCGCACACGTCCTCGGACTCATTGCAGGCGGTCAGTTCCACGATCCTCTCAGAGAAGGCGTAAACATCATCTCTTCAAGTACACACAAAACATTCCCCGGACCTAACCACGGTATGATTCTCGGTAACAACCTTACCGATGAACAGGAAAAACAGATCCAGAAAGCAGTGTTCCCCGGAGTTACATCCAGTCACCACCTTCACGCAATGGCCGCACTCGCAGTCACACTTGCAGAAATGAAAGTTTTCGCAAAGGATTACGCAGCGCAGGCATGTAAGAATTCACGTGCACTCGGTGAAGCACTTCACGAACTCGGAGTACCTGTTCTTTGCCCCGATCTCGGATTTACCAGATCACACGCAATCGCAGTCGACGTTTCCCAGTTCGGTGGTGGAAAAGAATGCGCACAGCTTCTCGAAGATGCAAATATCATCTGTAACAAGAACATGTTGCCTTCAGATACCAGTGCTGTAAAACCCTCCGGTCTCAGACTCGGTTCGCAGGAAATGACCCGTCTCGGCTTCAAAGAAAGCGAGATGAAAGAAGTCGCCGAACTCATTGCCCGTGTGGTAAAGAACAAGGAAGATCCTGCAAAGGTAAAAGTGGATGTAAAAGCCCTCAAAGATCAGTTCAACACAGTTAATTACTGTTTCAATGAAGGCGAACCTGCATACGCTTACCACAAACTTGTGGAATAAACAAATTATCCCCCTCGGGGGATTTTTTTTAATCTGTATTTAATTTTAAATTTATTGAAATTCACAAGAATCCCCCCATACTATTTTTAATGGGATTGATGATATCTGAACCAACAAACCATAGGATGGGATATTAATGGGATTTAAAGATAAATTGACAGCCTTGGGATCGGTTGGAATCAACGTACAGAAAATCGATAAAAAGATTACAACAAGCATAGAAGAAATAAAACTCAACGAAACAATCAACAACGAAAACGGAAAGATTGTTAAAAATCATACAAAACTCGGTGAACTTTATTTCAATAAGACCATGGGCGTCGCAGAAAACTTCGATGAAGATTCTAAAAAAGTTATTGCAGACATCAAAGAATGTTTGCAGGCCATCGAAAGGGCCAAAAGAGAAAAGGCAGAAATTGCAGCCGCGAAATCTGCTGAAGCATCAGACGAACCCGCAAATGCTGGGGAGCCCGCTGAAGCCGAAGAACCTGCAGAAAAGCCTGTAGAATGAGTTTAACCTAAATTTTGGGGATTTTTCCCCAAATTTTTTCATTTGTCATCATTTACATTTATATTGGAGTAGGCTATATTCTAAGTGATGGCAACGCCAAACCGTGAAGACTATTTGATTAATATTCTGAGGTTATCTGTTAACAACAACCCTGTGAAAACATCCGAACTTTCTGAATTCATGGATGTTGCACCTCCCAGCGTTAGCGAGATGATTAAGATTTTAGCCAATGAGGGATACGTCAATTATGTCAAATACAAAGGCGTTTCTTTGACAGATAGTGGTTTAGAGTATGCACGTCAGATTCGTAAAAGACACCATGTCGTAGAGCGTTTTCTTACGGATGTTTTAGATATTGACCACCAAACAGCCCACGAAGAAGCATGTCGTGTCGAACATGCGATTTCCGATGATTTGGCAGTAAAAATGTGCCATATGTTGGGTACACAAATCGATGAAGATTGTTCTTCATGTAAACTCAAATGTAAAGCTTCTACGGGTGAATCCAAAACAACCATTTGTCTGAGTAAAATGAAATCAGGTGATGTTGGAGTTATTGATTTTGTTCGTGGCGAGGATTCAAACATAATGAAAAAACTTCTTTCTATGGGTTTTGTGCCCGGAAGAACTTTGGAGTTTGAAAGTAAAGTTTCTGAAAAAGGGCCACGTATCGTTATACTTGGAACATCACATATTGCTTTGGATTATAACATGGCCAATATGATTTATGTGGATGTGTCTTAAGAATGTCGGATAAGAAAATCCGTGTGGCTATTATCGGCCAACCTAACACTGGTAAATCATCTCTTTTTACACGTTTAACAGGTGTCGGAGTAATTTCATCTAATTATCCCGGAACCACAGTTGAATTCGAAGAATCATCCATTACACGTTTGGGAAACACGGTTGTTGTTCACGATCTTCCCGGTGTATACAGTTTAATTGGAAATTCCGCGGATGAAAATGTAGCTATCCGTATGCTTAAAGAAAACAATGATGCAGTGATAGTCGTCGCTGATGCATCATCTTTGGAGAGCAGCATAGTTCTTTGTTTTGAAGTAATTGAACTCGGGCTTCCCGCAGTATTGGCATTAAATAAATATGATATTGCCAGAAAAAAAGTTGATATCGATATTGAAGCTTTAGAAACAATTCTGGGAATAAAAGTAATGGCAGTTTCCGCAAAGACATCCGAAGGTGTTGATGCTCTTGCAGATTATGTTTGTAATTTCAAAGCCGGATCTCCAAATTTCAAAGTAAAATATGATAAATATATTGAAGACAGCATCACAGAATTGTCTCCTTTACTTCCTTCCGATTCTTTTGACAAACGCGGAATGGCTTTGAAATTATTGGAAGGTTCTGAAGAATTTTCATCAAATCTTTCAGATTATGCGAAAGAAATGGTCAAAGTACTGCGTATGGAATGCGAATCAGTTTATTCCGAAGATGCAGCAGTTCTCATAGGCCGTGGAAGGTATTCTTTTGCAGATGTTATCGTTCGTAAAATTGTTCAAAAAACACACAGGAAACCAACCTTGGGTGAAAAGATTTCTGATGCAATGATTGAACCAATTACAGGATTCCCAATACTTCTTGGAGTAATGTTTGCTGTTTTTGTTTCAATAATTACATTTGGTTCATTATTGGACGAAGCAGTTTCAGGATTGTATGAGACATTTGTCGGAACTGCAATTGTGGATTTCGGAAGAATGATTGGTGGTGATTTCGGTTACGCTGTTTTTGCGGGTATTGATGGAAGTATTCAGGCAATTCTCGGTTTAATAATTCCATATATCATGGTTTTCTATATTCTGTTGGGAATTTTAGAAGATTCGGGTTATTTGCCCCGTGCAGTAATTCTTCTTGATAGAATAATGCACATATTCGGACTTCATGGCGGAGCATTCATCCCTATGCTTGTAGGTGTTGGATGTAATGTTCCTGCAATCATGGCAACACGCAGTGTTCCCTCTCACAGGGAGAGACTGATCCTTTGTTCTATGATTGTAATGGCCGTTCCATGTTCTGCACAGATGGCAATCGTATTCGGTGCAACGGGAAATTTTGCAGGAATGCTTGCAGCATTTGGAATTCTGTTAGTGCTTGTAGCTCTTTTGGTAATTACAGGAGTTCTTATGAATAAGTTGATGGTCAAAGAACCTTCAAATTTGGCAATGGAACTTCCAGAACTTGTAATTCCTCAACCTCGTAATATTTTATTCAAAATGTGGTACAGAATAAAAGATTTCTTTGTAATGGCATTCCCGCTTTTAGTTATTGGAAGTATAATTGTTGAAATTCTGATTGTGTTCGATCTTCTCGATCCACTTGTGGAACCTTTAGCTTTCATAACAACAGGAATGCTCGGTCTTCCCGCAGTATTGATAATTTCATTTATTGTTGGAATATTAAGAAAAGAAATGGCACTTGGAATGTTGGTTATTCTCGCAGGCCCGGTTGCCTTAGAAGATTTCCTTACACCTGATCAGTTTATTGTGTTTGGATTGGTAATGGCAATCTATATGCCTTGTTTGGCAACAATAGTAGCAATGGGACGCGAACTCGGATGGAAAGATACTGGAGTTATATCCGTACTTTCCATCCTTGTCGCTTTGCTCTTGGGTACTGCTTGTAACTATTTGTTACAAATATTTTAATCAGCGGTGAGCAAAAATCGCTGTGATCTTATCTTTGTTCTTATCTTCGATTTTAACAAATCCGAATCTTTCGAACTGAACCATGTCGTTTGTTTCCTTGAGAAGAAGATCTTCGGAAAGACCCTTCACAACACTTCCGTCAGGGAGGAGAACTTCTGTAGGTACGCTGTCTCTGGAAACCCACTGAATTGCTTTGAATCCTTCTTTGAGGATAGACAATTCTGTTCCACAGTATTTGGCAGGTGTTCCGAAGTCAACGTTACAAAGATCCTTAAGTCTGACTTTGCCCGCTTCCTTGAACATTGCTGAATCATCTGCTGAAACAAAAATTGTTTTGCTTCCGTCCAATTTGTATTCTCTGTTTCCTCTTTCAGAGTGGTTAGGGTGTAAAGGTGCCTGACCTTCGAGAACATCAATGCCGTCGATATCGTATCTGACGGGATCGGCGACAAAGAAGTATCTGTTCGATGCATCATCGATAAGATCGCGGTTCATAGCAAAGAGGTTCTCCCATGAGAACTGGATATCAATGGATTTCATTCCACTTTCAACCCAATATCTTCTGATTGCTTCAGGTCTGATTCCGCGTCTCTTCATTGCACGAACTGTTCCTGTGCGAACATCATCCCAGCCGCTGTATTCACCATCATTGATACACTGCCTAATGATTGATGTTTTCAAGACGGTATCAGGAATATTAACAAGACCATAGTGGTAGTAATGAGGTTTCTTCCAGCCGAGATAATCATAGATGTATTCTTGTCTGAATGTATTGTTAAGGTGATCCTTTCCACGTATTACGTGTGTCATATCCAAAAAGTGGTCATCAATAGCCACGGACAGATTCATCATGGGGTATGCACAGTATTTGTCGCCGATGCGGGGGTGTGGGTGGTTCACAATCCTAAGTGCAACGAAATCTCTCACTGCGGGGTTAGGGTGTGCCAAATCTGTTTTAACAACAGCTACAGCCTCTCCTTCCGCGTATCCGCCGGATAAGAATTTATCATATCTTTCAAGTTGTTCTTCAACTGCAAGATCGTGACAAGGACATGCCTGTTTTTTTTCTTTTAATTCTCTCCAGTGGTCACCGTTACACGTACAAACATATGCTTTTCCCATCGTAATGAGCTGGCGTGTTATGTCATAATATGTTTCAAACCTGTCCGACTGAATAACGGTTTTATCGATTTTAATTCCGAGCCAGTCCAAATCTTCGGGAATCATGTCATATGCTTCAGGATCGATTTTTTCTGGATTTGTGTCTTCAAGTCTGTTTATCAAAGTTCCGCCGTATCTTTTGACATATTCGTCATTGAGAATTGATACACGGGTGTGTCCGATATGAAGGGGGCCTGAAGGACCAGGTGCAATACGCATAACAACACCATTTTCGGCACCTTCCAATGCAGGAAGTTCGTATGTGCGTTCCTTCTTTTCTTTGACAAGAAGTTCAGGATCAGATTCCTGAAGTGCTTTTGTCTGTGCTTCGAGACCCATTGCATTGATTTCTTCTACAATAGAATTGATCAAAGGGATAAGTTCTGCTGATTTGCTTCTGTACTCAGGACATTCTCCCAAAATTTTTCCAACTACGGATTTTGGGTTCGCTTTTCCTTTAAAGAAAACCGCGTTCTGCAATGCATATTTCTTAATAATATCCTCAACGGGATCTCCGGACATGCGTCCTTGATTATTCTGCCTATATATTATCTTTAACGCTGTGCAGATTTTTTAGTCAGTTTTTCTTTCAAATTATGGTTGTTTTTATATCTTTGTGAGCACATCAGGAATTATGACAGTCAGCGGAAATATACCCGATTCGGTATTCACCGTATCCGCAAAAATCGATGCCGATTCCCAGGAAATTACTCGTATTCTCCAAGAGGATCAGGATAGAACCGTTCTTTTCACAGATCTTAACGGAGCAAAAGCAGCAGGAAATATCTTTTCAACAAGATCAAAAGTTGCTACGGCACTCAATGTCGGAAATGATGAAATTGTAAGCCATCTTACATGTGCAATAGCATCACCCAGACCAACAAATCTTGTGGAAAAACCCGCATTCAAATCAAAATCTATCGATGCTGATTTAATGAAACTTCCAATTCCAAAATATTTCCCCAAAGATGGTGGAAGATACATCACAGCAGGAATGGTTGTAGCAGAATATGGCGGTAAAAAGAATATTTCTTTCCACAGAATGATGATCATGGATTCCAAACACATTGGAATTCGTTTGGTACCCAGGCATCTTTTTACAATGTTCAATCAGGCAAAGAAAGCCGGCAATGAACTCAAAATTTCAATTTGTGTCGGGGCATGTGTTGAAGTTATGCTTGCATCTGCAACTTCGACAGATTATGATATCGATGAACTTACAATTGCATCATCCATGTATGAAAAAGGTCACGGTGTACCTCTTCCTGTAGGAAAGTGCGATAATGGTCTCGTAGTGCCTGCAGAATGCGATTATGTAATCGAGGGAAAGATAACATTCGATGAGGTTACCGAAGGTCCGTTTGTGGATATTACGGGAACTTATGACTGTACAAGATCTCAGCCCGTAATCGAAATAGAAAAAATTTGGTCTACCGAAGATCCAATTTTCCATCTTCTCCTTCCCGGAGGTAATGAACACTTCCTTATGATGGGCCTTCCAAGGGAACCTATGATGCTTCGTACTGTTCGTCAGGCTGTTCCAAGAGTTCACGGAGTTCGTCTCACAGAAGGTGGATGCTGTTGGCTTCACGGAATCGTTTCCATATCTAAGAATAAAGAGGGAGATGGAGTCAATGCGATTATGGCTGCGTTTACCGGACACCCTTCTATGAAACAGGTAATTATTGTTGACGAAGACATAGATATCTTTGATGATAGACAGGTTGAATGGGCAATGGCAACCAGATTCCAGGGAGACAGAATTGTCCGTATTCCCGGAGCCGCAGGTTCATCTTTGGATCCCAGCGCAAACGGAACTACTTGGAAAGTAGGATTCGATGCAACACTTCCTGTTGGTTCAGATCTTAGACTTTTCAAACGTGCAACTCTTTGAGTTGACATTTTTAACTGGGCCTAACGGCCCTTTTTATAATAAATAACTACGAATGTTGTCCACTGCTTCTTCAGCGGGGGTAGCAATTTTCTTTTTTCCAACTGGACATACTGCGATACATTTTCCACAGGGTGAAATTCCTTGTTTTGCCAATACAATTGAGTTTTTGGTACAGGCTATTTTATCCATTCTGGAGTTTGGATACACGTCTGAACCAATAGCATTCGAAGGACAGGATTTTGCACATCTCATACATTTTATACAAATTTCTTTGTCACAAGGATCATCATATGGAAGAATCGCATCTGTTATAACGGACGTAAATCTAATTCTTGGACCATATTTTTCAGAAAGAATTGTATTATTCACACCGAAGTTTCCAAGTCCTGCAAGATACGCTGCGTGTTTATGTGAAAAGAAAGCAGTCGGTTCTTTTTCTAAACCTTTCACTCCGTGGTATCCATCACGAGGAATAAAAATTGCATTGTATCCCATGATTTCTAATTCCATAACAATTCTTTGAGCAATGGAATCAAGTTTTTGATTTATAACTCCGTAGAGTTTGTTGTAATAAATCGATGGGGCCGTATCCAAAATAGTTTGTTGAACCGGAATTCCAAAACTTAAAACACTTTTTCCATCAGGCATAATTGCCTTTGGAGTTGATTTGAAAGGAACTGTGGATGAAACCAGGGGATTTGTACCCCATGATTCGGTGTTTGCAACACCAACATCCACAATTCCTTCTGTACGAAGGATATCTTTCAAAATAGAATAGATATCAGTCATATTCGTATCAGTTCCACCATTTCTGGTATCTGTCGATAGTTTCAGATCTTTTAGGTCCAATACTTACGATATCTGCGGGAACTCCCAAATAATCCTCAATGAATTCAATGTATGCTTTCATGTTTTCGGGAAGGGAGTCGTATCCGTTCTTTACAACTTCTTCGGTATTATCCCAAGCTTTCCATCCTTTCATTTCTTTGTAGATTGGTTTTGCTCTTTCGAGTTTTCCCAAATCTGCAGGGAAGTGTTTGACAATTTCTCCGTCGATTTCGTATTCGGTGCAAACATAGACTTTCTCATAATCATTGAGAATATCGAGTTTTGTGATAGCAATGGATGTGTATCCACACATTCTCATTCCGTGTTCGGCAACAACCAAGTCCAACCATCCGCATCTTCTGCCTCTTCCGGTTGTGACTCCGAATTCTCCACCTTTTTTCTGCATTTCGATTTCTTCTTCGCCATCGAGTTCAGTTACAAATGGACCTTCTCCGACACGTGTTGTGTATGCTTTCAAACATCCAACAACTTTGTCAACCCTATTGGGTGCAACACCGCATCCGGAGCATATTCCTCCGCCACAGGTGTTTGAAGATGTTACATAGGGGTATGTACCGTGATCTATATCGAGCATGGCACCCTGTGCACCTTCGAAAAGAACCTTTTTACCCTCATCAAGAGAATCGTTGATGAGTACGGAACAGTCGCACACGTAATCTTTGATTGAATCTCTCCATCCAATCATTTTTTCATAAAGTGTTTCTTCCGTGCATTCACACTTGTCTGCTTTCAGCATTTCCATAAGTGCTTTTTTGAGAGCAAGATTGGATGAAATTTTATCTTTAAGAAGTTCATCATCAAAAAGATCGCAAATTCTGAATCCAGTTCTTGCGATTTTATCCTGATATGATGGGCCGATACCTTTTTTGGTAGTTCCTACGGGTTTGTTTCCGCGGAATGCTTCTTCGGCTCCGTCAAGTTTTTTGTGATAGTTCATGATGAGGTGTGCTCTATCAGAAATCCTGAGACCTTCGATGGAACCACCTGCAGCTTTTACCTGCTCAATTTCATCGTGCATATCTTCAAGATTTACAACAACACCATTTCCGATAACCGCAAGTTTTCCGGGTCTTACAACACCAGAGGGAAGTAAATGCAGTTTGAATACGGAATCTCCAACAATAATTGTGTGTCCTGCGTTATTTCCGCCCTGGAAACGTGCAACAACATCAGCATTCTCCGCTAGATAATCCGTAATTTTTCCTTTTCCTTCATCGCCCCACTGGGCACCAATGATAGCAACTGACGGCAATCGATACACCTACTCTTCTGATTGGAACACTAATATAAAATATATTAGCGAAAAATAAGATTTTAAGTAAAATTTATATTTAGAAATTAGCGGTGTTTTGGATCATCTATTAGAGACTCAACAGTCCATATTTCATAACCTGTAAATTCAGAACTTCTTTCATTACAGGTTCTCTTACAGATATAACAATTTTCGGCAATACAGGGATCTGCAACAACGGAAAATTCTACGCGACCGCCGAAATGTTCTTCGATTCCTTCTACAAGTTCTGAAATTTCTTTTTCTTCCCATTCAATTGTTTGTGATTTAGGGAAAGTCATGTGTAAAATTATGTGGAGAGCCGGTCCGTATTTGTTAATTCTCAAATGATGAATATCAATCCAATCATCATGTCTTTTTTCATTAATAACTTCAACAACTTCTGAAAGTAAGTCATAGTCTGCCGAATCCATAACGGAATCGAATGAATTTTTGATAACTTTAATTCCGGTGACAATAATAATTACTCCAAATATTATTGCAATTCCACTGTCTAACCATCTCGCATCATATCCTGCACCCAATGCAAGATATACAACAAACAATCCAATGATAATTCCAATCGACGAATAAGTATCAGAACAAAGATGTTTGCCGCTTGCAACAAGTGCCGGAGAGCGATATTTTTCTCCTTTTCTAATGGCGATACGACCCATTGCATAATTTGCTACCGCAGCAATTGCAACAAGAATTATACCAATGTCCAGAGAAGAAATTTCCTTTGGATTGATTAAATTACCAACCGATTCAAAAATAATTAAAATTCCAGCACCAAGTATCATCATTCCTTCCAAACCTGAAGAAATAATTTCTACACGACCATGACCAAACGGATGTTCCGAGTCTGCGGGTTTTGAAGATAGATATAGGGCGTAAAGTCCTACAAATGCTGCAACAACATTTACAATACTTTCCAAAGCATCCGTTAGTATTGCAACGGATCCGGTCATAACCCACGCAATAAATTTCAAAATCAGAAGAATACTACCAACTACCACTATTATCTTTTGAAAGTTGTAGCAGGTTTTGTCAACCGCACAATTCTTTACTGAATCATACGACTCGTTTTCTTCCACACATATTGTTACACAGTTGTTGATTAAATCCCTATCGGCAGATTTATCAATATATGGCTTACTTTACATTCAATGGCATCCAAAGTTTATTTTACAGATATGCGCGCAGATATCAACGACAGTCTCGTAAAAAAGATGATTCGTGTTGTAGAGGCTGCAGGTATTGATACAATGGATTTAGATAAAAAATTCGTTGCTGTTAAAACACACTTTGGTGAAAAAGGAAACATGGCATACCTCAGACCTAATTTTGCTAAAGCTCTTGTAGACAAAGTAAAAGAAATGGGCGGTGTGCCATATCTTACAGATACAAACACATTATATCCCGGTGGAAGAAAAAATGCGCCAGATCATTTACAGACCGCTGCAGAAAACGGATACAGCCCAGTTAGTACCGGATGTCATATTATAATCGCAGATGGAATAAAAGGAACGGATGACGTTGAAGTTCCATTCGACGGAGATTATACAAAAGCACCCAGAATAGCACGTGGAATATACGATGCCGATGCGCTGATTACACTTTCTCATTTCAAAGGTCATGAGCTTACTGGTTTTGGCGGTGCAATCAAGAATCTTTCAATGGGCTGTGCCTCCCGTAGAGGAAAAATGGAAATGCACAGCATGGGAAAATCAACCGTTGATTCCAAACTTTGTGTCGGATGCGGCAGATGCGTTTCCGTTTGCGGTTCTGATGCCATCAACATAGAAAATAAACAAGCTACAATTTCACAGGAACTTTGTGTCGGATGCGGCAGATGCATAACCGCATGCCCTTTCGATGCAACATATGCGGAAAGAGATCGCCCCAATCAAGCACTCAATTGCATTATGGCAGAATACGCGGCGGCCGCATTAGAAAATAAAGTTCATTTCCACGTTGCAATTATTGTAGATGTTTCTCCATTTTGCGATTGTCACGCTGAAAATGATGTTCCGATTATACCCGATCTCGGCATTCTTGCATCCTTCGATCCATTGGCATTGGATGTTGCCTGTGCGGAACTTTGTAACAAACAGGAACCGATTCCCGGAAGCAGACTTTATGAGAACAGAACAAAAGGAATCGAAGGAGATGTTTTCATTTGTTCCCAGCCCGCATCTGAATGGAAGAGCATGGTGGCACATGCAGAAAAGAAAGGACTGGGTATTTCACAATACGAATTAATCATCGTAAAGTGATAGTATTTAAAACTCGTTAAGAAGGCTTTATCATCCCATAAAATATTGTGGTGTTGATTCTATGGGAGAATTAGACCATCTTACTACATTGGCAGAATCCGGCGACATTGACGCCTGTTTCAGCCTGGGGCAAAAGTATGCGATTGGAGAAGACACGGAAGCAGACGAAAAAGTTGCTTTCTCTTGGTATAAGCGTGCCGCAGATTGTGGCCATACGCTATCCGAGTTCATGTTGGGACAGTGTTATCTTCATGGCATAGCTGTTGAAAAGGATCTCTTTGTCGCAATGTCTTGGTATGCTCGTGCAGCCATGAAAGGCCACTCGGAGTCTATGAATATTATTTCGGAATATCTAGAAGAATATGACAAGCCTTTTGACAGCGAACTAATGAAATTCCATGAAGCCCGCGCAGAGGCAGGAGATCCCGGTTCGATGTACTTCATGGGTTTGGCATATTATTTGGCTATCGATGGTGTATTCAATCCTGAAAAAGCTTACGAGTTATTTTTGAAATCTGCAGAGGCAGGAGATGTCGATGCACGTGAGATGATTGGTAACTGTCTTCTCAACGGAACAGGTGTAGAACGTAACAGAGAAAAAGCATTCGAAATATTTACCAAACTTTCAGATGAGGGTTGTTCTAAAGCTAAAATCGATGTTGCAAAGTGTTACGAACACGGTTTCGGTGTCGAAAAAGATACTACAAAAGCATTCGAAATGTACCGTGAACTTGCTGAGACAAAATATATTGACGCCCAATATCACCTCGGTAGATGTTTTATGGATGGAGTAGGAACAGATGTAGACGATATCTTTGCATACAGTTGGTATGCTGTCGCATACAGTCTTGGATCCACTGATGCCGAATTTGGTTTGGGCAGGTGTTACCTCGGAGGAAAAGGTGTAGATTTTAACCGTGAAACCGGATTAAAATATCTCGAATCCGCAGCATCCAAAGGACAGACTGCAGCAATGATTATGTTCGCTCAGCTTTACGCTAAAGGTTCTCAAGTTTCTAAAGATGAAAAAATATCAGCAGAGTGGTTTGTTAAAGCCGCATCTATGGGCGATTCATATGCAGAATACATCTGTGGAGAGAATTATTCCAATGGAAAAGGTGTAAAAAAAGATCCTGCAAAAGCAATTGAATTTTACAAACGCGCTGCAGAGCACGGTAATTCAGTAGCATGTTTCAAACTCGGAAACGCATATGCAGATGGTGCAGGCGTAGATAAAAATCCAGAACTTGCTTTCAAATGGCATGAAAGAGCATATAATGATGGTTTTAGAAAGTCACAGTATGCTGTTGCAGACGCTTACGCAAAAGGCAAAGGCGTCAAAAGAGATATGGAAAAAGCATTCGAAATCCACAGCAAATTGGCTGAAGATGGATTCGGAAAGTCTCAATATTTCATTGCCAATTGTTACTTCGAAGGAATTGTCGTCAAAAGAAACGACGAAAAGGCATTCGAATGGTTTTCCAAAGGAGCAGAAACAGAAAATGTTCTTTGTGAATACTATACGGGATACTGTTATCAAAACGGAGCAGGTGTAAAACAGAATATGACAAAAGCCATATCTTATTACACAAGGGCCGCACGTCAGGGACACAAGCTTTCAAGAGAAATCGTGGAAGCATATTCCGGTGTTAAAGTAGTTGCTTCCGAATCAACTCCGTTTGACGGATATCTCAATGCGGCCGAAGCAGGCGATGCAGCAGCACAGTTTATTGTAGCAAGATATTACGAAGACGGTATCGGAATCGAAGCCAATCTCAATGAAGCTAAGAAATGGTACAATAAAGCTGCAACAAACGGTCATTTCGAAGCAAAGAAAGCGCTTATGCGTCTCCGTGGAAAAGTCTGATCAGGAATTCAGATACCATTCTGTTTCTGAAGTCAGAATATATTTTCCAGCATCCGTAACGGTATAAGTCTGGAAAATCTGATCCACATAATATGATACAATTTCATTGGATCCGTCATCCGCAATGTACAACGTAAGTGTGGAAGCCCAATCTTCCGCATATCTTTTTTCAACATTTGTGGTTGAAAAGTTTGAATATGTCATGGTCCAAACCGTGCATGTACGACCTTTTTCTTCAACATCTTTTGCGTAGATATACCCTCCTTGTGGTGTATTGTCATCAAAGAATCCAAGAAGATAATTTACAGATCCGATAGATTTACCATTCGGATCAAAAGAATCAACCATGATTGAATAGTATGTTATTGCTTTTTCATAATGTTCTTCAGAACCAACACAAAGAAGCGTGGATGTTAATTTTCCAGTATAATTTGATTTTTTTGAAATACCGTTTTCAGTCACTGTTCCAAATCCCGAGAGTTCTGCGGACGATGATGTTCCTACGCTTGGATCATCGATTATTTCACCGCGTGTTCCATCTGAATTTTTAAAATCAAATTTAATTTTGAAAAGAAGTGGAATACCATTCATTTCACTATCATATACAAAGCGCATAATTTCTTTTTCAATACTATACACTGTACAATCTTCACCAGAAACAAAAACTTTGGTAATATCACCGGTTTTTTCGTTGGTATGTTCATACACGTCACAGGTTGAAATTCCTCTTACCGAACGGATTTTCTCTGTTGATATAAACTCATATCCGTCCGGAGCAAGTGTTTTTGATTCCAAATCCATATAATCGGAAATAGAAAGAGTGTACGATTCATTTTTGGAATCTTTGAATTGAATCAAAGCATCCAAACCCGTTGAATATACGCCCTGGGAAACAAGGATGAATCTCAAAGCAGCACTACCTTGAAGATCCGTGGAAAATATATTTCCGTCTTCATAATAGGCTTCGCCCGATACAGTATATGTGGAACGTGCTTCCGGTAAAATAGTTCCGGTCGGAGTTAATGATGTTCCAACAGAGGCGAGAAGTAAGATCAGAATAATTGTAATTACTCCGCCCAAACTTACCTTTTTTCCAAAATCATCCATATTTACTATATTCAAAGAGTCGACTATAATATTTGTGTAACGTCAAAGCCAAAAATGTTATACATGCATACTTCATATTTGGAATTGTATTATGACTGTAAGAACATTCATATCAATTCATGTCTCCGATTCAAGTGGGTTGTCTGAAGTTGTAAATCGTTTAAAGAAAGTTAGGAACATTCGTGTTCCTAGAATGGATAAAATTCATCTTACGTTGTGCTTTATTGGAGATTTGGATGAAAAATATTTAAAGGATGTTTACGCAGCAGTAGATGATGCAACTTCTGGTCTATCTTCATTTACTTCAAAATTAATCGGCGTCGGAGCTTTTCCAAATCCCGACAGGCCGCGTGTGGTTTGGGTTGGCGTAAATTCTGAAAATGTTCTAGAGTATTTGTCAGATAAAATTAAATCAAACTTAACGGAGCACGGAATCGAATTTGATGATAAACCATTCAAAGCTCACATTACTGTGGGAAGAGTATCCGGACCTACAAGGATTACGGATGTTATCGAAGAATATAATAACAAACTAATTGGACCATTTTCTTGTAATTCTGTATGCGTTATGAAAAGTGAGCTCAATCCAGAAGGTTCGAAATATACAATTCTTCACAAATCAAACTTTAACTAACTATTAACTGTATTTTTAGGTTTATATACACTCATACCGCGAAACGTCTTGTATGAGGAACATAAAGTGTCTCAAGAAAGCTCTTCGTGGAAACAACCGCGGAGGAATCGAGGGTTTGCCCCTTCAACTGATGATCGTACTTATCGTAGCAACAATGGGAACCGCAATTATTGTTGGTTGGATGGGTTCTATAGAAACACCTCAATCCATAGGCGATGTATCCATTGATTCAGGAGATATTATTCTTGACAAAGTATCCGGAAGTCTTCACTACACCGAATCTACAAAAGTTGTTGTATTCGTTTCAGATCAGGACGGAAATCCTCTCGCAGGAGCAACAGTAATTCTTACAGGACTCGGAATTCAGACAGCGTATGATAAAACACCACACGCAATCACAGATGCTAACGGTATTGCAACATTCGAAGATTTGAATGTTAAGTTAAGAGGAACAAACATTGGATTCGTTACCGCGAATGTATCTATGCCTGGTTACGGAGAAGATTCGTCTACAAGGGTAGCCGTGATAGCATGAAGCTCAACAGAAAGGGAATACTCGGCCTTCCGATGAGGTTGGCCGTTGTTTTTCTTATCATTGGACTGTCTGTTCCAATTATAGCCGATGTCGTCGACTCAGGAGAAAAAGATATGTTGACCGCAGAACTTGAAACCGAGGCCGGAAGAATAATTTCTTCGGTTTCATCCGTTCATTATGATGGTAAGGGTTCATCAAGAACAGTATCCGTTTTAATCCCAACCGGATGTGAAATGCATATTGGAGGAGATGGAGCCGATGCATATTCAATATCTTTGTATTGTTTGGGACGTGACTGTGGTAAATTGTATTTGGAAAGACCCGCAATAAAACTCGTTTGTGAAGATACAATTCTTGTTTGCGGAGAATATGATTTGAGAGTAACATCTCTGGGCAACGGGGTTGCAGGAGTTGAATTCGCATGATGGAAACTACAATGTCCCGTGTATGTTTGTGCATATGCGGGGCAGCACTTCTGGCTGCAGTTATTTCACCCGTGTCTGCGATTTATGAAGATGATGCGTCGGAAGATATGTTAAAAACAGCCGATGGAATTTCTTCGGTTTTGGATAGTTTTTGGTATTCTGAAGTCAATGATATTACGTTAAGACTTGGAGAATTTCTTCCTTCACCCGAAGCAACGGTTTCAATCGATGGACACAATCTTTCTTTGTTTTACAAAGATAAAGAATACAAGTCTTTGATATCGGCAGAATGTTGTCCCCTTGATTTTGGGTATGGCGATATATTAAAATTCACTCGCGATGACGGAAAAATAAAATCAATTTAATTGAATTTGAAAGAATTCGCTGCTTTATGCAAAGCATCTGAAAACTCCTTAACATCATTCTCATTATTGTATATGTATGTGGAAACACGTGCACAACCGTCTATATTTCTGGAAACAAGGAATGGGTGGGCGCAATGCATTCCGGATCTAATCATAATTTTACCCATGTTGTCCAACATCATGGCAATATCATGGGATGCCAGACCATTTATGTTAAATGAAAATACGCCACCCCTAGAATCAGGATCGGAAGGTCCAACAATACTCAATCCTTCTATGTCAGATACGGATGAGATAATTTTGCGCATAAGGAAACGGTCGTGTTCGGCTACGTTTTTCATACCAATATTTTTAAGATATTCTACGGCAGCTCCTGCACCAATTATTCCTGCATAATCGGAAAGTCCTGCTTCGAATCTTTCCGGAACAGGCGCTAGATTTACGGTATCGTATGTTGCCAATCCAACAGTACCTCCGCCTAACATCAATGGGCGTATTTTTTCCAACGAACCTTCTTTACCGTAAAGAATTCCCAATCCTGAGGGTCCAAGCATTTTATGAACTGATGCAGTGTAAAAATCCACATCCAAATCTTCTACGTCAACAGGGATATGCGGTGCTGCCTGAGCGCCATCCGCCATAACGAAAGCACCATAATCATGTGCAATTTCTGCAATTTCTTTTAACGGAAATGTACAACCGGTAACATTCGTGGAATGAATGATTGAAACAATTTTCACGTCTTTGCTCATGGTTTCTTTAAAAGATTCCATGTCAAATTCTCCGTTTTCGTTTGTTTTTACAAATTTGCGTATTGCTCCGTGTTCTTGTGATTCATACATCCATGGAACATGATTGGAATTATGTTCCGAATCCGAGGTAACAATCACGTCACCTTTTTTTAAGCCGAGTCCACGGGCTACTGTATTGATACTTTCAGTACAATTTTTAGTAAAAACAATTCTGTTCGGATCCGACGATCCCAAAAAATCTGCAATAGCTTCCCTGGAATCATCAACAGCCATAGAAACCCTTGTTCCCATGGAATGTACACTACGACCTCCGCATGCAGGATATTCTTCGTAGTATTCGGATATAGCACGAATCACACAATCGGGACGAAGAGATTGGCATGCACTATCCAAGTATATGCCATCTTGATTTCTGATCGTGGGAAAATCCTTGCGGATTTCGGTTACATCCATAATGTTGGTTATGCACGGTCAGATTATAAAATGTGTCGCGATTTTTTCAATCGTCAATGTAAATATCAGGATAATCCATTTATCTTTAATGTGCGTAAGGGGTATCAATGACATCGTTAGAGACCAAAATCGGTACCTTAACACTTACCTCTCCCAGCATGGTTGCTTCGGGAATAATGGATGAAACCGGAGCCTCTCTTGCCCGCGTTTTAAAGTGTGGTGCTGGAGCCGCAGTTACCAAATCAATAGGTCTCGAACCTAAAACAGGTCACGGCAATCCTTCATTCACAGAAGTTACAGGCGGTTTGGTTAATGCGATGGGTCTTCCCAATCCTGGAATCGAACTTTTTGAAGAAGAGATGAAAGAAGCAGTTGTAGCAGGTCCAATTGTAGGATCTATTTTTGGAGCATCACCCGATGATTTCGCAAATCTTGCAGGAAAAATGGAAGATTTCGGAGCAAGTGCAGTTGAATTGAATTTATCTTGTCCTCATGCAAAAGGATATGGAATGGAATTGGGAACAGATCCCGTAATCGTATCCACCATTGTAAAAGCAGTAAAATCTGCGGTTAACATTCCCGTGTGGGCAAAACTCACACCCAACACACACATTCTTCCCGATATCGGAAGGGCTGTTCAGGATGCGGGTGGAGACGCAGTCGTTGCAATAAATACCTTGAAAGCAATGGTAATTTGTCCCGAAATGGCTATGCCTGTACTTAGCAACAAATTCGGAGGTCTTTCAGGACCTGCAGTTAAACCCGTTGGCGTTCGTGCAGTATATGATTTGAAATCCGTTTTGGATATTCCAATTATCGGAGTAGGTGGAATTTCAGATTACAGGGATTCATTAGAATACATCATGGCAGGTGCATCTGCATTCCAGATTGGAAGTGCAGTTGGAGAGCATGGCACAAAAATATTTGCAGATATAAACAAAGATCTTTCTACATTCATGAAAGATCATGGATACAAATCAATCGAAGATATGGTGGGAATAGCACATGAGTGATATCGTTAAAATCCTCGGCATCGTTAAAGAAAATTACGATACAAAAACATTTGAATTTCAATGGGATGCAGAAGCAAAACCCGGACAATTCATTATGATTTGGATTCCGGGAATGGATGAAATTCCCATGTCTCTTTCAAGTACTGGAAGAATCAAAACAATTACTGTTAAAGCAATTGGAGATGCTACCAAAAAACTTCATGAGTTGGAGATTGGAGACGAACTTAGAATAAGAGGTCCATTCGGAAACGGTTTCACACTTTCCAAACCAAAGAAGACTTTGATTATTGGAGGCGGGGTTGGAGCTGCAGCAGTTTTACCCGCAATCCGTGAAACAGGTTCCGATGTAATTATCGGAGCAAGATCTGCGGATGATGTTATTCTTTCCGATGTTGCAATGAAATATTCCAAAAATGTTTGGATTTCAACAGACGATGGAAGTTTTGGTTTCCACGGAAATGCAGTTCAATTAATGCGTGAAAAAGTTGCAGAAGGAAATTACAACATGGTTGTAGCATGCGGACCGGAAATCATGTTATATTTCCTTTTCAAGGCTTGTGAAGAGTTAAACATCGATTGTCAGCTTTCTTTGGAAAGACACATGAAATGCGGAGCGGGTGTTTGCGGATGCTGTGTCATAGACGAACACCGCGTATGTAAAGACGGTCCCGTTTTTGATAAAAAACAGATTTCACAAATGAAAGATTTTGGTGTTGCCAAGCGTGATGAATGCGGACGTTTGGTGAGGTTTAGGTAATGACTTTACAGTCCAATCATATTTCAGTTACCCACGGCAGTTTGACTGTTAACGTTCCAAGAAATATATTCAAACCAAATACTGGTTTTTTCATAGAAGAAAAGGAAAAAGAATTCAGAGAATTGATTGGAAACCGTTATCCTTGGCTAACATCCGGTTCTCTCGACATTCTTATGAAAAATGCGAGCAGAGAAATGATTCGCGTTATAGATGAAGAAAGCAAAGGTAAAATTCATAGTAAAAATCTTGCCAGTGCTGGAAAATTAGAGGAAGCCATTCAACACATGCAACGTCATTTGGAAGAAGATCCCAATGATGCAGATTCATGGTACGCATTGGGAGAATTACTCTGTAAAGTAGGACGTACTGAAGAAGGATACCGTGCAATGAATCGTGGAAGAGATTTATTTTGAAAAAAGTGCATTGATTGCATCTACAACTTCAGGAACTGTAGCACCCCATGGAACAGTGGCTACACAACCTTCTATTTTATGTCCATTTTTTACTTTACAACATTTTGTAATTGTTTTTACTCCATCATCTATTGCAAAGTTCGGAGGACAAACATCCAAGAATGCATCCGGTTCTTTGTTGTAAAGTGAAACATATATTCTCTTTGAGAGGCCACATCCGATAAGTGTTACGTCTTTAGGTTCTGGAGGCGCATCATCCAAAAAACTGAATGGAATTTTTGATTCCAATCCCGAAACTCTACATGGGAACATGACTGATGATGTTTTTACATCTTTTATCCTATCTTTCATACTTATTTCCAAATCTTCTAGGATTATAGGATGATCGATAAAACCTGATTGAAGTGCAACACGTACAAGAACACCAAGTTTTGAAGGTTCAGGCGGAATATTATCCAAAACTCTTAATTTTATAGGTTTTAAATCTTTTATGAAATTGATGTGTGAAAACATTCCACGTACAACAACTGTTTTTCCAGGGAATTTTAATTGAATATTTGCAAGTGCAGGTGTATTCAAAACATCCAACACGGGATCTTCAAAAAATACAGTATCTTTCGGAAGTGAAACGATTTCAAAATCATCAAGTTCACGAAACAATCCTGCACCTGATTTTTTTTCGGTACGAACCACTGCACGATCGTTTCCGTTTACCAAAACAACAAATTCCGTACGAGTGTATGAAACCCAGGTTTTCATTTGAGAAAGTATTGTTTCTTCATCCAGTGAAAAATCAACTTCTTTTACAGATACGTCTTTGCAGTGCACAATCATGTACTATGATTCTATGATATAATCAATGCGGATGTTCCGTAGAATTTAATATTACTAATGCCATGTCTGATTTATGCAAATCTGCCCAGAGTGCAAAAAATCAGGACCAGATAATAATGAATTTTGTCCTAAATGTGGGTGTAGATATGATGCATATGAATATGATGGCGATGACGCTACCATACGCAAGGTGAAAAAAGACACATACAAGATGGTTCGCACACAATACAAAGGGCGCAGAACACGTGCACTGTTGATTGTTGCAATAGCAATCATGCTTGTTGCTGCAATGGTGGGTATTGTAGGTGGAAATTTCAACGCCTGTGAGATTCACGTTGAAGTATATGATAACACAGGACAGGAATCTACAGTATCTCTGTATATTAACAATCAGTACAAAGGCGATGTCCCAGTTAATGTACCTGTGTCTATAGTCTATAATTGGGCCTTGTGGGATAGCGGCGTGGTCAAAATAACTGCGAAATATCATGTATCCGGAGAAGAAGAATCAAAAACGATTCAGTTACACAATCATGAAACTGCAAAAGTTAAACTTATTCTAGGGTAATTGTAATTTGCGAGTGTTTATTCTCTTTTTTGGTAGCACTCGCATACCCCAGACTGCATAAAGTTAAAATACAGTCAACCATTGGGGTAATTTAACCAATGTCGGGGTAACACAGTGGCTATGTGGCGGACTGCAGATCCGCATACGGGAGTTCGATCCTCCCTCCCGACCTCCATTCATACTATTTTTGACATTTTTGCTGAGTATTCTACTGATATTGCATACAATTTAGCTATATTTTTTCATCATTTCAATTGTTTTATAAATTATAAAAACAATTTATACAGGGTAATATAAAATGTCCGAATAAACTTAAATTACAGATTCTAGAAATAACCGCTGCACTTATCTCGGCCGCATTCGGTCTTGTTGCAGCTCTTGCATGGAATGGAGCAATTCAGGCTGCAATCAAAGAAATCTTTGGAGAGCAGGGCGACATCGTTAGCCAGTTCGTATACGCCATTATTGTTACAGTAATCGCAGTGGTCGTTACTTTGTTTATCGCATCCAGCATCAACAAGGTAAAAACTACACTTTCTGAAGAAGAATGCGAAGCTAAATGATGAATTTGATTTTTTATTTATTATCTCAAACCATTTATCACTTCTTTTAAAATACATCTGTTTTATAGATTTTTCAGTAGAAACCGTGTTTTTTTTATAAACTCACACAAAGCTATTTAAATACCTTTTATATAAAGCGGATTAGGTGAAATATTGGCCAAAATGAATATTGAGAACGTTGTTGCGTCCACATCCCTCGGTCAGGAACTCAATCTTAACACAATTGAAGAAGCTCTTGACGGTGCAGAATACAACCCCCAGCAGTTCCCCGGTTTGGTTTACAGACTTAAGGAGCCCAAGACCGCAACCCTTCTTTTCAGAAGTGGTAAAGTTGTTTGTACAGGCGCCAAAAGTCTTGGTGATGTAAAAGTCGCTATTGGCAAGGTCGCAAAAGATCTCGAAAAAGCAGATATAAAAATCACTATTGAACCTAAAATTGAAGTTCAGAACATTGTCGCATCTTCTGACCTTGAGCAGGAAATCAACCTTAACACAGTTGCTATCACACTTGGTCTTGAGAAAGTCGAATACGAACCTGAACAGTTCCCTGGTTTGGTATACAGACTCGATGACCCCAAGGTCGTTGTTCTTCTTTTCGGCTCAGGTAAAATGGTCTGCACAGGTGCAAAGGTACCTGAAGACGTTACACGTGCTGTTGACAAGATTGCAGACGAGCTCAGAGCAGCAAGTTTGATGTCATAATCAGATAAATCAAAATCATTTACCCGCACGTTGTGCGGGGATCCTATTTCTATAAATTTGTATTTTCTGTATATCTGATGAAGATTTTACTAAAATTATAACATATCAAAGTTATAAATACCTAAACTTCATCATATTATCCGATGGGGTCCAAACCAATAGAATCGAAAGTTGTAGTATCATGTGCAACGTTGGAGACAATAAAAATTACTAATCCCATTCAATATTATGGCGCAGACAAAGTGTATCTTTTTAGAAATATAAATACAAACTCAATATCAATTACATTTGCGACAAAGATCAAAGAATTCTTGGAATCAAAAAATATTGAAGTAATCATGTGCCCAGACTATATTTTTGATTATAATACAATGTTTAGATCAATATACAAAATACTTCGTAAAGAAGGTCAAAATTCTAAAATATACATCAACATTTCCGCAGGAACTCCAGAATATGCATCCGCCGCAATATCTGCATCGATGTTGACTCCTGAGTCTATGCCATTTACAGTAGAATCAAATAATTTATCTTTCACAATAGAAGAAATAAAGTATGCATTTCTTGATAAAGATATTCAACCCATTGGATTATCCCGAGCTGTCGAAAATCCAATAGAAATATCAACAATAAAAATAGAATCTCCTGAAGCAGAATACATAGCATTTCTTCGTATTTTAAATGAATTAAGCGAATCAAAAATCAAAGCTTCTTCCACTATTATGATAAAATATCTCAAAGAAGAAAAGATATGGTCATATTGTAAGCATACTGCCCGTAACAAAACAATCGATCATCAAAAAGAGGTTATGTTTTACAGAAGACATTACATCGAACCTTTGATTAAAAAGAAATGGATTGAAAAGAAGCCGAATCCAAGTCAATATTGTTTAACTCCTGAAGGAATCATAGTTTTAGACTTATATCGAAACTGTAATTTTTAATTTTACTAGCAATTTTTATTAGATTTTCAAGGAGCATATGGGAAATTAAGTGATTTATAAACTATATTGGATGTATTAGCCAATAATATAAATAGATTGGACGCATAATCCAATAACGTTAAGCAGTCATGCTTAGACAGTTGGTAGCGGATTTCCGTGGATTTTGGGTCAACGTCCCGTCGATTATGAAAAACGTAAATTACAGGTGATATAATGCATATTATGGAAGGATACCTACCAGTCGAGTGGTGTATCGTATGGTTCGTTATTGCAATTCCCTTCGTCTTCTTGGGCGCAAGGAAATTAATCAATATCGTTCGCGAACACCCCGACCACAAAATGTCTGTCGCTCTTTCAGGCGCATTCATTTTCTTGCTCTCGTCTTTGAAATTACCATCCGTAACAGGATCAAGTTCCCACCCTACAGGAACAGGCATGTCTGCAGTTCTTTATGGTGTAATGGTAACATCATTACTCGCAACAATTGTTTTGATTTTCCAGACTCTTCTTCTTGCACACGGCGGTCTCACAACTCTCGGTGCCAACATCGTTTCAATGGGTATCGTCGGACCTTTGGTCGGTTTCTTTATTTGGCGCGTCCTCAGAGGAAGATCTGTAAACGTAGCAGTCTCTATGTTCTTCGCAGCAGCACTTGCTGATTTGGTTACATACATTGTTACAGCACTTCAGATGACTCTTGCACACGGTGCAGCAGCAGGATACCTCAATGCATTTGCAGAATACCTTTCAATTTTTGCAGTAACACAGATTCCTCTCGCAATCATCGAAGGTATCTTATTCGCAATCTTCGCAGACTACCTTTTCAGAACCAAACCTTCGATTTTCGAACTTGGATCCCCTGAAACCGAACTCAAGGAGGCATTCTGATGGAACCTAAGCATTGGTATATTATAGGAATCATTGTTATAGCAGCAATGTGCGTAACAGCACTTGCAGTCGGCGAAGGAAACTTCGGCGGTGCAGATGATGCTGCTGGTGATGCAACCGGTGAAATTGATCCCGATTACGAACCCTGGTGGAACGGAATCTTTGGAGACTGGGAACTTCCTGGTGAAACTGAAAGCTTGCTCTTTGCTTTGCAGGCAGCTATTGGTGCAATTATCATCGGATACGTTATTGGGCGTTATTCCAAAGGAAATTAAATTTGAAGAGGGGCATGGATGGGCGAACACAATCAGATGGACAACCTCGCATACAGTTCACGTATGATTGCCCTTCCGCCCCTCGGAAAACTTTTTATCGTTATTTCAATACTAATTGTAAATTTGGTAACAACCAATGTAATAATTCCCATGATTACTTTATGTCTGGGTCTCATTTGCATTATTTATTCTACGGGAATGAAATTCCCTAAAATTTTAGTTTTTTTAATTGCCGAATCTCTTTTGATAATTGTAGTCGGAGCACTTTGTATTATGATTCTCCCTCTTGCGGGTGATGTTTCCCCGGTTATTTGGGAATGGACTCCGCTTGGATTGAGATTTGTAATTACACATGCAAGTATCGATTACGGACTTCTTATCTTAGTAAGATGTCTTTCAGGAGTATCATTCATGTTAGCTTTTGCAACATCCACACCCATTCCTCATCTTGCACAATCTCTCAGGCAACTCAGAATACCTGTTGAAATTATCGAAATCGTGGTTCTTGTTTACAGATATGGATTTTTACTTTTTGAACAGCTTGAAATCATGTGGTCTGCGGCACACTGTCGTCTTGGTTTCGGATCCTTCAAAAAATCATTTCATACAACTGCAAAAATTGCATTAAATATTTTCATTTCATCAATGGAAATGACCGAACGTTCTAACATCGCACTGTGTTGCAGGAACTTTACCGGTACATTTCCATTATTCAATCCTCCGAAAAGGATAAGTTTAATTTGGGTAATCGTACCGGTAATATTCGCGGTTGCGTTGTATTATTTGGGTGTATACATGCCCTATTCGTTCAGTCTCTCAGACTTATTATTCAGCTAAGAAGATGTGTCTTATGGAAAATACGGAATATATTCTTGAAACAGATGATTTGTGCTACAAGTACGAAAATTCGAAAGTACTTTCGATGAGTCATATAAACATTAAAATCAAAAAAGGTGTAAAAACCATCCTCCTTGGAGCCAACGGTGCAGGAAAATCTACACTTTTTTTCCACTTTAACGGTGTGTTTAAACCAACATCGGGTTGTGTAAAATACAACGGAGAGGAGTTAAAATACAATCGTAAAGCTTTATCGGAACTCCGTTCCGAAATTGCGGTTGTTCTTCAGAATCCGGATGACCAGATCTTTTCCGCTACGGTTGAAGAAGACATTGCATTCGGACCCATGAACTTGGGATTGCCTATAGAAGAAGTTGAAAAAAGAGTTGATGAAGCTCTGTTCCAAGTTGGTTTAACTGAATTCAGAAGCAAACCAACCGCTCAGTTGTCATACGGACAAAGAAAGCGTGTTGCATTCGCAGGTGCTATCGCAATGAAATCCAAAGTTTTGATTTTGGATGAACCTACCGCAGGTTTAGATCCGCAAATGGCTTTGGAATTAATGGAGTTGGCAGAACAACTGCATAACGGCGGAACAACCGTTGTAATTTCAACCCACGATGTTGATTTGGCATACACTTGGGCAGACGAAATTCATGTTTTAAGAAAAAGTCAGTTGATTTATTCGGGAGAATCAGAAGATTTCTATGCGGATCCGGTAAATGTGCACATGGCCGGACTTGTTCCTCCCAGTATGTATACAATCAACAAAAATCTGTGTGAAATAAACAATCAGAATGATTGGTCCCCTTATCCCCGTACACCTATGGAACTCCTCTGTAAAATAGAAGGAGACAATTTTACCCATGGGCATATCCATCTTATTTCCGTGGGTCCGAACTGTTCAACTGAAGATGTTTCAGAGGCTGCCGAAAAATACAAAAATCATATTGTCGGAGTATATGGAACAGATGCTCGTAGAGCAATGTTCAAATTAACCGCAAAAATAGATTATGTTTTCAATGCTTTTGAAAATTGTATGGTTGAATTTTTCAATGGAAAAGATGTTGCATTGTTCTATAGTGAATCGATAAAAAGTCTTGTTTTGGATTCTATAAAAGATCTTGAAAGATTCGGAGTTCATATCGATATCGAAGAAGATTGTGCTATTGCGCGCTAATTGTTATAGCATAGTTATGTATAATGGAATTTAGGCAGTTGAGATATGATGACTTCTGAAAAAATGTCACCCGTTTTTATTTCACCAGGACAGCGTAAAATCGTAGTCTTCGGAGGGGGAAAGGTTGCACTCCGCAAATGCCGTCATTTTGATGGTTTTGATATAACTTCTGTAGCGGATGATTTTCTTCCAGAAATGTGTGAAATAACAAAAACTGTCAATAAACACATAGATGAAGATTGTGTCAAAGAGATGTCCAAAAATGCTTGGTTGATTATTGCCGCAACCGACAACAAAGAACTCAATTGCATGATTCGCGATATTTGTTTAAAAGATGGAATTCAGGTTAATTCTGCCCATGGTGGCGGAGATGTTTTAATTCCATCCGTTCTAAAAAAAGATGGATATACGGTAACGGTTTCAACAGGCGGAAAGGCTCCGGCATTCCCACCTTATGTAGTAAAACAGATCGATACATGTCTCGATGAAAGCTATGGTCTGATGCTTGAACTTCTGTTAAAACTCAGGCCCATTACAATGAGTTCAATTCCAACGCAACCTGAAAGGGCTGCATTCCTCGCAAGTGTTCTGGATGACAAAGAAATCTGGAAACAACTTGAAGATAAAAAATTAGATTCGGCCTATAATATGGCTATAGAAAAAGGTGGTCTTCAGTGATTGTAAGTTTACATATTACACATTCTTCAGCAGGTAATATCGAAGGTTTGAATGATATTATTCCAATTATGGAAGAACAAATCAACATGCGTCTTCCAACATTGGATGGGGTATGTGAATATGTTTCAGTAAGAACCTGCAACCGTTTCGAAGTTTACATCGCAACCACCGATAATGAAAAAGTCATAAAAATGTTGGAAACTTTGATTAAATTCAATATTCCCTACAATCAAAATTCCAAGTTCTGGTTTATCCTTTCAGATAAAGATAGTATCAAACACCTTTTCAGAGTAACATGCGGTCTCGATTCACTTATTGTTGGAGAAGATCAGATTCAACACCAGATTCGTACATCATATATGGATGCAAAAGAGAAATCTCATGCAAATGGAATTCTTGCTTTCGTATTTGATCACGCCCTCAACGTAGGAAAAAGAGTTCGTTCCGAAACTTCACTTAACAAAGGTGCAGTATCCGTGGGATCTGCGGCAGTCGAACTGGCTGAAGAAAAAATCGGAGATTTGAAAGATAAAACCGTTACCATTCTTGGTGCGGGAGATATGGCAACAGTAATTGCCAAAAATCTTGTCGGTAAAAATCCAAATGCGGTTTTTGTTTCCAACCGTACATTCGAACATGCTCAGGAACTTGCAAATGAGCTTGGTGGAACCGCAATCATGCTTAACCGCATGGTGGAAGCCCTTTCAAACAGCGATTTGGTTCTCGTAGCAACTTCTGCGCCTCACGCCGTGGTAAAGAAAGAACATGTTGTCGAAGCGATGAAAAACAGAAATCAAAAGCTTCTGATGATTGATGTTTCGGTTCCACGCAATATTGCAGAAGATGTATCGGAAGTTCCTTTCGTAGAAATCGCAACAATGGATTCTCTTCAATCTATTGCAATGGCAAACGTTGCACGCAGATCCAAAGAAATATCCGATGCTGAGAAAATTATCAATCAAGAATTGAAAAAAATAGAAGACGCGCAAAAAGAACAGATTGCTAACGAAGTTATACGTGAACTTTCTATCAGAGTTGCATCTATCAGAGAAGAAGAATTGGTAGAAGCAAAAATGCGTGCAAAACTTAGTCAGGACGATGTGGATAAAATCTTGGATGATTTTTCCCGTGCTCTGGTTAACAAAATACTTTCCGTCCCCCTTATGGCGTTAAAAGATTCGGCAAGAGAAGGACGTACAGACGTTTGTAATATAGCAAAATACCTTTTTGGATTAGAAGGTGAAGAATAATGATGTTTCCGGAAATGCGTTTAAGAAGACTCAGACAGAGTCCATACATGAGAGATCTTACAAATGAAACCAGTTTAGAACCTGGTAATTTCGTATTGCCTATGTTCTTTGATGAAAATATTTCATCAGTGAAAGTCACAGCATCTATGCCCGGTGTCAAAACATATCCTTTGAAAGGATATGATGAAATAGCATCCGACATTCAGAGCAATGGAATCAATGCAGCATTGTTATTCGGAATTCCTGCTAAAAAAGATGCAGTAGGTTCAGGAGCATACGCCAAAGACGGTGTTGTACAAAAAGCAATAGAAGGTCTCAAAGAAAATTCGGATATGCTTGTTATTTCCGATTTGTGCCTTTGCGAATATACAAATCACGGTCATTGCGGAGTTCTCAGTCCATGCGGTTGTGTTGAGAATGATCCAACTCTCGAATTGTATGCAAAAACCGCTGTATCTCAGGCAGACGCGGGAGCAGACATTATCGCACCAAGTGGAATGATGGATGGACAGATTGCAGCAATAAGAGAAGCACTTGATGATGCAGGACATAAAAATGTGGCTATAATGGCATACAGTGCAAAATTCTACAGTGCATATTATGGACCATTCAGAGATGTAGCAGATTCCGCGCCCGAATCCGGAAACAGGGCCGGCTATCAGATGCCTTGTGGAAACAGAAAAGAAGCTATGCGTGAAATCGAACTCGATGTTGCAGAGGGTGCAGACATAATTATGGTGAAACCCGCAGGCCCGTATCTTGATATTATCAGAGAAGCAGCAGATAGATTCGACTACCCGATTGCCGCGTACCAGGTATCAGGAGAGTATGCTATGATTAAAGCTGCCGCAGCAAACGGATGGATTGACCATGATCGCGTTATGATGGAATCCTTACTTGCAATAAAGAGAGCAGGTGCAAACATAATTATCACATATTTTGCAGAAGAAGCTGCAAAGAAACTGAGGGAGTAAAATGGAATACAACAGATCCATTGAATTATTTACAGAATCTAAGACACTTACACCCGGTGGCGTTTCAAGTCCCGTTCGTGCATTCGAACCACATCCTATTTTCGTTAAATCCGGAAAAGGAAGTCATTTCACCGATGCAGATAATCATGATTTTATTGATTTATGCATGGCATACGGTCCTTTGATCGTTGGTCATGCACATCCTGAAGTATTAGATGCCGTAAAAATCCAATTAGAAAAAGGAACAGTGTACGGCACTCCTTCCAAGATTGAACTCAATCTTATCAAAAAATTAACCGAAAACATGCCCTGTATGGATATGGCACGTCTTTGTGTATCAGGAACCGAAGCTACCATGCACGCAATCCGTCTCGCAAGAGGTTTTACCGGAAAAGATGGATTCGTTAAGATAAACGGAGGTTTCCACGGTGCTCACGATGCAGTTTTGGTTGGTGCCGGTTCAGGTTCCGCAAGCAGTGTTCCCGGTTCCGCAGGTGTGCCTGCAGATGCAGTTAAAAACACATATTCAACCGAATACAACGATTCGGAAATGTTGGAATCCATTCTTTCCAAGAACGACAACATCGGTTGTTTGATTATGGAACCCGTAATGGGAAATATGGGTGTAATAACACCTAAAAAAGGATTCCTCGAAGATGTAAGAAAGATTACAAAAGAACATGATACCGTTCTTATTTTCGACGAAGTTATCTGCGGATGCAGACTTTCGGAAGGCGGAGCTCAGAAAATGTTCGGAGTTACTCCTGATCTTACAACCATGGCAAAAATCATCGGTGGAGGATTCCCCGCAGGTGCATTCGGAGGAAAAAGAGAACTTATGGAGAATATATCTCCCGCAGGTTCCGTATACGCTGCAGGAACATTTGCAGGAAATCCGATGAGTGCGGCTGCAGGATTAGCAACACTTGATATTATGTCCAGACCCGGAACATATGATTTGCTTAATTCAAAAACGGCAAAGATGGCATCCGCTTTCAGAGATATGCTCGCAGATTCCAACACAAAGGCTTGTGTAAATTCAATAGGTTCCATGACTTCGATATTCTTTGGATTGGATGAAGTTACAAACGGAACAGAAGCAGCCAAAGTTGATCGCAAAATGTTCGGAAGATTGTTCAAGTATATGCTTGAAAAAGGAATTTATCTCCCGCCATCCGCATTGGAAGTTTCATTCACATCGATTGTTCACTCGGATGATGATATTAAAGCAATCGAAGAAGCATTCGAATCATTCCTTAGGGAGGTAAAAGAATGATAATCGGTTCAAGAGAAAGTAAACTTGCCATGAGACAGACCGAACTTTTTATTGCCGCGGCAGAAAAAGTCAGTCCCGGCATCGAAACAAAAGTTGTCGGAATTAAATCTCTTGGAGATATAGATCTTAAATCACCTCTTCACCTTTTGGATAACGTAGGTGCATTTGTTCGTGAATTGGACGATGCTATGTTGCAGAATCTTATCGATATTTCTGTGAATTCTTTGAAAGATATTCCTATCGATGTGGCCCCAGGTCTTGTTATCGGAGCTGTTATGAAAAGAGATGCAACCGAAGACGTAATTCTCCCCTGTAAGTTGGAAGATCTTCCCGAGGGTGCGGTAATCGGTACCGCAAGCGTACGTCGTATGGCTCTTTTGAATGCTGTACGTCCCGACATCAAAACAATCTCTTTAAGAGGAAATATCCACACACGCTTGGAAAAACTCGACAACGGAGAATGCGACGCAATCATTCTCGCAAAAGCGGGATTGGACAGAATGGGAATCGAACGCCCTATGTTTTCTTTGGATCCCAAGGTATTTGTTCCCGCTCCCGCACAGGGTGCCATCGCAATCGAATGTCGTGAAAACGATTCGGAAATGATCGAACTTCTCGATAAAATCGAAGATAAAACAACACGTATCGCTGTAGATTGCGAACGTGCAATTATGAAAGCTCTCAAAGCCGGTTGTTCGTCTCCTGTAGGCATTAGTGCAACCTTAGAGGGTAACAACATCAAAATCAACGCCGTATCTTTTATGAACGGTGAAACAAGGGTTGAGACAACCTTGCCAATCAATTATTCCGATAAAGATATTGATGATATTGCAGAACGTCTCGGAAAGAAGGAATAATTATGGCTGGAAAAGTTTATCTTGTAGGCGCAGGTCCCGGCGACCTCGGTCTTATGACAATTAAAGGAATGGAATTGCTTAGAAATGCTGATGCTGTTGTATACGATGCTTTGGCAAATCCCGATCTTCTTAAAGAATGCAGAAAAGATGCAATTTTTATCGATGCTGGAAAAAGAGGTGGAAATCACACTCTTAAACAGGATGAAACAAATGCTGTTTTGGTAAAACTTGCAGCTGAAGGAAAGAATGTTGTTCGTCTTAAAGGCGGAGACCCCTTCATGTTTGGAAGAGGTGCCGAAGAAGCTGAAGAACTTATCGCAGCCGGTGCAGAAGTTCATGTCGTTCCCGGAATTTCTTCAACAATTTCAGTTCCAGAATTGGCTGGAATTCCCGTTACGCACAGAGACCACACACCTCTTGCAACATTCATTACAGGACATGAAAAGAGCGACAGAGGAAAAGATCGTATCGATTGGAAAAGCTTGGTACACGGCCACGGAACTCTTGTAATTCTTATGGGAATTGGTAATGCACCATTCATTTCATCCGAACTTATTGCGGGAGGAATGGCCCCCGATACACCTGCGGCAATTATCACTGATGGTTCAACACCTCAGCAGAGAATTGCTCAAACAACAGTAAGTGAATTGGCTCAAACAATCGAAAAAGAAGGACTCAAAGCGCCTGGAATTATGGTTATCGGTAGTGTTGCCACACTTCACGGTATACTCGGAGATCTCAGATGTCCTTGATTGCGTTTACCAGACCAAGCAAAAGACTTGCAGATTCGATAGCTTTTGCAGAGTCCATGGGATTCGAAGTTATGGCTGCACCATCCCTTGAAATTATTCAGGGAATAGATGAGGATTTCTATAAAACAGCAGAGCTTTTGAAAACTGGAAAAGTAGATTATACAATTGTTGGATCTGCAACCGGTGTTGAAGAGTGCCAGCGTGTTTTTGGAAATGATTTGCCCGAGGTTCTTTCAAACACAACTTTGATTTCAATAGGACCAAACACAACGCGTGTTCTCAAAGATGCAAAAGTTCGTGTTGACGGTGAACCTTCTGATTATAGTTCTTACGGTCTTGTAGAACTTTTGGAAGACAGGGTTGATGATAAAACTGTTCTTTTGATACGTTCAAACATGGGATCCCAGGTTTTAAACGAAGGATTAACCAGAGCGGGAGCAACTGTAATAGAATTAGCAGCATATCGTCTCGAAGCAGCTGCCGCATCTCATGAAATGGATGCAATAATGGATGCTATAAAAGATAAGAAATTAGATGTCATGGCTTTTACAAGCCCAATGTCCGCATCTTCTTTCTTTGCGGGAATGGAAACTAGATTCGGAGTAAAAGAAGCTGAAAAAATGATGGCTGAAACCTGTGTAGCAGCAATCGGAAAACCAACAGCCCTTAGACTTACTGAATTGGGCAAAGTTCCTGAAATAGTTCCTATAAATACTACTTTTAAGGATATGCTCGAAGCAATAAAGGAAGCTTTGAATTAAGACATAACTGTCTTTGTTCCTTTCAAGAGAATAATATGGGTTGTTACCGCAATTCCGATAATCACCAACAGTATGGATATCCATGGCATATTAATCATAATTATTGATATGATTAACAATGTCCAGAGGAAAAATACCGCTGTTGCTTTATCTTTTTTCGGTACGCCCGTACCACATTCATAATTCTTAATGAACGTTCCAAAAAACTTCGTTTGATATAACCAAGATTGAAGTCTGGTACTTCCTTTGCCAAAGCATATGGCTGCAAGAATAAGAAAAGGGGTTGTGGGCAGAATGGGAACCACGATTCCTATTCCACCCACGGCTACTGCCGCTAACCCCAATATGTTGTAAATCGATTTCATTGCTTTGTAGCTTCAACCAATTCGCTGTGAGATAATTTTGCAAGATCTTTAACCTTGGCAAAATCCAAACCCATAGCTTCCGTTGCTCTTTCTCCGTATGCGGGATCCGCAAGATAGCAGTGTGCAGCATGACGATACTTAACATTCTCAGTAACAGATGCAATATCTGCAGCCGTGTTGGAAATGAGAAGTGCCTTTTTGTCTTCGGTCATAAGTCTCCAAAGATCTCCTGCCTGTTTGAAACAATCATCAGTTTCATCATCCTTTGGATCATAGTGATAAATGTCCCCCTTTACAGCCATCGGAGGTTCGCGTACATGGGGTTGTTCTGCCCATTCTTTGGGTGTATTTGGTTCATATCCCAAAGTTGAGCCGTAGTTTCCGTCTACGCGCATCATACCGTCTCTGTGGAATGAATGAGGTGTTACTTTTGGTTTGTTTACGGGAATCTGATCGTGGTTGATTCCAAGGCGGTAACGCTGTGCATCTCCGTATGAGAACAATCTTCCCTGAAGCAATTTATCGGGTGATAAACCGATACCGGGGACAAGATGTGCGGGACTGAATGCTGCTTGTTCCACATCCGCAAAATAATTGTCCGGATTGCGGTTGAGTTCCATAACACCCACTTCAATAAGGGGATAATCCTTGTGACTCCATACCTTGGTTACGTCGAAGGGATTTTCAGGATGGTTGTTTGCCTGTTCTTCGGTCATAATCTGGAAATAGAAAGTCCATTTGGGGAAATCTCCTTTTTCAATTGAGTTGTATAAATCTCTCTGGTTGCTTTCTCTGTCTTTCGCAACTACGGCAGCAGCTTCTTCATTTGTAAGGTTCTTGATACCCTGCTGAGTCCTGAGATGGAACTTTACCCAGACTCTTTCATTCTTTTCATTGTATAAGCTGTATGTGTGACTTCCGAATCCATGCATGTGTCTGTATGAGGCGGGAATTCCTCTGTCAGACATAACAACGGTTACCTGGTGGAATGCTTCCGGAAGTAAACTCCAAAAGTCCCAATTGTTTTGAGGGGATCTGAGATTGGTTCTGGGATCTCTTTTTACAGCGTGGTTAAGATCTGGAAATCTAAGAGGATCTCTGAGGAAGAATACAGGTGTGTTGTTTCCAACCAAATCCCAGTTTCCTTCTTCCGTATAGAATTTCATTGCAAAACCGCGGATATCTCTTTCCGCATCCGCTGCACCGCGTTCTCCTGCAACCGTTGAGAATCTAACAAACATGTCAGTTTTCTTTCCGGGTTGGAAAACTTTTGCTTTGGTATACTTGGAAACATCTCCGGTTACGGTAAAAGTACCGAATGCACCGCTTCCTTTAGCGTGCATCCTTCTTTCAGGAATTACCTCTCTGTCAAAATGTGCAAGTTTTTCCATAAACCAAACATCTTGGAGCATCATTGGGCCTCTTTCGCCCGCAGTCAAAGAGTTAGTGTTATCTGATACTGGAGCACCAACTTCGTTGGTTAAAGCTTTAGCATTGTCCATAAAAAAATCTCCTTTCTATGCAATCATTTTCAACATATTTAATAACAATTTATAACGGCACTTTAAATTTGATGAAAATAAAACCAAAGAAGATTTTTATCAGGATGTTTATATCGATTAATATGGAAGAGACAATTACCGTAACACAGCTCAACAACAGAGCCAAAGCGGTATTGACCGATTCCCCCCAATTGAAAGATATATGGGTATCAGGGGAGATTTCCAATTGTAAATGTTATTCTTCGGGTCATTATTATTTTACATTAAAAGACCAGGGAAGTGAAATCCGTTGTGCGATGTTCAGAAGTTCTCGTGCCAGGATTGATTTTGAACCTGAAGATAATATGAAAGTATCTGCTTTCGGTCGTATTGACATATATGTTGAACGTGGTTCTTATCAATACATCGTAGAAACCATGCGTCGTTCCGGAAAAGGAGATCTGTATCTTGCATACGAAGCATTGAAAAATAAATTGGAAGCCGAAGGTCTTTTTGATTCTTCCAGAAAAAGATCGTTGCCGAAATATCCCCGCAGAATCGGGGTTGTAACATCCGAAACCGGTGCGGTTATACACGATATTATCACAACAGCCTCACATAGATTCCCCGCAGATATTCTGCTTTGTCCCGCACAGGTTCAGGGAGAAGGAGCAGCTGCAACAATAGTTCGCGGTATCGAAACACTGAATAAAGTCGGTGTCGATGTTATGATAGTCGGAAGAGGCGGCGGATCCATCGAAGATTTGTGGGCTTTTAACGAAGAACCGGTTGCAAGAGCAATAGCGGCATCAAAAGTTCCGGTAATTTCCGCGGTTGGTCACGAAACCGATTTTACAATTGCGGACTTCGTTGCCGATGTTCGTGCTCCAACACCCACGGGCGCCGCGGAAATGGCTTTGCGCGGAATGGATGATGTAAGAAGACAGATGGATACAATGTCTCGTCGTACGGGAATCGCACTTCTTTCCGTGTTAGAAAGAATGAAATCCCGTTTCAAATTATCCGATTCAAAATTATCTCCTTCTAGGGCTGCAGAGTCTGTGGATCATAAATTTACAGCTCTGAACAATCTTTCGCGCAGGGGAGATTCTGCAATAAAATCCAGTTTAGATATGAAAACCGGTACATTCAATGTTCTTGATGCAAGACTTTCACCCAAAACAGCATCCGAAACCGTCTCCAGAATAGTTTTGGATTTGGATTTCTTGGATGATCGTTTAAATGCATCGTTGTTGCGTTTAGTGGACAACAAAAAAATAAAACTCAATTCTGCCTCCAGAATGTTGGATGGTCTTGGACCCGACGGCGTTCTTAAAAGAGGATACAGTTTCATTAAATCTCCATCGGGTGATGTTTTAACATCCGTATCTCAATTGAATGAAGGTTCCGATGTTGAAATTACAATGAGTGATGGTTTAGCTACCGCATCCGTGCGTGAAATAAGGTGTAAAAAATGACAGAAATAACAAATATTGAAGAAATGACATTCGAAGAAAGTCTTGAAGAATTAGAAAAAATGGTGCAGGAATTGGAAACCGGAGGTCTCGGTCTCGATAAAAGTTTGGAGATTTACGAGCGTGCTATTGCTCTCAGAAACCACTGTAGAGAAATCTTGGAAAAAAGCGAACGTCGTGTCCAGAAAATCATGGAAACATCCGACGGTATCGTCTCCAAAGATATTTCAGAATGACCAAATTTTACAATCTTTCGAAGAACACCAATTCTTTACGGATTTGTATAACTCTGTGTCTCTGAACTCATCTTTTCCGAACGCAAGTCTGAGCGCACCCGACATCTCGCCATCACACAACCCACGGCAGTTGAAAGATCCATGTTTGTGCAGGAACATGAGCATAACAGAAACCGCATCGTGACCTCTGCACATATCGCATTTATTGTATCCCTGTTTCATTTCACTTAATATCATTTTTGAAATTTCATACGGGTCGATGTGTGTTTTATTCGATCTGAATAAAACTTCATTTACCAATTTCCGAATATCCGGTTTCAAAGTTTTTTCACTGACATAGAACTGCGGTTCCAAATTTTTGAAAGACAGATTCATTCCATCTCTTCTCGATATATGCATGAAAACCCCCACGGGATACACGGCTTCCAAAATCGTTGATCTGATGTTTCCGTTAATTTTTTCAAAAGATACCAAATCTTTCGATTCCATATATTCGGAAAGAACATCATAGAATGCCGTGCTGTGAATCATCATCATTTCACCGTCTCTGCAATCGGTAACAAAAATCGGAGCTTCTCTTTTGATTCCGCAAACACGATCCAAGTCCGCATCTACGATACCTATAACTTTTTCATCTTTTCTTTTGGAGTAGCATTCTTTAACCGAATGTCTCACATTTTCTTTGGAATGTGCTACAATAACTTGAGCATTATCCAAATCCATAAATTTCGAATAAAGACGTTCGTCCGTTACTCCTTCTACAATCAAAACCATTCCATTAAATGCGGATCTGAGCATAGACACTGAATTCGCAATATCCGACGACGTCAGATATTCACGCACGTTATGCCCCCAATTCGCGGGAATCGCTCCAACTCTCGTGAATTATCTGGGGGGAGTGGGTTGCGATAAGAACCTGGAGATTTCTCAGTTTGGCGATATCGGATATTGTGGAACCGAGTTTTTGCTGCCATGATACATGGAGTGAAATTTCAGGTTCGTCCAAAACAACAAATTCTCCTGGATTTGCGTGGAATAACATGCAGTAAAAAATAATCAGAATGTGTTTTTCACCCGCGGAAAGACGCTGAAGGGGAAGTGCCATCTTATTATCCATTTTTACAATCATTTTATCATCGGCAATGATGAGATTCTTGGTTGTAAAATATCCATTTACAACATCTTTGAAAACAATAATCGATTCCGCAAGGGTATAATTGCGTTCGATATATTCGTTAACGGAGAATGCGAGTTCGGTATAATCTTCGCGATACTCATCCAATTCGTATCTGCTCGGAGGGAATCTGTATCCCGAAGGCATATCGGGTTCGAAACCTGCGTCTTTGATAAAATCAAGTTTTGCTTTGAGATCTTTGCACCAGAATTCCAAATCTCCGTCGGAATATTCTTTTCTGCCCTCCTTTGAAACAGGAACAAGTGCATTATGTTCATTGGCAAAACGAATTTTGTGTGTAAGTTCTTCCGCGTAAGATTCAAGGGCCGGTACAAGACGTCCGTCCTTTTTGCGTACGGTAAGCCTTTCCGACGAAATATGAGCGACACCCATTATCGAAGAAAGTTCTTCGGGAGTGATTTCACTTTCAATTTCATTTTTCTGCATTTGTACAAGAAGGTCTCCGTTATTGTTCTCGACGATAAGAGTACTTTCGTCATCGAAACAGATATCGATTCTTTCGAACGGAACTTCGGACACTTCTTTTAGATCGCCTTTTAAAATTGCACAGACTGCTCTTGCCAACGTTGTTTTGCCTGCACCATTCAATGCATGCAAATATGTAATGGGGCCATCGCAAAGCTCAATGTTGTATTCGAAGGTGTCGAAAAGTCCGTAAACGGATATGCTGTTTATTCTCATACGTATTATGAATACACTTATTTGTATATCAATCATTCAGAGAATCACGGTATAGTTTTATCTCAGATGTGCTATTTCACACCCAATGGACATAGAAGGCTCATTCCAATTAATCAACGCATACATCCGTGACGATAAGATAAACAACGTTCGCCCTACGGTGGATTTGATTGTTAGCGAGTGCGATAACGATCCCGTTGTTTTAATCAAATGTGTTTCGATTTTAAGAGTTGTTGATGAGGAAGAAGCCGCATCCGAAATATTGGATTTACTATGTACATTAATACCAAAAGACGGAACCGAACGTTTCTCCGTAACTCAGGCACTCAGAGGATTGGGACGTTATGAAGAATCATACAATTCGTACAAAACCATGGATCAAACAGATGCGGTAATCCGTGAAGAAATACTCGCTCTTCGTGGTATGGATGAATTCGAAGAAGCTTACAGTCTAACAAAAAAGATACAGGAACCTACGATTTCGGATGATTTGATGGAAGCTAAGGTTCTTTGCGATTTGGGCGAATTCACAAAAGCGTTAGAACTTTCCAAAAAACTCGTTTCGGAAGATAGGGATTACAAAACATTGGTTGGACTTTGTGATACCTTGATTCTCATGGGAAATATGAACGAAGCTTTGAAAATTTCCAAGAATTACATGAAAGAAGCAAAGAACGCCGATGGTTTTGCATTGGCAGCAAGAACTTTGCGTATTTGTGGTAAGGTTCCGGCTGCAGCCAATTATGCAAACCGTGCCGTAACTCTGGATTATACGCATAAAGGCGCTGTTGAAACACTTGCATTGTGTCTTATCGAAAAAGGAAGAATCAAAGAAGCCAAAGTTCTCGCAGGCGGAATCAATCAGTTGGATCCCGGTTGCGAAGAAGTTCTGAATATAATGGATTCTTGCAGATCTGCGATGCTTTGATTCAAAATCATTGAATTAATTTGCCGCAGTCAAACAATAATACCTTTTTCTCAGAAGCTTCTTTGATTGTTTGTTCAGTGTATCCAGATACCGAGAACAAACACAGAATCGTTTCTAATTTTTCAAACTCTTTTACACACATACATTTTTTTTCAAGATTGTGTAATACATCAACACCAACAGGCGAAGATCTGTATTTGCACTCTCCCGCGTATGCAATATTGTTTATTTTATCGATGGCAACCACATCTATTTCCAGGTTGGATTCCCAATGCGATCCGTATGTTGCCGCGATTCCTTTCTCTTTAAGATATGTTCTGAGTTCAGATTTACAGATGTCTTCGAAAACAAATGAAACATGAGAATCTATGAAATGTGCCTTGAGCGTTGCTACCGCTACATCCGAATTATTACGCAAAATATCATTTTTAAATGGATATACAAAACGGAACCACAGGGACATAAAATAATCAGATATCACATACTGTCCGTTTCTGCTATGTTCCGGTTTATTTTCGGTAACCGGCACTCTTCTTTCTAATAATCCCACATCGATTAATTTTCTAAGATATGGAAGAATTATGTTCGATGGTGCTTGTACGGCAGATGATATTTTATCTGCTTTTCTATGACCTTCTGAAATTACACGGAGGTATGTGTTGTAACTTGTAATGTCACGAAACTCATCGGATAACAAGTATGCAGGTTCATTAACTAAAGGCCCTCCATTTTTCATTGTAAGACGTTCTATATTATCGACAATAGACAGTTTATCATTCATCAATACCATATAATGTGGAACACCTCCGGTCACAGCATATTCTTCAATTGCACGTATATATTCCTTATTCTGTATTGTTTTTCTAAATTCAAGAGGTCTGAGAATCAAATCACCAGTATTTCTTCCATACAATGGACTGTTGTAATCTTCTGCTATTTTTCTCATCATTCCGATGTATGATCCACATATAATGACCATAATATCATTTTTAGAAAGTAACGTATCCCAAATGGATTGGAAGTTTATTGCAAAATTGCTATCGGCCATAGTTATGTATTGAAATTCATCTATAACCAATATTTTTTTACCGGATGGACCAAGTTTAACATAGGATTCGATTGCTTCTCTCCACGATTCAAATTGTCCAAGGGGCGTGTCTACAGCAGCAGATACAGCAGAAGAAAAACTTTTTAAAATCATGTTAGATGTTTCATTATCGGTTTCAAAATACAGTGCATTTTTTCCTTTAATGAATTCTTCTATAAGTGTACTTTTTCCTACACGACGCCTTCCACTTATAATAACAAAAGAATGATCTAATTCATATTGTTCGTTTAGAAATTCCATTTCTTCTTCTCTGCCAATGAATTCCATAGTTTTTTATGGTATTTTTTGTATTTAAAATGTTGTTTAATAGAATTGTAATTAAATTAATCTAAATTCAATTAATTCAAATTCTATATCTCATAAATATTATTATTTTCATTCGAGTAACACGAATTGAAGAAAGATTATTAACCAAGTTGCAGATATCGAATCATGAGAAGAATCGCAATCTATGGTAAAGGCGGTATTGGAAAGTCCACAACTTCTGCGAATATTTCTATGGCATTGGCAGAAAAAGGACTCCGTGTTATGCAGGTTGGTTGCGATCCTAAATCTGATTCTACACGTTTGCTTCTGAATGGAAAGAAATGCCCTACTGTTTTGGATTTGATGAGAGACGGCGGAGAAATCAGCCTTGACAACATCGTTGCAAAAGGTAACAACGGGGTTCTTTGTGTCGAATGCGGCGGTCCCAAGCCCGGTACAGGTTGTGCGGGTCGCGGAATTATCGCAGCTTTCGAAAAATTGGAAGAAGAAAACGTAATCGATGTACTCAAACCCGATGTCATGATTTATGATGTGTTGGGAGATGTCGTTTGCGGCGGATTCGCCATGCCTATCAGGAATGGTTATGCCAAAGACGTATTCATTGTTACATCGGGTGAGATGATGTCTCTTTACGCAGCAAACAACATCGCGGAAGCTGTAAGAAACTTCTCCGATGACGGATATGCACGTTTGGGCGGCCTCATTCAGAACTCACGCGCAATCGAAAACGAAGATTCGATTATAGACAAAGCTGCGGAAGAGATTGGAACCTCAATCATCTATCGTATGCCCCGTAACGGAACCGTACAAGAGTGCGAAGCACGCGATCTCACAGTAATTGAGGGCGCACCCGATTCCGAAATGGCAAAACATTACAGAGCTCTCGCGGATAAAATCCTCGAACTCAGTGAAGATACCGATGGCGGTATGAGACTTAACTAAGGTGAAAACATGGTAAAAAAAGGAATTCTTTTGATAGGACACGGATCTAGATACAAATTTAACGAGACAATTCTCTGGAAACAGCAGGAACGTCTTGCAGAAATGGGATACAAAAACATCTACGTTGCATTCAACGAGACATCTTTCCCCAAACTTCCCTATGCAGTAAATGCAATGGCAGAAGCAGACATTGATGAAATTATCGGACTTCCCTTCTTTATCGCATCCGGTCTCCATATCGTAAGAGATATTCCAAGACAGATCGGTCTTGAACAGGGAGCAACAGAAGGCGTATTGGATCTCAACGGAAAGAAAGTTTCAATTCACTACGAAACACCTTTCGGTAACGACCCCCTTCTTTCAAAGATTCTCGCAGAGAAAATCGATGAACTCGACAGCAAAACAGGTAAAACCGGAATCCTCATCATCGGACACGGTTCCAAATTGCCACACAACAAAGAAACCATCGAGTTCCAGGCACAGCAGCTTACCGAAATGGGATACGAAAACGTTCACACAGCATTCAATGAGTTCAACGGACCTTACATCGAGGAAGTTCTCGAAGGTATGCTCGACAACGGAACAACCGAAGTTATCGTTCTTCCCTTGTTCATCTCACTCGGAGATCACCTCAAGAACGACATTCCCGCAAAGATCCACCTCGTCGATGGTATCAACGAAGGTACTTATGACCACAAGGGAACCACTGTTACAATGAAATACGCATCCCCTATCGGAGAAGACGAGCGCCTTACAAAGGTCCTCGCAGGCAAAATCGATAGGTACCTCTGAGGCGTAAAGGATGCATATCTTAATTCTCGATATGGTTCACGGCGGAGATTTTCTCGCAGAAGATCTTATTGCTCAGGGTAACGAGATTACTGCCGTAGATGTATACGGTATAGCTTCGGAAGAGAAGAAGCAACATCTTCGCGATATCGGAGCCAGAGTTGAAAGAAACACACCTGATGGACATTATGATCTGTTGTTGTCTCCTTCACACTGCCCTGACGAACTTATCGGGAATGCAACCTATTCCGAGAGGAAAACTTTCCACCAGGCGGTTGGAGAATTAACCAACGATAATCGTTTCCGCATTGAAATCACAGGTGTCAAAGGAAAAACCAGCACCTGTTATCTTCTTGCACATGTGCTCGGAGAAACAGATAAAAAAGTATTCCTTCACACTTCCCGCGGACAGGGACCATGGATCAACGGAGAACACAAAATCGAGAAATTGATGAGTATCGCTCCAACATCCATGATTCGTCTTCCCGAGGGAGATTTCGATGTTATTGTTTCCGAAATATCATTGGGCGGAACAGGAAAAGCCGATATTGCACTGATTACAAACCTTGTAGAAGATTACGGAATTGCCCGTAATTCCCGCAAGGCTTCTGATTCCAAAGCTACAATTCTTTGCAATAATGTGAATATTGTTCCCTTGGATGAAGTTGAAATTTGGTCCAAATACGGAAATTTCCCGCTCAAAGGGTATGGAAACAAAGTAAAAATCCTGTCTAAACCGGAACTTGGAAAACCTTTGGACATTGAAATCGATTACAAGGGTAAAACTCAAAGAGTTTCTTTGAACGGATCTTATTTGTCACTTCAATACATAAGTTCAATCGAACGCGTATTGGCAGTATGCGAAGAGATGGATATTTCTTTGGAATCTATCGTAAAAGGTTTGGAATCTTTCAAAGGCGTTCCCGGAAGAGGCGAAATATTCTCCACCGAAAACGGATGGAAGATTGTTGAACGTAATCCTGGAATTTCCCACATGTCAATAGACATGTCTCTTTCCTGTCTCAAAGATTTGAATGCATTGGAAAGCGCATTTATTATTGTCGATCCCGTAAGCAAAAGAGTTTGCGATAAGATGGACAAGGAAAAGATTGAAGTTGTTGCAGAAAAATATGGAGCTAGAATTGCATTCACAGATGGTTGCGGAAGCTATCCCGATGTACCAAAAGATGCAATTACAGTTGTAGAATTTATTAAAGAAGGATTTCAATGAATGTAATTCACCCACGTCCAAACCCGATTATTGCGGCAATGTATACACTCCGTGATTTGGATGTCGATGTAATCCTAGTTCACGGACCTGCGGGTTGCGGATTCATGGCATCCCGTATGCTCGAAGAAGCAGGAGTAAGGGTTGTAACATCCGGAATCAAAGATAACGATCTTATTTTCGGAGCTGCAAAACCTTTAATCGAGACTTTGAAAACAGTCGAAGAAAAATTCCATCCGAACACCGTAGCCGTAGTGGGAACTTGTGCCAGTATGATTATCGGAGAAGATATTTCAGCATCCATAAAACGTGCCGGGATTAAAGCAAATGTTTTCGGCGTGGATTGTCACGGATGCATGGGGGATAATACGCAAGGTGCTGTTAAAGCACTTGTTTCCGCACGTGATGCAGAGTTGATTTCCAAAGACGAGTGTTCACGTCAATGCGATATGATGCTTGCAGCAACAAAAATGGAAAAATCCGTGGGAATGGCAGGAAGAGAATATCTTTCTCCCGTGAAAGGACCTACAAAAATGGGTGTTTCCAATAAAATTGCAGATGTTTTATCTTCAGGAGGAAAAGTTGCTGTTGTTATGTTGGCTAAAAAAGAATTGGCATATCGTTTTGCCGATGTATTTTTGGCCGTCGATAACGCCCGTAAATCACTGGGCGGAGAAACACTTTTTGTTGCCAATCTTGATGAAAATATCGGTCTTCCGAGAATCAGACGTTATGCAACAGATATTCTTTCGGATTTACAGGAATCAAATGTAAAGATTGATAAAATCGTGGGCGGACTCGACGAATATGCTGTTTGTGGAGAAGCCGCAAAGAAAGCAGTGGATGAATTCAACCCGGATTTGCTTATTCTTGCAGGAATACCCCACGCTTATCCAGGAATGTCGCCCGATAACGTGTTGATTACAGATCAACCAAGACAATTGGCGAATTATCTCAACATGGGTTGTTCTTTGGCCGTTGGTGAAATTTCTTCACACTCGATGGTTATGGGAACAAGACACATAATTCCGCTTGAAACCGGAGAAACACTTCGTGAAATAACGGCTGGAAGATTATGAAAGGTGTTGTGATAGCAGGAAGCGGCAGTGGCGCCGGAAAGACTTCGATTACCACAGGTCTTCTTTCCAAGTTATCACGTTCAATGAAAGTTCAGGCATTCAAAACAGGTCCTGATTTTATTGATCCAATGTATCATACTTTGGCAACCGGCAGAAGTGCGGGAAATTTAGATTCATTTTTGATGGATAAAGACCGTATACGCAATCTTGTGGGCTTTGCATCCAAAGATGCCGACTTGTGCATCGTAGAAGGCGTAAGAGGTCTTTACGAAGGTCTCTCGGGAACATCCGACGAATGTTCTACCGCCGAATTGGCAAAGACACTCGGTTTCCCCGTAATTATGGTAATCAATGCACGTTCGCTTACGAGAAGTGCGGCAGCCGTAGTCAACGGATTCAAATCATTTGATCCCGAAGTAAACATTGCGGGAGTGATTCTCAACAATGTTTCCGGATCTCAGCACGAAGGCAAGCTTAGAGAGGCTTTTGAAAAGTATACTGATGTGGAGATTGTCGGTTGTGTTCGTCGCGACATGGAAAATACAATCGGAGAACGCCACATGGGGTTGGTAACCACAGATGGAATATCAAAAGAAAATATTTCATTCCTTGAAGAAATGGTTTCGGATTTGGATTCAAACAGAATAATGGATATCTGCGAGACTTCCGGCGATTGTCATCTTCCAACATCCTCTCCATATACGGAAAGAAAATCCGGAATGCGTGTTGCAATTCCTATGGATGATGCTTACTGTTTTTATTATCATGAAAATATAGAATGCATGAAAGCTTCGGGAATGGATGTTAAATTTTTCAGTCCGATCAGAGGCGAATCTCTGCCCGATGCTGATTTCTATTATCTCGGCGGAGGATATCCCGATCTTCACACCAAAGAAATTTCCGAAAATAAAGATTTCATTGAAGGTTTGGCTAATGCATCATTGGAGAATAAACCAGTTATCGGAGAGTGCGGAGGTCTAATGACGCTTTGCAACAAAATGACGGGAAAAGATGGTGCGGAGTATGATATGGCCGGAGTTTTCGATGCCGAAGCATATCCGTCGGGACGTCACGGTCCAAAATATGTTATCGCGGATTCTACAAAAGAGAATCCGTTATTCCCACAGATGGAAGTTCGCGGACACGAATTCCACTATTCGGAAATCAAAGTTCATGGAACTCCGGTATTCGGATATGAAATAATTCGCGGAGCCGGAATCACAGATAAAAAAGACGGCCTTGTAAAAAGAAACACTCTCGGTTCATACATGCATCAGCACGCACTTTCTACAGATGACTGGCTCTCCGGAATAATCTCATCCGTGGAGTGATTTTATGCACTATGAAAATACCTGCACGGGTATATTTTTAAAACGTCCGAACAGGTTTATCGCAGAAGTCGAAATTGATGGTAAAGTTGAAATTTGCCATGTAAAAAACACAGGTCGTTGCAAAGAAATTTTAATCGAAGGGGTGGAAGTTGTGCTTCAACAGTTTCCGAAAGAATCCGGAAGAAAAACACTTTTCGATCTTATTGCCGTGTATAAAAATGGAAATCTAATCAATATTGATTCTCAGGCACCCAATAAAGCGTTCGGAGAAGCAATATCCAAACTCGGAATACTCGGAGAATCTCCGTATGTAAGAGCTGAAACGGTTCATGAAGATTCCCGGTTTGATTTTTATGCCGAAAACGGAAATAGAAAAGCATTCCTCGAAGTAAAAGGCGTTACGTTGGAAAATAATGGTGTAGCCATGTTTCCCGATGCCCCCACGGAAAGAGGACTGAAACATATACGCGGATTGATAAGATGCGTAGAAGAAGGATATGAAGCGTACGCCGTTCTGATTATTCAAATGAAAGGAATTCATTTATTTAAACCGAATTATGAAACAGATCCGGCTTTTTCCGAAGCATTATTGGAAGCATCGAAAGCAGGAGTTCATGTTATTGCATACGATTGCATCGTAACTCCCGATTCGATGGTTGTTGATTTGCCTGTTGATGTTGTGGTAGATAATACATTTTTGTAAAATTTGGAGTTCAACTCCAAATTTAACAGAAATTCAATTTTCTATTCCGAGTACGGAACGAATCGCATCCTGTGTTTCTTCAGGAGAACGTCTTGTGTTTACAAGATGCAAAGAACATTTTTCGAAATATCTTCTAAAGAAATCCATTCTTAATTGTTTCTTGTAATCATCTCTGATCATCTGATGCGGGTTGCAGAAATCATGCGCTTCCATGTATTCACACGCTTCATCCACCGTAAATTCGGTAATAATGTTTTCATCATTGTCATCCCTCTTAAGGAAAATTACGTGATGAACCGAAGTAAATGGAATTACCGATTCGTTTCCGGTAATCCACCTTACATTTCCTATTCCGCGTCCTTTGTTATCGAATTCAACATGTTGAACAAGAGGTTTGAATTCAGTCCAAACATCGCCTATGTCCGAATCGATATAGCAGTTTCTTTCGGATCCCGTTGCGGTTGGCCTTCCGCATCCGAGACGTACGAAATACCAATCATCCGTTACCAAATGTGCTTTATCAGATCTCAATAAACCCCATGATTGTGTTGTTTTTCCGGTTTTTGAAGGCGCGATAAGTGTAACACCGACACCATCCAAATCCAATGCCGCACCATGAACGGAATATATCGAATGTCCGTCTTCCAAAATATCGGATGCGACCGCAAGAGCAATACTCTTTATCCATCCGTAATAGTCGAAATTAATCAGGAACATTGTACGGGACATGCGGTCATACAAAACTTCCATTTCTTTTCCTTCTTCAACAACGGATACAATGCGACCATGAGATCTGATGTTGCTAGACATGGAATAGAAGTTTTCCCTCCACATGTCGATATGGGTTTTGTTTTCAGTGTACAGCTTGATACAAACTCCGGCAATATCCGCTTTGGACTGATAAAGAATTCTATCTGAATATTTCTCACGAAGTTCAGATGCTTTTCCGGTATCGATTTGTTTGACTGTATAACCCATGAAACCTAAACGGAATCTGAATATATAATGGGGTTGAGATTATTTGCGTAAAATGTTTGAAAATACACCGGGTGCAACAGCACCCATGTGTAATTATGGAATTTCCGGAATATTTTCAATAATCTTCGTTCCAATCGTCTTCTTTGTAAGAAGCATGAACGTACTTTTTACCTTCTTTGTATTCTTCATAATATCCATACATTTCATCCGCATATTCCTGTCCCGATATGCATCCTTTTCCGGATTCGAGTATTTCTCCCATTTCTTTGAATAAAACGTAGTGAATGGGAGATTCAAAAGTTTCATCGTTGTTGTTCATAGCATAATCGAACGATTCGAGGAATGAATCTTCGTTTTCTGGCCCCCCTTTGAGATACAAACGAGCCAAATACAGAGATCCGAGAACACAATCATAGTTTACCGCCTCGGTGTAATAATTTATGGCATCATCGGAAGATTGGTTTCCCGCGTATCCGAATTCCGATAGTATGCCTAATCCAAGGTATGCTTTTCCACATTTTTTGTCATTCGAAATCGCTTCTTCAAAAAATCCCAGAGATTGTTTAGGATTGTTTTCTAGGCATTCGAATCCTTTTTCACAAAGCCGCGCCGCTTCTTTCTTTTTTGCTCCAAATCCAAACATGTTTTAGAATCTACTTGATGCTATAAATTGTTTTCATCAGAGGTCTTTCAATATTCACTCGATTATCTGGCTAATCCTTCCGCAGATTTTTAATAATCAAAGTCACTATTTTGTTTAGTGATATCATGAGCATTGTTGCAGTATTATCAAGTCCCCGTAAAAACGGTAACACTTCTACGGTTGTTGGAATGTTGGTAGAAGAACTCCGCGCATCCGGAAAGACAGTTGATGTTTTCGATCTCAACGAATTGAAAGACATGAACGGATGTCATGCATGCAAGAGCTGCAAAACAACAAGCAAATGCGCAGTAAATGACGATATCCAGCCTATTCTCGAAGCAATAAGAAATGCAGAAGGTTTGATCCTTGCAACTCCCTGTTATTTCGGAGAGAGATCCGGTCAGATGAAAATTCTTAACGACAGATTCTATAGTTTCCTCGGTGCTGATTTCAAACCAAATATAGAAATGGGAAAGAAACTCAGCGTTATCGCATCATGCGGTGCCGGTATCGAAGGTGCAAAACACATGGTTGGCAGAATCGAAAACACACTTGTCAACATGATCGGTTTTGTTAATGTTGGTGGAATTCTTGTAACAAACGCAGAAGATCCTACCACAGCATCTAACGATTCAACAATACCTGCAAAGGTAAAAGAAATTGCTAAGCAGTTCTGATGGGCTAGATATGCTACAATCTCATCTGATCTTCTTGATTGTGTATTTTGCACTTAATCTAATTGCATTTCTGATGTTTGTAATCGATAAAAAGAAAGCTGTCAAAGAGAAATGGCGCATTTCTGAAAAATCTTTGATTATAATATCTTTCTTTGGACCATTCGGAGCAACCATCGGAATGCTTTGGGTAAGACACAAAACAAGAAAAATAAAATTCAAATTAGTGTATCTTTTTGCAATTATTCATTTGACTCTGTGGATATATGCATTAATAAAATACCTGGGTTAATCGAGTCCGTGAACTTTACGGACATCGGTTTCCATTCCGGGAGTACCAATCAATGCAACGCGACTGTCTGCACGTTGTTTTATAACTTCCATGCCCATAATTTTAGAAAGATCTTCAGAGAATGATAAAATCTCATCAAACGAGGGCATATTGTCTATAGACAATCTCATACGTGAACCTCCGACAAAAACGTATCCCTTCGGCTCTATCAAATCGGGATCTGCAATTTTATCCAACACTGAATATTTTTCAGGCGTAGACATATTCAATCCTTTTACAAGCGTGTGTCTGATAACGGTACGCGTATCAAGTGAAGGAAACATCTCCAATGTGCGCATGAGTCTTTGCCAACCATCTTTAATTTTAGGTCTGCAGACTTGTCTGTACATCTGTTCATCCGTTGCGGCAACAGTGACATAAATTTGTCTGGGCAATACATCAAGAGCTTCCAACTGTTCGGGATATGTACCATTTGTGACAAGGAAAGTAGTCATATTTCTGGAATGACATTCTTTAAGAAAATCTGAAAGATAAGGGTAAGTTATAGGTTCTCCGGCGAGTGAGATCGCGACTTGATTTGGATTGCATGCTTCTTCATACATCTCGCGAGGACATCTGGAATCCCCTTTGAATCCGGTAATCAGTTTTCTTTGATGTTCGATAAGTGCATCAAGCATTTCTTTAGGTTCTGCCCAGTCATTTACTTCGAAATCATTTTCCTGAACTCTCCAGCAAAACTGACACATATGGTCACATTCGTTTATGGCAGGAGTCATCTGAAGACATCTGTGACTCTGAATGCCGTAGAAATCGTGTTTATAGCATGCGCGACCGCGAATCATACTCTCTTTCATCCAATGACATAACTTTACAGCCGAGTGGTCTTTATAGAGCCTGTATTGCTGTTTAATAAGTAATTCGCGGTAGTCTTCATCCATATATATCACTCAGAAATCGAATAAGTTTTTTTGTGCTTTCGGAGGCGGTACTGGTTTTGTATCCACTACCGGTTCAGGTTCAGCAGGTTTTTCTTCAACAATAACCTCGGCCTTCTTTTTCGAACGTGTACTTTTATCTCCGAATATTTCTTTTACAGCAGGAGAATCCACGCTGTCATCGAGAAGCATTGCAAGTTCATCCTCTATTAGCATTGCATCTTTAACGAGAGATTCTCTTAATTCTGCATCGTTTTTAATCATTATTTTCAATGATGGTAAAACATCATTTGATACACGGAATGTGGAAGTGTGTAAAAGAACGGCGAGTTTGAAACAAATCTCTTTTTTCAGTGCCCTAACGCCTTTGCTACGGGACATTTTCATGAGATATGTCGGGAATTTTATTCTTTCATGAGATGTGTTTTTGGAACGTTTTGCTGTTGCAACGCCCATTGTCATCATATCTCCCGCGTATGACCAAAATCCATAGTATTGACGTCTGTGAACTCTTCCCAAGAAAATATCGGCTCTTGATAATTTTTCATATCCACGAACCAAATCTCCATGATCTGTATATTCCGATGGAAGATTTTCATCAATCCAAAGAAGAACTTGATCTGGTGTTTCATCGATTTTTTTCATCAGTTGTCTTGCGGCAGATGCATCTCCTCCGCGGAATACAGCATTCATAAGATCATATAAACTCTTTTGAATAACACGTTCTGACATGCTGGAAAGATCTTCTGAAGTTACCACTTTTTTACCCATGGAAACAGATTCAAAATCGCGAACTGCCGCGCGAAGATCTCCGTTGGCATTTTCAGATATTTTCTTAAGAGCCACATCTCCGATTTCAATGTCTTCTTCGTTAGCAATCTTTTTCAAAACTTTTGCTATTGTGGAAGCAACCGGCTTTTTGAATGTAACTTGAATAGTTCCTGTTTTAATCGTTGAACTTTTTCTGCTAAGAGCATAGAAATCATTTACAATCAAAATAACGGGTTGTTTAGTTTCTTTGATTAATTCTGAAATTACGGGCAATGCTCCTTTATCTTCGCGACCAAACAGATTGTCGGCTTCATCGAGAACGATTAATTTTTTTCTACCTTCTGAAGCTTTAAGATACTCGCCCGTATCGCTGAATGTATCCGATGAAGCACCTCTGAGAGCAACGGCTCTTATGGCATCGCCGGTTCTTTGATCCGACGCGTTCATTTCAACAATTCCCCAACCCATATCATTGGCCAAAGCTTCCGCAGCCGTTGTTTTACCAATTCCGGGCGGACCCATCAATACAAGGGCTTTTTTCTGGGGTTTTCCGTTTTCCCAGGATTTTGCCCAGGACATGATTGTCTCTAAAGCGGAAGGATTACCAAAAATATCCTTAATGGATTGTGGTCTATATTTTTCCGTCCAGTCCTGAGACATAAAAGTACGTATCCCTTAAAAAGATATTATTGTTTCTGGACTGGTTGGAAGCAAAGACGGAAAATATCCAACATTTGATAGAGAAATACACCCATTGTGAGGAATAAGTATACCATTTCCATGTTTCCTGTAAGTATCTCGGGCATTCCAAATCTAATTATGAGAAATACGGCTGTAGCTGCAAGGAATTTAGCAGCTTTTGCATATTCTTTGAGAAGAAGATGGCCAATTCCAAATACATCTACAAAACCAAGAAACAATGAAACAAAGATGATCAAAGTAGAATTTTTTCTAGGCTGGATCGTCATAGACATTCCAGGGTAGGGGGGATATGTGCCACAACTACCGTTGGAAGAACATGAATTCGAAATATTATCCTCCAGAACAATTGCTTTGGATCCATCACATCCGCATTTGTAACAAAAGCCGGAGTCGTCTTCATATAAGTGTCCACATTCCGGGCAATATTTTGTCAATTTATCTCCTCCAATAGTCTTAGACTATACGACCCATTAGTCTTTTCAACATTAATAGTTTTGTTAAAAAGAATTGATATTTTTTCAGATGTTAAAAGGTCTTCTTTAGTACCATCCGCAAAGATTTTTCCATCTTTTATCATGATTACACGATGCATGCATTCGGGTATATCTTCCAAATCATGAGTTACGAGAATGAGACCGACACCGGTACTTGCAAGCATATCAAACATTTTACGGAATTTAGAGCGCATGACAACATCCAATCCGGTCATTGGTTCATCCATTAGTAAAACCTCTGGATTCCTTGTTAAAGCCCTGGCAATCAAGACTCTTCTGGACTCTCCCAATGAAATTGAATCATAATTTTTGTCCAGAAGATCTTCGATACCCAGTAATGTTGCTAAACATTTTGCGTTTTCAATCATTTCATCAGTTACGATACAATTTTTGTATACGCCTGCTGTACCAAAATATCCGGATAAAATTACTTCAAGAATTTTTGTAGAATCTTCAAAGATGTATTGAATATCCATCGTAATTATTCCGATTTTTGAACGCAATTCTGAAATTGCAATAACATTTTTATCAAATATTTTGGAAACGGTTTCTAATTTTTCATCATAATAAGGATGAACAGTGCCTTGCAAAATTTTAACAAGAGTTGTTTTACCAGATCCGTTTGCTCCGATTATCGCAACGGATTCTCCTTTTTCAATTATTAAATCTATCGAATCAAGAATCTTCTCTCCGTTTTTTATTACGGATACATGTTCCAGTTCCAAGATATTTGTCATATTGCACCTTTATGATTTTCCAGGGGCGTAAATCGGTCCCAAATCTCTTACAAATGCTTTGTCTTTACTGAGATCTTTAATCAATATTTTTATTTCGTTGGTAAGTTCTTCAGGGATTGAAAACTTCACATCTACTTTTTCTGTAAATTCTACGTCATCTGTCCCCAAACATTTTGGTTTGATCAGAGATTCATATTTTCCATACATCCCATAATCCATTGTTACATGAATTCTATTGCAAGACACCATCTTTACAACTTTGGCAGCTTTCAAAGCTTCTACCGCACCTTCCGTGTATGCTTGAACAAGACCGCCTGTTCCCAACAGCGTACCACCGAAATATCTGGTAACGATAACAATTATGTCTTTAAGGCCCGAACCCCGCATGGCGTAAAGAATAGGCCTTCCCGCTGTTCCGGACGGTTCTCCGTCATCACTGAATCTTTCAGTGTCTCCACAGATGTATGCAAAACAGTTATGGGTTGCATCCGCATGTTCGTATCTTACGCGTGCCAGGATATTTTGAGCTTCCTCTTCGGAAGAACAATGTTCCAGATATGAAATGAATCTGGAACCTTTTATCACGATTTCCGCGTTTGAATATCCTTCAGCAGTGTTGTATGTGCCTGACATATTACTCTTTGAATTCTTCGGAATACGCTTTCATACAATCCGCAATGGTTTTCATTGCAGCTGCTGAACACTCAACACCTTCGGTAATTGTAGTCTTGTTTTCGAGTTGTTTGTAAACCGAAAAGAAGTGTGTGATTTCATCAAAAATATGTTTTGGAAGTTCTGTGAATTCCCTTATATTTCCGAACATCGGATCTTTGGGGAAAACCGCAATAACTTTGTCATCCTGTTCCCCTCCGTCTTTCATCCTCATTATTCCAATGGGGCGACATTCCACGAGTGAATTGGAAACCAAAGGTTCGATACAAATAACTAAAACATCAAGAGGATCGTGATCGGGTGCAAGAGTGCGAGGAATAAATCCATAACTCCACGGGTATTGGGTAGATGTAGACATAACACGGTCTGCGATTAACATACCTGTATCTTTATCAAGTTCGTATTTTACGTGTCCGCCTTTTGGAATTTCAATAAATGCTGTAAATTTCTCAGGGCTGATACGATCTTCCGGAATGCTGTGCCAAATATTCATCAAACTACCAAGACTATCAGAATCTCGTTTGTTGATAAATGTTTGCTCAAATGAGTAAATAAAAAAAGTCGGCCGAAGCCGACAATGGGTTTAGAGTAAGCGCATTTTGAATCCGTCGTAGATACTGAGAACACCTGAAAGGAGCAAAAGTACACCAACGATGATCATTGCGATATCGATTGCTGTGAATGTGAATGCAACCAAAAGGATACCGAGTGCGATAAACAGAAGACCAACGATTGTGGAAAGAACTCTGTTTTCAGTAGGAATAGGAAGATTAAGATTAGATCCGATTGCTACAATAATACCGAGGATAAGGAAAACGAACGCCATCAAATAAACAACGATTGCTTCAACAAATGTAGGTGCAAGAATAAGAATCGCACCAACAACTATTGAAACTGCTCCCGCAATCAAACCGAATCCCATGGATTTTCTTGCTTCAAAAAGAAGTGAAATTCCAAACAAAAGCATACATACACCCATTACGATGACGAAAACTTTCAAAGCTTCTCCGGGGTATACAATAGCTACAATTCCTAAAATAAGCATAAGAATTCCAGAAAGAAGCATCATCTTCCAGGAACTTTCAAAATTAATTTCTGTTGTTGACATGAACAAACCTCTTTTTCAGAATCAACATTTTAGTATTTAATGAATCAGGTGTCTGGATACGACAATAAATATATTTTGAAACCCAATCCATAATGAATGTCCGAAATTCAGATATTGGATTGGATTCAGGAATACCTGAGATGTCCTTTAGGAGATGCTGTAATGTCTGCCGCATCCTATTCTATGAGTCTCGGTTTACTTTGGTTTGCCATTGCCATTATTTTGATACTGAAAGGGAAGAATAGATTTGGATGGGAAATCATTCTTGCGATTGTGATATGCACTTTGATTTGTGACGTCATCCTGAAGAATATTTTTGCAAGACCTCGTCCTTTTATTGAAAATCCCGATGTTGTTTTGGCTATTGCACAACCTTCGGGATATTCATTCCCGTCCGGACATGCGATGAAATCTTTTGCGGTTGCCATGGTTATTTTTATGAATTGTAGAAAAATGGCAATTTATGCGTTTGTATATGCCGCTATTGTATCTTTTTCGAGATTGTATCTGTACGTTCATTATCCCACGGATGTGTTGATCGGAATATTGATAGGACTCGCGTGCGCATATTTGATTCACAGATACTATGAATCATTCGAAAAATGTGGAAAAAGGATTGCGGCACTAGGCCGCTAATGTGTTTAATTTGATTCTTCTTCGATTTCTTCGTCAAATTCTTCATCGAATTCGTCATCATCAAAGTCGTAATCGAATACACCGCATTCTTCCTTTGTCAAATAAATTGCATTGGATGCTGCGTAGATTACAGCTGTGATGGCAGCGAGTGCGGCAACGATGAATACAATCCATGTTGCAAATTCTGAACCGAATCCAATGAATCCCAACTGCTGAATTCCAAGAAGTGCAGATATGATGATGAGCATAATGTCGCCGTGAATGTAGGAAAGATATGCTCCAACAAAAAGTGCGATAGCAATCACGACATTTGCATAGTGGAGACCTCCAGTAATATCAAATTTATGAAAATCTGCAAGAGTAAATGCCAAAATTATTATGGAACTCAGAATGAATATCAAAGTTTCGGGGATGTATCCATTGCGATATGCAGTAATTCCGCATAAAATGGTTGCAACAAGCAACACAATCTGTACCATGCAGTATGTGTTACTATCAATATTTACGATTCCTGTACCGAAATCCAAGAATAAAAGGGCCAAGAGTGCTTCACATGTTGCCAATAGGAAAAATCCTACCGTAAACAAAGAAACGGTAGTTTCACCGTTGTTGTTTTGCATGTGTATTAATCTGTTCTGGCATATTTAAATTAGCGGTCTATGTGAACATACGGTGGATAAATTGGACTAAAAAGATATGTTCTAACAAAACCACATGATTTTGTTGCATCTGTTGACACGATTGCATAATTCTGTCCCGTGTATGTGTTAAGAATGTACATCAATTCTCCTTCATAGAAATCCAATAGGATATTGGCCATTAGGGGATGTTTGAAAGAATTTCTAAATCTGATTCTTAATGGAACCATCGAGGTTATTACCATCTCGGTATTGTTTCTAAAGGAGTTTTCACTCATCTTTCTAATCATCGCATCTGCATTATCATATTTTTTACAAAATGATGCAGAAGCCACTCTGGTTCCAAACTGTTTCAACAAACCTGCGCAATCGATTCCCAGATTCTCTAATTCCAATACAAGAGGGATAAATCTGAATCTGTTTACCATGTCTGTATTTTCAGGTGTTTGATCCAAAATACTCTTGGTTAAATCAAAATTTGGTTTGGAACCGTTATTTTTTTTCAAAATTTCTTTGCATGTGAGTAAATAACAAACGGTTCCCGATCCATCATCTACGGTATCGATTACTCCGGCTCCTGACATTTTTCCAAGGTTTAATACCAAGGTGGACCTTGGAATTTTCAAAATATCCAAGAGTGTTTTTAAAGAAGATGCACCGTTTTTCAAAGCATTATGGATTGATATTTGAACTGGACTATCCACCAATAGAATATCGTCTGTAGATGAAAGAAGAATAAAGTCCCCTTCATTTTCCCATTCTTTACGTTTAAGAATTGAAAGTGTATTAATTACGTCTTTGGATTCTTCGAATGTTACTTCTGCCGTGTACACGCCGTCGCGCATATGTTCCATTATGCTTGCAGTATGAGTTGTTCCAAAACTAAAATCCAAAGCTTCTAAAATCATGCCGATTGGTGCTTTAGACGCGACTCTGCAATCATCCGTGTATCCTTCATTATATGAAAAGGATAATACAAAAGGATCCAGAGAAACAACATTCGGTGTCGAGAAACCAAAACGTGCCATTACAGGCCTTGCTCTTTTAATCAAATCTCTGGGGGATTCTGAAATTAATTCATTTTCGTTAACCTTGGATATTTCTCTGCCATATATTTCAACCAATGTTCCGGCATCGATACCGTTTTCCAAATTAGCAAAACGAAGAAACAAAGATGACATCGTGTAAAATTCGTCTGCATTTTCCGCTCTGCTTTCTTCGATGACTTTACGCATAACATGAGAAATATCTGTGGATCTGCGTTTGGAATCTATAATGCGGACACACATAAGCTCATACATTACGGTTTTCTTATCTTCTTCATTCTTACATCTCTTCAAAAGTCCCATATTTGTAAGACTTTCAAGAATGGAATGTGCAGTAGATATGTGCATTCCAGCTTTCCATGCTATCTGGGTAAGCGATAAAGGTTTATCCGATACCGATGATAAAATCGACAATGAATTGGAATCTGTTACTGTTTTGAGTCCCGTAGGTGCGATCACAACAGCAAAATTCTTATGAATACCAAGCTCACCCATAATTTAGTATCATTGATTATCTATATCAGTATTACTTTTTGAAAGCGATATTAAAAATAACACAAATTTCGAATAAAATATTTATTTTTATGATAAAAATGTTAAA
>CAYMPW010000002.1:0-83519 GCA_964392725.1 uncultured Methanomassiliicoccales archaeon
ACCGGGGTCAATGGCTCCCAAAGCCACAAGTATACCAAGCTAGCCCACAGACCCTATAATTACGTGATAGCAATCCATTATTAAGTTTTCGCGGTCAGAACCTCTCTTCCAAGGCCTTCCGAAGCAGTGAAACTGCATTTCCGCGGTGAGAAACGCTGTTTTTCTCCTCCATTCCTATTTCCGCGAAGGAACGTTTTCCGTCGTGACTGAACACGGGATCGAAGCCAAATCCTTCGCTTCCTTTTTCGGAATCGAGGATGATACCTTCGCATTCTCCGGTAACGATAATTGTTTCACCTTTGATATCGCAACCGATACAGCAACGGAAACGAGCGGTACGATTTTCCATTCCATCCATCAATTTTAAAATTCCGGAATTTCCAACGGTTTTCTGTGCGTATGCAGACCAAACACCGGGGAATCCTTTCAATCCGTCGATAAACAAACCGGAATCATCGATAATAAAATCAGACAATCCCTTCTTACGAAGTTCTTCCATTCCTTTCTTTACGACTTCTTCCAAATCAGATGTTTGAACTTCGTCATAGTCGATGCGGGTATGTTCCATTTCAATTCCCAGGTCTCCAAGAACTTTTTGAAATTCTGCAACTTTTCCGGGATTTGATGTAATAACTTTCAACTTCATGTGTATCTTCCCCTGCCTTTGATGTCTTCCACACGTTTGAGAACCATTTTGTAATTAGGCATATGTTTGCAGTATTCTTCAATGATTTCCGCATATGCATTACTCAAAACCGAGTGGGAACTGCTAAGTCCTCTTTCCAAAAGGTGAAGATCCACGCCCATTTCTTCGATTTCAACCAATGTATCTCCAAGCGAAAAATCCAAAAGACACAATTCTCCCTCGGGAGTCAAAATCATGTTGGAGGTTGTTAAATCTCCGTGACAAATCTTATTTTTGTGAAGTTCTGCAATAGCTTTTCCGATTTTTTTACAAACATCTGTTGCAGACTCCGGAGTTTTGTCTAGAACATCTTTGACTTTTTCTCCGAGAACATGTTCCATTACAATACTGCATTCTTTAAGATCGATGTCATAAATAACGGGAGTTCTTACACCTGCGTTTCTTGCATCACGGATAACTCTGACTTCGTTACGTGTACGGGATGTTCTGAGTTTCTGATCCAATTCGGGATGGCGATACGCCTTCGCAGGTCTCAATTTCCTGATTGCATCTAACCCCATGTACTCAGACGAATACACTACTGCTTCCGCACCCGATGCAATTTCGGAATCCATATTCTGTGATGCAGGATTATTCTTAATTACTTTTCCACGTTTTTATGTGCCAGAATAAGTTACATTATCTTTATAAGCATAGAATACTATGTTTTTTCAGTGGTATTATGAAGTACACAATAACTGGAGATAATCTTCAATTCGTAAACGTGTCTTTGTCACCTGACGATGAATTCCATTCAACAGCCGGATCAATGGCATACATGACTGGAAACATGACTATGGAAGCCGAAATGAAAGGCGGTCTGTGGGCAGGTATCAAGAGAAGTTTTTCCGGAGCATCTTTGTTCCTTGTAAGATACACACCGCATGGTGGAGTCGGTATCGTAGGATTGGGAGGAAATGCTCCCGGTAAGATTTACGACATCGATGTGGCAGAAGGAAATTGGATTTGTCAGAATTCTGCATATCTCGGTTCCGAAGGCGGAGTAAAATTAGATCTTGCATTCCAGAAAAAATTCGGATCTATGATGTTCGGCGGAGAAGGTGTAATTCTTCAGAAACTCTCCGGAGAAGGAATGGCATTCATCGCAGCATGCGGTGATCTCGTGGTCGTAGATCTGAAAGAAGGAGAACAGTACAAAGTTGCAACTTCCAACGCTGTAGCATGGGAAGAAACCGTAACTTACGATATTACCGCGGCAGGTGGAATAAAGACTGCTTTATTCGGCGGAGAAGGAATATTCGTTACCACTCTTACCGGACCTGGTAAAATCATCATACAGTCCATGACTTTGGCACAGCTCGCAGGAGCATTGATTCCGTATCTTCCAACTAACACAGGAAGCAGTTGAGGTGAAAAAATGACAGCAGATAATATAAAAAGAAACAGCACGGCACTCAGCGGAGTCGGTTTGTTGGTGATAGTTGTTGGAATTATTGCAGCAATTGCGGCAGTAGCATTCATATTCATCACATATCCCGAAGTACTTGAGAACGTTCTTTATGCGATTCTCATAATCATCGGTGTAATCATTGTGATTGCCGTTGTAATTTGGATCATCGTTGCGCTTGCGGCAGTTCCCATGTATATGATAAAAGGCGAAGAATTCCAAGATGGCTCAAGCTACAACATCGACAATCTTCAGCCCGTCGGGGATAAACCCAACGCAGATGAAAATTCCAAGCCTAAAGAGTAAGTAAGCTTACTTTCATCAAACCTTTTATTATCTTCTTTCCCTTTTTCTATTTGTGAAACGCATACCTCTGAATTGTGAATCCTTCGACAAATTATTGGGCGGAGGAATAGAAGACGGTAGCGTTACGCTTCTGTACGGAGAAGCCGGAGCAGGAAAATCGAATATCTGTATGCAAGCAGCATACAACGTTGCAAAATCAGGAAAGAAGGTTGCGTATATCGATTCGGAAGGTTTGTCTTCGGATCGTATTTCTCAGATATTCTTAGATGACGATGCGAAAAAGAATCTATTGGTTTTTCAAGTCCATAGTTTTGATGAACAGGCAGACCGTGTAGACAAAATCGTACGTTTAGCGGAAGCCAACGATAACATTGGATTGGTGGTCATCGATTCACTTACGATGTATTACCGTTTGAATCATGTGGAAACCGCTGTTCGTAATGAATTCATAAGGCAAACCGAAGCACTTTTGAATATGGCAAGATCCTGTGAAATCGCAGTTATTCTTACGTCTCAGGTTTATACAAACATTTCAACCGGCGGAGTGGAATTCCTAGGAGGACATGCACTTCACCATAACGCAAAAACAATTATTCGTTTGGATAAAAAATTAAACGGCAAACGTACGGCCGTAATTATAAAACACCGCAGCCTGCCCGAAGGCAGGTCTGCGGATTACCGTATCACGGAAACTGGTATTGAATAATCAAACCAATCTGTCAACGGAGTATTTTGCAAGTCCGATCATGAAATCTTTATCTTCGCTTTCGGGAAGGATTTCAAGTTTTGCAATTGCACGGGCAACGTAATCATCTGCCAAATCTTTGGCGTATTTTATGCTGCCTGTATCAATCATAATCTGTCTTGCTTTTGCAACTTCTTCATCGGAAGCATCCTGTTTTCCGATAATCGATTTGAATGTTGCGAGGACATCCGCATCCTTGATGTTATCAAGTGCGTGTGTTACCATGACGGTACTCTTTCCTCTACGGATATCGTTACCGACGGATTTACCGGTGTTTGCGGAATCTCCCATGATTCCAAGGTAATCGTCAAACATCTGGAAACCGACGCCGAGAAGCATTGCATATTCATGGATTGCTTCTACTGTTTCGTCATCTGCTCCGCCACAAATTGCACCGCCTGCTGCTCCTGCTGCAAAGAGAACGCTTGTTTTGAGTCTGATTGTTTCAACATAGGTTTCCATTGAAACGATCTGACCTTCGTTGTTGATATCCATCTGCTGACCGCGGGCAAGATCCCAAACAGCTCTTGTAACAAGTGCAAGAATCTTTTTGAGTCCACCGTCTTTTACATCAAGCTGAGCCATAACTTCGAATGCTTTTGCAAACAAAGCATCTCCTGCGAGAATGGAGGTGGGAACATCATATGCAACATGAATTGTTGTCATGCCTCTGCGCTGTTCGTCGCCATCCATGAAGTCATCATGGATAAGTGTGAAATTGTGAATGTATTCGATTGCTACTGCAAGAGGAATGGATTTCTGTTTATCTCCTCCGACTGCACCTGCGGATGCCATTACCATTGCGGGGCGCATTCTCTTTCCGCCTGCGTATGGGTACTGACGGGTTGCTTCAATCAAATCTTTGGGCTCTTCGTCCCCGATATACTGTTTTATGGGCCCATCCAATTCTTTGGATGTTTTCTTTAATAATTCTATTATGTCGGTCATTGTAATCCCTCTATCCAATCTTTGGTTTCGCCAAGAACTATGTGCCTGGCTTTAGACAATTCGTCTATGTTAGCTGAACCCGTAAGCAACATTGCTGCTCTGAGTTCTTCTTTAATGAGTGTAAGTGTTTCTTTAACGGCATCCGCGGATTCGGTTGCCGCCTTGAGGACCATGTTTGCACCGCCTGCACAGGACGCGCCCATAGCAAGAGCATTTGCAGCATGAAGTCCTGTAAAGATTCCACCTGATGCGATTATAGGCAATCCAACATCTGCTTCCGCAATGCATGCGGGTGCAGGTATACCCCAATCGAAGAATGTTTCACCCAATTCTGTTCTGAGTGTGTTTTCGGCAAGCATTGCACGATACATTTCCACACCTGCAAAACTGGTTCCGCCCATTCCTGCGATATCAATTGCATTAATTCCGATACCTCTGAGTTTCTCCGCAACTTTTCTGGAGATTCCGGCACCGGTTTCTTTGATTATCAAAGGATATTCTTTTGCAAGTTCGCGTATTGCATCGTAGCATCCTCTGGAATTCGTATCTCCTTCGGGCTGAACTACTTCCTGCAGGAAGTTAAGGTGAATTGCCATGTAATCTGCATCAATCAGATCTTTTGCGATTCCAACCTTTTCTGAAGTGAATCTTTCTTTTCCGTGTTGGGAAATCAACTGAGGGGCTCCAACGTTTCCGATTACAAGGGGAACGTCATAGTCTTTGATGACCGCATAACTTTCAGTATCGATACCTTCAACGGCAGCACGCTGACTTCCGATTCCCATACCGATTCTGAGATCTGCACAAGCCGAAGCGATGTTTGCATTGATTTTTTTAGCACCTGAGAATCCGCCGGTGATTGCCGTCACGATGAACGGAAAATCCAAATCTTTTCCGAGAAGGTTTGTACTTGTATCAATATCTTCAGGATTAAGATCGGGAAGTGCATCGTGGATGAGTTTGATATCATCCCAATAGCAGTATCCGGGTGCAATTCTTTCGTTCAGACATATTTCGATATGATCTGCCTTTCTTTCTTTCATTTGTGTCATTGAATACCGCCTCTTGCTATTGTGTATGTTACCGTTTCTCCTTTAAGAAGAGAATAAAGTCTGTTTTCGACCGATCCGTTTACAAGAATACAGTCACGGTCACTTGTGCTCATTCTGAGCATAGCCTCCATCTTGGCACGCACTCCGCCGGTAACATCATCAACGGAACTTTCACCGGCAATGGTTGCAAGATTTTCTGCAGTTACTTCGCCGATGATTTTTGCGTTCTTATTGGTTTTTGGATCCTTATCGTAAAGTCCGTCAATGTCTGAAACAAAAATTACTCTTTCAGGCTGAAGTTTTTCAGCCAAAACTTCCATAAGTTGATCTCCGGAACAAATCCCAAAACCTTTCTTACGGTCGAGAACAACGTCTCCGAACATTACGGGCATGATTCCAAGTTTGTACAGCCCAATCAAAGCTTCGTCATCGGAAACCACGAGTTTTCCGTCATCCATTACAAAGCATGATCCCGGAGGAACCGAGACTGCAGGGATATCATTCTCAAGAAGTTCTTTGATAACCATTGAATTCAATTCACGGACATCGTATTGTACACGTGCCATTGCAGGAATCTGAGAATCTTCTGAATATCCGTTCTGAAGAGAATGTTCTTTAGCCAAAACATGACCGAAAGAACCTGCGCCGTGAACAATCACGACTTCTTTTCCGGATTTCTTAATCTCACTGAAAAGTCTTGATACCCTTTCTTTATTGAAAGTTCTGTACTGGGACTTGTCTGTGATTACACTACCGCCCAGTTTGATTAGAATCATCATTTCAGGGATAGCAATACGCTATTAATAGATTTATCCAGAAACTATGGCGATGCCCAAAAGATAGAAGAGAAAAGTGGTTGACAGCGTTTTAGTGTTCCCGTACGCTCGCGCAATACAGTACAGACAAAGACGCAGGCGGGCTTTACTGCCGGGTTCGGAATGGGACCGGGTGTGACCCCGCCGCTATGGCCGTCATACCAATACCAGCGATACCTGGGATGTATATAAAGCTTTGTGAAGAGTTGAATTTTTCATACAATATTGAATGTATTTTTCGCGTAAAAAGTACAAAAAATCCCCAGTATTTTGAGATCTGGCTTGAAAAGTAAAGTTTGCCCCGATTGTTCGGGGCATGAAAAGAAAATTTATTCGTCGGCCGCGATTACATCGTTCCAGAGAGCAATCGTTTCCTGAGCTTCTTGTTCATCCATAACTTCAATGGCAAAACCGGCGTGGATAACTACCCAATCTCCGATGTTTGCCTCAACCATGGATATGTTTGTCTGTTTTATGACTCCGCCAAAATCGATATCGCCTGTGTCTCCATCGATTTTTACTACTTTTCCGGGTACTGCTAAACACATAAGAATCAACTCGTCATAATTTTGATAATGGCTTCTGCGGGCTGTCCGTCACAAGCTTCAAGTGCTTCTACAGCTGCATCTCTTTCACAATTGGTCTGAGACATTACGAGTTCTACATCTTCTTCAGGGAAGGAAGCAACCGCTACGTATTCGTCACCAGAACTGCCAAGGGGTCTTGTTTCCTCAGTACCTGAAATCTGGTATGTTTTGGAACCCTGCATTTCCACACAGGAAACCTGTGCACCGCGAATTACGATTTCTTCGTCTTTGGTTCTGATAATTACTTCAGTAACGCCTTTGATATCTTTGTTTACAATCCCCATCTTTTTCATCATTTGATTCATTTGACGGGGGTTAACTCCTCTCATTCCTGCCATATCATCACTCTATGTATGTTCAATTAATTAAAAGAGAGCATTACGAACGCTTTCTCCAAGCTTTTTGAGCATGGGTTCCGCGGCGTTCGGATCGGGACATCCTCCCTGGGAAAAGTCGGGTTTCCCTCCGCCTCTTCCTCCGAATTCTTCCAGGATTCCGCCTAGAATCGTTTTGCAATTTACTTTTTCAGTTCCAGACGCAAGCATCACGGATGTACTGTCTCCCGAAGATACAAACATGGCAACGCCTCCGTTGGTTTTGATTTTCTCTGCGGCGTCAGAAAGAACTGAACGATCCACAGATGGGAAAGAACCTGAATAAACGGATATTCCGTTGATGTCTTCGGGTTCTAGGTTTTTAATATTATTTTCTACAACAGTTTTCAACATTTTACGGTTGGATTCCAACTCATTTTTCATGTTGACAACCGTCTTTTCAATATCCGTGGGTTTGCTTACCGCAGCATCCACCACTCTGAGACAGGTATATGCCAAATCCATCGCGGCATCAACAGCCTCGTTTCCAACCTTGAAATGAACGGCATATCCTTCTTTTCCAGCGGATACAACTCTATCTACGAAAATCGAGATAAGTTCGGATGTTTCCATTACATGAATTCCGCAGCATGCGGCAATATCCACATCTCCGATTTCTACAACCGAAATTTCTTCATCTTCTGCAATACGGTCTAATTTGACGCGGATGTTTTCCATTTCCGGATCATCGCGGGAAATCATACTTCTTGTTACTCCGTGATTATCTCTGATAACTTCGTTTGCAAATTTGACTGCGTTTTGAATCTGATCCCATGACATTTCACGGTCGATGATAACATACTTGTCTTCCGGCGTGATACTGATTTTTACAATTGAAACCTCAGGATCCTGACGTTTGAGAGCATTGAAAAGAATATGTTCTCCCGTATGTCCCAGCATAAGATCGAAACGTCTGTTCCAATCCACGCTGCACCAAACCATATCTCCAACTTTAAGATCGTTTCCGGGAACCACGTGAATAATATCCTCGCCTTTGATGTAAACATCTGTGACGCGGGTTCCGCGTATTTCTCCCGTATCGTGAACCTGTCCTCCCCCTCCGGGGTAGAAAGCGGTACTGTCTAATTTTACAAGGTCGCCGTCGACCTCGGTTACCGCAGCTTCAAATTCCGAAAGGTATCCGTCTTGTTTGAAGATCTCTTCGGTCATATTATCAAATGGTCATTGGCAATTCTCTTTAATATATCAATCGCAAAAAATTGTATTTCCGCAGAATAATTGGACGATAAAATGGGTATATGTCTAATTAACACGCGCGGTAGAACTCTTTTTATATCGTACGGTACTAGCCTGTGGTATCAAAGCTCTAGAGGCATTGAATATGAGAAGAACACACACCTGTGGGGAGCTGAGATCCGTTGATCTCGGCAAAGAGGTTTGTCTGCAAGGATGGGTAAGGTTTTCCAGAGACCACGGCGGAGTCGCATTCATCGACTTAGCTGATAGGTATGGAATTACCCAGGTTGTCTTCGATCCCGAAGATCTTACAGCAGGAACCGACAAAGACCAGATTTCCGAAACAATGAAAGATTTCTCCCGTGAATCGGTTGTATTAGTCAACGGTATCGTGAGAAAGAGAGTAGAAGGCACGGAGGATGGTAGAAATCCCACAGGCGAAATCGAAGTAATGATTACTTCGGCTGAGCTCATCAACAAATCCAAAGCGCCTCCGTTTGAAATCGGAGACCAGAAAGAAGGAGTCCTTCCCGGTGAAGATGTCCGTATGAAATACAGATATTTGGATCTCAGAAGATCTGAAATGATTCAGGCAATGACATTCAGGAGCAAATTCCTTCACTTGGCAAGACAGTTCTTGGAACAGGAAGATTTCCTTGAGATCGAAACACCTATTCTCGCTAAAAGTACACCTGAAGGTGCAAGAGATTATATCGTTCCGTCAAGGGTTCACCCCGGAACATTCTACGCACTTCCTCAATCACCTCAACTCTTCAAACAGATGTTGATGGTCGGAGGAATGGACCGTTATTATCAGCTTGCAAGATGTTTCCGTGACGAAGATTCACGTAAAGATCGTCAACCTGAATTCTCACAATTGGATATGGAAATGTCCTTTGTCGAAGAAATCGACATTCAGAACACAATCGAAGGCATGATTTCCTTTATTTGGGAAGGCCTTTATGGAGAAAAACTCGAAACACCCTTCGAGAGAATCGGATACCGCGATGCAATGAACAGGTTCGGTTCCGATAAGCCTGATGTCAGATTCGGACTTGAATTCATTTCACTTACGGATGTTGTAAAAGATGCACCTTACGAAATTTTCCGCAGAATCATTTCCGGCGGAGGTATCGTTTCGGGTATCAACCTCAAAGCATCCTTCGCAGGCGAGAAAGTCGGAAGGAACGAAGTTGACAGATACATCGATTACGCAAAGAAAGCAGGTCTTGGCGGACTCACATGGATGAGAGTCAAAGACGGCAAACTCGAAAGCAACATCGTAAAATACTTCACACCCGAAATTCTTGAAAATGTCAAGAACACAATGGGTGCAGAAGAAGGAGATTTACTCTTCCTTGTTGCCGGACCTTGGAAGGCAACACTCGAGAGTGCGGGTATCCTCAGAAAGAAGATTGCAGAAGATTTGGACCTTATTCCCGAAGGAGCACACAAGTTCCTTTGGCTTGTGGATTGTCCTATGTTTGAAATCGATCCCGTTTCCGGAAAGCACGACGCATTCCACCACCCCTTCGTACTTCCATTGGCACCCTTGGATGCCGAATACGTCGGAGGAGCATGTTTCGATATTGTCTTCGACGGTAACGAACTCGGTTCCGGATCATTAAGGATACACAACCCCGATGTTCAGAGAGATGTTCTCAGAAAACTCGGTATGTCCGATGAAAAGATTGAATCTGATTTCGGATTCTTTATCGAAGCACTCAGCTACGGAGCACCCTCACACGGTGGAATCGCAGTCGGTATCGACAGGTTCATTACACTCCTTCTCGGAAAAGACACAATCCGTGACGTCATCGCCTTCCCCAAAAACAAGAAGGCACAGTCTTTGGTGGACGATTCACCTTCAAAGATCGAAGACGAAAAATTGGAAGAACTTCAGATCATGTCGATGGCAATCGACGACTTGGATTTATCAGATATCATGGAATCCAAATAAACTTCTTTTCAAACTTTTTAACTCTTATTGAGTTTTTTCATTGAATAAAATTATTCCGTACAGCGCAAACTCGCCTGTATCAAAACGCAATTCAATATCCATTTGTTTTAGATATTCACCCATATCAATTCCGAAACCACTTATGGATGGAATTTGTGCAATGGGATCGACACAAGAATTTGGATATGCACATTTCTCACAGAAATTGCATCCTCCGTCTCCCAGAACATATACTTCATATCCCGCGTCAATCAAAATGTATTTGGATTCTCTGCAAACATTTTGCAAGACTTGTTTGATTTCAACAAAATCTTCATCCAAACCAAAAGGACATGAAACAAGAATTGCGGAATCATATCCTGAAATGTATTCTTTACACTCTTCGAGAGTTCCGATACCAGGGGGACAAGTCCAGGTTCTTCCATAATCTCCGCATGCATTACCTTCACATAGAGTTCTGAACATTATTGCATCCTTTCCCTGTATGGGAATCGGAGCAACTCTAAAGTGAATTCCCGGAATCTTTTCGGATAGCAGGTCAATCGCATGCATGTGCCGTTATGTTACTATCTATACTAAAAGCATCCGTAGTCCCACAACAGAAAAACCTTTAAGTCACGTTCCAATAATCAGTCAGTGATTTAAATGGCAGACGACCTAGAAAAGAAGATGGCCCCCGGAATGAAGGCTATGGATTCCGGTGATTTCAAGAAAGCATTGACTGTATTCAAAAAGCTCACCGATGAATTCCCTGAGGAAGCAGAATGCTGGTATTTGAGAGCAGAATGTGGAAACTATGCTTCTGGTATGTTCGGAGCCAAAGTCGCACCTGAAGACATTATGGATGCCTACAAAAAGGCAATCGAATTGGATACAGACGACCGTGTCGACTACTACCAATCTTACGGATCATTCTGCATTTCCATCAACAAATACGATGAAGCGGAAAAGGCATACTGTGAAGCCGCAGAAATGGACGAATCCCTTTCACCTTCTTTGTACTCCGAATTCGCAATCGAGTACTTCAACAACGTAATGGCAAGCTATGGGGAAATCATGGAAGATCCCAAAGCACGCGCACCTTACGCAAAGAAAGCTTTGGAATACATGCTTAAAGCATTGGATATCGAAGCCGCAGAAGCAAAAGAACTTCTTTGAAAATAATTATGGCAGAGTGCGTGCACTCTGCCTCTTTAAAATTTTTATTCGCCTGCAAAGGTTGATTTTAGAATAACGTTCGGTCTATTCTCATAAGAAATTACTTCACAATCTATTCCATATATTTTACGAATAACTTCTGCGGTTATAACTTCCTGAGATGTACCAATACATTCTATTTTTCCTGGTGGTGCCATTACAATAACTTTACTAGCATATCTTGCAGCGATATTCAAATCATGGCAAATCATGATGATTAATTTCTTTTCTTTGTCTGCAAGTGCTCTTAGAAATTGTGTAACATACACTTGATGTCTTACGTCCAAGTTTGCCGTAGGTTCATCCAAAATCATAATTTCTGTTTCTTGCACCAATCCTCTTGCTAATGCAACTTTTTGTTGCTGTCCTGCAGACAATTCATTGAAACTACGCATCGCAAATTGTTCAAGATCTAATGTTTCCATTGCTTTTTTAACTAAAATCAAATCTTTAGCAGTAGTTTTCCACTTTTGATGATTGTGTCTGCCGATAAGAATTGCATCTATAAGGGGCATAGAGAAACAGTCATACGATTTCGGAGGAACATATCCAATTGTCATCGAAATTTCTTTCGAAGTCATTTCCTCAATGTTTTTTCCATTTATTTTTACAGTACCTTCAGTAGGCTTGTGCAATCTATTGATACATTTGACCAAGGTTGATTTTCCCACTCCGTTTGGTCCGATTATACAAACCAAACCCGGTTCATTTAATTTTATATTAATATCATGTAACACCGGTGTTTTTTCATTATATTCAAATGATACATGTTCTAATTCAATCTCCATACAATCATCCCCATACGTTGGAATTTTTCTTCATTAAGAGCCAGAGGAACATCGGACCTCCGATGAACGCCATCACAACACCCGCCTGTAAGATAGCAGGCGCAAACACAACTCTTCCAATCAAATCTGCACAAATCAGTAATGTGGCACCAAGCACTGCCGAGGCCGGAATCAAATATCTATTGTCTGCCCCTACAAATATTCTTGAGATGTGAGGAGCAACCAATCCAATAAATCCAAGCAGTCCTGTAAAAGATACAATTACTGCACTGATAAAAGACACAATACAGAGGTTGAGGATTCTCATTTTTTCTACATTGACTCCAAGTGAATTTGCACTATCATCGCCCGTAGCAAGAATATTCAGTTTACGTGACATAAACTGCGTAATTATAACTCCAATTGCTGTAACAACTAACATAATTGGAATTTCTTCCCATCCCGTTCTTGAAACAGATCCAACTTGCCATTCATAAACAGATTGTAAATCATTGGGGTCTGCTCTAAGCATTAGAACAGTTGTTACGGCATTAAATATGAACATTATTGCAATTCCCGCCATTATCATGGTGGTTGGTGAACTTTGTTTAACCTTTGATACAAAGATAATTACACACATGGGGATGAGTGAGAATATAAAGGCATTCAGTACAATTGCAAATTGACCTGTAGCAACAGTTGCACCCATTGTTATCGCAAGCACGGCACCAAAAGATGCACCAGATGAAATTCCTGTGGTGTATGGATCTGCAAGAGGATTCAACAATGTACTTTGCATTACAGTACCTGCTACAGCCAAACCCATTCCCGCGATTATTCCTACAATTACTCTTGGAAGGCGAAGAGTCACAACGATGTAATCTTTGGTAGAATCTACAACATTTCCTGTAATATGATTCCATATTGTCTGATATGCCTCTATGAATCCAATTTCATATGATCCAACTGTAACTGCTACACCTGCAACAATTATCGTTATTGCAATGCATGCAAAGATAAAGATAAATTTTTTGAAAATGTACTTATTATACGTATCCAGAGTTTCATCAACTTCTTCTGTTGTTTCATTAAAATCCCATTTCTGAATAGCCTTTGAAACATTGCGGCTAATCAATGTATCTTCTTCCCCATATTCGTTTTTCATGTATACACCAAAAATAAAAAAAGAACGGCCAAAAGGCCGAAAATGTTTAGCTTGTTGTATTAACTTTGTAGGGAATCAATCCACCGCAGTCTTTTACATTCATTTTGATGTCTGTAAATTTATCGATGCACTCTTCCATAAGTTCCCAGCCTTTTGCTTCATCATAAACATCAGGCCAAATGTAAGATGCAAGAACACCCAATCCTCCGATTCCGATGTATGATCCATATGCTTCGTAATTTATACCGTATATGCGACCTTCTTTGTAGGCTGTTGTTTCTTTGAAGTATTCTGCTCTTTCTTCCAATGTTGCTTCAACTTCGGAAGGAGGTGTTGAAATACCTGCAACATTCCACAAACACAGAATTATGACGTCAGGATCTAATTCAATTATCTTTTCAATCTCTACATCATACATTGCATTCGGATGCGGAGTCATCATATCTTTCAAAGAAAGGTGTGAAAGTGTCCAAATATTTCCTTTCATTCCGCCGTTGTCTCTGGATGTGTGGACTTTTGTTGTTGTTGCGTTATTTGTGTTATATGCACAAACAAATGATTTTTCTTCTACGCCTTCTTTTTCTGCGTTGAAGTAATCAGACATTCCATCACAGTATGCTGCGTACTCTCTAGCTTTGTCGCCTGCATCCAAAAGAATGCCTGTTGTCAAAATTTTACCAACAATTGTGCGCAATCCATTGCTCATTTCTGCAGATGCACTTGTGTTTACTTGATCGATTTCTTTGCCACTCGACCTGATTAGATCATACAATTATGGAGAGATATATCCCAAAACAAGGGTACAGTCTGTTTTAAAAAGATTTTCAACAAAAGAAGACAAATCAGCTTTTGTGTATGTTCCCAAATCAATCAATCCGTTAACTCCGGGATATCTGTTTTCATCATATGTTATGACTTTGGATGTTCCAGCAGTAACTCTGTCATAAATTCCGAGTACCTGTGCCATCATAAGACCGTAGTCAACTGTGATTGCAATGTTTCCAGTATTGGGGTAATTGACGTAATTCGTATCTCCGTTTGCTGCAACGTAATACATTTTTGTTTTTTCTTTCTTTAAAATTTTATCAAGACTGTCAATGTCTTTGTCGTTAACTTTTCCATCGTTGTTAACATCTGCATATGGGTTTGCTTTCTGATCCCATGAGTTCGAACTAATTATTTTTCTTAATTCGTTCATGTCTCTGTCATCTAGATAATCGTTGTTATCTACATTTCCAAATACCATTGCTCTGCCGTATCCATCTGTTTCTACAACAGAATTGTTTCCATTATTCATCATAATAACAGACAATGATACAATTAGTAAAATTGCAACAACAGATGCTGCAATAAGTTTCATTTGTTTTGTTCCCATTAAATCACCATGACATCTACTAATTAGTTGGATATATAATCCAATATATTGGATGTATACTCCAACAATATAAATTGTACTATATACACATTATGCAGAGTGTGCCCGCCCACAACAATATCTATATCTCAATTGTATAACGTTGAATTATGAGAACCGAGTTTGGCGATAGGAAAACGCTATTGATGCTATGCACAGTATCCTTGGTCACTCTCATGTGCGGTTTGGATGGAAGCGTCATTAACATCATGCTTCCGACAATCGCAAAGGATTTCGATATCGATGCCGCGGTCGCATCATGGATCACAATTTCGTATTTTGTGATGATGGCAGGGCTTCTGCTGATTTTTGCTCACTCCGCAAAAAACGGAATGGTAAAAAAGATCCTTTTAGGCGGAATTGTCCTTTTCACCCTGAGCTCATTATCTTGTGGAATCTCGACAAGTTTCGAGATGCTTCTTCTTTCCAGATTTGTTCAGGGGGCGGGAGCAGCTATGATGGCTTCTACAGCACCCATGGTTTGTGTTCGTCATCTTCCCGCAGGAAAATTAGCACTGGGTCTTACGTTTATTACAATCGGAAGTTCATTGGGATTTACCATAGGTCCTGCTTTGGGCGGATTCATAATAGATGTTTTATCATGGCATTGGATCTTTTTAATCAACCTTCCAATTGGTTTGATTACAATCTCTTTACTAATGTACAGCGTACCAAAAGATTCCGGACACGTAAAAACCAAAAGTGATTTTCTGGGAGCCTTTTTACTGTTGTTGTCTTTCCTTTTCGGAGTTCTTCTTTTGGAAGGAAGAGCATTATTCGATAATTTAACCGAAGTTTTCGGAATAGCATTTGTAATATCGTTATCTTTGTTCATAGTTGTTGAATTGAAACGCGAGAATCCCATTCTCAATGTACGTGTATTCAAACATCACAGATTCAACGCAGCATACGTATCGTTCATTTTGGATAATGTGGGATATATGGGTTTGATGTACATTGTTCCGTTCTTCATGATTGTATGTTTGGATCTTTCTTATGCCGTTAGCGGAATAATTCTTTTGATTCCATCATTGATTACATTGTTTACATGCATGCCAATCGCGAGATGGTCCGATGAGCACGGAAGATGGCTCCCCTGTTTGATATCAATCACCGCTATCATGCTTCCTTGCCTCATCATGTTCATTTTTGCCAATAGCACATCATTAGTACCTTTAATCGTAAGTGTGGTTCTAATGGGCATCTCGTGGGCATTCTATGGCGGCCCCATGATGAGCAGAGTTATAGAAACAGTCGAAGGAGAGTCCAGAGAAATGGCATCTTCTTTGATGAATGAAGGAGTATACACAGGAAGTGTTCTCGGTTCCACAACCTTTGCGTTGATGTTCAGCATAGGAGCCGGAGCAGGTAATGTTAGTCTCGTTGATTTGGAACCATCGGCATTCATCGAAGGAATGATCGTTGCCATGATATTCGGTACGATTACCGGAATAATCGGAATGGTGCTTTCGGCACTTGTAAAAGATAAGAAGAAAGAATCGGGTCAATAAAGACCCGATTAGTTTACTGAACCAACTCTTCTCTGAGTTCGCCCATGGTTGCGGTTCTTTCCGCGTATGCGTTGTGTTTGTGAATGGATTCTTGAGACTCACTCTTTACCATTACCAAAACATCATCGGGAATGTTAGGATATTTATCGGTAACATTTTTCAGAACTGTTCTGACAACATCTTCAACGAATTTGGGATTGTTGTGAGCTCCGATTACAACTGCACCTTCATCATCTCTTTTGAGAAGTTCGTATGTGGACGAAGAAAATGATTTTTCGACCAAAGCAATCAATTCATCTGCTTCGACCGAAACTTCTTCTGCCATATCAAGAGTAAGCGTGCAGACGTTTCTTTGATTGTGTGAAATCAAAGGATATTCGTCTCCGATACCGAGTATTTCTTTTGCGGTTTGCTGTGCGCAGGGACATACCGTCATCCCCACAACTTCCACGCCGATTGTTTTCTCAACGGGAGATCCGCGTGCAATACTGCCGCGTGCAATAAGTTTGTACATTTCCAAAGTGTCCCTTCCGTTGGGGGTCTTGTTAGTGAGGAAATAGTCTGCCGAAAGTCTTACGTTTGCGGTTACGGCGTATTCGTGCTTAACCAGAAGCTTTTTACAGATGTCTGCGGCCAAGTCTTCCAATCCTGTGATTGGTTCGGCTACAGAGTCGGCAACGACTTCTCTGAGAACTTCCACATTTCTTGAAAGGTGTGATCCTTTCTGGGTTGCAGGCAAATCTACAAACACGTCGATGGTGCAGTTAAGTGCTCCGTTAAGGTCTGAAACCAAACCTTCTCTCTTCACGCGAACGGGTTTGCGAACGCCAGTTACTCCGACCTTCGTAAGTTTGAATCCGATGTCGCCTTTACGGTATTGGACATCACATTTCGGTATCATAAATCTGAGTAGAATAATCATACATATATAATAATCCCAAAAAATCCGTATATATACGGGAGGGGAAACGCAATTATCTGTCTTTGAATATCACGGTATATGATTTGCGGAGTCGATGAAGCCGGAAGAGGATCTGTTATGGGGCCTTTGGTTGTCGGATGTGTTTACACCGAAGACGAATCAGCATTAGCAGCTTTGGGCGTAAAAGATTCCAAGAAACTTTCAATCAAACGTCGTAATGAACTTTTTGATTTGATCCCGGAAACCGCTAACGATTGGTGCGTAGTTATCAAATCCGCCGAAGAGATAGATTCCGGAAGAATCAGACAGTCCTTGAATGAGATAGAATTGGATATGTTCCAGCAAGCAGTTTCCAAGATTCCAGTGGCAACCGTATATGCGGATTGTCCAGATGTAAATACTGCTGCTTTTTCTAACACATTAGCAACTCGTTTGGGAAACACGACGGTAATCGCGGAACACAAAGCAGACGATAGATATCCTGTGGTTTCGGCAGCATCTGTTATGGCTAAGGTTACCAGAGATAGAATGATTGAAGCAATATCGGAAGAGTTCGGTACAAGTATCGGTTCCGGGTACCCCAGTGACCACTTTACAATGGAATTTATAGAAAAGTGGATTAAAGAGAACGGACGTCCCCCAAAACATACCCGTTGTTCTTGGGAACCTGTAAAACATATGATGTCGATACAGGCTACAAGAAAAATTACGGATTGGTGAAACCAATGACCATGCATGATCAGATTCAGTTAATGATTGACAAATTCCACCGCAAAGTTGCCAAGGATGAAAAGATTAGAACCGAAGTCCAGAAGTTTTACAAATCAATTAATATTGATTTGGAAACAGAAGCTTACTCTATGATTTTGGATCACGGAGAAATCAAAGACTTCAAAGACGAACTTTTGCCCGAAGCAGATGTTACAATCATTACAACACCCGAAAATTTACAGGCATTGATTGAAGGTACATTGAGGCCTATGAAAGCATATATAACCAAGAAAATCGCAATCAAAGGAAAGATTGATGATTTGATGGCTTTAAAGAATATGTTCTAATTTTTGATAAAAATAAGGGCTTAACAGCCCTATTTCTTATTTTTACTAAGGATATTTTAAATTATTGTTAACCAAGTTATAAATACAATGTCTTAATTAGACAGAATTATAGCGAGGTAGGGTAGCCAGGATATCCCGTCGGGCTCATAACCCGGAGACCGGTCGTTCAAATCGACTCCTCGCTACCATTCATTTTGTTTTAACATTTCAATTCCGTTCTATCATAGTGTACGGTTTTTTTCAAAGACCCAGATTATTTTCTTATACAATTTCAATCGTCTTAAGTTCCGGGGTAATCAATGTTTTGCTTCCCCAGTTCAAAGACATGTAAATCGCCATGCATGTTGTTGCACATATGATAATCGCAATGGAAATCTGATACAGAATTGCAGTCGTGGGAACAACACCAGATAATATTTGTCCTGTCATCATGCCCGGAAGTGCAACAATTCCCATTCCAATCATGGAGTTGATTGAAGGTAAAATGGCTGTTTCCAAGCTTTGATTGATTATTGGATTCAGAATTTTATCCGGTTTAGCACCGATGTTCTGCAATGCATCTATGCGATTTTGTTGTGAATGTATATTTTCATGGAATGATTTAAGCCCCAATCCAATTCCGGTCATTGCATTTCCCATAATCATTCCGCTGATTGGAATAGCATACTGTGCGTTGAAGAAATCAACTTTAAGTATCGCAACAAGGAAGAATGCAAGAATCAAAATTCCTGGAAGCGCCATTGATAAAATTATGATCGTTTTCAGTTTGGGATTCATCCATTTATTCATGGAAATTATACGGTGGGTTGCAAATGCAATCATTGAAAATATGTATGCAACAGTGAACAAAGGGTGTGGGTTCTCAAAAATATACAGGAGGATAAAACCTGCCAATGTAAGTTGGATCGTCATTCTTATGCTTGCGATAAACAGAAGTTTTGACTGTTTAATCTCAGATTTTTTCATTATTGCCAAAACAATAATCAGTAAAAGATACACGAGAGCAAATGATATAATGTTGATTTCAACAATTTCTTGCATCATGAAGATCCCTCCAATTCAATTATCGTTTCAGCAAATTCTTCTACGATTGAAGAATTGTGACTTATAACCAACAAAGTAATGTTTTTGTCTTTAGTGTATTTGATTATATTTTTCATAATTTTTGCAGACAATTCATCATCCATTGCAGATGTAGGTTCATCCAAAATCAATACGTCGGGAGTCTGGGACAGATATATCGAAATAAACACTCTTTGTTTTTCTCCACCCGATAGGGTGGTGCACACAGTATTCAAATCAACATCGATACAACACAGATTCAACATTTCCATAATCTTTTCATCACAGGGAATTTCACGTTCAGAATATTCGTAAAATTTCTTGAAATTTTCTTTGACGGTTTCATCGAACAAATAAACCGATTGTCCAACATATGATATCTTTTTTCTTAATTCAAGAGGATCTATTTCCGATGTAGACTCACCATTGAATTTTACAGCCCCCGTATAATTGGAGGTGGTGCGATTAAGGATTCTCATAAGCGTACTTTTTCCGCAACCGCTCGGTCCTCTGAAAAATACAACATGCGAATCTATTTTCAGATTTGGATATTCAATCGTATCATTAAAAATTAGATTTTCTGTCTCGATACGATTGTGCATAAAATCTTAACGATGTTATCCACATAAATATCTTTGTTATTGTGTTGAAAAAATAGGAAAGGGATCAGGATTACTCCTGTTCCTCTATCCTTTCTAATTTTTTGTCGAGAATTGAAATGTCTTCAAGCATAACGCCTTCGGGACATTCCAAATCATCAAGACATCCGATCCAGTAAACAACAACACCGGGTCCGAATATTTCGGTATAGGGGATGAGCTGTTTACGTGAATTGAATTTGAACTCTGTGTTATCGCCGAAAGAAGCTTTACTCTCGATCCAGAATATTTTCTTTCCTTCGAACATCATGGGTTCGTTCAAAAGACAATCAGGTGTTTTTCCGAATTCTCCGCGGATGTCATTCTCCGTACGGTATCCGATTCCCTGATCGTTGAGCCAATTCTGAAGGAGTTCTTCTCCCCACAATCCTCTCTGCCTCTGCTTCTCGTTTCCTGCGGGAGAGTATACAAGATCGTTTTCCGTAACCTCTTTTAATTCTGAGGCAGTAACGGAATTAAGACTATCTGGGTCATTTACATATTCCCAGAATTCTTTCTTGGAAGCTCCATCTTCCTGGAAGATAAACATGGCTGTAAGAATTGGAGGGAATCTGTATTTCTCGGCCAAATCCATGAGACTTTCGCCTCTGCGCCATTCTTTGAGCATGCGTCCGGTTTTCTGTCTAACTACGTGGAAACGTTTCTTCACATCTCTGCTGGTTTTCTGCGTAAGCAGGGTTTCCAACAACTGATGATCATAACCTTCCTTTTCCAATTTTGCAATGTCTCTAACTGTGTTGAGACGGTTGTAAAGTTCTCTGTATTCTTCGTAATCCATTCTCATGATTACATCGTCCTAAGCTTTGCGCATAGGTCCTCAACCGCAGAGATTACAACATCTCTTACCATGGATGTGGGAGGGCAATATGCATTTTCGGCGATGGAGATGAAAGTTTCAGCAGTGATTCCGTTGATAATCGCGGACGTAATCCAATCGATACGTCCCGTAGCATCTTCTCCAGCAATAATCTGCGCGCCAATCAGTTTGTGTGTATCTGCGTCTGCAAGAACTTTGACGGTCAATTCTTTTCCGCCGGGATAGTATCTTGCACGGGTGAATCCGGTTGATTTGCCGGAAACGGTTTTGATACCATACCACGATGCAAGACTCTCGGAAAGACCGGTTCCTGCAATGTGTATATCATCAATTACGCTGACCCAGGGGCTTGCGACAGGTCCGAACACTGCATGTCCGCCTGCTGCGTTTTTACCTGCAACCGTACCCTGTTTTACGGCTGTGGATCCAAGTTGGCTCATGGTGGGGCCGGGTGCAACCGCAGATTGGCATTGTACAACATCTCCCGCAAGGAATACGTTAGGTACAAGACGACCTCTTTTGTAGGGTTGCATAGTTGGTGCGACAGCAACGGCTCCAAGCTGACCAATGTCAAGCTCAAGCATTTTCGGAATGTCGAGATTTGCACGGACACCTGTTGCAAAGATAACAACGTCGCAGGGGTATTCGACACCTGCTGCAGTAACGCTTTCTACGCAATCGGTTCCATTTACACTTTGTACAGGGGCCTTCATAACGAATTTTATTCCGGAATCTTCCAGTTTCTTATGAATTCCCTCGGCCATATCATTGTCTGCAATACGGGGGATAACCTGATCCATCATTTCGATGATAGTAACATCTTTTCCGATGTTCCTGAGAGCAACCGCAACTTCAAGTCCGATAACTCCTGCACCCGCGATGACAACGTTTTTTGCATCTTTCAATGCGGTTTTGAGGCATTTTCCTTCTTTGATTGTTTTTACAACGAAAACATTCTTCAGTTTGCTTCCCTCGATCGGAGGAACAAAAACTCTGCTTCCGGTTGCGAGAATCAAAGAATCGTAATTGTAGGTCTTGTCGCCTGCGGTAACTGTTTTTGCTTCGTTATCGATGGCGGTAACCTTTGTGTTAATGTGTACGGTAATGTCTTTCTCCGCAGAGTAGTACTCTGGGTTGTGCATGACAATTCCGTCCCACGTAACTTTATCTTCAAGAGCCCACGGGATCACACAGGGTGAGTATGAAATGTCTTCATCTTCTGTAAGAACAGTTACGACTGCAGACGCATCATATCTCTTTGCGGTGGACGCTGCAGTCATACCTGCAGCTCCCGAACCGATGACAATTATACTTTTGGCCATTTGGCGCACCAATTGTGGGATTGGAGGAACGGTTATTAATCTTTCTTTGCGCGAAAGTAATATCCCTAAAAAAAATCCCTATATCTGCGATATTTTATCCTTTTTCTTAAATTCCTTCCGCCAAAACTTATATCCTTTTCCGCACTTGGAGATTCAGGACGGCTCAAAATGAGAAAAGAGAGATTACCTTCACAGTTGGAAACTCTGTGGAAAGAGAAAGACATGTCTTCGGGAAAAACCGTAGACGCGATGGTTATGATTATGCGCACAAATGGATGTTGCTGGGCAAAGACCGGCGGATGTACTATGTGTGGATACCGCGAAGCATCGCTTACAAGAGTTACGGAAGAAGATTTACTGGCACAGTTGGAACAAGCATTAAGAAAATACGATGGAGAACCATTTGTAAAGATTTACACCTCCGGAAGTTTCCTTGACGAGAATGAGATTCCCATACCTGTCCGTGAAAAGATATTCGAAGCATTTTCCGGTTGCGAACGTCTTCTTTTCGAAAGTCGTCCCGAGTTTATCACACCTGAGGTTGTAGCAACTCTCCCAAAGATCACAACAATCGCATTGGGTTTGGAAAGTTCCAATCCCGAGGTTCTTGAAAAATGCATTCGTAAAGGATTCACTCCCGAAGACAGTAAACGTGCCGGAACGCTCTGTAAAGAGGCCGGACTTATGGTCCGTACATATCTTCTGCTCAAACCGCCGTTCATGCAGGAAGGTATCGCAATCGATGATGCCGTTCGTTCTGCACGCTTCGCAGACCCCTTCTCCGATGAGATATCCATCAACCCTTTGAACGTTCAAAGGGCTACATACGTCGAAAGACTTTGGCGTAGAGGGGAATTCAGATCCCCTTGGATTTGGTCTTTAATGGATGTGTTCAAACAACTGTCTGGCACAGTGAATGCAAGACTTATGTCTTCACCTTCGGGAGGAGGTTCACAAAGAGGTGTACACAACTGTGGAGAGTGTGATCGTAAAGCACTCGATGCAGTGGAAAGATTCTCTTACACACAGGATCCCCTTGATTTGGAAGTAGTCTGTGAATGTAAAGAAGCATGGAAAAGCTATATCCTTGCGGAGAGATTACTGGGTACGCCTGCGGACTTGAGCCGCGGATTCGAAAACGATTTAATCATCAGGAAGTGACTTTGAATGGATTACGATATTAAGAAAGGCTGGTACAAGAACGTTGAAGGCGACGGACTCAAAAATTTGATGAATGAAGTATTCGGAAATGTAGCAGAAGAAGGCGAGATGTTAGTGTCATCTTTTGGAGTACTGGCACGTATTGAAGTTCAGATTGCAGCCAAGGACAAAATGATTCTCAACACAGTTAACAGAGAAGGTCCTATGACAGACGATGAAGTTCTCGGCAGTAAGAGAAAACTTAACGAGTTTGCAGAGAAGGCCACAGGATTCAACGCAAAAGCTCGTATGAAGAGGGCCCAGGACAAAGTCAAAAAAGGACTGGCCTGATTTTCTTATATGTCCCTATAAAGGGGCAAACCAAACCTTTTAAATACTACCCCATTATACCTTTTTTTAGATTGGACATGCTAGATGTCCGACCAGACGCATTGGGCAATGCGAAAGCAACCCTTGTTCATGCTCATGTCGATTTTATCGAGATGAAACGGCGTCACGGTCGGCCGTTTGACGTTCAGTATCTAAAAAACCGCGAGATTAGCGAAGACACTCTCGCAAGGAAGTATTAGTATGTCACAAAGAAGACGTCCGAAGAGGGGATCGAGAGCGTACGGCCCAAGAAAGAGAGCCCAGTCGCAGACCCCAAGGCTGGATTCCTGGCCCGAGATTAGCGGAGCACCTAAAATACAGGGTTTCGCAGGATACAAAGCAGGAATGACACACGCTTTCGTAGTTGATAAGCGCGTAAAGAGCACAACCTCTGGAATGGAAGTCCAGGTACCCGTTACCGTTTTGGAAGTCCCTCCTATGAAAATCGCAGCCGTAAGGTTCTATGAGAGCACCGTTACCGGTCTCAAGACAGCAGGCGAAGTTTGGGCACAGGATCTTGATCCTCTCCTTGGCAAACGCCTCACCGTCCCTAAGAACCACGATGAAGCATCTTTTGCAAAGTATGACGGTGTGGACATCGATGATGTTCGCGTTCTCGCATACACACAGCCTAAGATGATCACAGGTGTTCCCAAGAAAGTCCCTGACCTCATGGAGCTCAGGATTGGCGGCGGAACAGTCGATGAAAGGGTAGAATACGCAAAGAGCATCCTCGGTACCGAAGTCGGAATCGAAGCATTCTCTGCAGAAGGTGCGCTCGTTGATGTAATTGCAATCACCAAAGGAAAAGGTTTCCAGGGTGTAACAAAACGTTGGGGAGTTAAACTTCTCAGCCACAGGAACAGCAAACACCGCCGCGGTATTGCTAACCTTGGACCTAAGAGACCCGGCTACGTCAGAAGCACAGTACCCGGATCCGGTCAGGTCGGTTACCACCAGAGAACTGAGTGCAACAAAAAACTCATCAAAATCGGTGAAGAAGGATCCGAAATTACACCTAAGGGCGGATTCCTCAACTACGGTGAAGTCAGAACATCCTATGTTCTCGTTCACGGTTCAGTTCCCGGTCCTACAAAGAGACTTGTTAGACTCAGAGATCCTACCAGAGCACCCAAGAAAGTCAATACAGATGCAGTGGACATAACCTATGTCTCCACAGAATCCAAACAGGGGGCATGATGAATGACTCAGACAAATGTATATTCAGTTAAGGGAGAAGTTTCCGGTACAATTGACGTCCCTGACGCATTCAGTACCCCATACAGACCCGATATCATAAAGAAAGCAGTACTTGCCGCAGCAGCAAACAAGAGACAGCCCTACGGACCCGCACCTGGATCCGGTATCAGGCACTCCGTTAGCACCTGGGGTAAAGGCCGCGGTGTTGCACGTGTCCAGCGTCTCCACGATGGAAGAAAAGCAACAGAGTCACCCAACAACGTTTCCGGTAGAAGGGCACACCCCCCAACACCTGACAGAATTTGGGCACAGAAAGTTAACAAGAAAGAACTCGCAATCGCACGCAAATCCGCACTTGCCGCAACCGGCAACGCAGACTGTGTGAAAACTCGCGGACACCAGTTCGACGACAACGTTTCATTCCCTATTGTAGTAGAAGATGCCGTACAGGATATCTACTCTACCTCCGAGATCTACAGCATCTTCGAGAGCATCGGAATCAGCTACGATGTTGACAGAGCAAAAGAAGGCCGCAAGATTCGCGCAGGAAGGGGAACAATGAGGAACAGAAAATACCGCACACCGGTCAGTATCCTTCTTGTCGTTTCCGAAAGGGACCTCCCCGTATTCAAAGGTGCAAAGAACCTTCCTGGAGTACAGATTGAATCAGTCAGTACACTTAACACAGGACTTCTCGCACCCGGTGGAGATGCAGGCAGACTTACAGTTTACACAAAATCCGCTATCGAACAGATAGGAGCGTGGACCCAGTGAAGACAAGTGATATCCTTATCAGCCCGTTCGTTACTGAAAAGTCAATGAACCACCTTTCCGGAACCCCTACACAGAAATACAGGGACGGAAACAGAATCGAATTCCTGGTCCACAGGGATGCAGACAAACTCCAGATCAAAGCAGCATTCGAAGAGCGCTTCGAAGTTAAAGTTGCCAAAGTCTGGGTAAGAATACAGAAAGACGGCAAGCACGCCATCATTAAACTCGCAGACGGATACTCTGCAGAAGATGTTGGTGCAAGAGTCGGAGTCTTCTGAGGTGAAAACATGGGAAAGAGATTGAGAACACAGAGAAGGGGAGCAGGCGGATCACAGTACCGCTCACCCAGTCACAGACACGTCGATGATGTTAGGTTGCCCTCCGTTAAAGAAGCAACTGGAACAATCGTTGACCTCATACCCGCACCTGGAAGATCTTGTCCTCTCGCAGTCATTGACTTCGATGGAAAGAAAGACTATCAGCTCGCGGTCGAGGGAACAAAAGTCGGACAGGAAGTTTCCGTTTGCGGTGATGCAAAAGTCGTCGCAGGTAACATCAATGTCCTTTCGGCAATTCCTGAAGGTACACCTATTCACAACATTGAAGGTATTCCCGGAGACGGAGGCAAATACGCCAAAGTCGGTGGAGCATCTGCAACAGTTGTCAGCAGGGGTGCACACGTTATGGTTCTTATGCCCTCAGGCGTAATGAAAGAATTCCACCCCAACTGCCGCGCCGTTATCGGTGTTGTAGCAGGTGGAGGTAGAGTCGACAAACCTCTCGCAAAAGCGGGAAAGAACGTGCACAACCTCAGATCTAGAAGCCGTGCACAGAAGCATGTTAAGGGAGTCGCAATGAACGCGGTTGACCACCCTCACGGTGGAGGAAGTCACCCCCACGTTGGTGGACCCAGTACAAAATCAAGGAACGCATCACCTGGTCAGAAGGTTGGACGCCTGTCTCCCCAGAAAAAATCAAAGAAGTGATATTAAATGGCTAAAGTAAAGATTATAGCAGGATCGGCCAAAGCTTCGAGGAGAAAGTCGAGAAAGAAGGCGTCCGCAATCCAGGCACGCAGGAAGAAGGAATTCCTTTACCGCGGCTTCACAATGGAAGAGCTCTTGGCTATGTCCTTTGATGAAATCCTTGGATTATTGCCTTCAAGATGCAGAAGGACATTCCTTCGCGGTCTCAACTATGAGCAGCAGCTCATCTTCGACAAGCTCAAGGCAGCAGAGCCCGGTGAAGTCGTAAAGACCCACCGCAGAGATGTACCTATCATCCCCGAATTCGTGGGAAAGACAGTCAGCATCTACACTGGAAAAGAATTCAAAGAAGTGGAAATCAAGCCCGAAATGATCGGTTGCTACCTTGGAGAGTTTGCTCTCACAAGAAGAACACCTTCACACTCCGGACCTGGAGTCGGAGCTACAAGATCTTCCAAGTTCATGCCGTTGAAATGAGGTGATGAGATATGGTTTCAGGATATACAATGACATCAGATCCCGACACATCCGCGAAAGCACTCGGTAAGGAGATGCCTATCTCCCCCAAGTTCGCACGCGAAGTATGCGGTATGATACGCGGTAAGAAAGTAGACACAGCAATCAGACAGCTCGAAGAAGTTATCGAACTTAAGAGAGCAGTACCCCTCAAAAGGTACAACAAGCGTGTGTCCCACAAAGCAGGCGTCGGACCTGGAAGATTCCCCCAGAAAGCTGCAAAAGCTATTCTCGGAGTCCTCGAAAGTGCCGCAGCCAATGCAGAATACAAAGGACTTGACGTTTCCAACATGGCTGTCATGACCATTTCCGCATCTAGGGGAAGGACCATACCCGGTCACATGCCCAGAGCACACGGAAGGGCCACACAGTGGAACCAGGAAACTGTCAACATCGAAGTAATAATCGAAGAGGTTGAGTGAAATGGCATCTGAAAGAAAATTTGTTGCTGAGAACGTTCGCAGGGTTTTGCTTAAAGAATACCTTATGAAAGAGGTAAACCGTGCAGGATTCGGCGGTCTCGACGTACAGAGAACCCCTATGGGTACCAGCGTCATCATCACCACCGAAAGACCCGGACTCGTTATCGGCAGGCGTGGTCAGACAATTAAAAATCTGACCGCAGTAATCGATGAAAGATTCGGTTTCGAAAACCCTCAGATCGAAGTACAGGAAGTTGCAAATGCAAGTTTGAACGCACAGATTATGGCAGAAAAACTCGCATTCTCTCTTGAGAGAGGCTGGCACTTCCGCAGAGCAGGCCACTCCACAGTACGCAGAATCATGGATGCTGGTGCTAAGGGATGTCACATCATCGTGGCAGGCAAGCTCACCGGTCAGAGACACAGAACTGAGAAATTCAAAGAAGGATACATCAAGTTCTGCGGTGAACCCAAGTTGAACTTCATCGACCACGGATACGCGGTCGCAAAGCTCAAGATGGGAGTCATCGGAGTAACAGTTGAAATCATGGACCAGGAAGCAAGGCTCCCCGCAGACACAGAAATCGTCAACAAGACAACTGCAGCAGAACTCTTCCCCGATATATTCGGAGCAGAAGCACTCGCAGCAGCACCTGTTGAAGAAGTCGTCGAAGAGGCGCCCGCAGCAGAAGTTGAGGAGGCAATCTAATGTCACTCAAAACAGCTGATATCAGGAACATGAGTGTTGGAGAGCGCAATCAGAAGCTCAAAGAACTTCGTGATGAGCTCATGCACGAGAGGGGAGTCTCCGCTATGGGAGGCGCACCCACAAGTCCCGGTGCCATTCGCGCACTCAGGACTGACATCGCCCGCATTCTGACAGTCCAGAAGGAGGAGGAAGAGCTCTAATGCCCGGAATCTGCCCAGTATGCGGATTACCTACGGAACTGTGCATGTGCGAGGAAATCGCACGTGAACAGCAATCCGTAAGGATCTCAATCGATAGCCGCAGATATGGTAAGACTGTTACCGTCATCGATGGAATTGATGAAAATGACATCGATGTCAACGATCTTGCCAAACAACTGAAAAACAAATGTGCCGCAGGCGGAACAGCCAAAGACGGTCGCATTGAACTTCAGGGCGATCATAAAAAGAAAGTGAAAGCAGTCCTTGAGGACATGGGCTTCCGCACGGAAGTCAGGTAAACATGAACAAGAGGGATTTCATGAGATCTGAACTCATTGGATTGGACGTGGATGTGCTGTCTGCACCATACTCGGGAATTTCCGGGAAGGTAGTCGACGAAACGAAAAACACGTTCACCATCGATTCGGCCGGAACTGAGAGAATGGTACCCAAACCAGGCAATGAGTTTAGATTCGCATACAATGGCAGTACAATAAGCATTAGAGGCTCAGAAATACTGCACCGACCAGAGGACAGAATAAAAAAGATTAGGTGATTCAAAATGACAGCAAATGTAAGAAACATCGGAATCGACGTTGTTCCTCCCACTTCAGAATGTGATGATCCCCACTGCCCCTTCCACGGAAATTTGGCAGTAAGGGGTCAGCTCATTGACGGAAAAGTAGTTTCCGTGAAGATGGACAAGACCGCCGTCGTAGAACGCAAATATTTGAAATATCAGAAGAAATACGAAAGATACGAGAAGAGAACAAGCAGGTACTCCGCACACTTGGCACCCTGCCTTGACATCAAGGCAGGCGACAATGTTACAATCATGGAATGCCGCCCCATCTCCAAAACCGTAGCTTTCGCAATCATTACAAAGAGGGATTAAACATGAAGGGAATTTCCGGTACACAGACCAGAGGACTTCAGAGCGGATCCCGTCTTGATGTTGTGGACAACACTGGTGCAAAGGTAATCGAAATCATTACCGTTCCCCGTTGCCACACTGTTGCAAGGAGAGTATCTTCCGCAGGTGTCGGTGACATGGTCATCGCATCCGTCAAAAAAGGTACCCCTGCAATGAAAAGACAGATTGTATACGCAGTCATCGTTCGTCAGAGACGCCCTATGAGACGCCCCGACGGAACAATGGTATTCTTCGAGGATAACGCCGCCGTTATCACAACCGATACCGGCGAAACAAAAGGAACAGACATCAAAGGCCCCGTTGCAAGGGAAGCTGCTGAAAGGTGGCCCCGTGTATCTGCAACAGCCAACATTATTGTGTGAGGTGTAAAAAATGGTAATGAGTAGTAAAGCAAGAGTACAGAGAAAGACTCAGGCACACGCACCAGCCCACGTTAAGAGGAAGATGCTTTCAGCACACCTCAGCAACGAACTCCGCGCACAGTATGGTGTACGCTCCGCAAGAGTATGTAAAGGAGACACAGTCGTCATCGTTCGCGGAAACGAAGACATTCGTGGAATCGAAGGCAAAGTCCTTGAAGTTTTCACAAAAGAAGGCCGTGTATCCATCGAAGGGATCACAATCGAACAGGCAGACAACACAGCCACAGTCCGCCCTATTCACGCATCCAACCTTGTTATTGTAAAACTTAACACAGAAGATGAGTGGAGGATCGCATCCCTTTCAAAAAATAAGGAGGCTAAAGAATGAGCGATCACATGAAAAGATTGGCAGCACCAAAGAGCTGGCCTCTTAAAAGGAAAGTATCCGTTTGGGCTGCTAAGCAGTCTGCAGGAGCACACCCTGTAGATATGAGCATGCCTGCCTCTATGGTCCTTAGGGACATGTTAGAGGTATGTGACACCGCCAGAGAAGCCAAGAGAATTATCGGTAACCGTGAGGTTTTGGTTGACGGAAAAGCAATCAAAAACCCCAAGACTCCTATCGGATTCATGGACGTTGTGTCCATACCCAAATTGGACAAAAACTACCGTATGCTCATCAGCGACAAAGGCAAACTTACCTTTATCGAGATTACAGCCGAAGAAGCTAAAATCAAGATTGTCAGAATCGATGGAAAAACCAAAGTTAAGGGCGGCAAAATTCAGCTCAACCTTAGCGGCGGAAGAAACATCCTCATTGACAAAAACGACTACAAGACCGGTGACAGTCTTATCCTCAACATTGAAGATCAGTCTATCGTCGAAGCACTTCCTCTCCAGGCAGATGCTTGCGCAATGGTCGTTGAAGGTGGACACGCCGGTAAGATCTACAAAGTTACAGAATGCGTTACCATTCAGGGACCCGCAGAGAACGTTGTAAGATTCGACACAGGCACAGAAACAGTCAAGGGAAACGTTTTCGTTATCGGAAACTCAAAACCCTCCATCGCAATCCCGGAGGCAACTGAATGAACTCTATGAGAAACATTCACGTCGACAAAGTCGTCATCAACATTGGTGTCGGCGAAGCAGGAGAGAGACTCGTCAAAGCACAGAAAGTTTTGGAAATGGTCACCGGACAGAAATCCGTTGAAACAATCTCCAAATCTATCAACAGAGATCTCGGTATCCGTGTCGGTATGCCCCTTGGATGCAAAGTTACCCTTAGAGGTGAAGCAGCAGATGCTTTCATCAGAAAGGGATTGACAATCAGGGAGCAGCGCATCACCGCATACTCCTTTGACAAAGAAGGCAACATGTCTTTCGGTATCCCCGATTACACCGACTTCGAAGGTATGAAATACGACCCTGAAATCGGTATCTTCGGTATGGATGTCAGTGTTGTTCTCAGAAGAACTGGTGGCAGAATTTCAAAGAGGATGCTTCTTCGCAGATCCATCCCCAAGAACCACCGCGTTGACCGCGATGAAGCTATCCAGTACATGGTAGACAACTATAACGTTAAGGTGATTGAATGAAACCTAAGAAGGAGTTTGGAAGATCTGTCGGCTGCACCAGATGCGGACGCAGAAGAGGCATAATCAGAAGGTACGGAATGCACCTCTGCCGCCAGTGCTTCAGAGAAATCGCCCCTGAACTGGGATTCAAGAAGTATTCGTGAGGTGACAAATATGCAGAGTGATCCATTAAATGATGCAATGACTGTAATGAAGAACGCCTCCGCAATCGGAAAGAGCGAATGTGTAATCCGCCCCTCCTCCAAACTTATCGGCCGTGTGTTGAAAGTTATGCAGGACAACGGTTACATCAACCAGTTCGAGTACGTAGAAGACGGAAAGGCCGGAGAATTCCGCGTTATGCTCAAAGGAGCAATCAATGACTGCGGAGTAATCAAGCCCAGGTACTCGGTTAAGAGAGACGACCTCGAGAGATTCGAGGCAAGGTTCCTCCCAGCCCAGGACTTCGGTGTTCTGATTATGACTACCACCGCTGGTGTAATTACACAGGGCCGCGCTAAAGAGCTCGGTATCGGCGGAAAATTATTAGCATTCGTGTATTGAGGAATAAAAATGACAATAGCAGGGAAAATCGAAAGCACCATCGCCATCCCCGATGGGGTGTCCGTTTCAATGAACGGCACCATAATGACGGTCAAAGGACCCAAGGGAGAATTGAGCAGAAACTTCGCGCACCCTCGCGTAAACATTGCCATTGGAGAAGGACTTGTCAGCGTCAGCTGCGAGTATCCGAGAATCAAAGACAAAGCCATGGTTGGTACTCTTTATGCCCATGTAAGAAACATGGTCAGAGGAGTTACAGAAGGTTACACCTACAACCTCAAAGTTGTCTTCTCTCACTTCCCGATGAAAGTGGCCGTTAAGGGCGATCGCGTCGAGATTATCAACTATATGGGAGGACATGACCCCCGTTACGCCAACATTCTTGGCGGATGCACCGTTAAAGTCAACGGTGTAGACGTTAGTGTTGATGGTATCGATATCGAAGCTGTCGGACAGACCGCAGCAAACCTTGAGAAGGCAACTTCCAGGGGAGGATTCGATAAAAGGACCTTCCAGGACGGAATTTATATCGTCCACAAATCGCACAAGGTGAAAGAATGACCGTAAAGACACTCACAGACCTTTCAGGTCTTAAGGAAGCACAGCTCGCAGAGCTCGAAGCAATCGGAATCAAATCCGTAGCTGACCTCACTGCAGCACTCGAGGACGAGGAGACTGTCAAGACGGTCATCAAATCCGTTTCCGGTGTTGGCCCCAAGACTGTAGAGTCCTGGAAAAACCAGCTTGAAGGAGACGCACCCGTCGCAGAGAAGAAAGTAGAAGTTGTCGAAGCAGATGAAGCAAAGGAAGCAGTATATGTTCCCAAAGCAAAACCTGAACTTTCTGAAGAAACTGCAGATGCACTCGCAAAGAGAGCAATCATCAGTGGACGCAGACCCGCCTTCAAGAGACAGGAATGGTTCAGATACGTCAAGCTCGGCGACAAATGGAGAAAGCCAAAAGGTCTTCACTCCAAAGCAAGAAGAAATCTCAAGAGACGTACACCCAATGTTGACATTGGATTCCGTGGACCCGTTGCAGCAAGGAATCTTCACCCCTCCGGATTCGAAGAGGTGCTCATTCACAATGTAAACGGTCTTGAGAATATTGACCCCAAGGTTCAGGCAGTCCGTATCGGAAAAACAGTCGGAACCAAGAAGAGAATAGCAATCGAGGACAGAGCTGCAGAGCTTGGAATTAGGGTCCTTAACAGGATGGTGTAAACATGTCCGATCTTAAGAACCAGAAAAGAATGGCAGCTGTTCTCCTTAAATGCGGAGAAAACAGAGTATGGATGAACCCCGACAAAATCGATGAAGTTGCCGCGTGTATCACCCGTGCAGACATTCGTACCGCAATAGCCTCCGGTCTTATCAAAGCAAAACCCAAGAACGGAACTTCCAGAGGAAGGACCAGGCACGTCATGGAACAGAAAGCAGCCGGTAAACGCAAGGGACCCGGAAGCAGAAAAGGTACAGACAACGCCCGCGTACCCCGCAAGAGAAGATGGATTTCCACAATCAGACCTATTCGTGATGAACTTAAAACACTCAGAGACGAAGGCCAGATTACACCTTCTGTTTACAGAATGTACTACAGAAGAGCAAAGGGTGGAGTTTACAAGAGCCGCAGGAACCTCAGAATGCACATGACTTCTGCAGGACACCTTAAAGAGGAGGAGATCTGATGGCAACAGGACCTAGATACAAAGTAGCATTCCGCAGAAGAAGAGAATGCCGTACCGACTACTACGCTCGCCGCAAACTGCTCGCCAGTCGCGAATCAAGAGCCGTTGTCAGAAGGTCACAGAAGAACGTATACGTTCAGTTTGTCGATTTCGACATGAACGGCGACAAGGTCGTTGCAGCTGCAACCTCCAAAGAACTTGTTGCATTGGGCTGGGCACACTCATGTGCAAACATCCCCGCAGCATACCTCACTGGATACCTTGCCGGAAAGAAAGCACTGAAAGCTGGAATCGAGTACGCAGTTCTCGATATCGGTATGCAGAAACCCAAAGTCGGCGGAGTTCTCTTCGCAGTCGTTGCAGGTATGTCTGACGCCGGTCTTGAAGTTCCCCACAGCGAAGACATCCTCCCCGAGGAAGACAGGCTGAACGGAAAGCACATCGATGAAGCTATCGAAGCTGAAATTAACAGCATCAAAGATAAGATGGAGGCTGAGTAAAATGGATTGGATTCCCAAAACAAGATTGGGCCAGATGGTCCTTAACGGTGAAGTCACAACCATGAGCGAAGCACTTGCAACAAGGCTCCCCCTCAGGGAAGCAGAAATTGTTGACATCCTTCTCCCTGATCTTCAGGATGAAGTCATCGATCTCAACATGGTTCAGAGGATGACCGACTCCGGTAGGAGAGTCAGGTTCGCAGTAACATGCATTGTCGGTAACGGCGATGGATTTATTGGAATCGGAAGGGCAAAAGGAAAGGAAGTCGGACCTTCAATCAGAAAGGCAATCGACAACGCTAAACTCAACATCATCGAAGTTAAGAGAGGATGCGGTTCATGGGAATGTGGATGTTCACAGCCCCACTCCCTCCCCTTTGAATGCATCGGTGCATGTGGTTCAGTTACCGTTTCTATCAAACCCGCTCCCCGTGGTATCGGTTTGGCTGTCGGAGACGTCGCCAAAAGCCTTCTCACCCTTGCTGGTGTAAAGGATGCATGGGGTTTCGCAAGAGGAAACACAAAGACAAAGGTAAACTATGCATACGCAACATTCGAGGCTCTCAAAATGACAGCCCGTATGAGAGTTACCGATGAACAGGTAGAAAGACTCAGCATCGTAAGAGGTCCTGTGGGATTCACAGTTGCCGAAACTGATGTTGACTTCCAGGAGGAATGAAAATGGCGTACGTAATTATTCGTGTCCGCGGACAGGCTGATGTTAACTACAACATCAGTTACACTATGGATCTTCTCAACCTTACAAGAGTAAACCACTGCGTTGTAGTTCCCGAGAACATTACATCAAAAGGTATGCTTCAGAAAGCAAAGGACTACGTAACCTGGGGAGAAATCAACCAGGAAACACTCGCCAAACTCATCCGCGTCCGCGGAAGACTTGAGGGTGACGTAGCAATTACCGATGATTATCTCAAGGAAAACACAGAGTTTGCCACAGTTGAAGATCTCGCAAAGGCAATCATTGAAAACGACTACAAGATGAAAGACGTAGAAGGCGCAAAACCTGTCTTCCGTCTCCACCCCCCTATAAAGGGATACGAAGGCAACAAACGTTCCTTCAAAAACGGTGGAGCACTTGGATACAGGGGAGAAGCAATCAACGCTCTCGTCGAGAGGATGCTCTGAGGTGTAATCATGCCAAGCAGAAGTAAAAAACTGAGAGGATCGAGAACACACGGCCGCGGTAAAAAAGCAGGTCGTGGAGCAGGTATCCAGGGTGGACACGGTAACGCAGGTCTCAGCAAACAGGGTAAAATCGGTATGCTGAAATACGACCGCGACCACTATGGAAGACATGGTTTTAAGAGACCACAATGCATGGTGGAAGCCAACAGCACGATTAACGTAGCCGAACTGTGTGAACAGCTCGACCGTTATGTCGACCTCGGCTTCGCAACCAAAAACGGTGATGCATACGATGTCGATCTTACCAGCGCAGGGGTAGACAAACTCCTCGGCAACGGTTCCATCGGTGTCGCAGTAAACGTTACTGTTGCAATGGTCTCTGCCATCGCTCGCGAAAAGATCGAAGCAGTCGGCGGAACAATCGTCGAATAAACATAATTCACAGGAGTAGATTGGGATGGAAGTACAAAAAAGTCTATTATACAGGTTCAAGCCCCTGTCTGATAGACTCCCCTCAGTAAAACGTCCTGAAGGCCACGTGCACTTCAGAACGAAAATGCTGTGGGTCATTGTCATATTGGTCTTATATTTCATAATGACCAATGTGTATATCTATGGTCTTGACCAGGAAAAAACATTGGACCTGTTCGCACAGTACAGGACAATCATGGCCGGAGCTTCCGGAACACTGCTGCAACTGGGAATTGCCCCGATTGTCACTGCATCAATTATCATGCAGTTGTTCGTCGGAGCAAAAATAATCAAATTGGACCTTACGAACCGCGATGACAAAGCTTGTTATCAGTCGGTTCTTAAGCTCCTCGTGATCGTAATGATCCTGTTCGAAGCGGTCCCCCAGGTATTCGGTTACCTGGTCCCTTCGGACACCTTCACTTCGATTATGGGTGATGCTGGAGCTAAATTGCTAATTATCTTCCAGCTGTTCGTAGGATCCTATATTGTCTTCCTTATGGATGAGGTCGTGTCCAAATGGGGTATCGGAAGCGGTATTTCATTGTTCATCGCGGCCGGTGTGTCGGAAGCATTGTTTACAGGTACCCTTAACTGGAACCCTATAGACTCTTCCGCAGCACTGAGTTACGCAAACCTCCCGGCAGGTACAATTCCTAAAGCATTGTACATCTTGTTCAATGCAAACGGATCTGAAATCTCCGGCGGTGGATACGAAACCATCTTAATGGGAGAACCTAACCCGTTGATAGCGCTAATCGGTACGCTGATTATCTTCTTCATCGTGGCCTATTTAGAATCAAGCCGTATAGAGTTGCCCTTGTCTCACGGAAATGCCCGTGGTGCAAGAGGCCGCTACCCCATCAAGCTGATGTATGCAAGTAACATTCCAGTTATCTTGATGTCTGCCCTCTTGGCAAACGTCAGTATGATTGCACTCTTGTTGTACTCAAACGACGCCCTTAGCGGAATCCCCTTCATCGGTGGAAATGCAGCTATCGGTTACTTTGAGCCCGGCAACACTGCAGCCGCTGGAGGTCTTGCATGGTACGTCTCCGCACCTCGCGGATTGTCGTCTTGGCTATTGCCTATGATTGACCCCGCAACATACGGAGATGGACACAACGTAATACAGCATCTTGCTCATGTGGCGATTTACTTCACCATCATGGTCCTCGGTTCAATCCTGTTCGCAAAGTTCTGGGTTGCAACCACAAACCTTGGTCCCGAAGCCGTCGCAAAGCAGATTCAGAAATCAGGAATGCAGATTCCCGGTTTCCGTCGTGATCCTCGCGTACTGAAACGTGTACTCGAAAGATATATCCCACCAATCACAGTACTATCTGGTGCTTTGGTCGGAGGCCTTGCTGCATTCGCAGATTTAGTCGGTACCACTGGTAACGCATCCGGTACAGGAGTGTTGCTTACAGTCGGTATCTTGATCCACTTCTACGAAGCAATGGGTCGCGAACAGATGATGGAGATGAACCCTCTCATGAGAGGATTCTTCGGCGGAGGTGAATGAGTTGGCAGGACCGGCTCCCCCTGATATGTCTGAGATGCCTCAGATGCCGAAAGGCGTACTGATGGGTATGCTCATCTCCATGGCAGTAATGTTGCTAGTCGTGAGTTTCAGGGACCAGGTCGGTGCCGCTTTAAACTTCGTCTTTGAGCCGTTGATCGGGTTCGGGGGTCAATACCCCGTTCCCACGCTCATGATCGCAGGTCTCATCATGATTGGTCTCAGCACTGTGTTGAGAACATTCATGACCGACGCAATCAGCATGGCTAAAAACCAGCAGATTCAGTCGGATTTCAACAGAGAAATGCGTCAGGCAAGAATCGACAACAATCTCTACAAGATGAAGAAACTCTCTGAACAGCAGCCAAAGATGATGGCCGCAAGCATGGAATCAAGTACGTCGCAGATGAAAATCATGCCCGTAACCATGATTGTGATCACACCTATTTACGCATGGGTATACTACTTCCTTGATGTCAGTGATACAGTTACCAACACAATAATCAATGTGCCTTGGTCACCTGTTGATTTACTGGGAGTTACAGTGTTGCCCCACTGGATTTTGGTCTACACATTGATCAGTATCCCAATAGGACAACTCCTTAACAAAGTCATCAAGTACTATATCTTCAAGAAACGTCTCGCAGAAATCGAGATGGAAGGCAGTGCTGAGGTTGCATGAGGATAACAATTAGCGGACCACCCGGTTCCGGGAAAACAACCGCCTGCAACGGGCTTGCGGAAGCATTGGATCTGAACGCTATCGTGTTCGGAAAGATCTTCCGTGAGCTCGCTGCAGAAAAAGGTTTAACTTTAGCCGAATTTGGAAGTTTGGCTGAAAAAGATAAATCAATCGATGAATTCATCGATTCCAAAATTTTAGAAATAGCGAGAGCAAACGAGAATATCATTCTCGAATCACGTTTGTCCGCATACATGCTTTCAAAGAACAATATTCCAGCATTCAAGATTTATCTCAATGCAAGTTCCGATGTGCGTGTTGCCCGTGTAGGCGTACGCGAAGGAGAAACTGTGGAAGAAGCTCTTAAGAAAACCGTGGAACGCCAAGCATCCGAAGCAAAACGCTATATGATGTACTACGGTATTGATGTTAACGATTTGAGTGTTTACGATTTAATCGTTGATACAGACAATCTTACGCCGGAAGAAGTTCTGTCCGAGATTTTAAAAGCCGTAGAGGGACAAAAGTGTTAATTAAGGATAAAGATGCAATCCACGACAGGTGGGGAAAGAAACCTTCCGACCGCACAGTAGGTGAATTGCTGAAAGCAGGTGTTGTTGCTTTAGACAAGACCTCAGGTCCTACATCACACCAAGTTACCGCTTGGGCCAAGAAAGCTTTACACACGGACAAAATGGGACATGGCGGAACTTTAGATCCGTATGTCAGCGGAGTTTTACCTTTGTGTTTGGGCAGAGCCGTTCGTTTAACTGATTTGGTCTTATCTTCCGATAAAGAATACATTTGTGTGATGAGACTTCACGCAGATCGTTCCGAAGAAAAAATCAAAAAAGTTATGTTCAACTTCTTAGGAAAAATTTATCAGATTCCTCCGGTGAGGTCATCGGTAAAAAGACAGTTGAGAATCCGTACGATTAAAGATTTGGAGATTCTCGAAATCAAAGGACGTGACATCTTATTCAGAGTTTCCTGTGATGCTGGAACATACATCAGAACATTGTGCGTTGATGTTGGTGAAGCATTGGGTTGCGGAGCTAATATGATTGAATTACGTCGTTCACGTTCCGGATTAATGTTGGAAAAGGATGCGGCAACACTTCATGATTTAACCGATGCGTATGTGTTTTGGCAACAGAACGGACGCGAAGAATGGTTGAGAAGTTTGTTGATGCCCATGGAAATTCTTGTGGATCCTTTGCCAAAGATTATCGTTAAGGCAACCGCGGTAGACGCAATATGTCACGGTTCGGATTTGAACATCAAGGGAATACACATGATCGACGAAGATATTCGTAAGAATGCATTGGTCGCTTTGATGACATACAGTGGAGAATTAATCGCAATCGGAAAGATGACAATGTCTACCGATAAAATCATGGCAACATCTCAGGGTAAAGCCGTGAATGTAGAACGCGTTCTCATGGAAAAGGGACATTACCCAAGAATGTGGAAACAGTCTACCGATTTGGATCTTCCAGATGCAGATTCAATCGCATGAGTTTTTTTTGAATTTGGATTTACCAAAACCCCATTAGATTTATCATGCTCTTCTGCATTCAAGAATTATGTTTGGCAGACCAACCGAAGTTCTTCCCGAGACAAAAATACTCGTAGGGGAACTTGATTATACAGCACCCGGATGTTATCGTAACGTTGAACCCCTGCCCTTTAACGTTAAACCAAATCAATTCATCACAGTAAGATGCACATCTGACAATCCTGTCGATGTAGTCGTAGCAAATCACGATGGATCTACGGCAACTTTCAAAACAAATCAAACCGACTTGACACTTGGTCCGGTGCCCACGGAAAACAACAAAGATATGGCCGTAATTCTCGGAGTATTTCCTGGAGACAAATCAAACGTCACAATATCCGTAACGATGTCAAAAAAGAAAGAATAAGTTCCGGATTTCTCCGGAACTCTGTTCAAAGCAAACTGTCGTTCATACGACCGGGGCCGGTAATACTCTCCAGAATTGGCATGAATATAGCGCCGGATGAGAAACCTTCTGTTTTGTTGATACCCAACAGTTCAGGTTCATCTACGTTTGTGAAGATAATTTTGTATCTCTGTTCCGTATTTTCAATTGTAAGATAGGGTTGTTCGTATGCTTTTGCAACATCCAATGTTACATCTGCCATGAACTGAATATCTTCAGGAGTCATATCCTTAGGAAGTTTCACAAAAAATGTGTGTTCTTCCGTGGTTCCGTTCATCATATACAGAATTTCATTGGGTTCCATGAGCTCTTTGAATTTCTCTTTTCTTTCGTCGTCGGCAAGTTCGATAACTCTCTGTTTCCAAACTTCTCCGAGTTCCACGTACAATGCGTCTTTGCCGAGGATGTTCCACATACCATGGTTATCTGCGGTTCAATAGATAAGGGATTCTATCAAAACATTCAAAACTTTAAAAGGGAAGGTGTCATTCCGTGTATTCGGTATATGCATGGAAGATGAATTCAAAGTAACGCCATGGGAAGTAACGGGGGACATCGATTACGATCTTCTTCAGAAAAAATTCGGTACATCACCTATAGACGAAGCTCTCATAGCCAGAATTTCCAAGCACGGTGATATTCACCCCATGCTCCGTCGCGGTATTTTCTACTCGCACAGAGATTTCAATCTTCTTTTGGATGAATACGAGAAAGGAAACAAATTCACTTTGTATACAGGTCGCGGACCTTCGGGAGATACCCACTTGGGACACATGATGCCCTGGTTCTTCAACAAATGGATTCAGGATACTTTCAAAGTTCCGATGCTTTTTCAGATGACCGATGATGAAAAATTCCTGTTCAAGGATTTGACTCTTCACGACACAAGGAACATGGCATATGAGAATGCCTTGGATTTCATCGCATTAGGATTCGATCCTGACAATACCAAAATCATATTGAACACCGAAAATGTCGATAAATTATATCCAATTGCATTGAAAGTTGCCAAGAAAGTTACTTTCTCCACTGCAAAAGCAGTGTTTGGATTCGATAATTCTACAAACATCGGTGCAATTTACTACACTTCAATGCAATCCGTACCTGCATTCCTTCCATCCGAAATGGCAGGTAAACAGGTTCCCTGTTTGATTCCCTGCGGAATCGATCAGGACCCCCACTTCAGAGTTACGAGGGATGTCGCTCCCGGTTTGGGTTATCCAAAACCTTCGATGTTGTACTGTAAAATGTTCCCCGGTCTTTCAGGTGGAGATAAGATGTCTTCATCCGATGAAAACGCAACAATTTTTACAACCGATTCGGCAAAAGCGGTTAAGAAGAAAGTTGGCAGAGCATTCACGGGCGGATGTCCCACAGTGGAAGAACAGAGAGAAAAGGGCGGAAATCCCGATATCTGTGCAGTCTACAAATACAATTACTGCATGTTTGAAAAAGACGATGCCAAGCTCGAAGAGATGGCATGTAAATGTCGCAACGGAGAAATCCTGTGCGGCGAGTGTAAAATGGCACTCACTGATAAAATCAATGTATTCCTGGAAAACCACCAGGCTAAGAGAGAAGAAGCAAAAGATATCATCGATTCGATGTCTTTTGATGGATTCAAATGGTAATATTCACAGAGGCGAATAAATGGAAATGTCTGAAATCCTTGAAGGACTGAGCCACAACGAAAAAAGACTCCTTTTGGCATTGGATGCCGTCGGAGGAAACAGCACACCCGCAGATTTGATAGCCGCAGGTAAATTTGAGTTGGAAGTAGAGATCATGGGATCCGCTTCCTGGCTCTCTACAAAAGGTCTTGCCGAAATTTCCGAAGACGTTTCAAAATTCTTTGTTGTTTCAGATCCAAAATCAATTGAGTCAGGATTGCCTGAAAGACGTGCAATCGTTGCGATAAACGAAGCAGGCGGTTCTATGGAGCTTTCGGCTCTCGGTGATGCTTTACCAAACGGTGAAGATAAGATCGCGGTCGGTTGGCTTAAACGCAAAGGTCTTGCGGACATCGTTAAAGACGGCGACAGTAAAACTTTGATTCTTACCGATAAAGGAAAACAGATGCTTTCCGAGAAAATGCCCGATGAAGTTCTTTTGGAAAAGATGTTGGTTGCAGCACTTCCCGAAGCGGAAGCGGATGCTGCAGTGATAAAAGATCTCAAAGGACGTCAGGGTATGATTCAGGAAGAAGTCATAACCAAGAGGGCAGTATCTCTGACTCCCGAAGGAGTTGAAGCCGCACGCTCCGGTATTGAACTTCGCGATGAGATTACAGATATTACAGACAGAATCATTCAAAGCGGAAAATGGAAAGATGCAGATTTCAGAAAATATGATGTTCAGACTTTTGCACCTGAAATGATTCCCGCAAAAAGAAATCCTCTTTCCCGCTTGGGTGCGGAAATCAGGAAACTTTTCACAGAAATGGGATTCACCGAAGTGGATGAAGAATATGTTCAGCCCGCATTCTGGAATCTTGATGTTCTGTTCACACCTCAGGATCACCCCGCAAGGGATCTTCAGGATACATTCTATCTCGACAGTCCTTCACGCATCCCGATCGATGATGAAGAATTGATTGAGAAAGTAAAGAACATTCACGAGAACGGCGGAGACACCGGCTCTACGGGATGGGGGGGTGAATGGTCCAGAGACAAAGCGGAATCCGCTTTGCTTAGAACCCACACAACCGTTAACACAATCCGTTATGTGTCCCAGCATCCAAATCCGCCCGTCAAAGTTTTCTCGCTTTCAAGAATTTTCAGAAAAGAATCCATCGATTCCACACACCTTCCCGAGTTTACTCAGATTGAAGGAATCATAATCGATGAGAATGGAAATTTCGATATGTTGATTTCCATCATCAAAGAATTCTACGCACGTATGGGATTCGATCAAATCAGAATCAGACCCGCATATTTCCCTTACACCGAACCATCTCTTGAATTGGAAGTTTTCTTCCACGGTAAATGGATGGAATTGGGAGGGGCAGGAATATTCAGGCCTGAAGTTGTATCGCCTTTCGGTGTAGAATATCCTGTTCTCGCATGGGGATTCGGATTTGAAAGATTGGCTATGCTGAAATGGGATATCAAAGACATTCGTGATTTATATATCTCGGATATCGATGATCTCAAACACAATACTATTTTGTGATCAGCAAAATCCTTCTGGGTCTTTTCCTTTGGAAATTCCATCCAGAAGCAAATCTATTCTTTCCTGCTCCCTGCGGGGAGCATGGATTCTTGATTTTGATAAAAGTTTTACAGCATCATCGATATCGCCGTTACGATATTTGATTTCAGCTTTTCTAATCAGAACTTGATGCAAACCATCTGTTTTTCCTTCTGAAATTATTAGGGATTCGGTTTCTTTCAATATCTTTTCGGATTCTTCAAATCTGTTTAGAGCAAACAATGCTTTTGCCAAGCGTAGTTTGTTTTGAGGTGAAGACTGTTCTAAAGATTCTGCTATTTCTAACGCTTTTTCATAATTTTCTTTTTGAATTTCCAAATCAACTAAAAACATGTCAGCTTTTTCCGAATCATATTCTCTTAGAAGTGATATCTTTTGTTCCGCTACTTCTGTATCCAAAACATCCAATGCGATTTCTACCGAGATAGGATAGATTTCTTTTGCGTATTTTTGTGGAACATCAATTAATTTGGAAACAATCTCGTTCAGATCATCATTGGTATTCGCCCAAAAATCATCCTTTTTACGAAGAAGGAGTTTGCATGCTTCAATGCGTCTTCCTGCATGAACATAGTGATACAAAAGTTCCTGATCTTCTTTGTTTTGTTCCAACCAATAGTCTGCAGCCTTGCTGTGCCAGTCTTTGATTTTTTCAGGTTCGGCATTTTTAAGATAATTTTCTTTTACAACATCAGCTAGAGTTATGTATCCATTTACGGGATCAAAAGGAACAACAGGCAATCTTGTCGGAGGCAAATCATTGCGGTGAATTGGAACTCTCAGAACAGATGCAATTCCCAGTGCTTCTTTTGCATCAGGTTCCAAAGAATCGATTAAAACTTCTGGGTCACATTTTTTCAAATCAAGTAATGATTCAAAATCCACACCCTCATCTTTTAAATGGTTTTTCAGTTCATTCGCAGTATTTTTTCCAATAGGTGTTAGGAAAAAAGCTTTTCTTTTACAACTTCTGCTTCCACGGATCTGACATTGATGTTCTTCCACCCTGTCTAGTTCACGAAGTTTCTTCAATTCAATCGAAGCATGAGCACGCGATATTCTCACAGACGTTGCAATGCCATCCTGAGTTAAATCCCAAGGAAGATCATAGATTTGTGTGCTGTCTATTTTTTCATATCTGCTTAGATGTAATAGTATTTTTGATCCGATGGTTATCTGTTCCATTCCTACACCTGAAATAATAACGTTAAAATGTTATATTAATCTGGTGTTTTAAATACGCCTTTTCTATACTCAAAAAACATGGCAAAACTGTTGATTTGTAGCGAACCTGATATTCCATCTGTGAATATGAGAAAAAGTCTTCTAAAAATGGCAAAATGGGACATGCTCGGAGAGGATAAATTCGGTACATTCGAATCAATGAATGATATGGTCATAATGACCACACCCCAGTTACACATCTACGATGATACACTCGTTTCCCGTGCGGAAGAATTCGGAATCAAAGTAGATTCGGTCATTGTTTTGTCCAAGCATTCCGCCGCTAGTGGAAAACCTACACTTACCGTACACCCGATAGGAAATTACGGAGAGAACAAATACGGTGGAAAAGCCGGAGAATTAGTCCCTTCCGATGCTCACATGATGACAGAAACTTTGCGCAAGATTGTCGAAGTGAACGATACCGATATTTATTCAGAATCTTTTGAAGTTACGCATCACGGTCCGTGGATGGAAACCCCGACATATTTTATTGAAATCGGAAGCGATGAAAATCATTGGGGAGATGAACACGCAGCAGATCTTTTGGCAAAAGCATTGTTGGAAACAGAACCAAAAGAAGACTATCCCATTCTGATCGGATTTGGAGGAGGTCATTATGCACCCCGCTATACGGAAATCGCAACGAAGTTCAAAGCGGATTTCGGACATATGCTTCCAAGTTATCAAATGCTTGAGAAAACCGATGAAGAAGTTCTCGCAATGGCAGAGAAAACCGCAGAAGCATCGGGAACCAAGATGGTTTATATGCATAAGAAAGCGTTCAAAAAATCGGAAGAACACAGTTATTCCGAGATGTTGGAATCCGCAGGATTCGAGTTGCTTTCTTCAAAAGATCTCGAACCTTTGAATTAATTATAAAACGGGCTTTCGCCCGTTTAATTCAATGAGAATTTACAAAAGTTCCTTTGGTTTTTTCACCAAGGATAGCATGACCCAGTTCTTCAAGATTTCTTCCGTCAACCATGTACAGATCAATCTTGTTTTCTTTTGCGAGTTTAACTCCCAAAGGATCGAAAACACTGGATTTTGAAGCGGAGTGATCTTTGTAAACAACTTCTCCCAATTCTTCGATAGTCATTGTATCGAATCTTTTCGCATCCGGGAATTCTCTTGGGTCTGCAGAATAAACCGCGTCGACGGAAGTTGCGTTAACTACACGATCGGCTCCCAATTCTTTTGCAACCATGGTTGCAACGGCATCGGTTGTATGTCCTGGAACTGTTCCACCCATAACAACAACGTGTCCGGGCCTGGATCTTGTTGCGGCATCTTCTGCGGTAACGGGAACGGTATCTTCCATCATTCCCAAAGAAAGTGCGAGAAGCTGCGCGTTCAAACGTGTTGCACCAATTCCTAGGATATCCAATTGGTAATCATTTCCGCCCAATTCTCTTCCCGTGTTGGCATAATAACGGGCGGTTTTTCCTCCGCCGCAAACTATGACCAATTGAACTTTTTGACAAACATCTTTCACAAGTTCTGACAATTGTTTGATGTACTCAGAATCGTCTTTACCTGGTATAAGAATGGAACCGCCTATGGACACTACTACCTTTTCCAAAAAATCACCGATGTATTTAATACAAATGAGCATTTCTCATAAAAAGGTTAGGTCTGATTCCAATGGGAGAAGTAACATCCGTAGAACGAGCGAGATACGATTTTAAGAAAGCCATGCAAGAACTTGTGAACCTCAAAGGTAGGGGAACAGAGCTTATTTCAGTGTACATTCCCGAGACAAAACAGATTTCGGATGTAATGGCATATCTTCGTGATGAATACTCTCAGGCATCCAACATTAAGTCCAAATCCACACTTAAAAACGTTCAGGGTGCAATCGACTCTATTATGGCAAGGCTCAGAACATTCAAAGCCGTGCCTCCAAACGGAATCGTAATTTTCTGCGGTGAAGTTCCCAGAGCCGGAGATCAGACAAAAATGGTCCAGTTCGTATTGGATCCTCCAGATTGCATCACAACATTCGTGTACAGATGCGACTCACAGTTCTACACCGAACCTTTAGAGGTTATGCTTGTTGATAAAAAATCATACGGATTGATTACAATCGACAGATCTGAAGCAACAATCGGTCTTCTTTCTGGAAACAGAATTATCACAATCAAACACTTCGATTCATTAGTTCCTAGTAAGCACCACCAAGGAGGTCAGTCTTCAGTAAGGTTTGAAAGATTGATTGAAATCGCAGCTCACGAATTCTTTAAGAAGGTCGCAGAAGCAGCAACCGATGCTTTCCTCAACAAACCCGAACTTCAGGGAATTCTTATCGGAGGACCCGGAGCAACAAAAGAATTCTTCGTAAGAGAAGAATATCTTCACCACGAACTCAGAAAGCTCATCATTGATTCTTTTGATACCGGATACACAGACGAGTATGGACTCAAAGAATTGGTTGAAAATGCCAAAGACGCAGTTGAAGGTGTTCAGCTTACAAAAGAGAAAGAATTTGTTCAGAGACTTTTGAAAGAAATTCGTAAAGCCGACGGAGGATTATCCGCATACGGTGAAGATGAAGTACGTTCAGCTGTTTTATTGGGTGCAGTGGATGTTCTTTTGCTTTCCGAAGGTCTCAACAAAAGACGTGTAACCGTCGAATGTCCCAACGGACACAAATATGAAGCTACAGTCTCAGCATCAGAAGATAAAATTGAATGTAAAGAGTGCGGAGGAAATGCATCCATTTCAGAATCAAATGATTTGATTGATGCATTCTTCGAGATTGCAGATCAATTCAACACAGATGTTCAGATTATTTCCGCCGATTCGGAAGAAGGAGAAATGCTTCTCCGTGCTTTCGGTGGAATTGCAGCAGTTCTCAGATACAGAGTAGGATGATTCTATGACAATCGTGGATAAATTCAGAGAGGAAGTCTCTCAATCGGTGTCAAAAGCTCTCACTTCGATGGGTGCAGATGTTCAGTTTACAGCGGAAGTTCCAGCACAGGGAAATGCAGATTTGGCAGTACCTTGTTTTGTAATGTCCAAAGCTCTGAGAAAAGCTCCCAAAGATATTGCAGAAGAAATCGCATCTTTGATTAAACCCGAAGGATTGATTTCCGAAGTTTCAGCTCTTAACGGATATGTTAACTTCTTTATGGATGGAGCAAGTCTCGTAGAAGGAACAATCAATGATATTCTCAGAGAAGGAGATTCATACGGATCCCTTCCCAAATCCGGTTTGAAAGTTAATGTTGAACACACTTCAACAAACCCTACCGGACCAATTCACGTTGGACGTGCAAGGAATCCAATCATCGGAGATACTCTTGCAAGATGTCTCAAAATGTGTGGACACGATGTTTCCACTGAATACTACGTTAATGACGTAGGAAAACAAGTCGTTATTCTCACATGGGGAGTAAACAACATCTCTGAAGATCAGGTAACCCTTGAAGACAGGGATAAGACCGATCACCGTTTGGTTGCATTCTACCGTCTTGCAAACAAGATGATGGAAGACGATCCCGAAGTTCAGGAAAAGATTGCAGACATGCTTCGTAAATTCGAAGTCGGAGACGAAGAAACAATCACTACCGTTTACAAAACAGCAAGCGTAATGATCGACGGTCTCAAAGAGACTCTTGCAAACATCGGTGTTACACTTGACACATACACATGGGAATCCCGTTACATCGCAGACGGTTCAGCTCATGATGTTGTCGCAAAACTCAAAGAATCCGAATTGGCAGGACAGTCCGAAGACGGAGCCTGGTTCGTAGATTTGGAATCTTTCGGAATTCATGGCAAGAATACAAAATTCACATTCACAAGATCGGATGGTACAACTCTCTACACAACAAGAGATTTGGCATACCATTTGGATAAGTTCACCAGAGCAGATCGTGTAATCGATGTTCTCGGAGAAGATCAGAAACTCGGAAGCAAACAGCTTTGTTCTGCGTTGGAAATTCTCGGAAGCGAAAAGATGCCTGAACCTATGTTCTATTCTTTTGTTTCACTTCCCGAGGGTAAAATGTCCACCAGAAAAGGTGTGGTTGTTTATCTCGATGATTTGATCGATGAAGCAATTTCTCGCGCATACGAAGAAATTTCCAAACGTCGCAACGACCTTTCCGAAGAGAAGATGCAGGAAATTGCAAAGATCATCGGAATCGGTGCAATCAGATTCAACATCGTTCGCGTTCAGCCCGAAAAACAATTGGTTTTCAAATGGGAAGACGCATTGAACTTCGACGGAAACAGCGGACCGTTCCTTCAGTACGCCCACGCAAGAGCTTGCACAATGATTCGCAAATCCGAAGGTTACGAACACGATACCGACGCCTCTAAACTCACCGACGAATACGAAATCCGTTTGGTCAAAGTTTTATCACGTTTCGAACAGGTAATCAAAGTCGCAGGCGAAGAGAAACGCGTGCACATGCTTCCTGCTTACGGACACGAAGTCGCATCCGCTTTCAATCAGTTCTACGCAGCAGTTCCAGTACTTTCCGCAGGAGAGTCCCGTGACGCTCGTTTGACTCTTGTTGAGTGTACCAAGATTGTTCTCAAGAACGTTCTTACATGTCTTGGTATCGGAGCACCGGAGGAGATGTAAGTGGAAATACGTCCCATGAAGCTTAAGGACATCGTAAAGGTCAGAGACCTTGAGATTTCTTGCATCAGGGAGTATTTTTCAGAAACACTTGAAAACAAATGGGAAGAACTTCCCGAAGAATGGAAAGACAGTCTCGGTGCCAGTAATAAAAAATCTTTTATGACCTACCTTGACGGAGGCCTCAGTTTCGTCGCCGAAGAAGACGGCGAAATCTGGGGTTTCATTTTCGCACAGATGCTTCACCACGTTTACAACGCAGAGAACTTGGTTTGGGTTGAGAACATGGGTGTACACCCTATGCTTAGACGTAATGCATTGGGATACAAATTGTTGCGCGAATTAGCAATTAAAGGACGTGAACAGGGCGCTACAATCATTCACAGTGCAATTCAGCCCGACAACATTCCTTCTGTAATGCTTCACAAAAAGATTGGATTCTTTATCGATCGCAGAGATGTTGCACTTTTGGATCTTAACGATCCTCAGTTGAGATTCTGAATCTCTTCGATTCTTTTCTTTTCGATATCGGTGAGTTCACCGAAGTCTATCGGAACACCTAATGTTTCTGCGAATCCAAACATTATCGCGAAAGAGACTTCTTTTGTAGTAGGGGCATCACCAATGATTTCATTGATTGATGTATAATCGGAATCAGAAGAATCTGAAATCAATGTTCCTTTTTGTAAAACCGTTGTTTCATTACGGATTTGAGATGATTCGGATATTTTCTTCCCCTCGGCTAAAATTTTGTTTGGGAATTCAAATTCTCCGATTATTCCCATGTGTTCCAGTGATGCGATCATTCCCTCACAAATCATTTCATAAGAGCCTTCCTCATCATCAAATTCAGAACGTTTAAGAGTAATTCCATATGAAATCACATCTTGGGAATCAGAGTAGATCCAAAGTGTTTCAATGCCACCTTTGGAATGAGATTCAATCATTGTTGCTTCTATAGCCTTAGAAAAATCAGGAGAAATATCTCCAAAATCAATAAATCTCATGTTAAAAAAAGATTATCGGTTTCCCGTTTGGGAAACCGATTGTTTTGTTTATCACTGTTTCTTCTTACCCTTGTATTCTCTCTTTGAAGAGGATACTGCGGGGGCAGAAGCTTCGTTTTTCCTTTCTTCGAGTTCGGTAAAGGTTGTTGTGGATTCAGACTTGGGTGCTGAACGAATCTTGAACCAAACTGCGACACCGATTGCGATAACAACAATGATTATGATAACATATGTTGTCCATTTAGACCATGCGGAAAGACTAACTTCGAGCAAAATTGTGCTTGTTTTTGAACCTGCTGTAAAGTCAACAACATTTCCACTGGGGTCTGTTGCAGTTGTGGAAACTTCAATGTTATATGTTCCAGCAACTCCAATCTGGAAGCTAATGTCAACTTTCTGTGTTGCTGCACTGTCTTCAGATCCTGCTGCAATCTTTGCTTCAGTTTCTGCAAGAACTTTCTTACTCATTTTGTCTGTTACAACAATTTTGAGGGTAAGTTCTTCGCTACCTGTGTTTTCGTATTCAACGGTGAGGCGTCCTGCAGACATGTTGTCGAAGCCCTGTGTGACTTTGACATCTTCGCTATATGTGATTTCTGCATCGGAGCTTTCTGCTACGAGTGCGAGGGGCACGAGGGCAAGTGCAAAGACTGCCAAAACTGCCAATAATTTTATTTGTGTTTTCATACAGATTCTCTCCGTTCAGGTTATGATTTCCTCTACGCGTTCTTCTTCGATTGCGGTGCGGATTTCCATAGCGACTCTTCTGCCGGTACTCATCTCGCGTCTCCACAATGAATTTCCGTAGGGGTGACCGACGGCCATGTGTACATTTGTTCCGCCACCGATACGGGGCGCAACATCGTAGATGTAGAAGTTAAGATCCTTGTCTACACAAGTCTGGAGACAGAAGGGACCTATGATACCAGGGTCGTAGAATTTCTTGGATGCTGCTACGTATTTCTCTGCCATTTCGAATGCTTTGTCGAGAAGTGATTCTCTCAAAGTGGCTGAGTTGTGTCCGCAAACAGTGTATTCGGGAATGATTCCGTCGTTTTCCAATTCTACCTGCTGTTTTCCGGGAAGTCTTGCGTATCCGTCAAGGGAACTCTCGAATCTCCAGTCAATACCGAGAAGTTCGAGTTTCTCTCCTCTTTCCTGAAGAGGCGAGTAGAAGAAGTCCAAGTTGAAAACCGGACCGATAATGTACTGTTCCATACGGGCGGATTCAAGGAAATTCTCCTCGATAACTCCCTGTTTGATAAGTTCGTCAGATTTCTGAACAAACTGATCGTAATCTTTTGCGGTGAAGAATCCTCTCTCGAGTTTCTTCACTTTGTGGTGAACTTTAATGATTGTGAGGCCATCAATGTCCTCGGGTTTTTCGACTTTTTTGGGGAAAGGAAGATTTGCTTTTTCAAGAATCCAGTAGTAATCTCTTACATCTCCTCTTTCTTCGGATCTCAGAAGGTTTCTGCTTCCGAACATGGGGACCTTAAAATCATCTTCAACTGCGTCGATTCCACTGTAGGATACGAACGAACGGTTGGGGACAAAAAGAACATTGTTATCCATAAGATTCTGCTGAACCTCAGGTTTCAGAATGTTGCTGAATTTGTCGAGAATAACGGTTTCGTCAACAGTTCCTCTAAGGATGTTTCCGTTTGCGTCTCTCTGTGTCTTGAAATAATTGTTAAAGGTCTTCTCTCTGCCTTTCTGGCAAATTGCGACTGTGTTGAATCCTTCAGATACTGCTCCGTCGCATGTGTCAAGTGCTGAGTGTGATGCAACAACACCGATTTTTGCTTTGCTGAGATCGTACTTTTCAAGATTCGCCAAAACCTCTTCCCTGTCAATCATTTAGTTTCCTCTGCCTGCGGTATTTGTTTCCCTTATTATAACTTTTCAGATAATCGCGGGCTATACGCGCATAATAAAAGAGCGCAGTGTTCGAAATAGATTGAAATCTTGACTATTCAAATAACCAAAAAGATTACGCACATTAAGATAACGGATCCCACGGCATCCATGATTGAAGATGTAATCGGGATACAATGGTCATCGGGGTTCAGGTTCAAACGAACTGCCAATACCGCAACGTAATACGAAAGATAATTGATTACGGTGGTTGTTAAAATTCCCGCAAGAAGAACAATCGTCATTGTTGTCAAGAAAGATAAACTTGCAGGTGCCACGAGATATGCTGCAACACCGATGAATGCAAACGTCAGAATCGCAAGAAGATACATTATTCCAAAGTTTTCGTAAGCTTCCTTCGGAGGAAGTTTGTTGGTTTTCAAAGTACCTAAATGGATCATTGATGAAAGTCTCGAAGTCAACATTCCCGAAAGTGCGTTTCCTTCGTTAAGGAAAGCCGGGAGTAGGATCAAAAGAACTGCGAATTCGTAGAATTTGTCTTCCTGTTGCTGAATAAGCATACCTGCACAGATTTCCAAGATTAAACACATGATCAAAACAGGTGTGGATTGAACCACTATGCGCTTGGCCTCGTCCATTCCTCTGCGTTTTTTATTCTTTCTGCGAATAATCACATAGGAAACCGCAATGGTAAACAAAATCAAGATTATGCAAAGAATTTGAATAATCCAAGAATCAAGACTTATGAAAATCCAAGTCGAAAGGAAAATCATCGGAACGGTTACGATATCTCCCACGGCTGCAATCAAAGGAGCCGTGATGTTATCAACATCCCAGTTGTGTTTGAATCCTTCAAACGCAATCATTATGTTGAATCCCATTACGACTATTCCCGCAAGAAGTCCGCCCGCAGCGGAAATGAATGTGAATTCAAGAACTCCGATGCCGCCACCAAACAATAATTCAACAATGACCCAGCCTGCAAAACCCATGGTTACAGACATAATCATCGTAAGTGCCAAGGTAGCTTCGATATTCTTTCTGAGAACGCTTCCTTTTTTCAGGTTCATCGAGAAAGTACCCATGTGCATGGATGTTCCCATTCTGCTTCCCATCGCACCGTAAATATTACCTCTCATTCCGATTGCAGTGTAAATCAGAATAAGCATTCCCGGAACAATCATCAGGAATTCTTCCATTTCTTTCAGGAAGATACCTGCAAACAAATCGGCTATGGCTGCAATGATGAGCGCTGTAAGTCCCAATACGAATGTCGACCTATTACGGGCGAAGAATCCGCTGGTTTCGTTTACAGACTTCATAAAAAATTGCTCCTCAGGCCATAACCTATCAAAGACCCATATGGATAATATCGTATATATGGGGGTCGGCAAAGTTTAAAAATACGAGCAACGCCTATTAGCGGTTCGGCCCAATAAAACGGGTATATACAAGGTGACCGAAATTGTCGATCAATTCTGATGATTCAGAAGGTAGTTGTAGTCAGAACTGCCGTTGCACAGAGGTGCGTATTTTTGAATGATAACGAAGACTATACCGATTTAGATCGTATAGACATGACTGTTCAGGAACTGCTTACGGAAATGAAGGATATTTCCGAAGTTATTGTGGACTTGGCATATGCTTCTTTGATGTATGACAGTCAAAACATGGCCGAGAAAGTCTATGAATTGGAACACGAAATGGATGATATGAAATATGCCATTCGTGTGAAACTTTTGCTTGCAGCCAGAACCAAAGAGGATGCCAAACAATTGGCAGGAATTTTGCAGGTTGCAACCGCAGCAGACAGAATCTGTGAAGCTGCGGGTGAAATCGTAAAACTTCTCAACGTTCCCAAAGAGAAACGTCCGTTTATCACAAACATGCTTAATGAATCAGAAGAGAAGATTCGTATGACCCGTATCGATGGAAAATCCGATATGGGCGGAAATACAATCGAAGATCTTGCGGTAGAAGCCTGTACGGGAACAAAGATTATCGCGGTAAGAAACCGTCATGGTTGGATTTACGATCCCGAGGACGATTTGAAAATACGTCCCGGAGACGACATTATCGTTCGTGGAACGGAAGATGGATTCAACCACCTTAAGGAATTCACTTCCGGATCATTACCCTGGGAATTCCCCGAAGTCAACGAGGAGGACGAAGAATGAACCGTATAGAATCTATGCTCTTGGATTTGAAAGACACTTCCGAGTTTATGATCGATTTGGCATATTCGTCTTTGTTGTACAACAATGTGGAAATTGCCGAAGAAGTTTTGTTCCTGGAAGAAAGAATGGACGAACTCAGCGAACAGATTCAGGAACTTGTAATCTCTATAGGAAAAGAAGATCCCGAAGCCGTCGCAAGAATTTCGGTTATTTTGAGATTACAGATGGCAATAGAAGACATTGCCGATGCAGCCGCATCAATTGCGGATGTTGTTATCAGAGGATTGGGAGACCACCCGGTTATTCAGATGAGTATTCAGGAATCCGAAGTTACCATCGAAATGGCAGAAATTTCCGAAGATTCGATTTTGGTAAACAAATCTCTCGGAGAATTGAGGTTCAGTACTCACTGCGGTATGTTCATCATTGCGATTAAGCGCAATAATGTATACATATACGGTCCGGGAAGACACACGGTTCTCAACGCAGGCGATATTATTATTGCAAGAGGTCCCGAAGAAGGAGCTGATTTATTCAGCGATCTCGCCGACGGTACCGAACGTGAAATAGAGTAACGTAAAAATTCCTATCGGAATTAAACCCTTTACATTTTATTCATATTTTATATGTCCAATCATCTGACGTGAGGGTATTTCGTTTGAAGGTTGAAATACTCTTGAGAAGTAATCCATACGGTGATGAACATGGATGGAAAAATCTCTGAAAATAAAGGTATGTTTGATATGGTTGAACGTGGAATGGAAAAGCCTTGGTGTGATGAACATTTTTACACAGCAAGAGCTATTGTCATAGTCATTTCGGCATAAACATACCCGACGGAGGAAACCCCTCCGTCAAACAGAACTTACGTTAACCGAGTAGAATGAAAAGGTAGCCCCATGCAGATTCGAACTGCAGTCGCAGGATCCAGAATCCCGCATGATTGACCACTACACTATGGGGCTATCAAGCCCATTTATCACGACTTTGTTTTAATAATTTTTGGTGCCTCTTTGCATCCATCATATAGGATTTTTGGCAAAACCCGCAAATTTCCATTTTTACAAAGAATTTGGTTCAAAATCTATTTGTCTGAATGCAGGCAAGATTTCTGGATTATTGGATGGATTAGATAGCCAGGTAAATCAATATAAAAGATGTATGACATTTCGTAGCATGGACGTCAAACAGAGTCTTGATTCGTATTTCGGAATTTCCGAAAGAGGATCCACACTACGCAGAGAAACATCTGCTGGTGTTGCTACATTCTTGGCATTGGCTTACATTCTAGCAGTAAACCCATCGATTTTGGCTGCTGCGGGAATGGACCCATCTGCCGTTATGACTGCAACAATTCTTGGATCCGCGCTAGCTTGTTTTATTATGGCGTTGTATGCAAAGTTACCTATTGCTTTGGCTCCCGGTATGGGAATTAACGCATTCTTTGCATTCACCGTTGTTGTGGTTATGGGATATTCTTGGGAACAGGCATTGGCTGCCGTGTTCGTTGCTTCTTTGATCTTTTTGTTACTTTCTTTGGGTTCGTTAAGGGTGAAAATTCTCAACGCAATTCCAGTAAACATGAGAAAAGCAATCACCGCCGCAATCGGAACTTTCATTTGTTTTGTTGGATTGCAGGGTGCAGGAATTATCGTTGGCAGTGATGCAACACTCGTTGCACTCGGAGATTTGACAAACTCCCTTGTTCTTTTGGCATTGGGCGGTATTGTTCTTACTTCAATTCTTTTCTTGAAAAAAGTTCCCGGAGCAATTCTTTTGGGAATTGTTATCACAGCAATTGTTGGAATGATTCTCGGAATCGTCGATGTGCCCGCAAACATATTTGCTATGCCTGCAGCACCTGATTTCGGAGCATTTTGGACAGGTCTTACAACCGCAACCTGGGACATCAAATTTGTTGCAGTAATTATCTCGTTCTTGTTTGTTATATTCTTTGACACTGCAGGTACAATTACCTCTGTTGGAGAAAGAGCAGGAATGGTTGATGAAAACGGAGATTTGGTAAACGCAGACAAAGCAATGCTTGCAGATGCTATCGGTTCTACCGCAGGTGCAGTAATCGGTGTATCCCCTGTTACATGTTACATCGAATCAAACGTAGGTGTCGAAAGCGGTGGAAGAACAGGATTCGTAGCTTTGATCGTTGGATTGTTGTTCCTTGCAACATTATTCTTGGGACCTGTGTTCTCTGTGTTCTCATTCCCATGTACCGCAGCAGCACTTTTGATTGTAGGTGCATTGATGATGTCTGAGGTCAGATCCATTGAATGGTTGAAGCCCGAAGTCGCAATCGCAGCATTCATTACAATTATTATGATGCTCATGACCTATTCGATTACCGACGGTATCGGATTCGGAATAATCATGTATTGTATTGGAGCAATCGTCGTGGGACGTGGAAAAGAAGTATCCCCTCTCATGTACGGAGTTTCAGTCTTGTTCATTGCATATTTCGCAATGACTGCATTACTTTGAAAATAAAACTATTTTAAGACGGCCTTTACGGCCGTCTTTTTTTAAAATCACTGAATGGCTTTCTTTACTTTCTCGAAGATTTCGTCGATACTTCCGACACCTTCGATGGTTACGAGAGTTCCTTTCTTCTCATAGTATGAAATGAGGGGAAGTGTGTTCTCGCGGTAAACTTTGAGCCTGTTTGTAACGGTTGCTTCGGTATCGTCGTCTCTCTGATAGAGCTGGCATCCGCATTTGCAGGTGTTTTCAACTGCAGGGGGGTTGTATTCCAAGTGGTAGACTGCGTTACATTCGGGGCAGGAGCGTCTCTTGGTGAGTCTGTTAACGAGTTCATCGTCTTTGACATCAAGGTTGAGAGCAAGATCGATTTCAATCTGTTCGCCGAGTGCGTCTGCCTGTTCGATGGTTCTGGGGAATCCGTCGAAAATAACTCCTCCGTCGATGGTTGCCATCTTTTCGGTCATGAGTCCGATGATGAGATCATTGGGTACGAGTGCACCTGAATCCATGAACTCTTTTGCTTTAAGTCCGAGAGGTGTTCCGTTTCTGACGGCTTCGCGGAGCATATCTCCGGTGGAAAGTCTTACGAATCCCAATTCTTCGCCTAATTTTTCACCCTGGGTTCCTTTTCCGGAGCCAGGAGGTCCGAGAAGTACAATCTTGGATTTCATAATAATTGTGAATACATACCTATATATAGGGTTTTAGCGGAGTTTGACCTGTTTTCCAACGAGGATTTTTCTCAATCTCACAAAAAGTATAAACACTGTTAACTCACTTAACCTTATTAGCTAGAAGTAAGATAAACCTTCAAGAGGTGCGATACTTGGACCAAAAAATAATTGATAAAATAGAAGCAATCGTCGGAAAGGACGGTTATTCCACCAAGACCGCAGACCTGTACGCGTACGGGTTTGACGCGTCTATATTCCACAACAGCCCGGACATGGTTATTCAGCCTTCAACAACCGAACAGGTTTCTGAAATCATGAAAATCGCAAATGCAGAAAAGATTCCTGTTGTTCCAAGAGGAGCAGGAACCGGTCTTTGCGGTTCAGCCGTTCCAATCAAAGGCGGAATTGTAATTTCTATGCAGAGAATGAACAAAGTTCTCGAAATCAGCGTAGGAGATCTTTGGGTCGATGTTCAGGCAGGGGTCGTATACAACGATCTTAACGATGCCCTTTCAGAATACGGATTCTTTTTCCCACCTTCTCCCGGATCTGCAGAAGCATGTCAGATCGGAGGAATGGTTGCAAACAACGCATCCGGTATGAGAGCCGTAAAATATGGAGCAACAAGAGATTTCGTTCTTGGACTTACATTCGTTAAAGCAGATGGAGAAATCGTTCGCAGCGGAACCAGAACAATCAAAGATTCTTCCGGATATCAGTTGGCACGTCTCCTTTGCGGAAGTGAAGGAACACTCGGAATTATTACCGAAGTTACACTTAAATTGACAACCAAACCTAAGAAGTCCGCTTCATGTTTGGTTGCATTTAACAATGTTGCAGATGCAGGAAGCTGCATCTCCGCAATCATCGCAAAGCCTTTGATCCCGGCATCATGCGAGCTTTTGGACAGCACCGCAATCAACGCGGTCAACAAAGCAATCGGAAACCCTCTTCCTGACTCTCAGGCAATTATTATTGTCGAAGTCGACGGAGAAACCGATGAAATCATCGAAAGGGATTTGGCAATCGTCGCAGAAGTTGCAAAAGAACAGAAAGCAATTTCAATCACACCTTCACACGACAAGAAGCAGATTGCAGCTTGGACCACAGCAAGAAAGTCTGTTATGACTTCCTTAAGTGCAATGAAACCCGGATTTTCTTCGGTTTCTTTGGCTGATGATATGGGTGTACCAATATCCAAAGTTCCAGATGCAGTAAAAGCATTCCAGGAAATTGCAGAAAAGAACAGGGTTACAATTGCAACCTACGGACACGCATCCGATGGAAATCTTCACACAAAGATGCTCCTCAATCCTCTCGACAAAGATGAGTGGGATCGCGGTGTACAGGCTGTTAACGAGATTTTTGATGTTTGTATCGCTCTCGGCGGTACGGTTACCGGAGAACACGGAGTCGGAATTTCAAAAGCACCCAACTTCGCAAAAGAAAGAGCTTCCGAACTTTCTTCGATTATCGCAATCAAGAAAGCCATGGATCCAAACAACATTTTGAATCCCGGAAAACTCGAACAGTGGGAAGGAAGCATTCTCACAAATCTCAGGTACCCTTGCAAAGAGTACATGTAAAACCGTTTGGGGGATTAATCCCCCATTCGGAAACAGTTTAAATTTTTCAATTCTTAGTTTTGTGTCAATATTCCTTACGGGAAAAGCACGAAGAAATAGACGTAAAGGAATGCTGCACCTATTGCAACCATTATTCCCCAAAGAATCGGATTCCATTTGATAATCTTCGAACCGTCAAAAGGTGGGAAAGGAATCAAATTAAACAATCCAAGGAATGCGTTGAGATAGAACATGAGTTGAATCATTACAGCAATAACCAAACTGTTTGTGTGAACCGTATACAAAAGAATCAATGCAATCGCAGCCAACACAAAATTAACCGCAGGTCCCGCAATACTGATTTTTCCGTTCTTTTCGGTATCAATGCGACCGTCAATGTAAACCGCACCGGGTGCTGCAAACAGGAATCCCATGAATCCTGAAATTATTGCAATACCCAATCCTGCGGGCCACATACGGAATTCTGCCCAGGCTCCGTATTTCTGTGCAACGAATTTATGTCCGAATTCATGACACATGAAACTAAAGATTACCAAAACAACACAGATTCCGAACCAATATAATCCGTTAACCCAAATATTGTCATCAAAGAAATGACTGTTTGACCTAGCATAAATCAAAGTAAAGGCCAAAGATAGAGCTGCGATTGAAAGAACAATATCTCGAATCTCAATCTTGCTGAAAGCGGGCATTCCGAAACCCGGGTTGATTTTTCTGGCTTCTACCATACACATGTATCTTTATTTTGGCTTATAACATTTACACCGATTTTTCCGTATCTATTTAATATTGTGGATTTGTTGATAGTGTATGGCTCAGAACGTAGTTCACGGAAAAACAACCTGTCATTGGTGTGATACCTGCGGTACTCTTCTGTTGGGAGACGTCTGTTCCATTTGTAAAAGGGATGGAAGGGAATTCGAAATAAATCTTCCCGGAGATATCCGTCCCGCTATGGGCGACGGACAGGAAATGCTGTTGGAACTTTTCCGCATGCATTTCGGAACATCCGCACCTTTGGAAAACAAATCAATATTTTTCAACAAAATTCCGGGAGAAGACCGTACCGACGAAATCGTTATGGGCGGTGCGGTTTTAGGAATTATTCGTTTTGATTTAATTTTGAATCGTATGATTCTGGAAATAAGACAGCCCGGAGCAGATTTATTCTATCCGGTTGCAACAAAGAATATCGTACGTTTCGGTAACATGTCCGGACATTTGGCCGGAAAGAGCGTTCCCGGAGAAAATATCTTCGAAGTCACGGGAGACTTTTCCGAAGGAGATCCGATTATTGTTGTTAAAGGACAGAAATACGGGCCCGGAATCGCATTGGGTGCGGGAAATCAATTAAAAGAATTGCCTAAAGCAATCCGCATCAGAGATTTGGCACCTTCGGAATTTATACAGCAGCCGGATGCGAACAGAGGAATTTTCGTACTGGCAAACAAAAACCATCTTTTGAAATTGGAATCAGATTCCATAAGCGACATCCGTTCATTCACAAGCGGACGCAAACAACCCGTTACAATTTCATTTTCGGGAGGAAAAGATTCTCTTGCAGCTTACGGATTGGCGGTTGCAGCGGTTAAAGATCCAGGAATGATTTTCGTCAATACGGGATTGGAATTCCCGGAAACCGTGGATTACGTTCACGAATTTGCAAAAGAATCCGGTTTGGAATTGCATGAAGCGGACGCGGGAGATGCATTTTGGGATTATGTCGATACATTCGGACCACCTGCAAAAGATTTCCGTTGGTGCTGTAAGGTTTGTAAGCTCGGACCGATTTCAGAATTAATTTCACATGATTTTCCGAGAGGAACGATTACGGTTGAAGGAAACCGTGCAATGGAATCTTTCGCAAGATCTAAAATAGGATTCGTTTCAAAGAATCCTTTTGTTCCAAATCAGGTTATGCTGAATCCCGTAAGGGCTTGGTCCGCAGCAGAAATTTGGGGTTACATTTGGATGCGCAAATTGGCGTACAATCCTTTGTACGAAAGAGATTTCGAAAGAATCGGATGTTATCTCTGTGCTTCCTGTTTGGGAAGCGAATGGAGAAACATCGAAAGATTGCACCCCGAATTATATTCGAAATGGGAACAATACATGCATGAATATGCACAACAGAGAGGACTTCCCAAAGAGTATGTGGACTATGGATTCTGGAGATGGAAAGTTCTTCCTCCCAAGATGATTAAATTAGCGGAAGGAATGAATCTCCGCACGGAACCAACTAAAGCCGTAGGTCCTTCTATGCGCATGTTGAAAGGAGCATCTTCATGTGCCGCAGGCGGATATTCCGCGGAAGCAATAGTCACGGTTCCGAGAAACAGGGATTTCTCTTATGTCGAGGATGCATTGCGTACGGTGGGAGAAGTTCGTTATTCCGAAGAATTCGAGATTGCAATGGTACGTTCACCCAAAGGAACCGCAAAGTTATTCGGCGGTGGACAGGTAAGTATAACTTCAAAGACCCAGGAAGGAACAGAATATATGTTCGAGCATTCCATCAAAGCTCTTTTGAGAGCACAGATGTGTACTTCCTGCGGAATTTGTGCAAAGAGTTGTCCGAAACACGCTATTAAGATTTCACATGGAATGAGAGTTGATCCAAACAAGTGTATTGCTTGTGGAAAATGTGAAAAATCCTGTATGGTTGTGCATTATTTCGATAAATTGATGTGATCATTCTACAAACAGTTTTATTAGTATAACTGTGTTGAAAGGGTATGGATTTGTCATTCGGTATAGGAATGTTTGTCGGCCTTGGCGCTACACTCATTTTAATGTATCTTGTTTTGAGAAAATACACCTATCCAAAGGTTGAACAGCCATTTTTCAGTGATCCTTCACTGTTCATGCTTTTCGCGGTTGGATTGGTTTCAGGTACGATTCTCTATATGGCATCCACATACCTAAATCTCAACAATGTGATTTATGCGATTCTGTTTGCGATTATTCAGGGTATGCTTTTGTTGGTTTGTTTGAATCTTAAAAGATATTCCGGTAAATCCGATACTATCTTCTACGGATACGGTCTGGGTCTCGGACTCGGAGGCGCAATGGCAACCGGTTTGATATATCAGATTACATACGCAATGCAGGTGGAATTTGATCTCGCTTCGATGGTTATCGTTTGTATTATGGGTGTTGCACAGATTATGATGCTCAGTGCGGTTGGAGCAACAATCGGAGAAGGTGTTGCACGTCAACGCCCTTGGGAATTCCTTATGCAGGGATTAATCGTTAACACGGTGTTCATGGTTTGTTGGTCTTTGGCAAGAAGTACATTGGCAACCGGAAACACAATAACGTATCTCTATCTCGCATTGATGGTTGTCGTTGCAGTTTGGTATTTCTATCGTACGATGTTCACAAAACTTTCGTTTACGGTTGATGAAATTCTTAGACAGAACGGAATCAAACGTGATGATATACCACGTTAAATCGAACGGTAACGTCCGGGAGAGACTTCCGTAACCATACAGTTCTCGGTTAAAACATCGATAATTTCTTCACCATTATCGTAATCGATTTCTTGGATGTCGTTGAGCGTAAAGGTTCCCAAAATATCTGTGAGACCTGAAGCCAACACATCCAATTTTTCGTTTATGCTGTCACAGTGTTCGTATCTGTATGCCAAAGTGGTCATGGGATCCGAATCTTCTTTCTTTTCCTCTTTGTGTTGAGGTATAAAACCCGTAATCTCGGCAAAAGCTTCCCTTACGGATTCCTGACTCTGATCCTTGAAAAGAATTTTCGATTCTTTTACGGTTTGTTTGGTTCCGCAGTATGGACAACCGGTTGTGGATGAAGACATGTCTATCATTCTGTATTTTGAACATTTGTGGCACACGGTTACTGCGTACATACGTATCACTGATATTCTGTAAATACCAAGGATGCGAGACAACAGCCGTAATTGTTCATGGGAATGCTGAGTTCCTCGGTTACATAATTGATTTCAAGAAGTTCGATTCCTCTGATCCTGGACATTTCTTCCATTTTCCATTTGAGATCGTTTCTCAGGGATTTTTCGGAACCGTGCATATGTCCTTCCGCAACATATCCGCCTTTTCCGTCTGCGCGGAATGCGTATGCTATGCCTGCAGAGATCATTTCTCCTTCGCATCCTCTCATCTGAGCCAAAACACAATGGGTGATTGCTCCCATGGGCATCTCTGTTTTGGGGACTTCTTTCGCATCGATCGGAATAACCGAAGATACGGCTACAAGGTTCTGTTCTCCGATCCCGGCACCGATAAGGGCGCGATCGAAAGCATTCAAACCGGATACTTCGCTTGTTGCGGAGCATGATGATACAAAGAATTTGGAAGGAACTAAGTTCATAATCTCTGAGATACGCTTAATGTTTAAAATTTTAGCCCTATTCCTTTGTTTTATAGGGTTTGGAAGAGTGATTTGTATCGAGTTTTGGACTTAGATATTTTCTATTGGACAAAGTCAAACTTTTTGATGAGTTCGGTAACCTATAATGGACAAAACAACATGTTTAAATCTCGGTGACCGATATAAAAATATGGATTCGGAATATTTGAAGAGGACATACTTCGGAAAGATAGAACCATTTATTGGAAATCCGAACATAAAAGTGTTAACCGGAATCAGAAGATGTGGTAAATCCACCATAACGATGATGGTAAAAGATACGATTTTGAAAAAAGATTCCTCTGCAAATATAATCGAAATCAATTTTGAAAAGTTGGAATTCTTCGAGTTAAAAGATCATCAAAAATTATACGGATTTGTAAAAGATAATCATAAAGATGCAGTAAGCAATTATCTTTTCATAGATGAAATTCAGAATGTTTCAAATTGGGAACTGGCCATCGAATCCATACTCACTGAAAACATATGTGAAATCTATCTTACGGGATCGAATTCCGAAATACTTTCGGAACGTTTAACAAACATTTGCGGAAGATTCGATTTTTTGAATGTTCAGCCTCTGTCTCTCAACGAGTGTATATATTTCTGTAAAAGCAATGGGTTGGATTCAAATCCCGACGCGGTTTTCGACAGATATCTCCGTCAGGGAGGATTTCCCTTCCTTTGGATAAATAATTATCCAGATTCTGGCGCTTATTCGATTATAAGAGATATTCATTTCATTTCAACGGCAAAGGATGTTATTGAAAGATACAAAATAAGAAACGAATCCATATTGGACAGAATTATCTTGTTCCTTTGTGACAACATCGGCAATACAACATCTGTGAATAACATCTATGAAGCTTTATCAAAAAATATACAGGTGTCCAAGACAACCGTGTACAAATACATCGAATATTTGGAAAACGCACACTTTATTTCAAAAGTCAATACATATGATTTGAGAGGCAAGAAAATTTTAGACCCAGCATACAAATTCTATCTTACGGATTTGGGTATGAAACACGCTCTTCTCGGATATAGGAAAGAAGACATATCCAAACATTTGGAAAATATCGTATTCTTGGAGATGAAAAACAGAGGATACGAAGTTTACGTTGGACAGTTAAACAACAAAGAAATCGATTTCGTGGGCGAGAGAGCGGGAGAGAAAATCTACGTGCAGGTTACGTACATGCTGTCTTCGGATGAAACAATCGAGAGAGAATTCGGTAATTTGAAAAAGATTAAAGACAACTTTCCAAAATTCGTTGTCGGAATGGATCCTTTGTGGAAAGAAGAAGGCCAAATCGAAGGAATCAGGTATCGCGATATCGTACAATTCCTGACGTCCGACGATTGGTAATCCTTTCGAATCAACCATAGATGTGTTCATTCGATTCGGTGTTTCCTTCTTTGATACGGGCATCAATCTCCTCTGCTTCTTTGAAGAGAGGTTCCGTATCCACTTTGACTTCGGGAAGCATTCTCGAAAGCGGATCGAGAAGTCTTGCGGCCGCACGGGGGTCGGGAAGCGAAGGGTTTGCGGTTGTCAACAAAGTCATTACATCCATGTTTGCGGCAATGGCGTTGAACAACATAACTCCGGACAATCCGCGAATCAATCCCTCTTTGAACTGCGTAACATCATATTTTTCCAGAATCGCTTTGCTGTCGGCGGTAGATGAAACTCCCAAAAGGATATTTTCCGCACTGTATGCGGGAATTCCTTCCAGGGATATGATGGTTTTAACACCTTTTTCTTTCAACCAATTCAATAATGCCACGCCTAAGGAATATTGCTGTTCGGGACGCGGAATCATTTCGGAAGTAACGATAATCAATTCCTTACAGGATATTCCTCCATCGTCTTCGACTCCGCGAACTCCCGCATAAACTTTCACGGGAGGCAAAGGAGCACCGTTCTCTATAACCGCATATGGTGGAAAATCCGGTGAACTCAAACCCCCGATTAATTCAAGTTTCAATTCACGGGCAAGAAAATTGGTTGCAATCGAACTTGCAAGACCGATACTGGGGAATCCTACGATGGCAACGGGGTCTTCGAAAGACATGTCCGCGTAGGTGTGATATCTGAGTTCCATAAAGGGGATAATCGCGTTACTTCTTTTAATGTATGTTGCATTCATGTGAAATATGGCAGACGAAGATCAGAGAATAACCGTTCTCAAAACCTCCGCGGGAATTCCCGTCGTGGTTGAAAAAATGAAAGATTCCGGAAGTGCGGCTTATACGGTTGCGGTCAACACGGGATCGAGAGATGAAACCAAAGATATCTTTGGAATTTCGCATCTTTTGGAACACGTCGTTTTCAGAGAAACAGAAACCCGTTCTTCGTATCAGATGGCAAAAGAGATGGAAGCTGCGGGAGGAGAACTCAACGCATTCACATCCAAAGAAATCACTGCATTTTACGGCATAACAATCAAAGAGACCGCAGATGTCGCAAGAGAAATGGTTGCAGACATCGTTGCACATCCTAAAATCAACGAAAATGATGTTGAAATGGAGAAAAAGATTGTTCTTCAGGAAATCAGCATGGTTCGTAACGATCCCGAAACATATATTCACGATCTTTTCGCACAGACTGTTTGGAAAGGACACAAACTTTCACAGGACGAAGCGGGAGAAGTGGACATCGTCAAGAAATTGGGATCCAAAGAACTTCGCGAATATTATGAGAATTATTACAAAGCAAACAACTTCGCGGTTTTTGCCGTCGGAGATATCGATCCCGAAGAAACAGTCGCATGGGCAGAAGAAAACTTTGATAATCTGTCCGGAGGAACCGTAAATCAGCGTTCCGCTCCCACGACGTACAAAGCAAATTACGATCGTATTGTAAGTAAAAGCGATCACTGTTACATCGCAATGGGTTTCCCATCATTCGATGCATGTCATCCCGACAAAGAAGTCGCAACACTTCTCAGCGCAATTTTGGGATCCGGAACAAGTTCCAGATTATTCCAATCCGTAAGAGAAGAGAAAGGTTTGGTTTATTCGATTTACAATTCAACCGATCAGAACAGCGATGCCGCTTCCATGGGAACATACATGTCCGCAACCGTCGATAATGCAATCGAAGCAATGGAAACCACTGCATCGACATATAAGAAATTAAGAGATGAAGGACTTGAGCCCGGCGAACTTCAGAGATTCAAGAATCTCATCAAGGGAGCAACCGTAAGAGCAATGGAATCTTCTTCACAGCGTATGTACAGGTTAACACGCAACTATATGTTGACGGGAAAACCCGAACCTTATGAAAACCGTCTTGCCGCAATGGATAAGATTACGGAAGAAGACGTTATGCGTGTAGCAGGGGATATTCTGAGAGCAGATCGTCTGAATCTTACTCTGTATGGGGAATCCAACAGAAAATTGAAGAAATTCAGTCCTGATCAGCTTGACCTTTGAATTCTTCGATGATGTGAAGAACCGCTTCGACCGCGCTGTCAACGATTGCTTCCACCTTGGGAGTCAATCCTTCGCGAACGGTTTGGATATCTTCGACTTCGATGGCAACGAAACGTACGGATGTGGGCATCATTTCCGGTGCTACCTGTAAACCGATTGCCATTGCGGTCGCCAAATTTACGTCGTGAGCGGAAGCGTTGGTAACGGTTGGTTCAAAATCTTCCGGATCGAAAAACATGATCGTTCCGGGTTCGTATTGACGGGTTTGAATAGCATCCACGATGATTACGTGTCTGTAACCGTACATGACCGGGATAATATCCAATCCGCCGATGGCTTCCTGACGGGTTTCTACTTTTTCAAGGTTAAGATTCTCTATCTTCTCAGATACAATCAAACCGATAGCATCGTCCGACATAATCGGGCTTCCCAATCCTACAACAAGAATATTTTCCGAAGTTTCTTCGCTTCTAGTCATTTTGCCACTGGTTCGAATCATGCGTCGAACCTTTTTAGATTTATCCGTATGTTTTTCATTCGTACAGGTTGTTCAAAGTTACAAGCGTAACGTCTTTGTCTGATAATTCGTCTGAAAAGTCGGATTTGGAAAAGAGTATGAAATTCGGATTCGTCAATCCTTTTACGTATTCGGAACGGTTTTTAAGCGTGGATAATGTCTTTTCTGTTGTGGGGGCATTTCTGAATTTACATTCTCCGAATAACGTACGGTCAATCTTTCCGTCCGTGACGATTGCTACGAGATCGATATCAACATCTTCGTCTTCGACGCGACCCCACCATTTTCCAATTTTTCTGCATTCGTATTTTCCTTTTACATATTCAGAACAAACATTTTCGAATGCGAAACCGTAGAATGTATCTATTGTTTGTTTCAATCTTTCATATGTAATTTCGGGATCGGCAGATTGAATTAAAGACATATTCGGAACGATTACGTTGAAATGAAACATCAGTAAATTGTCTTTTATGCGATATGTTGGTTTTTTGGGAGCATTTCCAAGAGGTGTAACAACTTCAACTAAATCTAAAAATTCAAGATTTTTCAGATATCTGTTGCATAAAGGTTCAGAGATTCCCGTTTTTTCGGAGATTTCTTTCGGACGAACGGAACCTCCTGCTATTTTCATCAATATGTCGGAGTATGATGACGATGGAGATAATTCCCGTATGACTGTGCTTTCCGCAGCACTTCTAAGTTCTGCGTACGGGCCGAAGAATTCGTTTATAATCGCTTCTTTGGATGATTTTCCATCCAAATATTTGTGATACAATGGAATTCCGCCCGCAATCATGTAGAGTTTGAGATTTTCTTCATTACTGAGATTCGGATGGAAGTTTTTACATTCTTTATACGACAATGGTTTGATTTCCATCGGACCCGTGAAACGTCCGAAGAGCGGTTTATCTTTATTTTCCAAGCATTCCCGCATTGCACGTATCGATGATCCGCATATGATTAGGAAGATGTTGAGGTTTGGAAGTACCAAATCAATAAAATGTTGTAACATCGAATCGATTCCATCTTTTGTTTTGGTAAGATGCGGGTATTCATCAAAGATAAGAACGGTTTTTTTGTCAGTTGGAATTTTTTTGATTTGATCCAGGAAATCCAAGAATGTTTTCGGAACAGGTTCAATGTTTCCCGTAAAATCCGATAAAGATTTGGAAAACGATTCTAAATTGGAGGTGAGTGAGCCGTTTATTCCTGAAAAATATAGTTTTTGTTTATTTTCACAAAATTTGTTGAGCAAGGTTGTTTTACCGACTCTGCGCCTACCATAAATTGCACATGTTCCCGATCCCGGGCGAGAATATCTTTTCTCAAGCGCTTCGAGTTCTATGGTACGGCCAACAAATTTCTCCATATTATTGAATCGAATGGGAATTACATAATCTTTACATTTTAGTTAAGATTTTTTCAATCTTCATCATTCAGTTAAGATTGCGATTCAACCTCACATTTCTCACCCTTTCTGCGCGCTTAAAATTATCAATACTTATATCCGAGTATGCCCATACGATTTCGTGAACTTGGAAGTAAAAACATCTATCGAAATCAACGGACACACGATAACCACCCGTCAACTCGAAGTTCTTTCCGCGGTAGCCGAAAAAGGAAGTAAAACTTCCGCCGCCAAATTCTTGGGAATTTCTCCACCCGTAGTTCACAAATATATTGCTTCGATGGAAGATATCGTCGGAGAATCTCTTTTGGAATCCACTCCCGCGGGATCTACATTAACCGAAGCCGGAAAAAAGATTCTGAATGTTTTCAATCAATCCAACCTTCGTTGCGACCGTTCTAGAAAGTTTACGGTTGCCTGTTCTCCCGTAACCGAAGATTTGCTTATGTCCGTATTGTCGGCATTGAAATTGGATGTCAATCTTATTATTTCGGATAATGAAGTTAATTTAAGATCAATGAACGAAGGATTGGCAGATATGGCGATTATCGACGACCCCATGTATCTTTTCGAAGCGGAACAATTCCTTTGGAAAGAAATCGGAACCATGGGAATGGTTCACGTGGATAACGGAAGTTCATACATTAGATACAGATTCGGAGCCCAGAGAATCGCATACATGTATCTCGATTCATTGGATGTTCCGTATTCAATAGATGCCGAGACATTTTCTTTGAGTGATTTATTGGCATCTAACAGAAGTTTCTTCGTAGATGAATTTCTCCTATTAAGAAAAGGAATAAGGTTGAAATCCGCCGTTGATCCGAGAGTGCTCAGACATACCATTACGGCAGTCTATCACGAGGAAAGTAAGATGGTAAACAGGATAACCGTGGCGCTTTTGGCAAAACACTTGGAATGAGGTATTATCCTTTGGGTTAATACCATCTCATTTACAACTATCTCTATTATATATCGAGACTGTATTTTTGGAGTTAGGTAATATTTATGGTAGTGCCGAACAACGATTTCATAAACGAATTGGAAGCCGCTGGCGCAGGCGACGTCAAAATGTGTTTCCAGTGCGGAACTTGTACAGCAAGTTGCCCCTCAGGAGTTCAGACATCCTACAGGACCAGAAAACTCATGAGAATGGCTCAGCTTGGAATGAAAGAAGAGATTCTCACCAGCGAAGAACTTTGGCAGTGCACAACTTGCTACGCATGCGTTGAGAGATGCCCCCGTGCAGTCCCTATTGTTGATATCATCATCACACTCAGGAACATGGCGGTCGCAAACGGTAAAATGTACGAAAACCACAAGAAGACTGCAACCGCACTCTCTACCTTCGGACACACCGTATCCATCAACGACGATGTCAAAGCAAACAGGAAAGCACTCGGACTCTCCGAAGTACCCCCTACTGTTCTTGCAAATGACAAAGCAAAGGCTGATTTCGACAAACTCCTGAAACTTACTGGTTTCGACAAAATTGTGGAGTGATTATAATGGCTAAATACGCATTTTTCCTTGGCTGCATCGCACCTCTCAGGTACCCCGGTGTAGAAAAATCTACAAGAGATGTCTGCGAAAAACTCGGAATCGAGCTCGTAGACCTTAAAGACGCAAGCTGCTGTCCTGCACCTGGTGTAATCAGAGCATTCAGCAAAGAAACCTGGCTCGCCGCAGCTGCAAGAAACCTTGCACTCGCAGAGAAAGAGGGACTCGAAATCGTTACAATCTGTAACGGTTGCTACGGATCACTCTTTGACGCAGCACACGAACTCGCAGAAGACCCCGAACTCCTCAAAAAGGTAAACGGAATTCTCGCAGAAATCGGTATGGAATACAAAGGCACAACCAAAGTAAGGCACTTCGCAGAAGTTCTTTACAACGAAGTCGGTCTTGACAAGATCAAAGCCGCAGTTGCAAAGCCCTTGGATTACGAAGTAGCAGTCTTCTACGGATGCCACTTCCTTAAGCCCAGCAAGATCAAAGCAATCGATGATCCTGAGAACCCTCACATCCTCGATGAATTGGTTGAAGCAGTCGGCGCAAAGAGCATGCCCAGAAAGCAGAAGATGATGTGCTGTGGAGCAGGAGGAGGTCTCAGAGCCGCTTTCGGAGACACCGCATTGAAATTCACCAAACAGAACTTGGAGAACATGAAAGAATCCGGAGCAAAATACATCATCGATGTATGTCCGTTCTGTCACCTTCAGTTCGACCAGAGCCAGAAAGACCTTGGATACAGCATCCCTGTTCTCCACTTGTCTCAGCTCTTTGGTATTGCAATGGGTATGGAAGCTAAAGATCTCGGTCTTGAAGCTCACGCCACACCTGTAAAGCTCTAAACTTTTATTGACGGGGTGTAAAAACCCCGTCTTTCCCTTCTACAATTTTGTATTGTGTTCTTTCTTTCCGTTTTTGGAAACTGTTTAATTGGATGTATAATCCAATACTACTTATAGCATTCACATATTGTGAAAAATAACAACCGTGAAGCTATGACCAACGAAAAAAATATTGAAATCTTACGCGGAGATCCCAAAAAAACACTATGGATTTTTGCGATACCATTCATAATATCATTGTTGATTCAAAACGGAAACACATTGATTGATTCTTTCTGGGTTTCAAAATTAGGTTCGGATGCCTTGGCAGCAATCGGTATATTCGATCCGATATTTTTAGTGATTATAATCATTGGAAATTCAATAGGAACCGGAGCATCATTTGCCATAGCGAAGCGTATCGGAGAAGGAAACAGAGAAACCCCCAACATAGCAGCATCGTTTGTTTTCAAATTGACTATAGTTATTTCAATAATTATTACGCTATTTTTTATGTTATTCGGTAAAAATATACTGGGTTTGATTTCGCAGGGAAATAATCTCGAATACATAATGTCGTATGCGATGCCATATTTCCTATTCATTCCGATAATTATTCTCAATGCCGTGTTAAACAATTTTTTACGTGCAGAAGGAGCAGCTAAAAGTTCGATGTATGCGCAGATTTTGATTGCAGTATCGAATATGATTCTCGATCCGATTCTCATCTATGGGTTCAACATGGGTCTTTCCGGTGCAGCTTACGCATCTGTCATCGCATACGCTCTGTCAACGTTGTTATTGATCTATTGGTTCTTCATTCGCAAGACTTCGTTTTTAAAAATAAAATTATCCAACTCAAAATCAGATTCTTCTATTGTGTCTGATTTGTTAAAAGTATCAGTACCCAGTTTCATGGATGGTTTGTTCATATCTTTGGCAGCTATGATTATGATATACATCATCAACAGCATGGGCGGAGGAGATGCGGTTGCAACATACTATGTTGTTTGGAAGATTGTTATGCTCGCTACAATCCCATCTGCTGCGCTGTGCAGATCTCTAATCCCAATCGTTGCAGCATCCTTAGGTGCAAAATCTCCCAGAAAGATAAAAGACGTTTACAAGTACGCAATAATCTATTCAGTATTCATTGAAACAATTTTGATGATATTGGTGTTGATATTTGCCGAGAATTTAGTATCTTTATTTTCGACGGAAGGTACAGCACATCTTACAGTTTCCATGACTGAATGTTTAATGATTTTCGCAATAATGCTTCCGACCTCTGCATGGGGCGCACAATCCTTCGGCTTTTTCCAAGGAACTGGGAAAGGTGGTTTGGCAGTTTTATCGTCTGTGATTAAAAATTTGATTCAATTGCCACTCTGTTTTTACATTTCTTTGGTATCTACATCAATTGTTACGTTGTGGTGGGGGATGGTTCTGTCGAGTACCGTAGATCAGATTTTTATGGGTGTGGTTGCAATTTATTTGGTAAATGTGATTGTTCGTCAATTGCCGGATTCTGAAAAGATTAATTAATTATAGACCTATTTTTAATCAAATTATGGAATATACATATCAAAATACTACAGATATGCATCAAAAATCCTGTTTTTATTTGGATAATCTATTTAGGATTACCTAATGTTTATATAGAATTTAGGTATTACTAAATTCATGAACAAAGCAGAGATTGCAGATGCGTTCTACATCAGGGGGAAGAAGGTAACAACAACACCATTCGTACCTTGTGAACAGGCAGCACTCCCCGTTTCCCACGCGGATGTTGGAAAGACGAACACGATAACGAGAATATCCGGTAAAGATGAGATTCAGAAACATCTTTTCGAATTAGGTTTCAACATCGGTTCGAATCTTACTTTGATCAACAAAACACCCGCTGGTGTAATTGTGGAAGTCAAAGGATCCCGTTTGGCACTTGATAAAGATCTTGCTCGCAGAATCTACGTTTGTTAAGGTGATTTAATGAAAACACTGAGAGACATCAAATGCGGCGAAAGTGCCGAAATATCAAAGTTACACGGAGAAGGTCCCGTCCGCAGAAGAATTATGGATATGGGACTAACGAAAGGTTGTGAAGTGTACATTCGCAAAGTCGCACCCCTTGGAGATCCCGTGGAAATCACGGTAAGGGGATACGAACTTAGCATCAGAAAACAGGATGCGGAGTTAATCGAAGTCAAATAATCTTTTTTCTGAGTTTATGAAAAGTTGTACTGTTAGCGTAAGCTATGGATTTTTGGAGAATATATTATGAAAATGAAAGTCGCTTTGTTGGGAAACCCGAATTGTGGTAAAACAACAATGTTTAACGAACTAACGGGAAGTTCCCAACACGTTGGAAACTGGCCCGGAGTTACGGTGGAAAGGAAAGAAGGAAAATTGAAATGGGATCAGGAAACAACAATTGTTGATTTGCCCGGAATCTATTCTTTGTCTCCTTATTCACCCGAAGAAATTGTATCTCGTGATTTTATCATGAGCGGAGAACCCAATGTTGTTGTAAACATAGTGGATGCAACAAATCTGGAAAGAAATCTTTACCTGACAACTCAGGTTTTGGAGACCGGAGTTCCCGTCGTGGTTGCTTTGAATATGATGGATATCATATCCAAAAAAGGAATCAAAATCGATACAAAGAAATTATCTGAAGAAATAGGTTGTCCCGTCGTAGAAACTTCTGCTTTGAAGAAGATTGGACTGAAAGAATTGATGCAGGAAGCAAATTCCATTGTTGGAAAAACACAGATTCCCAGGATGAAATATTCCGAGGGTGTGGAGAATGCATTGAGAGACATCAGTAAGAATGCAGAAAATATCAGCAGATGGACCGCTGTAAAATTACTTGAAAAAGATGAAGTCGAAGTTAATAAATTCGGCGCAGATCTCTTCAAGAAGGAAATCTTGCCGATAGTCTCCAAATTGGAAGACGCTGAAGATGACGACAGTGAATCAATCATAACCAATGAAAGATACAACTACATCGAAAAAATAGTTTCAAAAAGTTCTGAAACCAAAAAATCTTCAGAAAAACTCACACTTTCCGATAAAGTTGATAATATTGTAACAAACAGGTGGTTGGGTATCCCGATTTTTATCGGTATAATGTGGTTGATTTACTACATTGCCGTGGAAACAATAGGTTCACAGGCAACCGGATGGGCAAACGATGTGCTTATAGGGGAATGGATTCTCGGAAATCTTGAAGCATGGTTGGCATCCGTCGGAGCAAGTGATATTGTAACGGGATTACTTATTGACGGTGTCGTCGGTGGTTTCGGTGCAGTAATCGGATTCTTACCACAGATGATTGTATTGTTTATCCTTCTTGCAATTCTTGAAGGATGCGGATACATGGCACGTATTGCTTTCGTGATGGATCGTTTGTTCAGAAGATTCGGTCTTTCCGGAAAATCCGCAATTCCTGCTATGATTGGATTGGGATGTGGAATTCCCGCTGTTACAGCATCACGTTCAATTGAAACCCAAAGAGAAAGAAAAATCACTGCAATGACAACAACATTCATGCCTTGCAGTGCAAAACTTCCTGTTATCGCATTGATTGTAGGTGCATTGTTCGGAGGAAATGCATTGGTTGCAGCTTCCTTCTATCTTATCGGAATCTTAAGCATTCTCATTGCAGGTTTGATTCTTAAGAAGTTCAAAGGATTTACCGGAGAACCTTCGCCCTTCATTCTTGAATTACCACCTTACCGTATTCCCGGAATCAAAGGTGTAGCATTCAAGACTGGAGAAAGAGCATGGTCATTCGTAAAGAGAGCCGGAACAATCATTGTAATTTCCGCAGTAGCTATCTGGTTCCTTTCAAGGTTCGATTGGACTTTGACATATCTCGAACCTGAACAGATTGGAAATTCCATGCTTGCAGGTATCGGATCGGCATTATCTGTATTGTTTGTACCATTGGGATGGGCAGAAAACTGGGAATTCTCAGTTGCTACAATAACAGGACTCGTTGCTAAAGAAAACGTCGTTGGAACATTAGGTGTTTTGTTCGGATTCTCTGAAGTTTCAGAGGCCGGAGAAGAAATTTGGGCACTCATCGGAGGTATGCTTACTCCTATCGCAGGATATTCATTCCTTCTGTTCAACATGCTCTGTGCACCCTGTTTCGCAGCTATCGGAGCTATGAATACAGAATTGGGTGGCAGAAAGAACACACTCATCGCAGTCGGTTTCCAGACACTCTTTGCATATGCCGCAGCTTTGATCTTCTATCAGATCGCATTGCTCTTCACAGGTAATGTTGAATTGTGGATTATCCTCGCAATAGCAACGATTGGTCTAATCGCATACATATTGATTTCAAAACACCCATTCGAGAAGGGCGTGTTTAAAGCATGAATATGATCGACATCCTGATAGTCGCAGGTGTGTTGATATTCATCATATATGCTGCATTCATCCTGTATAAGGATGTCAAAAGTGGGAACACATGCGGAAAATGTAACGGATGCTGTTCCTCTTGTAAAAAATGTTCAGAGGAGGATGATAAAGAGAACTAAGACTGATCTATCAAATATTGCCTACGTAATTTAGGGGGGCTTCGGCCCCCCGTCAACACTACAATTTTCTTTACAGAATATGTATGTATTCTTCTTTTATCTACAACAATACCATTTGTCGGTTCTTTGTAAAATCCAAAATTTTGAAGTAAATTTTATATATAAGCGGTATCAACCATCAATGGAATATAATTCCTAATTGTGATAACAAAAAACATGCTGGCTACCCCTTGTTTTTGGTACTTTTAGAAAAGTGCAAAGAAAGAAACCTTTTAATACAACAATCGATTCATAGGTTTTGCTTGAATCATGGAGGATTCCGATGGCAGCAGTAAGAAAATCTAAAGCAAACAATTCCCGTAAGGTGAAGGATAAATGGAAAGCAAAAGTGTGGTACAACGTCCACGCACCCCGTATGTTTAACGAGGCAGTAATTGGAGAAACCCCTAGTGCAGACCCCGCAAACCTTATCGGAAGGACCGCAGAGGTTACCGTTCAGGACCTTACCGGCGATTTCTCAAAGATGCACATCAAGCTCAGATTCAAAATCATGTCTGTTGACGGCTTCGATGCCAAAACAGCATTCATCGGTCACGAACTTACCAGCGACTACGTAAGGAGACTTACCCGCAGAAAGAAGACAAAGACCGATCACGTCGTTGACGTTACAACCAAAGACGGATTCGTTATCAGAATCAAACCCATGTCTATCGCAGAAAAACGTATCCAGGCTTCACAGGAAGTCGGTATGAGAGCTGTTATGGAAGCAACACTCCTTGAAATGGGTAAAGAGAACAACGTTTCCGATATCATAAAAGCAATAGTATCCGGTGACTTGGCAAAAGATCTTGCAAAAGCATGCCGTGTTGTCATCCCCGTAAAACGCATCGAAATCCGTAAAACAGAAATCCTTGCATTCGGAGAAGGCGACCCCGAATCTATCATGGAAATCATCGAACCCGCTGCACCCGTTGCAGAAAACGATGAAGAAGAAGCAGAAGAAGCAACCGAAGAAGTTGTTGAAGAAGCTTCTGAAGAATCCGAAGTTGTTGAAGAAACAACCGAAGACGAACCCTCCGAATAAGCAATTCAATAAACCATTTCCAAACCTTTTACACATGCCGAGGTGGCTCAGCCTGGTGGAGCGTCGGACTCATAGGGTTCTGGTCGTTAGACCTCTTCCAGGGAAATCCGAAGGTCATGGGTTCGAACCCCATCCTCGGCACTCCTTCTATATTATTTCGTCAGCGAGAGCTGTTTAGAGCTTTTAAATAGCTTTTATGCATATACCGGATTATGAGGCTTATCATTTACACTGGCAAAGGAGGTGTAGGCAAAACGTCCGTATCCGCAGCCACCGCAAAACGTTTGGCGGCAAAAGGTTATAGGACGATTGTGATGAGCACCGATTCTGCCCATTCTTTGGCAGATTCATTTGATGTTTCTTTACCTCCGGTCATTACGAACGTATCAAAAAATCTTGATGTTTTGGAATTGGACATCGCACATGAGATGCAGATCAAATGGAAAGATATTCAGGAATACATCGCAGCATTCATGATGTCCCAGGGTATGGAAGAATTATCCGCGGAAGAAATGGCGATTTTCCCCGGAATGGAGATGATTGCAGCTTTATTTTACATCCTTGAATTCAAGGATAACGATCTTTACGATGTTGTAATCATGGATACGGCACCTACGGGCGAAACATTAAGACTTCTCAGCTTCCCTGATGTTTCAAGTTGGTATATCGATAAATTTTACTTCCTTTTCAAGAAACTTTTGTCCGTAGCAAGAGCAACCGTCGGAAAAATAATGGACATGCCTTTGCCGTCGGCCGAGGTTATGGACAGTATCGAAGATATAAAAATCCAAATGTCCAGGGTTAAAGATGTTTTAGACGATTCCGAAAATACGACCATAAGATTGGTTGTAAATCCTGAACGCATGGTAATCAACGAAACCAAAAGAGCATACACTTATCTTTCGCTTTACGGAAAGAACGTGGAAGCTTTGGTCGTAAACAGAGTGTATCCAGATAATATTTCCAACGGATATTTCGAAGATAAGTTGGAAGAACAAAAGAAGCACTTGGCTGAAATTCATAATTCATTCGATCCCATGAAGATATTCACAGCAAATCTTATGCCAACCGAATTGGTGGGATTCGAGAAATTGGATCTTTTGGCAGATATGGTTTTCGAAGATACAGATCCCGCAATCGTATATTCATCTGAGAGTCCTTTGTCGTTCTTTTCGGAAGATGGGTTCGATATGCTGTCGATTAAGATTCCATTCACGGAAAAGAAAGAGGTTGAGTTATATAGGACTAAAGACGGTTCTTTAATTATACATGTAGGAAGTCAGAAGAGAAGCGTTACTCTTCCTCTGACTCTCTGCAACGCAAAAACTGCAGGAGCGGAATTCCGCGACGGCAGACTTATTGTTAAATTTAAGAGGTGAAAAATATGACTGAAGAAGAAAAATGTGAATGCACAGAAGAACCTTGTGTAGAAGTTGTTTGTGAAGCATGTGAAGACGAATACGATTATTTCGATGATGAAGACATCTCTTATGAAGAAATGCTTTTGATGGATGTAATCGACTGGGCTGAAGAGGAAGTTTATTACGCTGAAAAAGAAGCTCGCAAAGCCAAGAAAAAGGTTAAGAAGCTTAAGAGAAAGCTCAAAAAGCAGGCCAAGAAGGGTAAAAAGAGCTGTAAGAACAAAGCAAAGAAAGTCAAAGAAAATGCAAACGATGCAGCTTTGGCAATATTTGAAGCATTTACCGACCCTGAAGTACAGAAGCACGCATCCCACATGGCAGTCGAAGGATTCCTTATGATGTCTGCATTTGTACGTGCATTCCCTATACCCAATGAGTTTAGGGAGGCAACAGGATTTGGAAACATGGAAATGTTTGCAAAATTGTTCTGTGAAGCAAACAAATCTTGTAAATGCAAGAAGAAATCTAAAAAACCTAAAACTCCAGAAATGGAGAAAATCGAAGTGGAGTGAACCGGATGGACTCCGAGCATGGCGAAATTGCAGTAAAACTTGCGCGTAAAGCGGTGGAAAACGTAATCCACAATAAGAAACAGATTCCAGAAATTCCACAAGAATTAGGATTCAAATCAGGTGTTTTCGTCACGCTCGAAAGCTTCCCCGAACATGTGTTTCGGGGAAGTGCCGGATACCCGGAACCTATCACATCTTTAGGCGAAGCCGTAATTAAATCGGCGGTTGCCGCATGTGCGGATCCCAGGTTCCCATCTCTTACGGTGGAAGAACTAAAAACAACTGTTTTCGAAGTTTCGGTGATGTCATATCCCATAACGATTCAGCATTCTACACCCGAAGAACTTTTAGAGAAAATCGTCCCGGGAAGAGACGGACTTATTTTGGAATACGGATCTAAAAGAGCTGTTTTCCCTCCGAAAGTTTCTGCGGATTGGAAGTGGACACCCAAAGAATATTTGGAAAAACTATGCGAAAGGGCGGGATTGCCCTCGGATGCATGGAAAGGGGACGGAGTTGCCGTTCACGCATTTACCGAAGAAATATTCTGTGAAGAAGAACCTCGTAAACAGGTGATTCGCAAATGAGAAACGATTTGGTAATTGAAGGAAGAGTGTATATCAAAGGATATCTCAAAAGCACTTCTATCGGGATTACCGACGGAAAAATTACCGGAATCGGAGTTTTTGAAAAGGGTGATGAACGTATAAGTTTCGGAGATAAAATCATACTTCCGGGATTTGTGGATCCCCACGTTCATTTCCGTGATCCGGGATTGACCCAGAAAGAAGATTTCAATACGGGAACAATGTCCGCTTTGTACGGTGGAGTAACCTGTATTTTGGATATGCCGAACACAAAACCCCCGGTTTCTGATTTAAAAACATTAATGGAAAAGAAAAAGGCAATTCGTTCCAAAGCAAACTGCGATTACGGATTGTTTGCGGCGATGACCAAAAACTTCGACGCCGCAGCATTGGAACCGCACGTAGCAGGATTCAAATTATTTATGGGATCCACAACGGGAAATATTCTTTTGAATTCTGATGAAGATATCAAAAATTGTATGTTCCAGGCAGCAAAAACAAAACGCAGGATTTCCGTCCATGCCGAAGATAACAATCTTATCGGAAACATGGACGAAAAAAGCAATATGGATCATCTTCGCAACCGTCCGATCGAAGCCGAGAAAAGCGCGTTGAAACGTCTTTCTCCGTACAAAGGAATGAACATAAACATTTGTCACGTATCAGATCCGGAAACCTTCTCAAAAGCTAAAGAATTGGGTTTTACAACCGAATCCACATTACATCACATTTTATTCGATGCATCCGAACCCGGAGCAACATACAAAGTCAACCCTCCATTGAGAGAAAAGGCAACCAAAGACAAGTTGTACAAAGCATTCTTCGAAGGATTGCCGACCATGATCGGAACGGATCACGCACCTCATACAATCGAGGAAAAAGAACAGGAATACTGCAACGCACCCGGAGGAATTCCCGGTGTGGAAACCACAATCCCGATTCTGATGGATTTCGTCAGAAGCGGTATGATGTCCTTGGATGATGTTGTCCGTATGGGAGCTACCGCACCTTCGGAAGCCTTCGGAATAAACAAAGGTATCATCGAAGTAGGAAAGGATGCGGACTTCGCGGTATTCGATGTTCGCAATTCATCAAAAATCAATGTTAAAAACCTGCATTCCAAAGCAGAACTCAATCCATACGCAGGAAGAAACGCTGTTTTCCCCGATACAGTTATGATTAGGGGAGAATTACAGGTAAAAGACGGGGAATTCTGCGGAGAACCCATCGGAGAGGATATACGTGGCTGATTACGAAATAGATTATTCGGATGTTATCGGAAAAAAGGTGGAATGTCCGCCGGAGTGTGGATTGTGCTGTCTTTGTCAGCCTGAAGTATTGCCCGAGGAGAGAGCATTCTTCAGAACAAATCATCCCGAAGCATTGGTAAGAAGCAACTATCAGGAACAATCCTTTTCGTTGGCATTGAAAAAAGGCAGAGGTTCATGTGTTTTCCTGAACAACAGAAGATGTAAAGTCTACGAACACAGAACCGCATACTGCAAACAATTCCCATTCCATTTCTACGTAAGCGATAGGGTGAAAGTCGAATTGGATCTTTCCTGCAGAGGCGCATGGTACGGAACCGGCGCGGATGCTATGAAAGAAGCCGAGACTTTAGCTTTGGCAGCCGACCGCAGAATCGTAAGAGCTTTGAAAGAAGCCACTGCGGTTTACCGTGAATTTTATTCGAATTGCAAAGAAGCCGGCGTTATGCAGGATCAATCAATTCTCAGAATGTCTGTAGCCGAAAATCTTAAGAATTTTACGGATCTGGGATACTTGGGAAAAGTCATGGATTTATCTTTGGAAGAACCTTGCATGAATCTTTCCATGGCAAGAGGGGAATCCAAATTCGATATGGGTGAAATGGAAGAAGCGGCAAGATCCGCTTCTTTGGAATCCATGTCTTCCGACGACCCCGTAAGCTTACCCGTATATTGTGACAAAGACTGGAACTGGAATATGTTTTCCGCCAAGGATTACGAACTTCAGTGGATGGTCATGAACGATGACGGAGACTTGGAAGTTAAAAATACCGCGGATCCGATGCAGATTCCGTTGAAACCTTTGGAAGCGGACGGAGCAACCGTACTCGCAAATTATATCGCAACCATGAACGGCCGCGACAGTATGATGGGAAACACGTTCAGTTTAATGGACGAATCCGGATACGAAGACGATATGGCTAACGTATACTACGGAGCAATGTCGGCAACAATTTTGGATTTATTGTGGAGAGCATCCATGTTGGATCACTTCATGGGAACCGGAATGGGTGCGGAAGGAATCAAAGAAGCGATTATCTTCTACGACATGGATCGTTTGGACGCTCCTACTATAGGCGCGTTTATTTAAGGGAAAAATCGTCAAAAATACGATACCTTAAAATACTGTTTGTATTATGGGATTCTAAGGTGGCTATGATGATTAAACCCTTATCAGTCCTCAGTCAGTCGGTTAACAAGAACGTTATCGTTGAACTTAAAGGTAAAAGGGAGTACAGAGGTGTACTTGATGGATACGATCCCCACATGAATGTGGTACTCAAGAATGCCGAAGAAATCGTCAACGGCGAGTCTGTAAAGAAACACGCCATAGCAATTGTCCGCGGGGACAACGTAATTTACATATCACCATAAGGAGAGATTGATCATGGGAACTGGAACACCAGCACAGGGAAGACACAATAAGTTCAAAACACACATACCTTGCCGCAGATGCGGTAAAGCCTCATACCACGTTAGAAGAGGCATATGTGCATCATGCGGATACGGTAAAACCGCAAAGATGAGAACCTACGAATGGGCAAAACTTCGTGATTAAGGCGATAGGATGACTGGGCCGAAACACAGTTGTGGAGTCGTTGGATTTTCAGCTACCTACAATATTGTGCCATCTATACACAAGGCCCTTAGAATTATCCAGCATCGCGGACAAGAGAGTGCCGGAATATCCGCATTTGACGGAAGCACTATTCAGACAGTTAGAGGTGACGGTCTTGTTAATACCGCTCTGACCTCCGACAAGATGACAGGCTTCCAAGGTAACTGTGGTATTGGCCATGTCCGCTATTCCACGACCGGTTCCAAAGGCGCGGTTAACGCGCAACCCCTTTGTGTCGAAACCACAAACGGGGCAATCTCCACCGCTCACAACGGTGATATTACAAACTATGACGAACTCCGCAAGAGTTATCTCGAAGCGGGTTGGTCATTTTTATCAAATTCCGATTCGGAAGTAATTACCAAAATTTTAGGAAAATATCTGAATCAGTTTAACGATCCCGTTAAAGCGATAAGAGCAACCATGGGTGAACTCAAAGGTGCTTACGCTTTGGCAATCGAGATTAATGACAGAGTTTTCGGTGTAAGGGACCCTTACGCATTCAGACCTCTTTGCATCGGTAAGTATGATGGCGGATTTTTGGTCGCATCCGAATCCGCGGTTATTGATGCTCAGAACGGAGAATTCGTAAGAGATGTTTACGCCGGTGAGATAGTAGAAATCACACCTAACGGATTTTCAAGTTATCCTGCAGCAACCGAAGGACCCAAAGCACACTGTATGTTTGAATGGGTTTACTTCGCAAGACCCGACTCTGTTATGGATGGAAGAGAAGTTTACAACGTCAGAAAGAGAATCGGAGAAGTCTTGGCAAAAGAATCTCCCGCTGATGTTGATTGTATTATGCCCGTTCCCGATTCGGGACGCGCACATGCTTTGGGATACTCCAATGTTGTTGGTATTCCATATGAAGAAGGATTCATGAAGAACCGTTTGGTTGAACGTACGTTCATTCTCCCCGATCAGAAAGACAGGGAAAACGCGGTTGCAATGAAAATGAATCCCATTAAGAGTACAGTTAAAGGCAAGCGTATTTTGCTTGTTGATGACAGTATCGTAAGAGGAACAACACTGAACAAATTGATTTCAATGTTGAGAGATGCGGGAGCAATTGAAGTTCACGTCCGTATCGGTTGTCCTCCCGTTATTTCTCCGTGTTATTACGGAGTGGATATGAAAACCAGAGACCAATTCATTGCCAACGATCACACTATCGAAGAGATCAGGCAGGTTATCGGTGCGGATAGTTTGGCATACATCAGCATCAACGGATTGGTCGAAGCATTGGAAATTCCCGAGAACGATTTGTGTCTTGCCTGTGTAAATAACAGATATCCCACATTCATTCCCGGAGAAATCCACAGGTTCCAGTCAAAGATCATCAATGATTTTTGAGAAAGTTTACAGATGTTTGACGACGTATGTACATTTCAGAATTATACAACTGGGCAGGTAGATCAGTTGGAAGATCGCTACATTGGCATTGTAGAGGCCGCGAGTTCGAATCTCGCCCTGTCCACCATCTATTTTTAGCCAGACTATCAATAAGTGAATCAAAAAATAATTCACAATGTCTTTTAGCAGAATAGTTTTCATTTTCAAATTTTTAATCGAAAGGGGCAATCACTTTCGATTATTTTTTAATTAGAATATATTTTTTTTGATCATTGACATATATTGTACATTTTACGTTAATCAACCCAAATTCAGATTCTAGATATGTCTATGTAAATCCCATCCTGTTCACACAGCAATTATATTTTTTAAGATGAGATTTTTTAAAATTCAACAGAATTTAAAAATTAAGAAAGAAATTCAAGTATACACTTGGAATTTATAAGATATTATGTTCATC
>CAYMPW010000003.1:0-75489 GCA_964392725.1 uncultured Methanomassiliicoccales archaeon
GATTTGAAATCCTTACTTTCGTTATTTATGTATTTGACCATATAGGCCTTTCCATGTTCCATCTCCGTTGTCTTCCACATATAAAATTGCACGATGAATAATTGGATTTCCACTTGAAGTTAATCTATAATATACAAGAACATCACCATATTCTCCAAAAGTTGAATGTCCTGAATTATATCCTTCAACATAGGATTGAATTTCAACGTAATCGGGATTACGTAAAATTACCATATCTGCCGTATCGATTGTTCCGATAGAAGATACACCATTTTCATGTTGCATACTTTCGGACATAACGGTTGAAAGTGGAGAGTCCATTCCTGAATAAACAAAAGTTCCTCCAATAATCCCCAACAATATTATTGTAAACCCTAAGAAGGCAATTATTGTGGATTTAATATCGGAATTCATTATGTTCTGAGCGTATGATAATTATTTAAGATTTTACCAATTTTTCAAAAACAATATATTCTATTACTATTCTTTCATAGTTATGGCAAGACCTAGCAACGATCAATATTTTATGGACATGGCACATTTGGTTTCTTCTCGTTCTACGTGTATTCGCAGAAAAGTTGGAGCGGTTGTTGTTAAAGATAAAAGGGTCATGGCCACAGGATATAACGGATCTCCAAGAGGTACTAAACACTGTGAAGATTTGGGTTGTATTAGAGATCAGATGAAAATTCCTTCTGGAACACGCCATGAATTATGCAGAGGTGTTCATGCTGAACAGAATGCTGTCGCACAGGCTGCTTATTTTGGAATAAGTATCAAAGGTGCAACAATTTACACAACAACATATCCCTGTTCTATGTGCGCTAAAATTTTGATAAATGCAGGTATTGAAGAAGTGGTTTATGAAGAAGGATATGCTGATGATTTATCCAAAGATTTGTTCGCGGAAACAAAAATTATTCTTCGTAAATACGTCGAAGATTAAAGTCGTGCTCTAATCATTTTATTTCTCTTAATTATAAGTAAGCGCATTATGGGTACAAGTTTAAGTATGTTCAATCAATACGAGAACCGAACTTAGTCGGGGAGTGTAAATTGAGCCGAACTGACATACTCATGGAAATAAAAAAAGCGGAGGCAGAAGCTGATGCTAAAGTCGTTAAGGCTGAAGCAGATAAGAAAGACGCCATCGCTAATGCTCGCAGGGATTCTGTGAAGCAGATACAGGACGCAGAAGTCAAACAGAACGAGTCTTACGAAGCCAACATCTCGAAAGAGCAGGCTGCGTTGGATGTTAAACGTGAAGCTATTCTCTCAGAGGGTACTTCACAGGCTGCAGACCTTGAGTCTAAATCTGATTCTAGAATTCAGGTAGTTGTTGAACACCTAACTCAGGAATTTGAGAGGACCCTAAATGTCGCTTCCTGAGTCGATGAGTAGGATTGTGATAGTGGGCACAAGGTCCCGCATGGATGAAGCAATTGATGCTTTGTACAGCGTGGAAGCCGTCCACCTGATCGATCATACCACCGGCGCAGACGAAGGTTTTGCAATCGGGGAATCCCGTCCTTATACATCTCAGGCATCCGAAAGGTTGCTTAAGGCAAGGGCGATGGAAAAGGAACTTGGTATTAACAAACATACCAAAGCTCCTATTATTCCCGCAAACGAGATCAAAGCCCAGATTTCATCTGGAAGCGTCGAATCCGTGGAGAGCGAGGTCTTTGCCACGCTCGACAAACGGAATGGGATCAATCAGAGCATAACCGATTTAAAAAACAAAATTAAAGACCTTACTCTTCTTTCAAAAGTACCGGTCGATTTGGAACTGTATGACGGTTACAAATCAATCGTTTCTTTCGTTGGATCCGTTAAGGCGGACCCTTCCGAGGGTTTGAAAACCATCGCCGATCTCGAATCTTTTGTCTCTATTGACAAAAAACAGGACGGCGTCGTTGCGGTTTTCGTCAAAACATCAGAAAAAGACAAAGTTGCAAGCATTCTTGCAGACTGTGGATTTACTGAGATCTCGGTGCCCGAAGGCAAAGGATCTCCTGAAGTTGCTCTTAAAGCAGCAGAAGAAGAACTCGTTGCACTCGAAGCCAGTCTTGAAAAAGTTGGCACAGACATCGAAGCGCTTCGCGAGAAGCACAAATCATTCCTCAGAGCATCAGAAGAGGATTTGGCAATCTCTGTTGAACAGGGAAGTCTTCCTTTGAAAGTTGCAACGAGCGAATATTCCTTCGTAATTGATGCATGGGTTCCCACTGCTAAAGCCGAAGTCGTCAAAAACGACATCGAAAAAGCAATGAACGGAAACGCATACGTCGAAATCGAAGAAGCACGCGGTCGCAACCTCCACGAAGAGGAAAAGGCCGAGGACAGATTCAAAACAGCTCCGTCCAAAATGGACAACACAAATTATGGAAAGTTATACGAGTACCCAACCAAATTGGTTTCAGTACCCAAATATCAGGAAATCGATCCTTCGATTCTCATCGGTATTTTCCTTCCCTTATTTTTCGGATTCATGGTCGGAGATGTTGGATACGCAATACCCTTCATCATTTTAGGTGCATACGGTCTTAAAATCGCTAAGAACAAAGATTGGCGCGCAATCGCAACCGTTCTTTTCTTCGGCGGTATTTGGGCATTCATTTTCGGTTTCTTCTTCTTTGGAGAAATGTTGGGAATGCACTTCGCGACTGGATTGCACGCTTCCGCAACAACGGTTTCATGGGAACAGCTTCTCTGCGTAACTATGCCAGAGTGGTTTAACCAGCTTACCGGACAGTTCGGATTAATTGCGACAGGACATGTCGGAGGAGTCGGTAAACTCAGTGAAGTTACCTTCCTTTTGAAACTTAGCGTATATGTCGGAATCGTTCACCTTTTGATCGGATACGTTTGCGCCTTCATCAATGTGAAGATGCAGCACGGAGCAAAAGATGCATTCTGGCACAAGGGCGGATGGATCATTACCTTCATCGGTATGGTTATCGTCTGTTGGGCACTCACAGAAATTTTGTTCAAGAATGCACCTATTGAAGGTACATTGATGTACATGACAATTATCGGTGCAGTAACCCTTATCGCAGGTATTGTAATAAACTTCAAAACAGAAAAAATGCAGGCAATCCTGGAACTTCCAGGTATCGTAGGAAACATTCTTTCTTACACTCGTCTTGCAGCAATCGGAATGTCTAAAGCAGGCATGGCGTTGGCTTTCAACTACATGGCTATTCTCATGCTTCCGGGCATGATAGACGGAGCGATCGGAATTATCCTCGGTTTCGTTATTTTTGCATTTGGACATCTTATGATTTGGACTCTGGCTATTCTTTCGGCAGGTCTGCACGGATTAAGGTTGCAGTACGTCGAACTTATGTCAAAGTTCTTCGAGGGTGGAGGAGATTTGTTCTCACCACTCGCGGTAAAACGCAAACAAACAAAACCTATTAATGAAAAATCTATAACAGAGGTATAAAAATGGCAGATATTAGCACAGGTATGGGATTGATTGTAGTTGGAGCAGGACTTGCAGTTGGACTTACAGGTCTCGGAGCAGGTATGGCAGAGAAAGATGTCGGTGCAGCAGCAGTTGGCGCAATCACCGAAGACCAGAGCCTTTTCGGAAAAGCAATGATTTTCATGGTTCTTCCTGAAACAATCGTTATCTTCGGTCTCGTTATCGCTATTCTCGGTATCTTCGTAGCGCCCACTATGTGAGGCCATTCCAATGGCATTAGACAGCGTAACGAAGGACATTGTAGCATCCGCCGATGCATCAGTTAAGGCAATCAATGCCGAAAGAGATGCAGCGATCAAGAAGATCGAAGATGAGGCAGCAGCTACAATTTCTGGGTTGAAAGAAAAAGAGGACAAGAAACTCGCAGAATCCATCGAGCGCCTTAACCGTCAGGAACTCTCCAGCGCAGAGCTTGAGAGCAAAAAGATTGTTTTGGCCAAAAAGAAGGAAATCCTTGCCAAAGCTTTCAATGAGACTCTTGCCAAACTTGAATCCGCGCCCGCAGAAACAAAGCTCGCGCAGTACAAGCTCATGGTAAAATCCGTTGATGGCGTCATATCCAAACCTATCGCACTTATGTCCGATAATGATGGATTTTCGGCAAACGATCTCGGTGTTGCATCCGTCAAAACAGACGCGACTATCAAAGGTGGCCTCATTCTTCAGAGTGAAGATGGCACAATTGAAGTCGACATGCAGTACTCGACACTCCTTCAGACCGTATGGGATCAAGAGATCAAAGCATTGTCCGATATCCTCTTCGGGTGAAAAACGTGTTCAGGCGCAGCGGAAAGAAAGGAAATTACGCGTATACTGTAGCGAGAGTCAAAGCGAAAAAATCACTTCTCCTAAGAGAAGAAGATTATTCCAAGATGCTCATGATGAGTGTTCCTGAAATATCTCGTTTTATCAGTGAAACCGGATACCAGAAAGAGATGACCGAGCTTGCAGGCAGAATCGGAGGTATCGACCTCGTTGAACATGCAACATACAAAAGTATGGCAAATGTTTTCAACAGTATTCTTCAGGCATCCGAGGGAGAGCTCTACGACATGGTTGAAGCATATCTTCACAAATGGGATAACTGGAACCTCAAGGTAATTTTGCGCGGTAAATCTTTCGGTCTCGATGCCGAGGGTATTAGAGAAGATCTTGTACCAGCCGGACGTATCGATACCGATGCGCTTGAGAAGCTTATTTCCATCGATTCAATCGAAGACTCTGTCATCGAATTTGGAAAGATGGTTTCAATACCGGTTCCTGCAGACGTTCTTGCATCCGTTAAAGATGCAGATAACCTTGCAGGTGTTGAGGACTACTTTGATAAGTATTACTACGGTAGACTTCTCGAGAGCATAGATCCGTCGTCGGTTCCCAAACGCCTTTTCCAGGATTACGTCAGGAGAACAATAGATATTGTCAATCTCAAGACCATTCTGAAACTTAAGGTAGAAGGAATCAACGGTGAGGATGTCTTGAAGTACGTCATCCCCGGAGGAAAACAGATTGATAAAAAACTGGCCACACAGCTTGCCAATGCCGAAACAATTCAGGCAATGAGCAATGACATGACCCAGCTTGACATGTATGATTACATTAAAGATGCGTTAGAGACTTGCAACGGCAACACTCTCAAAGACATTGTGGTCGGTATTAAAAACTACGAAATGAACATGTCGAAGAAACTTTCGCACAGTTCCCCCTTGTCGGTCATTCCCGTCATCGATTTCATGATTCACAAAGAAAAAGAAGTCGCTAACATCAGAATTATCGCAAGAGGAATCGAAAGCGGTCTCGACAGAGACATCATCAAAGGACTACTGGTGATTTGATGCAGATAGGAGTTATAGGAAACGAAGAGTTTGTACTTGGATTCAGACTCGCAGGAATCAGACGTGTATTCGTCGCAACCAGCGAAGACTATCAGGCAACACTCCTGAAAGCAATGGATGACTCGGACATAGGAATTCTTGCAGTTGATGCAAAAGACCTCGATGTTCTTCCACAAAACATCAGAAACAAAGTGATGGATTCCATCCATCCCGTCGTCGTTCCCGTCGGTGGAGACGAAAGCGATCTTCGTGAGAAGGTCAAAAGAGCGATTGGCGTAGATTTATACAAGACAGAGGATGAATAAATGAGCACAAAAGCAGAAGGTGTAATTTACAGAGTCGCCGGTCCAGTCGTGACCGCCGTCGGTGTCTCACCCAAAATGTACGATGTCGTACACGTTGGTAACGAGCAGCTGATGGGCGAAGTCATTAAGATTGTCGGCGAATACTCTATCATCCAGGTTTACGAAGACACCTCCGGCATCAAACCCGGAGAGCCGGTTACAAACACCGGACGTCCCCTTGCAGTAGAACTCGGCCCCGGTCTCCTTAAATCCGTTTATGACGGTATTCAGAGGCCTCTTCCTGTTCTCAGGGATAAAATGGGAGATTACATTCTCCGTGGTGTGTCCGCACCTGGACTTGACAGGAGTGCAAAATGGGAGTTCACTCCCAGCGTGAAAGTGGGAGACGAAGTTCTTCCTGGACAGACACTCGGTACAGTTATGGAAGGAACCATGCTCCACAAGATCATGGCACCCCCCACAATCGGCGGTAAAGTCACAGATATCAAATCTGGATCCTTCACAGTCGAAGAAGACATTGCAACAATTGATGGACAGAACGTTCAGATGATGCAGTACTGGCCCGTTCGTATGCCCAGGCCTGTTATGGAGAAATATCAGCCTGATATACCTCTCATTACAGGACAGAGGGTTTTGGATACAATGTTCCCCCTCGCAAAGGGCGGTGCAGCAGCTATTCCCGGTGCATTCGGTACTGGAAAAACTGTTACACAGCAGCAGTTGGCTAAACACTCAGACGCAGAAATCGTCGTCTATATCGGATGCGGTGAACGCGGTAACGAGATGACTGAAGTTCTTACAGAGTTCCCTGAACTCGAAGATCCTAAGACTGGCCAGTCCCTTATGAACAGAACAATTTTGATTGCAAACACATCCAATATGCCTGTAGCAGCAAGAGAAGCATCAGTTTACACTGGTATGACAATTGCAGAATACTTCAGAGATATGGGATACAACGTTTCACTCATGGCCGACTCCACATCAAGATGGGCAGAAGCAATGAGAGAAATTTCCTCCAGGCTTGAAGAAATGCCTGGTGAGGAAGGTTACCCTGCATACCTTGCAGGTAGGCTCTCAGAATTCTACGAGCGTGCATGCCGTGCAAAGACATTGTGCGGAGAAGACGGATCTATTTCCGTTATCGGTGCAGTTTCACCTCCTGGTGGAGACTTGTCCGAACCCGTTACACAGAACACCCTTCGTATCGTACGTGTGTTCTGGGCACTCGACACAAAACTCAGGGAGAGAAGGCACTTCCCTACCATCAACTGGTTGACTTCATACTCCATGTATGACAAACAGCTCAAAGGATGGTACGCTGACAATGTTGCAGCTGAATTCCCTGCACTCAAAGAATGGGCAATGCTCACCATGCAGAAAGAAGCAGAACTTCAGGAAATCGTCCAGATGGTCGGTTCCGATGCTCTCCCCGATGAACAGAAGATTTCACTCGAAGTCTCCAAGATGATTAGGGAAATCTTCCTTCAGCAGAACGCATACCACCCTGTTGACACATACTGCCCCATTGAAAGGCAGTACATGATGCTCAGGCTCATCAAGAAATTCTCGGACCTTGCAAACAAAGCTCTTGACGCAGGTGCACCAGTCTCTAAGATTGCATACCTCCCCGTCAGGCAGAGATTCCAGCAGGCAAAATACGAAGAAGCTGTAGATGACGAGTTGAAAGGCGTAGATGCAGACATGGACAAACAGTTCGCAGAACTTGGAGTGTGATTTAATGGTTACAGTATCAAAAGAGTACAAAACCATCTCGCAGATTGCGGGACCTCTCGTCTTCGTTAAGAAAACCGAGCCTATCGGATACCAGGAATTGGTAAGTGTTAAGCTCGCAGACGGTACAATGAAGAGAGGACAGGTTCTCGATTCCTCTGATGACCTCGTTGTCGTTCAGATTTTCGAAGGAACCTCAGGTATCGATACAGGCGCAGCAGTACGTTTCCTCGGTGAAACTATGAAAATGCCTGTTTCCAAAGACATGCTCGGTAGAGTTCTTTCCGGAGCTGGAGCACCTTTGGATGGCGGACCCGAAATAACCCCCGAGAAGAAGCTCGACACCGTTGGTGCAGCTATCAACCCTTGGGCAAGAGACAACCCTTCAGATTTTATTCAGACAGGTATCTCTACTATTGACGGTATGAACACACTCGTTAGGGGTCAGAAACTCCCGATCTTCTCTGGATCAGGTCTTCCCCACAACGAACTTGCACTTCAGATCGCAAGGCAGGCAAAAGTCCGCGGTGAGAATGAAGAATTCGCAGTAGTGTTCGTCGCAATGGGTATCACAAACGAAGAGAAACAGATGTTCATGAAAGAATTCGAAAGAACCGGCGCATTGAAAAATGCAGTGGTTTTCTTGAACCTTGCAGACGACCCTGCAGTTGAGCGTATTGTCACACCCCGTCTCGGTCTCACAACCGCGGAATATATGGCATTCGAACTCGGTATGCAGGTTCTTGTTATCATGACTGATGTTACCAACTATTGTGAAGCACTCCGTCAGGTCGGTGCAGCAAGAGAAGAAGTGCCCGGTAGGCGCGGTTACCCCGGTTACATGTACACAGATCTTGCACAGCTCTACGAGCGTGCAGGCAGAATCAAGGGAAAGAAAGGATCAATCACACAGATTCCGATTCTCTCTATGCCCGGTGACGATATTACTCACCCGATTCCTGATCTTTCTGGATACATCACCGAAGGTCAGATCGTTATGTCCAGGGAACTTCACCGTGCCGGTATTTACCCGCCAATCAACGTTTCCTCATCACTCAGCAGATTGATGGGTGGAGGAACCGGAGAAGGCAAGACACGTGACGATCACAAGGGAGTATCCGATCAGCTTTATGCAGCATATGCAGAAGGTAAGGATCTTCGTGGTCTCGTTGCTATCGTCGGTAAAGATTCTTTGTCCGCAAAAGACAGAAAACTCTTGGACTTTGCAGATCTCTTTGAAGACCGCATCGTACGTCAGGGATCTGAAGAAGACCGTTCGATCGAGCAGACGCTCGATATCGCATGGGAAATCGTTGCAGAACTTGATATCGATCAGATCACAAGGATTGACCGTAAGTACATCGAGAAGTACCTCAAGAAGTGAGTGACATGTCCACCCAAGATATCACACCCACCCGTTCCGTTCTTCTTGAACTGAAAAGAAAGATCAAACTGACCCAGAGCGGTTACAAGATCATGAAGATGAAGAGAGATGGTCTCATCATCGAATTCTTTGAAGTCATGGAGAAAGCAAGGAAGATGCGTGAAGGAGTCACATCAGACTACGAGTCTGCAATGACAAAAATCACCATCGCAAGGGCAGTCGAAGGCGAAATCGCTGTAAAAAGTGCAGCATACGCAGTCAACTCCGATCCTCAGGTTACAGTGGGAAGCAAAAGTATCATGGGTATGATGGTCCCCAAGGTGGAAGCAGAACCTGTTCACACGAACATTCTGGACAAAGGATACGGTGTGGTTTCCACATCCGTATACATCGAAGAAGCAGCCAAAGCATTCGAGAAACTTCTCGACACGCTTATCCGTGCAGCAGAAATCGAAACCACCATGAAGAAACTCCTCGATGAAATCGAGAAGACCAAGAGAAGGGTAAACGCTCTTGAGTTTAGGATAATCCCTAACCTCAAAGAGTCTGAAGCGTTCGTCAAATTCCGTCTCGAAGAGATGGACAGAGAGAACACAACCCGTCTCAAGCACCTCAAGAAGAAAGGTGAGGCTACAGAGTGAAGTCTTTAGAGCAACGCTGGGAAGAAATCAAAGAAGATCCCAAAAAGATCGCTTTGATTTTCAAAATCATCTGGATTTCAGCGTACTCTATGCTTGTACTCGGGGCATTCATCATAATCTATGTGTTGCTCGCATCTAGAATCTAAACTTTTTAACCAAAATTTATTTTGGTTCTCCTGTGAACATCGTTCACGGGAGAATCATTTATTTTTCCATCTTTATTATATCAGATAACGGCGTTATCTCTATGTGGATTTAACATTACAAACATTGTCAATGGTTGCACTGTTGATTTATTTCGCAGGGTTGTTGATATTTTCCTACAGAAAGGAACGTAGTTCCGACATGGAAGATTATTTCTTTGCACGCAGATCTCTGCCATTTTGGGCGCTTTCTCTTACATTTATCGCATCATGGTGGGGCGCAGGTTCAGCATTGGATACTGCTAATTTGGCATTTGAAGATGGGCTGGGAGCTTTTTGGTATTACGGAGTCCCAGTTCTCCTCAGTACTGCAATTTTGATTGTTTGTTCTAAGGGAATTCGCAGAATTGGATATTTTACTCAAGGTAAGATGCTTGAATCGAGGTATTCCAAAGAAACGGCAAAAGTTTTGGCTGTTATGATTCTTTTATTTATGACGATTTCCGCCGCATCACAAATGGTGGGAATTGGTTTATTTTTCAAAGGATACTTGGGATTGGGTTATGAGGTTTCAGTTCTTTTAGGAACTGTTATTGTTTTGATATACTCGGTTTTAGGAGGTTTTAGAGGGGTTGTATCCACAGATATTTTTCAATTTTTCTTACTGGGTCTTTCAGCATTAATCGTATTTGTCTGTGCAATTGTTAATGCAGGAGGATTTGAAAATATCGCCATCGTTGCAGCAGAATCTGGAAAGGTTGACTTTACTAATTTTTTCTCTGGAGCTGAAAAATACTTGCCATATGTCATAACGTTTGGTTGTGCGTGGGCTATTCAAGCTAATGTTTGGCAGAGAATATCCGCTACACGCAATGTAAAAGATGCTAGAAAAATGTCAGTCATGAGTTTTGCAGCATATATTCCACTGTATCTTATCGTTGTTTTCACAGGAATGGCTGGGATAGTTTTGTATTCTGAACTTCCCACCGGTGGAATCGTGCCCGCAATAATTGTTGATTTTTTACCACCATTGTTGGGAGCATTAGTATTTGTTGGAATAAGCGCAGCTATAATGTCTACAATGGACTCTTTAATCAATACTGGGTCTATGACATTGATAATGGATATGTATAAGACGAAAGACGGATCAGAACCCTCTCTGAATGCGTGTAGGATTGCAACACTGATTGTTACACTCATCGCTTTGGGGATTTCATTATCAACAACATCATTTTTGCAAGTGACTTGGGTGGCATCAGATGTTATTACAACAGGAGTTTTGGTTCCTTTGGCTTTAGGATTTGTTTGGCGCAGAGGAAATGGAAAAGGCGCAATGGCTTCAATGATCTTTGGATTGATTTATTGTGGTTATAATCTCCTGGTTTCTCTTGGAATCAATCTTTATACCTTTTGGGAACCGCAATCCGTATCCCAGGTGTTAATCGGAATCGGATTATCACTTTTGATTTATGTTTCGGTTAGTTTGGCAACAAAACCAGAATATGAAAAAGCAGACAAATTTATATCGCTGTTATCAAAAAAATCACATGAATGATCTCATTTCTATGCGACCCGTACCAAGATTTACAATTGGCATGATTCCAGGTTCGGGATTAAAATTATGCATTTTTTGATAGTCCGTCTGAGATTGCCAGGTGGAGGCATTAATCATTTTTACACCATGGTATTCCATAACACCTGCTCCATGAACGTGACCTGATACAAAGATGTCTGGAACCTGTTCCATAATCATGTAGTCTTTTTTCTCGGGAGCTAATGCAGTTCTTTGGCCATAAATCGGCGCAAGATGGCGTCTAACGGTCATCTCTTTCATAACAGCTAAAGGATCATCATATGTAAGTTGTTGAACACCCGCAATCCAATCGTCAATACTCTTTCCGTGGTATGTGAGGACTTTGCGACCTTCTACATTCAGATACACAGGATTTCCTGTAATCATTATGTTGGAATCAAAAGATTCTGTGAATACTTTTGCCAATGCAGGCTGAGGCTCAGCCGGACGAGCTGCGTCGTGATTTCCGGGGTGAACAACCATTTTGATATGGTCTGGGATTTCTTTGAGATAATCTCCCAATAATTCGTATTGTTTGTAGATATCTGTAACATCAAGTTCTTTTTGTTGATCGGGGAAAACCCCAATTCCGTCTACAACATCTCCTGGAAATACGATGTAGTTTATTTCATCATCATATGCATTTTCTTTGAGCCATTTAATCATACGATCCCAATTACTTTGAAGGAATGTATGACTTCCAACATGAACATCCGAAAGGAATGCAATCTTTGAATCGGTGTCGCTAAGCTCCCATTTGTTACTTTTAGGAACGTCGGGCCTGTAGATTGTTTCCACCATCAACATTTCACGGCTTTGGGTGGGTTTTCCTGCAAAACCAACAACCTCATCTGTTACGACAATTTCATTTATATTGGGGGAATCCTTTGGAATAAAGACTTTCCAATTGTCGCTGGGGTCTTCAATATTTATTATAACATGGCCATTCTTCGTCGTAGTTTTTTCGCTGACAATTCCAATGACTTTTACTTCTCTGTCTAAACGTTTTGCACGTTCTATTGGCATAGAAATACCAAAATCTCTTCTTTTTTCAATAAGTTTTTTGATTGTATCATATCTACTTTGGAAGAATCTGGCAAAATCCTCAATTGTTCCTTCACAAAGAGATTGTCCCGTGACATCCGTTTCATGAAGAACAGAAAGATCACTATTTCTTTTGTTACGGGGTTTAATTGTTTTGGCGGATTCAAAAATTACGGCATCTCCCGCAACACAATTCATCACATCTTCCTTTGTAACAAACATTGAGTTTTTGGAAAGAGCGGAAAGGACCGTATTTGTAAATGAAATCGGTTCCGAAGCGGACATTATGACTTCTAATGCATCGGGCGAGAAAAAGACCTGTTTCCTTGCTGCGATACTGAGCACTTCGGACTTCATAATCACAGAGATAAGCGCAGACCTTTAAACCTTTTGACAATCGAGATTCTTAAAATTAAAATTATTCGGGTCAAGGTTTTATACATTCCAATCTTTCACATTATTATGACTGTTGTGAAGGTTTCATGCCCGGTTTATCCGAGCGAAGTTGAAGAGAAAGTATCTGCCGCAATAATGAAGATATTCCCGGATATCATTTTAGAATCTACCGACAAAGGTTTAGAAGGTACATACGATAATCTGAATACTTTTTCAAACATGATTCGCAAACAGAAAATACTTGACAGTACAAGATCCATAATGCTTAGAGGATCCTCTCCGGATAAGACTGTATTTTTTATCAATAAACAAGTGGCAACAACAGGTAAAATCTCCTTCACAGAAGAAAAAACAGTTCTCGGTTCCATTCGTGTTATTGTAGAAGATGACAACATCGAAGCTTTAATCGAAACCGTCGCACCAAAAACAGTAGACGGCGAAGAGGTTAGAATATGATCGGAGTTTCGTCTACCGCATTCAGTGCACAAAACCTTGAAGAAACCATTGCAGTAATTTCCAAACACTTCAAACATTGGGAAATTTTCGGAGAGGCAGAACATGATCTTGCATTGATTAGTGCTAGACTTATGATTCTTAAAGATTCATACAATCTTTCATACTCTGTTCACTCTCCAATAAGCGAGACAAATGTTGCGGCACTCAGCGAAAGAATGAGAGAAGCTTCCGTTCTTGAAATAATGGCAACAATGGAGAATATGGCACTTGTGGGTGTTAAGATGATCACAATTCATCCAGGTCTGAGTTCATTATCAATTCCGGGGCAGGAAGATAAAGCTGTAAGGCAGGCAAAAAAGTCTATGAGGTCAATAGAACGCGCTGCACAGGATTTTGGGATACGTGTTGCTGTTGAAAATATGCCCAATATGAAATTTATGCTTGGCCGTGAAGCGGCACAACTCGCAGAAATCGTTGATGGTACTTCATTGGGTGTTTGTTTTGATATCGGTCACGCAAATACTACAAATCAAATCGACGAGATGATTGAAACATTCGGAAATAGAATCACAAATATCCATATTCACGATAACGATGGTGATTTTGATTCACACATGACAATCGGAGATGGGTCAATCGATTTTTCGGATGTTCTTAAAAAACTCAGGGGATATGGTGGAAATCTTATCATAGAATCAAAAGACCTTCCTTCTGCGGTTGAATCTCAGGAAAGACTGAGAGATATTATTCAGAATCTTTGAGTTCTCCGCTGAAGAAATCTTTTTTTCCGAGTACTTTCAGATAATCTACTCCGTATTTTATGAACAGGGGCACTATAACAGCTCCCATCATCGAAAGTACGATCATAAGTATGCCGGATAATACAAGGCCGCCGGGCAGGACCCAATCCAAACCTTGGATAAAATCCGTTAAAAAGTGGAATGTAACCACAGCAAACAGTCCGTGTTTTACGAAGAGATATTTCATAATTATTCCGCCGACGAGTACAAGCGGAAATTTGGCTATACCCCAACCTTCCACATGTCCCCACGAAAATATGAGTGTCGATATGATGATGAAAACGAAAGCCAAAGGCGTAATATCAAAGCCCCCGAACAAATATTTCCAAAGGGGTTGTTCGTTTTTACGGGTAATTCCGAGAATAATCATCATTGGTAATCCAATAAGAAGTACAGAAGTCAGAATTTCTTCATATATTGAAGCATTAAGAAGCAAAAACGCCATTATATTATTGTCAGGTTCGGAGGGAGGCGTAATCTCTATGCCATTAATCAATATGATTATCGACATAACAAAAGAAAAAAGGATGTTGACTGCAAAAAGGCACGCAACATCAAAGAGTGGTGTTTTCTTGATAGATTCCGAACTGTGATCATTTTTGATTTTCGAATATGTTTTGAATAATGTTGTGAGCACGCAAGCAACAACACCGATTGAAATCAAAACAAAGTATACCTGAAGTGCTATGCCTGTAATTTTGAAGATTGGATACGGATCCGGAATTAAAATTATGAATGTGTATGTAACACCATAGATTGTTGAGAATATGTTTCCAAACATTATTCCAAGAATAGAAACATCAACAAGCGCCCATATTCCTGCGATAAATGTCGCTGCCAATCCGAAAACAAATGCTACGTGCTTATATTTCTCACGTATTGAAACATTTTCACATTCTATTTTTGATCCGCAGTACGGGCAGAATTCATATCCGTTTTTTTGTGATTCGAGGCACCTTGGGCAAGACATTTTAATTCTCCAAGTATGAAAGAATTCCATCAACTCTTTCTACTTCAATCACCGCAAAAATACTTTTTTTGTATTTTGCCGTAATTTTAAGCTGTTCCGCCATATATTTCTCACGTTCTTTGGAAATCTGAGCATACCCTTTGATTTTGTTTACGATCGCATCCCATTCCATGGCGAAAGAGGTTGGATCCGTGGACGTAATTTTTGCACGATATGCTTTTTTTGCCAAACTTCTCTCTTTTATAAAATCAAAAGTATTTACTTTTTCGCAATAGACATTCGAAAAAATCGTATCATTCATATCAAGAGGGAAGATGTATTTTGAGTTCTCTTTGCACAAATCCACGAATTCGGAGAAAGCAGGATCGGGCATTCCAATATCTCCGAATGCCGATAATTTTTCAGTATATACCAAATCTAAATCAACGGGTTCGAATACTTGCGGGAGGTTCTCTCGTTCTTTCAGGGCTTCGACTTCTTCCATTCCAAGTGCTATTGCATATGCATCGTATGAATCGTTGAAAGCTTCGCGTATTTTGTCGGTTTCAGAAATTAATCCTTTCACTATCGGAAGAATCGTTATTTCACATTCTCCAATTTTGATTTGTCTCACAAGAAACCGCTCCTTTCAATAACAAGTTCTGTAAGTTCATCTTCATCATCCATTTTGTCAAGTTCTTCGTTGGAGATAACTGCGGTGGATTTGATATTGTCGTGATTATGCTTTTTTTCCACGATAATCACTGAATGTTTTTGTGCTACTCTTGAAATTTCAGATGCAATAATTGCTTTTTGAACAACTTTGTCATCGTCATTTCCAAGTCCGGTAAGCAAAACCATTTTGTTATTGACTGTAAGTGCTTCAAAAGGACTGCGTGTAACCGGAACAACCGAGAATCCAAGACCTAAAAGGTTGTTAATCGGAACAGAATCTGTAGGTTTATCTTTTTTGATCTCATATTCTTTGCTTTTATCTTCACTTTGGTATCTGAACGGATCCATAGCTTCGATAATGGGGGCGTCGAGATATTCTTCAAGAGCCATAGCAGCGTCAATCATTGCACCCATGCCTGTTTCGTACATCTGAATTGTACGTCTAGAAACTCCTGCGGTTTCTGCAAGAACACTAAGACTGATTCCTCTGTCTTCACGTATCGATTTCAATAAATCGCCATCCAGTTTTACATAGAGTCCACCGGGTGCCGCGAAAATAAAAGGAGGAACCTCTTCCAACAAATGGTCTGCAAGAGTTTCATTAGAAATTATTGGAATATTGAATCTGGAGTATACAATGCCAGGTTCTAATCCTCCTGAACTAGATCTTTCTCCGATAAGAATTGGACTGGCTTTCAATATTTCAGCCAGTACTTTCAATTCTTCTGCGTTTTCTCTAGAAAATGCATCAATGTTACTCAGAATTTTTATGATCAGAAGCTTATCGTCTTTTCTCCCGACAACGTCAAAGCATATGCTGCGTATATTCAGCACGGCTGAGATGTCGTAACCCGCTTTGGCCAATATTGCCCGAGTGGTATTGATAAGCTCTTCTCTGCTCATATTATAGGTACAGTGTTTTTGTGTCTAATATGTTTTCGTTTGGTTTTGGGCCGGCCGTAAAGAATACGGCCGGCTTTTTAGTCAAATTATTCATGCAATGCTGATGGTTTTTTTATTGGATGCAGATTTTTCTGCGTTCAAAGTAACCTCCAATATTCCATTATTGTACTCTGCGTGAGCACTGTCTGGGAGGATTTTACAGGGCAAAGCCAAATCCTTGGAGAACTTTTTGGACTCTGTATCTACGGAAACAGAGAGAGTTCCATCAGAAGATTCTAATCTGATATCTTCTTTTTTTACACCCGGAAGTTCAACCACAACTCTAACAATATCTCCATCTTTTGAAACATCTATTAGAGGTTCCCTTGCTCCGTTTGGGATCGAAGGGGTTGCCATGTTTCCGAACTCGTGTTTGTGAGGTACACCGTCAGGACCACAATATGTTGTGTATCCATACGTTCTTACATTGGGATTATTGAATTCAGAGAACATGTTTTCGATTCTTTGATTGAATCCGTTTATGTCTCCGAAGAAAGAGTCCCAGATATCTGTATTCATTCTATCACCTCTTCATTTTGATTTTTTCCATATTTGTATCTTTTAAGTTCTTCTCTTGCCGCAGGACCTATTTTTTCTGCAGCTTTTACGAAGTCTTCTTGCGTAACCTTGCATTTTGCAAGTTCTTCTTCGGTAGGTACGTTTCCTGAAGAAACCAGTTTTCTAACCGCCGCCATTACAGCTTCATTACAGATGGCTGCAATTTCTGCACCGGTACATCCTTCGGTAAGTTCTGCAAGAACTCCCAAATCTACATTTTCATCCAAAGGTTTCTCTTTGGTATGAATTTCGAATATGGATTTTCTAGATTCCACGTCTGGGGGTCCGATAAAGATACTTTTATCGAATCTTCCGGGTCTAAGGAGTGCAGGATCCATGATGTCGGGTCTATTCGTAGCAGCAATCACAACAACATCGTTGAGAGCTTCCAAACCATCCATTTCCGTAAGCATTTGTGAAATTACCCTTTCTGTAACGTTACTGTCTCCACCCATGCCTCTCTGTGGTGCAATCGAATCGATTTCATCCATGAAAATGACACAAGGTGATGCCAATCTTGCTTTTCTGAAAGTTTCCCTTGCTGCCTTTTCAGATTCTCCAACCCATTTGTTGAGGAATTCGGGCCCTTTAACAGCTATGAAATTCGCCTCAGATTCTGTTGCAACAGCTTTTGCAAGCATGGTTTTACCGGTTCCAGGGGGTCCATAGAGCAATATTCCTTTTGGAGGCTTGGCATTCATGTGTTCGAATACTTTGCTATACTTCAAAGGCCATTCTACCGCTTCTTTGAGTTCCTGTTTTGCATTTTCTAAAGCACCGATTTCATCCCATTTTACATTGGGTTTTTCGATAAGGACTTCTCTCATTGTCGAGGGCTGCATATCTTTCAGAGCTGAACGAAAATCATCCTTTGTAACCTGAATTCTATTCAGAACTTCTACCGGAATTTCATCTGCTTCGAGATCAACATCGGGAAGTATGCGTCTGAGTGCAGCCATGGCAGCTTCTTTCGCAAGAGCAGAGATATCTGCACCGGCATAACCATGTGTTTTGTCTGCAAGTTTCTCAAGATCCACATCTTCTCCCAAAGGCATACCGCGTGTATGAATCTGAAGGATTTCGAAACGTCCGTTTCTGTCGGGGATACTTATTTCGATTTCACGATCAAATCTTCCCGGTCTTCTAAGAGCTTCATCAATTGCATTGGGACGGTTTGTTGCACCTATGACTACGACTTTTCCTCTGGAATTTAAACCATCCATGAGTGCCAGGAGCTGAGCAACAATACGTCTTTCCTCTTCTCCTGCAACTTCATCACGTTTCGGTGCAATTGAATCGATTTCATCGATGAATATGATACTGGGTGCGTTTTCTTCTGCATCTTTGAATATTTCTCTGAGTTTTCCTTCGGATTCTCCATAGAATTTACTCATAATTTCAGGTCCGCCGATGGAAATGAAATTACTGCTGGTTTCTCCCGCAACAGCTTTTGCAAGCATGGTTTTACCGGTTCCCGGAGGCCCATGAAGTAAAACACCCTTGGGTGCTTCCACACCAAGTCTTTTGAAGAGTTCAGGATGTCTAAGGGGAAGTTCTATCATTTCTCTGATTTTCTTTACTTCGTCTCCTAAACCTCCCACGTCATCATACGATACTTTTGGAACTTCACTTGAGCCAGAAACAGGCTTGTCGGATATTTTCACCTCAGTGGATGAAGCCATCATTATAGCTTCTGCGGAAGGAGTAAAGGATGTAACAACAAGGTCTATTTTGTTACCCATAACATTCAGAGTAATCGTATCTCCCTTTGCGAATACGCGACCCTCCATTGTTTGCCTGAGATAATCTTCGCCACCCTGCAGCCTAAGTTGTTCTGTGGGTGAGAATGTAATCTTTGCAGCATCTTTTGCAGATATTTTCTTAACATCTACACGTTCGTCAATCGCCGTTCCCGCATTGCGTCTTGTTGAACCATCTATGCGTATGATTCCGCGGTTGGCATCTTCGGATTCTCCTCTGAGAACCTTTGCCACCGTCTTTTTATTACCATCAATTTGAATTATGTCGCCTGATTTGAGGCCAAAGATATCCATTAATTCCGGATCTATCCTGGCGACGCCTCTTCCTGTTTCGCCGGATTTGAGCTCGGCTACTTTTAATGCTTTGTTTGTTGCCATTTAAATCACCTTTATACGCGTTTTATCGCGCGATCTATTTCTTCCATCATCTCTATGACAATATTTTCATTGACATTTGTCTCTCTGGAGATGGATTTTGCAGTTGAATTTGGTTTATTCAGGAGTTCATACAGCAAATATTTGTGAGCCCTATCGTTTTCGGATATTGCACTCATTGCCGATGAAATGAGTTTTTCACGCTCACGTACGAGTTGTAAGCGTATTTTATCGACTTCTTCGATTTTATTATCCAGTTCGGATATTGAATTCTTGATTTCTTCCAATCCCTCCCGATCCGCGAATTCGGATTCTTCGAAAGATTCTCCCGAAGGTTCGATAACGCGGGCGGTAAACATGCCGTTACGCATGTCGATCACCAAGGTAAATTCCGAGCACGGTTCATACACCGTGCGCATGGGACCAATCGAGCTGCTTTCTTGATAACTGGTCACCATTCCGTTCTTCTCCAGTGCGTTAAGATTTTTCATAATCGCTTGCTGGCTCATGCCTAATTCTTTGGAGAGCTGAAGGGGGTATAGCGGTTCTCTTACCAACGCTTCGAGTATTCTTCTACGTGTTGGATTTTCAATCATTGAAAGCAGCATATCGAGATTATCCATGTTATTCCTCAGTTGTTAACCATTGGTTCACAACACAACATATGTTTGCAGTTCTATTTAAATCTTTTGTTTTTAGAAAATGTAGTTCGACTCAATTTGGTTTTTCAAAACTTTGATATAGATTATTGGAAGTATCATCCAATGTTATCGTCGGAGAATTAAGATGAAATTCGCATTTTATGGTAAAGGGGGAATTGGAAAATCAACTGTATCTTCCAACGTTTCATCTTTTTTAGCAGACAAAGAATACAAAGTCGTGCACATAGGATGCGATCCGAAACATGATTCCACAAGACTTCTTCTAAACGGAGCAGATCCATATACAATAACTGAATACCTAGTATCTCACACAGATGATAATTCTTCGATAGAAGATGTATACAAAGTAAATAAAAACGGAGTTATGTGCTTTGAAGTCGGAGGCCCAAAACCCGGATTCGGATGCGCGGGAAGAGGAATCATCTCTGCGTTGGATTTTCTCGGAAAAAAAGGAATTGATGACAAAAGTGCGGATATTATGATATATGATGTCTTGGGAGATGTTGTATGCGGAGGATTTGGGCTTCCGATGCGTAAAGACGTGTCGGATGGTATTTTTATAGTCATCACAGAAGAAATGATGGCGATTTATGCAGCAAACAACATCTTAAAAGGAATTGTAAATCTGAACGGAAATACACCAAAAGTATGCGGACTCATTCTAAACAAGAAAGATCCCAATAGTAAATCTTCTATGGCTCTTCGTTTTTCCAAAGCGGTAGGTATTCCAATTATAGCCACGATACCAAGAAGTCAGGAAATCGCAAAAAACGATATGTCCGCAGACATTTTGTCTGATTCTTCATCTCCTGTATTTGTTTCCATAAATAAAATCGTAGAAATAATATCTGATTTGCAAAACGGCAATGGGGAGTTATACACACCATATCCTTTGACTGAAGATGGTATTTCAAATATAATGGCCGATAAGCCTTTACCAATCGATTCAGAATATCCGAAAGGCGCGTGTGGGTTGCATATAGGAAGCAAAAACAATTTACAGTGTGCGATGAGGTCTGTATCTTTTGCCATATCTCAGATTTCAGATGCTCAGATTGTAATCCATGGGCCTGCTAGTTGCGGATACATGGCAGATATGATGCACAACAATCACAATCTGCAGGAAATCAGAGTATCTCCGTTGATTGAAAAAAAGATTGGCAACAACATACACTGTACAAATATCGATTCGATGTCGGCGACATTCGGTGCCACGGATTTGTTGGAAAAGAAAATTTACAATCTGATATCTAAGGGACATAAGACGATTTTTGTTCTTACGACATGCTTGTCGATAATGATCGGTGACGATGTTCGTCGTATTGTTTCAAAATTATCTTCAAAACATCCGGATGTTCATATAGAATTCATTAAAACAGATGGAAAAATGGACATAGACATAACTTCTCTTTACAAAAAAGTTTACGATATTGTAATCGATATGGTAAAAATATCTGAAATCGGTGTGAATGGTGCGGTAAACATAGTGGATCGCTCATTTTATCCATGTAATCGGGGTTGGTGCCAGAAAGATATTGAAATTTTGCTCGGAATTTTTGGATTCCATTTGGAAAAAAAGCTCTTTAACAATATTGATTTGAATGCAACAACACTATCAAAAAGCGATGTAAACATTCTTTTGAACGATAGCAGAATCGATCAGGCAATGAAACTGAAGATGGAGAGCAAAGGTCTGAAATTCTTCCCATTGGAAATTCCAAAAGGATTCGAATCCACCGTGGAATGGATAAAAGAGATGGGAAAATTCACTAACAATGAAGAAATAGCCCGCAAATACATAAGCGATATTACAGAAGAGTACAAAATCATCTTCGAAAAAGCTAAAAAAGAAATTCCGGGAAAATCGTTTTTGGTAGTTTTACCACCGGAGCGCGAGAGTCTTTGGATGATTGATGTTTTAAAATCAATAGATGCCAAAAAAATAGTAATAGCATATCCAAACCTGGACGATGATGATATCAAAGTTTACGGAGAATCTCAAATCGTAATCCGGGATTTCAAAAGAAAGAAAATCTGGGATTATGTTAACGAATATGAAATCGATATGATGTTGGGTCTTTATGAATACGGTCAAAGAGATGATGTTCCGTGTGTTTCCATGCGTATCGATAGGTTGGGACATCACGCATCAATAAATTTACTATCCAATATTTTGGCGGCAAGCAAACTTCCGATAAAGGACGGATGGAGATTGGACGGTGATTGGTAATGAATGTTAATCCCGATGGTTTTATGGGTGCATCTATGGCAATCGAAGGAATATCCGATGCATGCGTAGTTCTTCACGGACCAAACGGTTGTAAAAGACGCGTGAGATGTTTTTCAAATAAAACCTGTCCCCGTGCCGTTCCTCTGGATCATCTGAAATTCAGTGCGGATGCATACGATCAATCGTCAAGAATACCCGGTTCGGAACTTGATACAATGGATGCAATTTACGGTTCTATGGACAAATTAGCATTGGTTTTGGATGACGTTGAAAAAAACGATGATGCTTTGATTGCAATCCTGACATCTCCTGGTTTTTCGTTAATCGGAGAAGATTACAATAGAATAATCAATAAAAGAGTCTCCCCCGATAGAATTATGACTCTGGATACAGGATTGTATTCAAAGTATTTCGGAGAAGGTTGGGATTCCACGATTGTCAGAGTCTTAGAGCATCTTTCTCCCGAAAAGAAAGAAACAATTCCACACACCGTGAATCTATTGGGAACAAATATTCTGAGCAAAGATTGGAAATATGCAATATCCGAAATCACGAAGATGCTGAATTTAATCGGAATCGATGTTATTTCGATGCCCGGAGCAGGCTCTTCTATATCAGATTTAAAAAATTCAATCAATGCAGAAAAAAATATTTTGATTTGTCCCGAGATGGGATCGCAAATATCCCAATATTATGAATCAAAATTCGGAATTCCATATCTGTCGATTTCTGAATCGCCCATTGGATTTGATGGTATTTTGAATTTCTTTGTTAAAATATCCGAATTCATGGGTGTATCTGCAGACCCTGTCATAAATCAAATATCTGATACAAGAAAAGAAGTGTACGGAAAATTAATCGCATCCAGAGATTCATCCAGAGTAAGAGGAAGAACTTTCGCGATTTCCGGATTTAGATCGGATATAACTCCACTGACAAAATGGCTATTTGAATATCTTTCAATGGTTCCCACATCTGTTCAGATTATTGATGATAATCACGATAATTCAGATTTGGAATCATTTTTGGAAAAAATCAACTCTTCTGGCGTACTCGGGTCGGAAATTCCTGAAGGTACGGAGTATATTTTGGCAGATGGATATTCATCATCATTGCATGAAATATCGGGGAAATGTCTGAAAGGAATACCCATAAGATATCCGTACCGTGGTATCGACATCATGCCCCATCCGGTTTGGGGACTCACAGGTGCAAAAAATATTCTCGATTTGATTTTTAACGTCTGGTGTTGATGCAAAATTCATCAAATTCTAATTTTTTCTACGATTTTTCATTATGACAATCAATATATACCCAGGTGGATGTAATACGTTCGATGTCTGGAGAGCTGAAAGAAGACTCGGTCTTGATATCCGATCAGAAAGAAGGTTGTCAACTGTACAACAAGGGTAATTTTGGTTATCCTGTAAAAGGTGGCGGTCTTGATCTAGATTTGATAGAAGCAACGTACCTCTTGGAAGGAAAGAGACTTGAGGTAACTGAGAATAAAAACGAAGTAACTTTTGAACAAATGTTTAAGCATGCATCTGCACAGATGGAAGGCTTTGACATTAAGTACATGGTATATCGCGATATGAGAGAACGCGGTTTTGTTGTAAAATCCGAAACCGGTAGTTTCGATATGTCTGTATTTCCAAGAGGGATGAAACTAAGTAATTCTCGCCCAATTTATCTAATTCGTGCAGTGTCCGAAAGAACAACCGTGGATATTTCCACATTCTCAAGCGAAGTCTCTGAAACCGAGAAAAAAGGAAAGGAACTTCTCTACGGGGTTGTAGACGAAGAAGGAGACATTACATATTACAATATGTCCACACGCACTCCTGAAGGATTTATAGAATCTTCAAAACCCGAAAAGGCAGTTGTTGGAACTTTGATTCGCGATCGCGTGTTCATTTTTTCACCCGAAGAAGGAGAATCCCTCTACGAAGCCGGGTTCTTTGGAAAAAAAGTGAAAAATGTTTTGCAACTTTCAATAATCGAAAGCTGTTATCTTGTGAAGAACAATTATCTCACAGTGAACAGCATCGAAACCGGAAAAGAAATGACTTTGGCAAAACTCATAAAATTCGGAGAAAAATCCCAGGATGAGTTTGCATTGAGGTTAGCGGCATACGAAGATCTGAAAAGTAAAAATCTCGTAGTGAAAACCGGATTCAAATACGGAACACACTTCAGAGTTTACGAAAAATCTCCCGATGATTGTCACGCAAGATATCTGGTTCACGCAGTTACTATGGCTAACAAATCGATGTGGCCTGAAATTTCAAGAACCGTCAGATTATCAAGTGGCGTAAAGAAAGAGATTTTATTCTGTCGCATCGGAGAAGATGTTACAGAATATTTGGAATTCAAATGGTTTAGACCTTAATCAAGGAATCTACGAATCTTTTGAGATCTTTAATGTGACTGTTGTTCAAGAAATAAACATGGTCCGTTCCGGACCTTCTTGAACAAATAAGTCCTGCCTTTTTCAATATTTTTAAAGAATTCAAAGTTTCTTTTTCGGACAAACCGAAAGCACCGTCCGGAAACGGAGTTTGAAGTTCTTCTTTTTCCAAACCGCGGATAACCGTAAGTGCATTTTTATCCGAAAGTGCAACAAACATTTCATAAATCGGATCTTCACAAAACGTAGACATTGGATTTCTACACAAGCAGATATGTTTGCTCAAACCTTCTTCACTCATAATCATGTATGATGACAGGAATATAAAATTGGATTGGAAATGTGATAAAAAGAAACCCGGCCGAAGCCGGGAATATGTTTAGAGCTGAATTTCAATACCGAGCTTCTCTGTAAGCTCTTTGTATCTGTTTCTGATTGTAACTTCCGTTACACCTGCAACATCTGCAACTTCTCTCTGTGTTCTGCGCTCGTTGCACAAAATGGATGAAATGTAGATTGCTGCTGCTGCAACACCTGTTGGACCGCGTCCCGATGTAAGTTCTTTCTCGGAAGCATCTTTCAAGATATCTGCAGCTTTGCTCTGTACTTCTCCACTGAGTTTAAGTTCAGAACAGAATCTCTGAACGTAATCCTGTGGTTTTGTAGGCATAAGTTTCAATTTGAGTTCACGGGTCATGAAACGGTACGTACGACCGATTTCTTTCCTTCCGACTCTGCTTGATCCTGCAACTTCGTCCAATGTTCTGGGAACACCGCACTGTCTGCATGCTGCATAAAGTGAAGCTGCTACGACTCCTTCGATAGATCTTCCTCTAATCAGATTTTTGTTAACAGCTTTTCTGTAAATCATAGCTGCTGTTTCTCTGACATTTCTGGGAAGTCCCATTGCAGAAGCCATTCTGTCAAGTTCTGATAAAGCAAATGCAAGGTTTCTTTCCGTTGCGTTGGACACACGGATTCTTCTCTGCCATTTTCTAAGCCTGTAAAGCTGGGCTCTGTTCCTTGTAGGAATACTTTTACCGTAACTGTCCTTGTTTTTCCAGGAAATTTCGGTTGAAAGACCCTTGTCGTGGATTGTGTAGGTCATAGGAGCACCGGTACGGGCTCTCTTCTCACCCTGTTCAACATCAAAAGCTCTCCATTCGGGACCCTGATCGATGAACTGGTCATCTAAAACCAGACCACAATCTTCACAAAGAAGTTCTCCGCGTTCGTAATCACGTACAAGGTGACGACTTCCGCATTCGGGGCACACATTAATTTCTTCTGTACCTTCTCTTACCTTTGCCATTTGAGATCTCTCCCTCGAAGTATAATTTTTTACCGACCAATCCTGAGATTCTCGATTTATCATCAGGTATTACAGAAGTGTATGGTTCATCAACGGGTCCAAAGACTCTTTTGACTTTTCCGATTCTAACCTGACGCGAATCAAAAACAGAGTCTCCAGTGTTTGGAAGAGCAGGTCCTTTGGAGATAATTTTCCCATCAAAACCAATTTCCTCAACCGTTCCCAAAAAATCCATGTATTCAACCTCATGGTCGATAGATATATACAATCTATGAGGCAATGTAAACATATATGATATTTAAGTATTTGGATAGGCTTTAATTATAAATAAACTCTAGTATATATTTTAATTGGATGTGGTCCATCCAATGTTTTATATAAACTATTTCATAAAAGAGTTATATATAGATAATCCTCTTATCACCATAATAATTACACATACTGGAGGTAAAAAATATGGTTTGGGATTGGATGTCATTCTTAACAATCATTTTGGTAATTTTCTCGATTGTCATGATGGTTGCAGGAGGTTTCTCCGCGTATTTCGGTAACGGTAAGAGCAAAGCTGCAGGTGCAGGTCTTCTCGTTGTCGGACTCGTAATTTTCGTAGCGTGGATCTACCTTGTATTGTTCAGTAACATTGCACCTTTCTACATGGGTGCAGACGCATTTTGGGATATGATTTACAACGTGCTTATCAGTCTTGTCGGCGTACTCGTCGGCGCACTCGCCGCTGTTGGTATATTCCTTGTGATTGTACTGAAATGTTAAACTCAAAACCTGGGGGATACATCCCCCGGTCAAACAATTTTTCCGCTTAATTTATATCCTATTATTCTGTCGCTCTTTTGATGCCTAAAGTTTTCATCATCATGGGGAGTAAGAGCGATTTGCCTGTAGTCGAAAAGGCTACGGCACTTTTGAAGAAATTCGAGATTGATTACAGTGTAGCTGTAGCGTCTGCACACAGAACCCCACACAGAGTTGAGGAATTGGTTACAGGAACTGATGCAAAAGTCTTCATCGGAGTTGCCGGAATGTCCGCAGCTCTTCCCGGAGTTATTGCATCTTTCACAACAAAACCCGTAATCGGAGTACCCGTAAGCGGTAAGATGGAATTGGATGCACTTCTTTCCGTCGTACAGATGCCGCCCGGAATACCCGTTGCAGCAGTTGGTTTGGATCGCGGAGATAATGCCGCAATCCTTGCAGCTGAGATACTTTCAGTTTGTGATTCCGATATCGAAACAAAACTCGCCGATTACAGAAAAGAAATGGCAGATAAAGTAATCCAGGACTCCGAGAAGGTGAATTCAGATGGATGTTAAAAATTTCGTTGATGTTAGTATTGAGCAGATTCGTAAACAGGTCGGAGACGGTAAAGCAATCATCGCGTGCTCCGGCGGAGTCGACAGCATGGTATCCGCAGTTTTGACAAGCAAAGCAATCGGAGAAAATCTTTTGGCAGTTTACGTAGACAGCGGACTCATGAGAAAAGGAGAAACCGATGAAGTTCGCGATATGCTCGAAGACATGGGCGTCAATTACAAAATCCTCGATGCAGCAGAAGATTTCTTCGGAGCTCTTAAAGGAATAGAAGATCCTGAAGCAAAAAGGAAAGCTGTCGGTGAGAAATTCATCAGACTTTTTGAAAAAGAAGCAATTGTTTTCGGAGCAAAATATCTTGTTCAGGGTACAATAGCACCTGATGTTATTGAAAGTAACAACAATGGAAAGACAATCAAATCCCACCACAATGTGGGAGGTCTCCCCAAAGATATGAACATGACACTTGTAGAACCTCTTATCGATCTTTACAAAGAAGATGTAAGGGAAATCGCAAGATTCCTCGAAGTCAAATCCTCGGAAAGACAACCTTTCCCTGGACCCGCACTTTCCGTAAGATGTCTCGGTGAAGTTACTCCCGACAAGATTGCTGTTGTTCGCGAAGCATGTTATATCGTCGAAGATGAAATTCAGACTGCAGCCAAAAATGGAGAAATGGATCTTCCTTGGCAATATTTTGCAGTTCTTCTTCCTTCAAGGTCTGTCGGAATGCAGGGAAGTTCAAGGGCATACGGAAGAACAATTGTTGTCCGTGCAGTAAATTCTTCTAATGGAATGACAGCGGAATACGCAAAAATCCCACTCGAAGTACTCGATAGGATCTCCAAGCGTATTACTTTAACAATGTCTGATACCGTAAACCGTGTTGTATTCGATATAACAGACAAGCCCCCATCCACAATAGAATGGGAATAAACAATTCGGGGTTAAACCCCATTTTTTTAAAAAGGTGAATATCGGGAGTAAAACTCCCGGTAAATTCACATTGATTCGTTGTTCAACATTTCAAGCTGGCTGATGATACTCCAAATGAGTGTTCTGCCGTGCATAGGAATGTTGGGATCGTTTGCAAGATCGTCCAAAATGATAATCGCGCTAGTTGCACGAACATCCATGGCGTCTTTTGTATCAAGAAGTCTTGCTTTGGCATCATTCGCACCTTTTCTTATGTTTCTAGGTACGGATGTATCCTCTGCAAGGTTATCCAATACATCTGTAATTTGTTTTACTTTGTCGTTTGCCATACAAAACACTTCAGAGTGACTCGAATTCTTCCTGGAGATCAATTACAAGCTGTTCGAGGACTTCTTCGAAATTAGCGGATTTATATTCTCTAACTCCGCCGAGGTCGCTCTGAATTTTTGCTACAAAATCGTTGTTTTCTTTAATGAGTTCTACGTTGCACAAAACCTCTTCCATAAATACACCACCTGTGCAATAATTAAAAGTGCAACTACGTCAGATATATAATCCTTTTCTGAATATTGGATATAATTCATCCAATTTTTTTATAGATTATGGTGTATTGTTTCATTTTTATATCATATTATATATTAAAATAGGTGATTTTTTAAAATATTTTTTTCAGAAAACCTGGAAATACACCGAAACCTTTAAAATAATAATGCTTTTTAAGGGGTACTTCAATTGTTATTATTCCAGTGATAACAAGAACAATTGCGGAATATCCGTTTTAACGGAAAAAGGATGAATACAGATGGACGCAGAGATCAAAGCAACAGAACTTCAGGACAATCTTGAAGCCAAAGCCCGCGGTATCGGCAAAGGAAAATACGGAAGAATCCTCAAGATGGCACGCACACCCACTAGAGAAGAGTATAAAAAAACTGTATACATCACTGGATTAGGTATTATTGTTTTAGGTGCAATGGGTTTTGTCATAATGTGGCTCATGACATATCTCCCTACATACATGTGAGGATTTGATATGTCATCTTTTAATGGACCCAATATAACCGGAGACAATGAGCAGAAGTTCATTCACGCAGGTGGAGCTGAAACATGGGATTTTGAAGTAAACGCAGATTCCTCTGAGGCTACATTCACATTTAATATCGACACAGGTCCTGATTCCGAAAACGCTCCTGAATGGAACGTAACACTTTTCGATTCAAATGGTAACGAGTTGTGGAGTAACTACCGCAGTAAAAACGAAATTACCATTGATTTTCCCGGAGAATCAACCAGGCTTTTCAGAGTCGAAGTCGTTTGCCCAAAAGGTGCAAGATACGGCGACGAAATGAAAGCAGGTGTCACAGTATCATCCGCAAGCGGTAACGACTCCATTGAGTTCCCCGCATATGCATCACAGTCCATAATGGTCCTCAAAACGCAGATGGATCAGGAGAAAAGTGTAGCAGACAGTCTTCTTTCAAAGGCAAATGTCGGAGAGAAAGATCTTTACGCTATTCTCAGTCCTGCAAATTTGAGAGGTTATCTCTTTGTAGAAGGTATGAACACAGACCGTCTGCGCGAGAAAACGAGGGACATAAGGAAAGCCCGTTCATTTGTGGACGGAGAGACATCCATGATTGAGATCGATCACTATCTTACACCAATGTCTACAGTCGTAGGCATAGTTGAGGGTGACATCGTGGAACTTGTCAGTGGACCCTTCAAAGGCGAAAAGGCCAGGGTTCAGCAGATCGATCAGGGTAAAGAAGAGATCACAGTTGAGCTTATCGAAGCTATGGTCCCCATACCCGTTACCGTAAAGGGTGACAGCGTAAGAGTTATTGAGAAGGAGAAATGAGCAATGGTAGACACTGTTGAAGCATTGGTAGACGGAGGCAAAGCCTCCGCAGGTCCTCCTTTGGGACCAGCATTGGGCCCTAAAGGAGTTAACATAGGCGAAATCATCGCTGCGATTAACACAAAAACAAAAGCATTCGAAGGAATGAAAGTCCCTGTAAAGATTCTCATCGCCGACGACAAGTCTTTTGAGATTAAGGTCGGAACCCCACCTATGTCCGCTCTCATCAAAGGAGAACTTGGACTTGCATCTGCTTCCGGTAACACCCGTCTTGAAAAAGTCGGAAACCTTACTGTGGATCAGGCAAAGAAAATAGCAGAAATGAAACAGGACGACCTTCTTGGTGCAACCTTGAAAGCACGCGTCCTTGAAGTTGCTGGTACCTGCGTTTGCATGGGTATCACACTTGATGGTAAAAACCCTCAGGATTTCCAGAAGGATATCAAAGCGGGTCTTTACGACGATCAGTTCTAATTAAACACAAGGGGGTACACCCCCCTTTTTTTAAATTACCAATTTTTTGTATAACCTTTATATATGACTATGGGTTAGCACATTTGCTTGTAGGAGAGCCTTCGGGCTCGTATGTACTACGAGGAGGAATTGAATTGGCAGAAAAACCAACCGTAATGGCTGTGCAGAAGGCACTTGAGAGTGCAAAGAAGCGCAATTTTACTGAAACGGTTGAGTTGGCTATCAATCTCAAAGAAGTGGACTTAACCATTCCTAAAAACCGTATTCAGGAAGATATTCTTCTCCCTGTCGGTCGTGGAAAACCTGTCCGCATCTGTGTGATTGGTGGTGGCGAACTTGCCTTAAAAGCCAAAGACGTTGCCGATCTTGTGATTACTCCCGAAGAACTTGGGGCAATCGCAGACGACAAGAAACAAGCTAAGAAGATTGTAAACAGCACTGATTACTTTATCGCAGAGGCCCCTTTGATGGCAGTTGTCGGTAAAAGACTCGGTACTGTTTTGGGTCCACGCGGTAAAATGCCTAAGCCCATTCCACCAGGAGTAGATCCTACAGGAATGATCAACGGTCTTCGCAGCAGTGTTTCCATCAGGACGAAAGATAGAATTACTTTCCACGCACCCGTGGGATCCGTAGACATGTCTGTTGAAGAAATCGCCAATAACATTGACGTTATTCTCAAGCGTGTTGAAGGACGTCTGGAAAAAGGTAAACAGAACATTGATTCTGCTTACGTTAAGACGACCATGGGCCCGTCCGAGAGGATAATTTAAGGAGGTCTAAAGATGGCACACGTCGCAGCTTGGAAGAAGGACATGGTGAACGAACTCGTCCAGAACATGGTCTCGAACCCCGTAGTCGCAATTGTCGACCTTCACGGAATTCCTGGCCAGCAGATTCAGTCCATGAGGGCAGGCCTCAGAGGCCTTGCAGAACTCAAGATGACCAAGAACAACCTTATGCTCTTGGCCCTCGAAGAAGCTGCAAAACAAAAACCCGGACTTGATCAACTGAAAGACGCAGTGCACGGTCAGTGTGCTATTGTGGCTACAGATCTTAATCCCTTCAAACTGTTCAAACAGCTTGAAACAACTAAGACACCCGCAGCTGCAAAAGCAGGCGAAATCGCGCCCTACGACATTGTCGTCCACAAAGGACCGACACCTTTCGGACCTGGACCGATCATCGGTGAACTTCAGAAAATAGGCCTTCCCGCAGCAATTGAAGCGGGAAAAATAGTAGTTAGAAAGGACACAACACTTGTCAAATGTGGCGAAGCAATTCCCGCAGATGTTGCAGGTATGCTTCCTAAGTTGGAAATCCTTCCAATGATCGTCGGTATGGACCTTAGGGTTGCATACGAAGATGGTGTTGCATACGGCAAAGATGTGTTGGACATCCCCGCAGACTACTATTCTACCATGTTCGCTACGGCTGGATACAATGCTCGTGCATTGGCTATGTCAGTTGTTTACCCTGCAAAGGAAACAATTGTACCGCTTATTGCTAAGGCATTCAAAGAGGCTCTTGGTCTCTCTGTTACAGCCGCGATACCAACTGGTGAAAATATTGAGATACTCCTTGCAAAGGCCAACACTCAGATGTTGTCCGTTGCATCTACATCAGGATACACGAGCGATGCTATTGCATCCAGGCTTAGCGCCTCTGCAGCAGCAGCACCCGTCGCCGTCGTAGAATCTGCACCCGCAGAAGAAGTAATCGAAGAGAACGAAGAAGAGGTCAGCGAAGAAGACGCAGCAGCTGGCCTTAGTGCATTATTCGGCTAAATGGAGGTTGAATTAAATGGAATATATATACAGTGCTATGGTGCTTTACTCTGCAGGCAAAGACATCACCGAAGACGCAGTCTCTGGTGTTCTTAAAGCCGCAGGCGTAGACGCTGACGCAGCCAAGATCAAATCACTGATCGCATCCCTTGAGGGAGTTGACATCGAAGAAGCTATCGCAAGTGCTTCATTCGCAGCAGCACCCGCAGCAGCAGCCGCAGCTCCCGCAGCAGCAGCAGCCGCACCCGCAGCAGAAGCTGAGGAAGAAGTGGAAGAAGTCAGTGAGGAAGAGGCTGCAGCCGGTCTCAGCGCCTTGTTCGGATGAACTTACAGTTGGTCCTTGACAAATCAAACCTTTTACCCATTTTTATCTTTTCTTTTAAAGTTTTAATATGTGTCAGTGCATATATCTTTTGAATGAATTCGCAAGAGAGAGTAACTCTAAGATTGTCTTCAGATACGTTAAAAATACTAACATCATTGGTAGATAGTGGTGAGTTTTCAAACATATCTGATGTAATAAGAGCAGCAGTTGACGAATTTATTGATAAACGTTTTACTCCTGAAAATATTGCTAAAATTTCTGTAGATCTTCCAAAAACAAAAGTTATTGAATTGGAGTCTCTCGTACGTAGTGGAGATTCTGTTTCTTTAGATGATGCGGTCCGTAATGCAGTAAGAGAATATGTCCGCACAAGAAAGAATTTGGAAGAGTGACATCATGAAAAATACGATTTTAATCGGATGCGGAGGGAGCGGCTATAAAATCGTTAACACTCTTAAAAATAGATCAAATATTGATATTTTTACAATAAACACTGATGAAAAAAATAGCCCCAGTAATATTTCTATGGCTCCAGAATCGGTTGAAGGGTGTAAAGGAGATCATATTTTGGCATGGGCACTCACCAAGGATTTTGAAAATGAAATCAAGGAAAGATTGTCTGAATATAAATCTGTAATAATAACAGCAGGCCTCGGAGGTGGGACTGCAACAGGTTCTATGCCTCCAATATGTAGTTATGCTAAAGAATTAGGTGCTAAAACTGTATCTTTAGTTTCAATTCCTATGTCTTTTGAGGATGTTCGTAGAAAAAAAGCATTAAACACTTTAACAAAATTAGAAAAAATATCTGATTGTGTTATTGTATTGGATATGGATTCTTTGACAAGTATTGTACCAAATATGAATTTTGATACAGTAATCGAAACAACAGACAAGATTATGTGTAAAACTGCTGTCCGTTTAGAGGAATTAATGAAAGGTCCGTTTTTTAGTTATCTTCCTGCGATATACTATACATTTGCATATGGAAAATCAAACGATCCTTTGACTGCAGTAAAAAATGCAAAAATGGCCCCTTTATTTTCGGATACAAAAATGGGAAAAGTATTGATCCATTTAGACTCAAAGGTTTCGCGTGAAGATCGCGACGACATCGTAGATTATTTAGCAAACACATATGGTGTTGTACCAGAATTGGTTTCAGGATCTGAAGAGAAAGAAATAACCGAAGCTATTTTATTTATCCCCATTTCGACCCTTCAAGTCTATTAATTATGCGAGCAGCATCTCCGAATACACCCATTATTGTATTGTATTCGTATTTCGAAGGCATAGTGCGACCCATAAGTCTGCGGAACATAACCGTTGTACTTTCAATTCTGTGTTCAGGGTATTCTATGGCCTCAAGAAGTTCATCGAAGAATTCATACAAGCGAGTTCTTTCTTCAAGGTTGGCAGTCTCAGGATATGTTGAGGTATAACCAGCCTGGAATATTTCATACATGACTATGTTTGCTGCATGCGATATATTCAAAATCGGACTAACCTCACTCGTAGGGATTGTAATCAAAAGATCACATCTTGCAAGTTCTTCTTGGAAAAGTCCAATGTCTTCGCGACCGAATAAAATTGCGATTTTTTCAGGATAGTCCCGTGCCTTTTCCGCAAATTCCCTTACAGGAGTAGGGATGCGTACATAATTTTTGTCTCCTTTGGTTGTTATACCGCTGGTTCCAACGATGTAAAAACAACCATCAAGAGCTTCATCAAGAGTATCAACAATCATGGCATTATCCAAGATATCTGAACCATGTTTTGCTCTACGATATGCATCATCACCAATTGGACATGGATGTACAAGACACAATTCTGCAAAATCAAAATTGGACATAGATCTTGCAACAGCTCCAATATTGCCTTCGAATTTGGCTCCTACAAAAACAATGCGGATTTCTGGCATGTTGCCCCTCTATTCTATTTCTTATTATTAACGGTAACCCTAATAAGGACATCTGCTCTACGTAGAAATGTGGCAACTCCTAAAGATCACCCAAGGTATGAATCATTAATGACAAGAGAACGTCTTGCAGATTCGGTCGATAAAGGATTGGTAAATCCTACCGGGTTAATTTCGCAGGGAAGAGGTGAAGCTTTCGATTATATGATGGGCGAGAAAACACTCGATTCATCTTTGGAAGCAGAGCGTGCAGCGGCAGCATATCTTATTACAGCAAAAAAACCAATAATTTGTGTTAATGGGAATGCAGCAGCATTAGATCCAATCAATCTTATCGAGCTTACGAATGCAATTCCGAAAGCAAGGATGGAAATTAACATATTCCATCGTACAGAAGAGAGAATGGAATTATTAATAACGCACATGGAAAATTCAGGGGCACGCGAGGTGTTGGGACGTAATCCAAATGCTCGCATACCCGGGCTTACTTCTGATCGTGCATTATGTACAAAAGAAGGTATTTTCGATTCTGATGTAATATTGGTACCAATAGAAGACGGAGATCGTGCCGAAGCATTAGTAAAAATGGGTAAAACTGTTATATCTATTGACTTGAATCCATTGTCTCGCACCTCTAAAATGGCATCGGTTTCAATATCTGATGAGATGACTCGTGCGTTGAAAAATATAATTAAATTTACTAAAGAATTATCACTTGCTGAAGCAGAAAGTATCATAACATCATTTTCAAACGATAGATGTCGCGAAGACACTGTTGAAGCAATTTGTAATTATCTGAAATCAGAATTCAAAGGAGATATACAAAATGGACAATGAATTACTCGAAAGAGGAATACTCAGGCTTCGCTGGGCCGAAGCACACATGCCTGTACTTCAGGCAATAAGAGCACGTTTCAAAGAGGAAAAACCTCTTGCAGGATTGAAAGTTGCAATGGCATTGCACACTGAAGCAAAAACAGGAATTTTGGCGTTAACACTTGCAGATGCAGGTGCAGAAATCCGTTTGGCAAGCTGTAACCCCTTGTCTACAGACGATTCTGTTGCTTTGGCACTCAGGGAAGAATACGGCGTAGATGTTTATGCTAAAAAATTCCAGACACAAGAAGAATATTATGCTAACTTAAACAGCGTTCTCGATATCAAACCTGATTATATTGTAGATGACGGTGCAGATTTGATCGCTATGGTGCACACAAGCAGAAAAGAACTTCTTGCAAATGTCAAGGGAGCTAACGAAGAAACAACAACCGGTGTTGTTCGTCTTAGAGCTATGGCCGAAGACAAAGCTTTGAATTTCCCTGTAATTGCAGTCAATGATGCACAGATGAAGTTCCTTTTTGACAACAGATATGGAACAGGACAGTCTGCCTTCGATGGTTGGATGAACGCAACAAATCTCGTCGTTGCCGGAAAGCGCCTTGTCGTTGCCGGATATGGTTGGTGCGGAAAAGGTATCGCAATGAGAGCCAAGGGAATGGGTGCAAGCGTGATTGTAACCGAAGTCGATCCAATCAAAGCATTAGAAGCAAAGATGGATGGATATGAAGTCATGAAAATGGAAGAAGCGGTTGCTATCGCAGATATCGTCATGACAGTAACCGGATGCAAAGACATCATCTCAGAAAAAGAATTCAAAGCAATGAAAGATGGTTGTGTTGTAGGAAACGTAGGTCACTTTGATAATGAAATTTCAAAGACTGCATTGTCTACATTGGCAAAATCTCCCGTCCGTGTACGTGATTTCGTAGATGAATACGAAATGAACGATGGTAGGAAAGTCTATCTTATTGCAGAAGGCCGTCTTATGAATCTTGCAGCAGGACAGGGACACCCCGCAGAAATCATGGATATGAGTTTCGCCATTCAGGCACTGGGTCTTGAGTATTTAGTAAAGAATCACGAGAATATGAACAACGAAGTTTACACTGTTCCTCACGAAACAGATGTTGCGGTTGCTGCCATGAAATTGGAAGCAATGGGTGTTTCAATCGATTCTCTTTCCAAAGACCAGATTGACTATATTTCCGGCTGGGAGGAAGGTACTTGAAACCTTTCTTGTCCGTTTATGGCCATGTTGCCCTCGATCAGATAATGTCTGTGGAGAGATTCCCTGAGAACAACACAACCGCGGACATAATTCGTAAAGATACGAAATTAGGTGGAACTGGAACCAACATTGCTGTCACGGCAGCCGTGCTTGGTGTTCCAACCGCCATATGTGCATTTGTAGGAACAGATTTTCCTGAGAAGTATACAGATTTTATCAGATCAAAAGGTCTGATTATGGATGAATTCGTTACTGTAGAAGAATTTGAAACATCACAGGCATTAATTGTAAATAATTCAGAAATGGATCAAAAAGTATTATTCTATCAGGGGCCACAAGGCCATGCATCCGAATTGAACAATCTTTTAACAATTAATGCTAGAAAATCTGATTATGTGCATTTCTGCACCGGAGATCCCGAATATTATATCTCAATCATGGAATCGATTTCACGTTTGGAAGGAAAGATTGCTTTGGATCCCGCACAAGAAATTTACAAAGCATGGGACGGAGACTCGCTTTCAAGAGCTTTGGAGCACACAGACTATTTCTTCTGTAATAAACAGGAAGCAAAATCTGCCTATGATTATTTGAAAATCAAATCTCTAAAAGATATTAACAAAAATTTGGCAGTTTGTACGATGGGTGCCGAAGGAAGTATTGCATTTGTGGATGGAAAACAAATCAATATTCCTCTTGTTCAAACAGAAAAAGTAGTGGATTGTACCGGAGCAGGTGATGCATACCGTGCAGGATTCTACGCTGGATTATTCCACAATCTTTCAGTCCCTGAATCTTTGATTGTAGCATCTGCAACATCCTCTTTCATTGTGGAAAAGATTGGTGCACTTTCAAATATTCCAACATGGGATTCTGTTATGGAACGCGCTGACAAATATTTGTCAAAGGTGTAAGATGACAATCATCTCTCTCACGGGAACACCCGGAACCGGAAAAACTACAATGTCCCAGTCACTTCGTGACTGTGGATACAACGTTGTAGATCTTTCGGCATTCATTCGTGAAAACGGGTTACTCGGAGAGTACGATTCCGAAATGGGAAGCTACGATGTCGACGTTGCAAAACTCGATGAGGCTCTCAAAGACACGAGAGATTCAGAAGAGCTTGTATTTCTTGAAGGACATCTTTCCCATTTTCTTACATGTGATAAAATAATCGTTCTAAGGTGTCACCCGGGTGTATTAGAAAATCGTCTCGAATCAAGAGGTTATGATCGGGAAAAAGTTCTTGAGAATATTCAAGCAGAAGTTTTAGATGTAATTCTTTACGAAGCTTCAGAGAAAGGTGTTCCTGTGTTTGAATTGGATTCAACGGCTGGAAATAATCTTTCAGACGTGGAAGAGATTATCAGAGGGGAATGCGATAGGTACTTACCCGGAAGTATATCCTGGGGCGAGGAGATGGAAAGATGGTTTTAGACACGCACAGATCCAAAGTAGATTTTGCTTTGACACCCGTGGCAAAGAAGTTGATTAATGTAAATCCTAATATGATTTCATGGGTTGGACTAATTCTTGCTCTTGTGAGTGGTGTTTTACTTTACTTTAGTTATGAATTCAATTATCTCCTTCTTGTAGGGGCAGCTGTTGTACTTATTTCAGGATATTTCGATGCCTTGGATGGTAAAGTTGCAAAGCTTGCAGGCAAAGCATCCAACAAAGGAGATTATCTCGATCATGTATTCGACAGATATGCTGATGTTTTCATGATCGGAGGAGTTGCACTCAGTGCATGGTGTAATCCTTATCTGGGTATGTTTGCATTGGTTGGTGTTCTTCTCACATCATATATGGGAACTCAGGCACAGGCAATTGGTGCACCTCGTTTGTATGCAGGTCTTTTGGGTCGTGCAGATCGTGTCGTTCTTTCGACATTATTCCCAATTATTCAATTCATAGCAATGGCACTCGGATACGGTTCATTTGTAATCATGGGTATTGAAATAAATTGGATGGAAATTATGATGCTCTGGTTTGCAATCGTAGGAAATCTTACTGCAATTCAGAGAGCAATCGTAACTTGGAAAAATCTCAACGCTCAGGATTGATCCGGAGGTTTGGGTCCAAAATTACCGGACTTTATTCTGTAATATGTTAACGGATGGTTTGTTTTTCCGTTGTTGCAGAGTTCGTCCGGTTCAAAACAGATTCCATTTGTTTTCATCGTAGAACATTCTGGAGGCGTATATCCATCCGTTCCGGCAAGTTCTCCCGTAATATGTTTGATTTGATAACTGGATTTAGATTCATCAAAATCAGGAGATTGTGCAAACAACGTCAATATCTGTTCAGAATTCATTCCAAGTGCATGTAAAAAGGACACAAGTGCAAATCTGGCACTATGGGGTAGATTCATTCCATTTTGTGCATTTGCAAGAATTGTACGCATGCAAGGGGGCATGTGTTCAAGTCCAACATCTTTGCCTCCCGTAGGACTGTATCTTGTTTTCATTTCGTTAAGTTTTATTGAAATGTAATCCACATCTGCCTGGAGAAGTTTTTTAAAATCCTCTGGAACATTTAAAGGAAGCTCTGATTCAATACGATCTTGTAACGCATTTTGTAAAACACGTCCAAAACGGCTATGTTGAAGATATACATAACCATCGTGAATATCTGAGTTGATTAATTTCCAATCTGTACTTTTTATTCTAGCTGAAAATCTCAAATAATCTCCAAAATGCATCTTCAGATTATCATTTTCATCAACAGATGATACAATTCCGAATTCCTGAGCAACAGCAATAGCTGAGCTTCTATCATCATTTTGTAAAATTTTATTCATTCTAACTGATTCTGCAAGTGCATATCTTTTTGTTAAAAAACGGTCATTTACACAAGATACAATCATTCTAGCATAAGGGTATGACATAACATCCATAAGTCTGTCATATTCTTTCATCAATGGATTGTATGATACTTCGGAATTTTCTATGGCATCCTCTACTCTTTGCCTGCCTCTTATTCTTGCAGTTTCATAAGAATCCGAAGTCATAAGAGATTCAACATCTGCAGAGTTGGATTCTGCGAATTCAGCGGATTCTCTAAGAAAAGGAAATCTTGCGGCACGGAGTGAGTCCATGTGCCAAAATACACTTACAATATATTATTGGTTCAGTCAAAACCGATAAGTTCCAACAATTTGCTGTCGGTCGGCATGTCGGGAAGCACGGCCATAAGCTCATCTTTATTCGCATATGGTCTGTTTCTAACGATTGTTGCTGCACGTTTTTTCCCGATTCCCGGTAGCGATGCAATCGAAGTCATAGATGCAGAATTTATTGGAAATGGATATTCCATACCAGTTATTGATCTAAATCCCCAATCTACTATTTTCAGATCCACAAACTTTTCAATATCCATGCGACATGGAACTCCAATCAACAAAGGATACGATCCGATTTGTCTTCCAAAAGTCATATTTCCATCGTTGAGTTCAAGATATACATTTTTCAGTACGGTTCCCCATGGAACCATTCTACGAAGCATTTCTCCGTCTATTTCTTCTCTGACCGTTTTCTTAAAATTCTTGAACGCGTTTTGATCGACACGGACATTGAATTCTTTCCTAATGGGAAGAACCTGTCTAATGTTTATTCTGCGAACAATCAGATTCTTTTCCAACAATGATTTGAGAAAATCAAGATTCATATTGTATGTTTCTTTTGTTTCTCCATCCAATCCTGAAATAAAATTTAATCCGGGTAAAAGAAGAGGCATTCCATTGTCTCCGATTTTACCCCCAATGCGGTTTATCATTTCTACCGCAGTCATGATTTGTTCGGGAGTGCTGTTTAAATTATTTGAATTTACAACTTTAATGTCTGCACTTTCCATTCCAAGTGCCAATACATTACCTGCAGTACAATTCTCAGTAAGAATTTTAAGAATTTCTTCTGCTTTTTCAGGATATTCTGCGATAACTGCTGCATTTGCATTATCAACATGCAAAACATCAAAATCAAGTGCATGTAAGCCCTCAAACAATTCACGAACAGCATCTACATTAGGTTCAGGTGTGGGATTTTCATCTTCGGAACCATATGAAATAATACAGGTTTGCCCACCGACTCTAAGATTTTTAACACCCAGTTCTTTTAATTTGGTAGCTTCTTCGATAATATCAGAAGGTGCACGAATCAGTGGTTTTCCTTTCATCGCTTCGATACAATATGAACATCCTCCCGTACTCCATCTGTGGCATCCTCTGAATGTTTCTATTTCTGCAACAAGGGGCTGTGGAAAATCAGGGTGGGAAGTTACAATTTCAGCACCGAGTATCATCCATCTGTTCCATTCGTCTAATGTTCTATATCTCTCATTTACTTCTTTTCCGCACATTCCATCGTAAAGTGATGCGGCCAAATCTTTGTAAATTACGAAATCAAATAATTCTGCTGCGGAAGACGAAGCCGCAGAGCCTCCAACCAATTTCCATCCAGAGAGTGAAGGTACAAGATTTTCCAGTTCTTTGACAGACATGGGCATAGATCTGAGATATTTTCCCGGAACCGTATTTCCTGAAAGAACAACACTAACATCCGCATCGGGTATTTTTTTCCCTTTACGAATCATATCAATTGTAATATAATCCACATTAGCGCCTGCATCTACGGCTGCGCCTGCAATGGCACGTATCATTGGAGAAATATATGGGGGAACTCCCAGGGCGGCAGGGTCATCTATATAACCGTCGATGAGAACCACCCTGATTTTTTTGCTCATGATTGAACCATGCCTAACTATGTATAAATAGCATTACTCAATTATAGGGTCTTGAATTTCATATATTACTCTACGAATTTCGTAGAAATAATGAAGAAAGAGGAATTAAAATGGCATACGATAAAGATTTGACAGTCGAGCAGCGTCTCGAAATGGCTAAGAAGCCCGGTCAGGACGCCATGATTCTCCACAAGTTTTACGGTGGTAAAGTCGAGGTCGTTCCCAAAGCATGTGTAAGATCATTTGATGATTTTGCAATTTGGTATTCTCCCGGAGTAGCAGAACCCTGTAAGGACATTGCAAAGAATCCTGATACAGTCTATGATCACACTTGGAAATGGAACACTGTAGCCGTCGTATCCGACGGAACCCGTGTTCTCGGCCTTGGAGACATCGGACCCGAAGCAGCAATGCCTGTTATGGAAGGAAAAGCAATGCTTTTCAAATACCTCGGCGGAGTAGATTGTGTACCAATTTGTCTCGACACAAAGGATCCTGAAAAAATCATCGAAACAGTAAGGCTCATGGCACCTTCATTCGGAGGTATCAACCTTGAAGATATTTCGAACCCCAAATGTTTCGACATTCTCGATGAACTCAGAGCAGACTGTAAGATTCCCGTATGGCACGATGATCAGCAGGGTACCGCAACAGTAGAAGTTGCAGGTGCAATCAATGCATTGAAACTCGTCGGTAAAAAGATCGAAGAAGCAGCAATCACCGTTATCGGCGCAGGTGCAGCATCTATCGCAATCACAAGACTTCTCCTTGCAACCGGATTCAAACCCGAAAATCTTTGCATGTGTGATTCAAAAGGAATTCTCAACCAGGCTAGGGACGATATTGATAAAGAAAAGTTCAAGCAGAAATGGGAAATTTGCGAAAAGACCAACGGCGCAGGTAAAGTCGGTGGCATGAAAGAAGCAATGGAAGGCGCAGATATTGTTATCGCAGCATCCAAACCCGGACCTGGAACAATTCTCCCCGAATATGTAAAATCCATGGCAGATGACGCAGTTGTATTCGCAACAGCAAACCCAATTCCTGAGATTTGGCCTTGGGAAGCAAAAGACGCAGGATGTAAGGTATTTGCAACCGGTCGTTCAGACTTCCCTAACCAGGTTAACAACTCTATGGGATTCCCTGCAATTTTCCGTGGTACACTCGATGTAAGAGCAAAGACAATTACAGACGATATGTGTATCGCAGCAGCAAGAGAACTTGCAAAATGTGCAGAAGAGAAAGGACTCACCGAGGATTACATCATCCCCACAATGTCCGAATGGGAAGTTTTCCCCAGAGAAGCTGTTGCAGTTGCTCTTGAAGCACAGAGAAGCGGTGTAGCACGTCTTAACAAGCTTACCCGCCAGGAACTGTATGACCGTGCAGAGTACATGATCAAGAGATCAAGAGGACTCACATCCAAGATGATGGATGACGGTTATATTCAGGACTGCAGCTCTGCGTTCGAATAAACAAATTAGGGGCTTCGGCCCCTTTTATTTTTTCCTTTCTTCCATTGCACTATCATAGATGCCTTTGGGATTTACAGAATCTAAAACAAAGAGTATATCCTGTTTTGTGAGCCCACGCACTATGAAAAGAATACAAAGATAGAATGCAATACTTGCAAGTCCTATCAAGATTAAAGTAAACAATCCTTGCGGGTCGAGATAATATTGCATGAAGTATGTAAAAGTCAAGGCAAGTACACCTGCGATAATATGTTTGTAAACATCTTTGAAGATTGGTACTATTCCTGATGTACGTTTTACAAGAAGAAGTAAAATAAGCAAGAAAATGAAACATCCGATTGACATACCTAATGAGGTTCCTGTTATTCCAAGTCCTGCAAGTTTGATACCGCCTATACTTTCAGGCGTAAGCAAAAGGAAGAGCCCCATTGTGAGGGATGCGTATATAATCGTGGCATTTCTGTATTCTTTTGTATTGTTTGTAGAATACAACAACTGAGTCATGATTCCAATGAGGATGTTCAGATAAATCGTAATCGCCAAGATTGATAATGCATCTCCCGCGCCTATGTAAGAAGCACCAAGAAGCATCAAAGCTATTTCATTTCCAAATACAAATACAAAAATGACACACGGAATCAAAGCCATAGAAATATAACGTTGACTCGACCACAGTACTTCTTCTATTTTTTCAACATCTTTATTTTTTACAAGCTCAGAGAATTTAGGTAATAGAACATTGTTTAGAGCCAATCCCAATGCAGTAGCAGCGTAGACCAAACCCATGGCAGATGTATAATATCCTACATCCAAACTTCCACAGAAATATTCGATAACCAATTTATCTACTAACGAGACACACAAAACCAAAGTGGTTCCAACAGCCAAAGGTTTTGCAAAATCTGCGTACACCCTCATCAGTTCGGGACGAACAATTTTTAATCCAAGTCCGCGAGCCATCCAAATTGCAACAATAAGTGAAGATATAATTCCAATAAGGTATGCTGTAGACAGAAGAGATGCAGATGCACCAAAAATGGCAAACAATGCAAGGAACAAAGCTTTTACAAACGCGTCTACCGTCTGAATAACAGAAGATCTCCCTGCATCCAAACGGCCATCGAATGTTGTAATAAGGACCCATGTAAAATCATACACCAAATAATATCCGAGGAATGAGAGGAGAATCCACATTCTTTCTCCGCTAAGGTCCTCTGTGTTAAACAAAATAAGATAGAACGCTGTGATTGCACAAAGCAATGTACAAAGAATAACTTTGATGGTAAGGTATGTTGACATACATACATTTTGATTATTTCCTTGTGAAACTGCTTTGATGTGTGCCGCACTAAATCCTAAATCGGTAAGAGTGTTGAATGTTCCAATAAGTGCCCAGCCCCACATCATAAGACCGTATTCATCACCAACGTAACGTGTCATGATCATCAAGGACACAAAGGCAAAAATGGAGCCCATGGCACTTGTCAATGCCTTCATTACGAATTTGTGTGCAAAAATACAATCCACCCCGTATCTTATCTATTTTAAATGAAAATAAGATTATTTGAGAGATATATTTCAACGTACTTATATTGTCTCGGGAAAGTTATAAAATAGAATTAGCACTAGGGTAATTTGGAAGTGGTTCGGTTGAAAAAATTCAGCATAATTATTCCTGTGTATAACGGTGAGGCTTTTATAGAGCCATGTTTGAATTATTTATCCGAACAAAATTATCCAAACATAGAAATTATTTTTGTCGTAGATCAGAAAACAACAGATAAAACGTTGGATATGATTGAATGTTACAAAGCAAATTTCGATGTAAAAGTATGTATTCAAACTGATAAAGGAAGATTGGGATTTGCCAGGAATCTGGGTCTTAAAGAATCAACAGGAGAAATTATTTGGTTTTTGGATGTTGATGATCGTCCTTTCCCCACATTTTTAGAAGATATGTCTAGAATCCTCGAAGAAAATTCCGCAGATGTTGTTGCTTGTAATTTTTATCGTACGGATTCCAGAGACCTTCCAGATTTTTCAAATTTAACTTTCACGGTGCAGAAATTAACGCGTGATGAAGCATTAATTGCACGTGCGGAAGAGAGATTTCCGGTCACCGCATGGGCAAAAGTATACGATAGAAATTTTTTGTTGAAAACCGGAATCGAATATATTTCGGGCTTGTCCGAAGATGTAGATTATACATACCGCGTATTATCTAAGGCAGACGTTGTTTGTTATTATAACAAACCTTTGTATTTGTATTATCAAAACACTGGATCAATATGTAACAGCAATCAAAACAATGAACGTGGAAAACGTGAAGTGGCAATTTATGAAGAGCTCGGTATATTTTTTGATGAAAACTATCCAGAGTTTGCAGAAACATTTCGTAAAAAAACAACTTTAACGCGTATGAGATCCATGATTCACATGGATTATTCAACATTTAAGGAAATTTACAAAGAAGGTAATGTTCCAAAAGATGCAAAGAAGTATTACAGCGATCCTTTGATTTTAGAAGCATTGTTGTTCAGAGCATGTCCTTACCTATATTACCATATGGCAAAATTTGTAATGAATAAAATTTATTATAAAAATAATGTAATGTATGATGGTAGTATGGACGAAGGCATGGGCGATAAATTATTTTCTAAATTTTTTAGACCAAATTGAGAGGGTTTTAAATGAAAGCGATTTTAACAGGCGGATCAGGATTCATCGCGAGTCACATCGCAGACAGACTTATAGACAACGGTTATGAAGTCATCGCAATTGATCGTACAGAATCAAACAATTCTCCAAATATTGAACATCTGTTTGATAAATCAGGATTCAAGTATGTAAAATCAGACATTTCTAATTCTGAAAAACTCATTGAGCTGTCAAAAGATGCAGATATTATTTACCATCTTGCTGCAAATTCTGATATTAAATTGGGCGGTCAAAATCCCGATATTGATTTTAATAATACATTCCTCACAACTCGTTCCGTCTTAGAAGCTATGAGAGTAAATAAGATTGAAAATATGTTTTTTTCCTCAACCTCTGCAGTTTATGGAGATAAACCTGGAATACGTATGACTGAAGACACTGGAGATTTAAGACCAATCTCATATTATGGTGCATCCAAATTGGCATCAGAAGCATTGATTTCCGCATATTCATATATGTCTTCTTTCAATTCACTTGTTTTTAGATTCCCAAACGTTGTGGGACCTCGTTTAACACATGGTGTAATTTTTGATTTTATCAATAAATTAAAAGACAATCCAAAATCTCTAGAAATTCTAGGCAATGGAAAACAGAGTAAACAGTACGTATATGTTGAAGATTTAGCAGATGCGATTGTTCAATTCTCTAAAAAAATGCCAACGGGAATGGATATATTTAATATCTCTACGGAGTCTTTTACGACCGTAAACGAGATTGCAGATCTTGTGTGTGAAGGAATGGGCTTGAAAGATGTAGAATACAAATACACAGGCGGATCCTGTGGTTGGAAAGGTGATGTGCCATCATTCGATTATTGCATAGATAAAGCAAAATCAAATGGCTGGACATTTAAATACGATTCTACAGGATCTGTCAGAAAGACAATTGAGTGTGTTTTATGAGCAAGTCTGAAAAATCCGTGGTCTTGCTTAGAAGACCAAAAGAAAGTTCAACTCAAACAACCGGAATTGGTGTATATTCAGAACTTTTGGAGGGGGTTATCCTTTCAAAAGGTGCGAAATTACATAGAGAATATTGTAAAATGGACTTTAAAAATGGATTTTTTAGTTTTTTGTTTGATGGTTTGGTTAGACCATCTTTAAACATGTTTAAAAATCGTAATAATTACGATGTATATCATGCAACTGATGATTTATGCGGTTTCCATCTGTCACATGTTAAAGGAAAAAAGATTGTTACAATACACCATGTGGTTTCTACCGAAGGCGACGGCAGATCACTCTACATTTGGTTTTGGAAAAAAACCGCTAAAAAGATTATGAAATATGCAGATGTTATATTATCTATATCGCCGCAAACAACATCTGAATTAATCGAATATGGGTTTGATAAAAATAAAATCGTTACATTCTACAACCCAATTCGTTCTATCTATTATGATATGGATATAAAACCAGAATTCAGAATTGGTTGTATTGGTGAATTTGTTCCACGTAAAAATTTTGCAGCAGCACTATCTGTTTTTTCAAAAATAATAAATGTTCCAGGTTTTGAAAATCTTCGTATGACTGTATGTGGAAAAGGAATGTTAAACAATGAAATCCATGAGTTGGCAGAATCCCTAAATATTGTTTCAAATATTGATTTTGTATCTGGTTTATCTGAAGATGAAATCGTTACACTGTACAATTCGATTTCAGTTCTTTTAACATCATCTCTTCACGAGGGCCTGGGCCTTACAACATTGGAAGCACAAAAATGTGGCACCCCTGTTGTATATTTTGATTATGCAGACATCCCCTCAGATGTTGTCTGTAAAGCAGTACCTTGCAAAGATGAAGATGATATGGTTTCCAATATTATCAAGCTCTTTGAAAATGAAGATTTTAGAAAATCCACAATCAACTCTGCTAAAGAGTATGCAGATTCATTTGGTTCTGATTTCTCTGAAAATATTGCTAAAGTGTATGAGTTATAATCATATTTTACACACATCTATTGCAACAAAATGCATAAGGCCCATGTGCATGAATACCGTTGTTTTTCCTTGTTCAACTTTTATTTTTCCAGAATTGTTTCCAATAACAGTACTAGAGTTTGTATGATCAATTACTGTTGTTTGATAGGTTACTCCCGCAGCAACGAGATATACGAGAGTAATTACACTTTCTGATGTAAGATTGCCTCCAAATACAACAAGCATTCCTGAGCCATTATAATATTTTGAAACAGTTACTGAACTATATCCATTTTTTGAAAAATCAAAACTTAAACAATTGTTTATCTTATTTGGATTCACTCCAGATTTACAATCATTGAAGTATATTCCAAGATAATTCGTGAGTGTATTTTCAGGAGTGTTATGTGCCCACATAGATTCATCAGAGTTATTTACTGCACCCTCTACTCCAAAAATATTCTCACTGAATTTCTCACATTCTGTAATTGTCCCATCAGAATTAGAGATATTTTTTCCAATGGTCTCTCCACTCCAATATACAATTCCGCCTATCGATAACCATTCATTAAAAAGGGAGTCCGGAGACCCATCATATACTTCTTCGGGCAAGAATCCCATGATGAATACGATTGCACTGTTACTCTGTCCACGTTCAATATCTGTTTGAATTTGTGTTACCAATTGATCTGTATTTATCGTTTGAAGTTCAAGATTGCTGCGTTCAAAGAGGTATGTTGCTCTGTAGACAAGATCATTTTGATACGATTCTGGGTATATATGTTCCCTTTCAGAATCAAAATAAATATAATACGAATCTAAATCATATTCATTTCCATTATTTAATGAAGTCAATGAATATTTTGCTGATATATTTGTGTCAATGTTATAATCAACAATTCCATCTCCATTTTCTACAGAGAGCGTACTATATTTTTCCGAATCAAATACAATTACCTGGCCAATGAGGATAATCAATACAATAGCTGCTACAACTGCTATAGAAAAATCAATTTTCATTCTTCACCTCTCTGTTACGAATATATTCAACGATTGGAATTGCTACAATGAGTAAAGCGGGTATGAATTTTATGTGTTTTGTAATTCCTTCTATGATATTGGAGAAGAATGAAAGATTATTTGAAAGATTTACCAAATTTTCTACATTAATCAGGGTTGTGTACTCTGCAAGGGGGAGAATAAATCTAATTCCTTCCCACGAAATAACAGCAATAAAGAAGATTGCTGTGAAGAGTTTGTATTTCGTCATAGTCAATTTATCCCACGATATTTGCATCAAAACAAATGGGATGATTAAGAGGGCATATTGTGGATTTGCTGGAGCAAAATACCACATTAATATGAGGGCAATGCTGAATGTAACGCATTCAATAAATTTTCTATCTTGATCTTCTTTTGAAGAATACATGTGGTACATCAAATATAATATGCCGATAGCAATGAATGGTACAGCATACAATATATTGCTCCAATCAAGGAAATTAGTTGTATGCTGTGAAAGATCTTCAACCCGTGAAAAGAGAAACGTAAAGCTTTCTATAAATTCTCCGTTTTTAATCACTCCTATGTATGTAACGATAACTCCAAGTGCAAAACCTGTGAATAATTTTAAACTATTGTAGAATTTATCTGTTAATCCATGGTTTACATTCAAGAGATACATCAAAAGAATTGGACATATAATCAAAGGAATTTGTTTCAAAGCTACAGCAAGCCCAATGCTTATTCCAACCAATAAGAATTTACGATCCAGTGCGGCCAAGATTGAAATTAGCATAAGAAGAATAACAATTGATTCGAATTGGCACTGTACTGCAGTATTCCAAACCATCAAGGGACAAAATATCCACAGAAATGTTACAAGTTTTGATTTATTTTTATCTGTGAATCTCCTTGTAATCTGATACAAGATATACCCAGATGCGATATGTGCCAAAATTAAAGGAAGTTTAATCATCGTGTTGAAAAATGGTGATGTAATTGTATTATTACAAAACTCTAACGTCGACGAGTGAATATATAAGTTAACAGAACCAAGTTCTGAAACTCCAATCTGATTAAAAAATTCTGCAAGAATGGCTAAAAAAGAACCCCATGCAGGAGAATACCAATATGTTGCTGTTTCATACAATGTTTCTCCGCCGTTAATTCCCTCAATGGTGGCGTACCAAAAAGCCATGTCGTATTCCGTGGAGGTGTATGGAGCAAGAATAAGTTCAAGAATTAAACCAAATAATAAGATGTATATGATGGATTTTTGTTGAATTATCCAGTCGTCAACTTTACATATCAATAATGCAACACGACTTTCTCTCAGTGTTATACCTCCTTTATGTATGGTTTTTAGAAATAATACGTTTTAAGAAACTACCAACACGGGCTGCGTAATAGTATAGTACAGGTGAAATTTTTAACAGTTTAAATCTTAATTTTTTATCATCCTGAAGATATTTTTCAATTCTTTCATTAAAATCAGAATCATTATAGCATTCTATAAATTCGCACAATTTGCGATGAATATTTTCGTTTAAGATATATATTATTGCGCATTTTGAAAATTCAAAATTGATTTCCGGATATTGTGAGTTTACAAGATCCATCAAATTCATATAGATACGTGCACGCGCAAGGGGAACTCTTCTGTAATCACTAGGCGATACACAAGGGCGATAATTGTACAGTGGACAATCATAATATGCGATTTTTTCTGTGTGTAAAATACTTCTAATTACAAAATCAGTATCTTCTGCCACATTAGTGGGCGCATATCTAAGATTGTTGTCGTTTAAAAATTTCTTACGCGCAAACCATGTCCAGGGCATACCCGCAATCCTTCCAGAAATGACGTCCACAAGTGCTTTTTCAGCAGGTATTATACAATCTGAATATGTCTTAGTTGAATCCCAATTTGGTAATTTGGACGCGTCTCTCGTATATGAGCAACAGACAAGATCTGTATCATATTTTGCTTGTATACGTACAAACTCTTTCAAAGCATTCGGTGAAACATAATCATCAGCATCAACAAAATATACAAAATCGTTTTTTGCATTATCTATGCCTATATTACGTGCTCCACTTGCACGAAGGTCATCATTTTGAATATAAAATGTACATTTTGAATATGTATCACATATTTGTTTTACGCATTCAATACTATTATCCGAGGATCTTTGATCAACAACAAATATTATTTCATATTCATCATAGTCAAAATTAATTACATTTTCAACGTTCTTCGGTAAAATTTGTTCTCCGTTGTATACGGGTATGATAACACTAACCGAAGTCATAAGATTCCTCACGGGGTAAAAGTATTATGCTTTAAGCCGTGGAAGGCTTAAAGCATATTTTGTGTGTAATCAAACAACAGTGTTTGAAACACATTCAACGTTCTCGATTCCTTCAAGGGATCCGAGTGCGTTTTCGAGTTTGCTACCGACTTCTTCGTCGGAGTCGTCAATGAGGAAACCTGCGTTGACTTTCATGAGTCCGAATGCAACAGGTGCAATGCTTGACTCGAGAAGTTTGACTCCTTCGGGCAAGATTTCGGAAAGTTTTGCGATGATTGCATCGAGATTTACATCGGTGCTTTCAGGCATAAGATCGTAAGATGCTGCAATTTGTCCCATTGTTACACCTTAAGGTCCCATGAATCCGCATTTGGGGCATTCGTATGAAATACCCTGGTCACGACACTGGTCGCACCTTCCGATTTCATACTCGCCGCACTGAGGGCATTTGAAGAAAGTGTTCCCAGGTCCGAGAAGCCTCTTTCCGCATGAAGAGCATATTTTATCAGCTACCATAGTCTCGCGATATATTTCCTAATATTTAAATGGGGGTGCTTTTTACGCGCAAATAGTATAAAGGACCCCCGAGGTTAAGATAATATGAAAGTAACGCCCGAATGTGTTCCATGTTTGTTGAAACGTGTGCTATTTCAAGCACAATTGGCAAACAATGGTACCGAATCCAAATCTGTACAAGCTGCGTTAAAGAAATACGCCGAGATTTATGATGAGGGTAAAAATTCTGCAGAATCGGCAACAGAGATTCATCGTTGTTCTTACGATGCTATGGGTGTTAAAGATCCATATCTGGCACTTAAGCTTCGTGCAGATGAAGTTGCCGAGGATTATATTTCATATGCCGAAGAATATGTTAAAAATTCATCAGATTCTCTCAGGGCTGCTTTCCTCATGTCTGTTGTTGGAAATATTATGGATTTTGGATCGGGAATCGCAATAGATGATCCCGATCAATTCAAAAACGTATTTTCAAACCTTGTTGAACAGGGGATTTATCATGATGATACAGACATTATCAAATCTGTTTTGAAACCAGGTTCCAGTGTTATTTATGTGTTTGACAATTGTGGAGAATCTCAATTGGATAAAATTCTCATAAAAGAATTGCAAACAATGGGCGCCCGTGTTGTAGGTGTTGTTCGCGGAGAACCAATTTTAAACGATGTAACATACGAAGATGCAATCCGCATTGGGATGGAAAAGGTTGTTGATCGTCTCCTTACTTCGGAGGTCTTTGCTATAGGTGTGGATATGTCTAAAATCGGTAAAGATTTGCGTGAAGAATTTGCAAATGCAGATCTTATCATAGCAAAAGGAATGGCAAACTTTGAATCTTTTTCTGATTGGGAAAACAATGCGCCATTGGTTCACGTTTTGAGAACAAAATGCAACCCTGTTTCAAAAGCAATAGGGGTTCCAATCGAAAAAAATGTGGTTAAATTTGTACCCGTTCGGGTATCTTGAAATATAAGCTCTTCCTAGTAGGGGCGATACTATGGCGGTAAAAGTCAAGCAGGCCGTTATAATGGTTGGAGGCAAAGGTACAAGGCTTAGACCCTTGACCGATAATTGTCCAAAACCAATTCTTCCGGTACTGGATAAACCCTGTTTAAAATATCTCATTGAATCATTCGCAAGAGGCGGAATAACCGAAATTATTTTGGCTTGCGGATACAGATCTGAATTGATGGCAGAATCCATCGGCGATGGATCTGATTTAGGAATTTCCATCGAATACTCCTATGAGGATAAACCAATGGGAACAGGGGGCGCGATAAAACTTCTCGAAGATCGTTTGGATGAAACTTTTGTTGCAGCAAACGGAGATGTTTTTGCAGATATTGATTTAGAAGACGAAATTGCAGAACATTTCGATTCTGAAGCTGCAGTTACAATCGCTTTAACGCCTGTGGATAATCCTTGTGAATTTGGAATTGCACGTCAGGATGAAACAGGCCGCATTGAAGAGTTTAAAGAAAAACCAAAGCCTGAAGAAGTTTTTTCAAATTTGATCAACGCAGGCGTGTACATTATTCAAAAAGAAGTCCTCAAATATATCCCTGAAGGAAAACCATATGATTTTTCAAAAGATTTGGTTCCTCAAATAATGAAAGATGGTTATAAAATTCAAGGACATGTAATAAGCGGAGTGTGGAAAGACGTTGGACGTCCCAGTGATCTGATGGGTGCCAATGTAGTAATGGCAAACCGCGAGTACAAAGACTATGCGTGGGGCGGTAGCCGTGCACATGATTCTGAGATGTCCAAGCCCTTCTATTTGGGGGACGAATCGACAATTATCGAATCCACAGCAAAAGCAACAATAATCAGTGCACATTGTAATGTAAATAATTCCCATTTGTCGAATGTTTTACTGTTCCCTGGCTGTTCGATCATAGCATCTTCGATTGAAAATAGTATTTTGGGTAAAGGTTGTAAGATTAACGATGCCAAAATAACAAATTCAGTTCTTGCAGATAATTCAATTGTTGAACCAGGAACAACCATAGAAAACAATGAAAGGGTATAATCATGGAAGATTTAGTTAAATTCGAGTTGGAAAAAATCAATGAAAGGTTGGGTGCAGTCGATATGCATTCTGTCATCTTGGCAGCAGACATGGTTGCTGTAGCAGTTCACAATGGTGGACGTGTAAGCCTTCCTGATGATGTTGAACTGGATTTACACGGTCTTCCTCAAATAGATATTCCCGGACCTTACGATGCCGATTTAAGAACAAAGGAACGTTCATGTTCAATATCGTTCAGAGGTAGGGCAATCAGAATCGGAACTCCTCTCGGAGATGGATTCAAAGAAGCAGTTTTGGACGAGATTCTCAAGATCGCAGAGCGCACACTTCGCGGGAATAAAACTGTATTTTTAGATCGTGATGACACAATCGCAAAAGACGTGCCATATTGCAACAATCCCGATGAATTTATCGTATTCCCGTACTCTTCAAAAGCTATTGCCCGTCTCAACGAGGCAGGGTTCAAAGTAATTGTTGTTACAAATCAATCTGGAATCGGGAGAGGTAAAGTCACTCGAGAACAACTCGATTCTATTCATGATAAAATGATAAAAGAGATCGCAAAAGATGGTGGAAAAATAGATGAAATTCTGTATTGTCCCCACCACCCCGATGACGGTTGCGATTGCAGAAAACCCAATATTGGAATGGGTTGGACTGCCGTTAACAAATACAAAATCAATCCGCGTGTTTCATATGTTGTCGGAGATACAGACAAAGATATGGGATTTGGACGTCAGCTCGGATGTAAGTGTTTCCAAGTTTCCAAAGATTTTACTTTGGAAATGGCAGTGGACGAGATTCTCAAGCCCTCAACAGAGTGAGTATCCGTATCTGAGTGAAATACGCTGTGCAATCATATGAAGAATAATCATATGTGCATCTTCGGATTTCTGCATGTCTTTAATCGGAGTGTTTACATCCACATCTGCGAGTTCTGAAAGTTTTCCACCGGTGTATCCGGTCAAGGACAATACTTTACATCCGCAACTCTGAGCATATTCTGCCGCAAGAAGTACGTTCTTGGAGTTTCCGCTTCCCGAGATTCCGATAAGAAGGTCGTTTGAAGTTACACGACCTTCAAGCTGCATCTTGAATACGAGATCGTATCCGCAATCATTTGCAATTGCGAGCATACTTGGAATATTGTCATTCAGGCAATAAAATCTGAATTTTTTATCAAGGTTGTAGCAAACCCCTTTGTTGAAGTCGCAGACAATATGTGAAGCAGTTCCTGCACTTCCTCCGTTTCCACAAATGAATACGGTTCCATCGTTTTCGTATGTTTTTACAATTAATTCAATGGCTTCATCAAGCTTATCGGGGTTAATTCTGTTAAGCGCGTCATTCAAAACTGCAAAATAATTGGATGCAAACTCTTTGTTATTCATTTCTGTCATGTGCTTCACTAGTCCTAATATTCTCTACAGGTTATTAAAAATGATGTACACAAAGATCGTTTAAATATCGTCCGTGTATACTATTCTAGATCCTCTTGTGTCAAAACGCATTGGGACAAGTCTTAAATCATGTAGGGATTCAACAACAGAATCGCGGAATTTTTCTGGAACGTAGAACAACATAAATCCATTGCCGCCCGCACCAAGAAGTTTTCCTCCAAGAGCTCCAGCTGAAATTCCACGTGCATAAACACCATCAATGAAATCATTGCTTATTCCTTGTGCTAATGTCCTTTTGATTTTCCACCCTTCATCAAGGATTTCGCCCAAAGCGTCCAATTCCCCATTTTCAAGTTTTTCTCTTAATTTGTATGTTAGGTCACAAAGTTTGAGCTGTCCTTTTTCGGCATTTCCCGATGTTATGTTTTTCTGTTGTGTTTTTAGAATTTCAGATGCGCTTCTGGTTCCACCGAGGTAAAACATCATAAGATTATCATTGAGATATTCTTTATCGTAGTCTGAAATTTTAACGCGTTCAACAGAAACCGTATCATCTTTTTTGAATTTTATAAAATTCAAATCGCCGTACGCCGCAGCATATTGATCTTGTTTTCCAATAGGTTCATGAAGGTGTTCAATTTCAATATCACATGCTTCTGAAGCAAGGATTTCTTTTGTAATTTCAAGACCTTTGTATGTTCTAAGAAGATTAACTAAACCAACCGTAAAAGTACTGGAGGATCCCAGGCCAGTACCCGCAGGAATATCGGATATGCTGCTGATTTCCATTCCCGATAAATTGTATGAGGTCAAGCAATCGCGAAATACGGGATGTCTAATTTCCGTATTTCTTTTTACTGTTTCTACCGTTGAATATTTGAGTTGAGTTATATCTGTATGGAATGATTCTACACTCGAAAGGTAGATGTATTTGTCAATTGCAGTGCTTAAAACGCAACCTTCGTGTTTTCTGTAGAATGAGGCAATATCGCTTCCCCCTCCGCAAAAACTTACTCTGAGCGGTGTTTTACTAAGAATCATAATATCACTTTTTGGTAAATATTGAACCAACTTTTGCCATAAAACGGCCTACCGGACCACATTGTCTCAAGAAGGATAAAATAACTCCTGAGGATAATTTGGATTCTCCGCCATCTCTTGTACCAAAATCGTATGTTACTTCGGAAAGTTTTAATTTTCCCGGAGCAAATTTCATGAGATCGAAAAGTGTTTTAAAACCACGTATTTCAAAATCCTGAATGTTTTCTTGAATAACGGTTCTAAACAGGTTTGTTTTTCCACCGAACAATCCGCTCATAATATCATGTGATGATGTTTTTCCACGGAATTTCAATGTGAGAACTGCCATGTAGTGACATCCCCATGAACCTACCCATCTTACAAAAGACAGTCCTGATTTACGATCAGACCTAACACCAACAACCAAATCTGCCCCGCATGTGAGTTTTGAATAAATGTCTGCAAGAACCTCGGGAGGGTGTTGGAAATCACAATCCATATTGATGAAAAGGTCTGTTTTAGTTTCAACAATTCCCTGACAAATACTGGCAGACAATCCGCGGTCTTCCGGATCACGGGTAAAGAATGTAACTTTAGGGTCTTTGAGGGATTCAACTAGTGCCTTGGAACCGTCTTTTGAATTATCATCCATTATAAGTATTTCAAAATCTGGATACAATGATCTGAGGCGCGTAATCATGTTGACTATGTTGTCAGCCTCGTTGTATGTCGGCAGAATAACTGTGCATGTTTCTGGAATTTAAAACATCCCCTGGTAACAAATAAAGTAAACAACTATATTAGATGTCCGCAATATCCGTCAATAAGCAAGGAATCGTACGCGATTCTCTCCTTTCAGCAGATTTGAAGTCTTACGAGAGTGTTAGAATGGAAAAAACAGAAAAGATTTGGCTAAACGGCAAGTTGGTAAATTGGGATGATGCGAGAGTACACGTTCTTTCGCACGCTATGAACTATGGAACCGGTGTTTTCGAAGGTATTCGTGTATATCAGACGCCCAAAGGACCCGCAATCTTCCGTCTCAAAGATCACGTAAAAAGATTGATGGACGGATGCAAAGTCATGGCTATAAGTCTTAACATCGATGGAAAAGAATACGGACTTGAGGATATTTGTGAAGCAATCAAAGAAACTGTTCGCAACGATCCTAAAATCGATTATGTTAAGCCTACTGTATATCTTAGCGGAGAAGAAGTTGGACTCAACCCAATAAAAGTTCCTTCAAGCTTGGCAATTACTGGTGTTTTCATGGGTAACTATCTTGGAAAAGACGCAGATGCTGGAGCAAAAATCATCACATCTTCTTGGCAGAGGCCCGATAATCTTTGTGGCCCCGCAGGTGCAAAGGTCAACGGAACATACGTAACATCAACACTCGCAAAGAGAGAAGCACTTCAACACGGCGCATCCGAAGCAGTTATGCTTAATGCAAAAGGAAATGTTGCGGAATGTACAGGAGAAAATATCTTCATTTACAAACGTGGTAAAATCTATACTCCTGGCCCATCCAATAGTATTCTGGAAGGAATTACTCGTAACTCAATAATAGAAGTTGCAAGAGATATGGGATTCGAAGTATACGAAACCGATTTCTGCAGAACAGAACTTATTACAGCTGATGAAGTTTTCATGACTGGTACAGCAGCGGAAATTGCACCCGTTACCTGCATCGATGAAAGAATGATTGGTGATGGTAAGATCGGAAAAGTTTCTAAAGAAATCCACGCAAAGTTCCACGACATCGTTACAGGAAAAGTTCCGGAATACGATGCATGGTTGGATTACGTAAACTAATTTTAAATCAAGGGTCTTATGACCCTTCCTTTAAACGGACTTATTTTTTTGGAACATTGATATATATGTTGTAAATAATCTAGGTTCATGGGCGAGTTCATTGCCGAAGATAAAGAGCAAAAATTCGCATCTAAGTTTGCACCAATGCTCAAACCTGCCATTATAATTCTGGTTCTGGGTCTTGGTATTCGTTTTTTCTTGATGCCCTTGTTTACGTATAGTTATGACGTATCACACTGGGCCATTACAATTCAAAATATCCAAAGTGGAAATGGGTTGTATGAAATTGCAGGATATTATTACTCTCCTGTATGGGGATACATTCTAGGGTTTTTATCTGAAATATATAATACGTTGGGTTTAGGTACAATGGTAGTTCGTTTGGATGCTGCATTACCCATGGATGACATGTGGTGGGCATATTACTCATCAAACATTACTACACTTCAATTCAATGTTTTTATTAAAATTCCATTGGTAATATCAGATTGTATCATTGGATATTTGATATATTGGTTAGTTAAAAATCGCACATCGGATGTAAAGAAAGCAACACTTGCATTCGGATTGTGGTTTTTGTGCCCAATCGTAATTTATTCTTCAGCAGTACAAGGAATGTTTGATACAGTTTCTGTATTATTCATGGTTTTAGCAGTTGTTTTGGTGTATAAAGGTCATAATCTCATCGCAGGGGCAATATTTGCGATAGCTGTTCTTACAAAATTATTCCCAGCTTTTATTTTGTTTGTGTTGGCTGCATATGTGTTGAAGAAAAACAAAGATAATACTAAATTAGCAATGAAAAATCTTGCTTTCGCAATCGGAGGAGCACTCATTGCAGTTATTATCGTATATGCTCCACAAATCGCAGACGGCTCTTTCATAGATTCGTTATATTTCCTAACGTCTCGTGCTTCAATAGGATCTTCTCCTGAAGTGGAAAGTACATTATGGGGTACATTAGAAAATTTTGGTTTTTCAATGGTATTATTTATTCAACCTGTTTTGATAGGCATATGTGCATACATGGGATACAGAATGTATCGCACAGATGGAGATGTAGATGCATTATTTTTCAAATATCTCCTCATTTCAACCGTACTTGCTTTTATTTGGCCCCCTGCTCCACCTTATTTGCTAATTGTCATTCCATTTCTGGCATATCATATTGCTGTTGTGGATAAAAAATATCTTTCATCTTGGGCAATCATGGGAGTGGGAGCAACATTGTATGCTTTGGTAATGTCGAATGCTTCACTCCTGTTATCATTGTCTGCGTTTACAGACATAATTTCATTGGAGAGTGTAATATCTGCAGTAAGTTGGTTTACAAGTTTTGAACTTGTTCCAGGACTCCGTTTGATGATGGTAGCAATGGTACTTACAGCAGCAATTCAGATGATTGGACTTTGGTCAATCCTTGGAAGATCATATATTTGTAAGGAGGACCCATTATGGGTAAATTAAACGCGCCTACTTTGATAGGATTAGCTCTTGTTGTTATCTTGGTTATTGGACAAGGGATGGTATATTGGGCAAATCCATACGCCTGTGATTCTTCAATCGAAATCGATGGAAGTGATTTTACACTAAAAATCAATTCTTCTGTGAATACAGACGGTTCCGCCGTGATTTTAGATGGTGCAGAACTTCCAAGCACAGTTTACATTTACTTTGATGAAAAATATTCTAATAAATATGTATCTCATTCTTCACAATCTTCGTTCAACGGAGCAGTAAGTGCAGAATTGGTTAAACGTGGGGTAAATCCTACACAAATTAATGCGAATGAATTAGAATCTTTGATGAAATCTTCAACATACTCAACAGTTATTTTTGCATCTGGAACACTTCCCGATACAGTTTATAATGGAACATCCGATTCTTTAATTATCAACTGGTTAAATGAGGGTGGAAAGGTTGTATGGACATGCGATCCGTTCGGAAAATATCTATCATCTGGTAAAGACGTAGTGGAAATTTCAAATTACCAATCTTTGATTTTTGGAAATGATAACTGCATCAACGATTCAACCGAAGATGAGGTTGCATACGAACGCTCATCTGAATTGGGCTCCGCTTTAAGATTATCTTCAAACGATATCCGTAATGGATTCGCTACGAATGTTGATGGTGTTCGTTACATGGGATTCGACAATGGATATTATTCAAGTTTATCCATGATTCCTTTTGAAAAAGGATTCATTACATTGTTTGGAGGCTATTTTGATAAAGAGATTTCAAAAACTGCTGCACAAATAATCGCATCGGGGATAACAATGGAAACAAAATTGGTGTATGTATCTAATTTCTTCGTATCCGGAGAATTCACAAAAACATTATCTTTTGAAGATACTTTGAAACCATCCGTATATGTGTATGTGGGGGGAGATATGTTGGTATATGCAAAACATCACTTGTTGGAGGTTGCAATATGAAGATTGCAATGTTTGCGGAGAGTTTCTATCCCACAATAGATGGAGTGGTTACATGTGTGCAAGTTTCATACGATGCACTGACTGCAGCAGGACATGAAGTAACAATTATTGCTCCCGATCCTGGAAAACATGGGGAAAAATCTGATAAAATTCCAAATGTACGCTATCTTAAATCAATCGAATTCAAGAGCTATAAAGGATATTATGTTCCCATTTTCCCATCAAGAACTGTAAAAATGCTAAAAGAAATCAATCCTGATGTAATTCACATTCAGGGTTTTACGATAATGGCACTGAAAGCACTTCGTGCATCACACGTGTTGGGGATTCCGACTGTTATGACTTTCCATACTATGATCGGAGATGCTGCACAATACTATATGCCGATTCCAATGTCTGCAAAATCCAGTGAAAAATTATCTTGGATTTATTTAAAAAATTTAGTTTCTCGTCCCAATGTTGTTATCGCGCAGACACAAACATCCGTTGATGAAATGATGAATCATGATGTTACTGTCAAAGAACTCCGCATAATTCCTACCGGTGTGGACACAAAAAGATTTTGTCCCGGTACAGATGGTTCCAAAATAATCGAGAGATACAATTTGGACGGAAAGAAAGTTTTGATCTGTATGGGACGTGTTTCTTTTGAAAAAGGTATTTCAACAATTATAAACGCACTTCCGGAATTGGATGAAAATGTTGTTTTGATGGTTTGCGGAAAAGGTCCTGCGATGGATGATTTGAAAAAGCAAACTGCAGACATGAATTTGGAGAATAGAGTGATATTCACAGGTTTTGTTCCGGATGAGGAAGTTTTACAACATTATGCGGCTGCAAACCTTGTAGTTACAGGATCTAGATTTGAAACACAGGGTTTGGCAATCATTGAAGCTATGGCTACAGGACTTCCTGTTGTTTGTCCAAATGCTCGCGCATTAGGAGATTTTGTAAAGGACGAAGTTAATGGATTCACATTCGAAGAAGATTGTGAGTGTGCAAACGCCATTCAAAGAGCATTAGACACTGGAGATTCTTTCAGAATAAAATCCAGAGAAACAGCTAAAGAGTTTTCGATAGAAAATGCAGTAGAAAAACAACTATCTGCATACGAATACGCCATTGAGCACAAAAAGAAAAAAAATAAGAATAAAAAAATTGCCAATTAACCCAGAAGATATATCACGTCATAGTGGATACCTATTTCTGATGGGCGTGCAAGTTTGCCCCTACGCTAACATATATGGAGTATCTTTATGAAGATTGTAATGTTGACGGAGAGCTATTATCCCACTCGCGATGGTGTAGTTACATGCGTACAAACGCAATACGATGCACTGACAGCAGCGGGACACGAAGTTGTAATTATCGCACCCGATCCTGGAAAACATGGAGAGAAATCCGATAAAATTCCAAATGTCATTTATCTTAAATCTGTAGAGTTGTGGTGTTATAAAGGATATTATTTGCCTGTTTTCCCTACAAGAATTATAAAAATATTGAAGAAAGTAAATCCCGACGTACTCCATATACAAGGATTTGCATTCATGGCGTTGAAAGCACTACGTGCTTCATATTTTATGAATATTCCAACAGTTCTTACATTTCATATGATGGTTGGAGATGCTGTGCAGTATTACACGCCAATTCCATATTCCGAACCTGTTGTTAAAAAGTTGGCAGCTTACTATCTAAAAATGATGGTATCTAGACCAAACGTGGTCATTGCGTTAACTCAAAATTCAGTGGATGAATTGGAGCAGTACGGAACTCACATGAAAGAACTTCGTATTATTCCATCCGGTGTAGAACTTGACAGATTTGTTCCAGGTACAGATGGAACTCCAGTTATTGAGAAATACGGTCTCGAAGGAAAAAAAGTTCTGATTTATATGGGCCGCGTATCTGTAGAAAAAGGTGTCTCCATTATAATAGACGCACTTCCTGAATTAGATGATGATGTTGTCTTGATGGTGTGTGGAAAAGGTCCTGCAGCACCAGATTTACAAAATCAAGCCTCTAAATTAAAAGTAGACGGTAGAGTAATTTTTACTGGTTTTGTTCCTGACGATGAAGTTTTACAACATTATGCAGCTGCAAAATTGGTAGTAACTGGATCCAGATTCGAAACACAGGGCTTGGCAATCATTGAAGCTATGGCCACGGGACTTCCTGTTGTTTGTCCGAATGCCCGTGCTTTGGGAGATATAATCAAAGACGGAGTCAATGGTTTTACGTTTGAAGAGGATTGTGATTGTGCAGATGCAATTAGAAGAGGTTTGGAATCTGGAGATTCTTTCAGAGAAATCTCCAGAAAAGCAGCTGAAGAGTTTTCAATCAGTTCGGCCATAGCCAAGCAGGTTGAAGCATACGAATTGGCAATCTCCAATAATAAAAAAGGTAAGGGAAATAAATGATTGATGTTGGAGCATGGCTAGTAAGTATATTCGGAGACAGCTCAGGCGCTTTGTTACTGATTGTATTTTTGATATTCTTTGTAGATGCAATGTTTTTCCCTACGCTTCCAGAATTATTTTTTATTGCAACATTTGCATATGATCCAACTCTTCAATGGGGTGCAGAATTACTGTCTGTTGCAATAATAGCAGAAATAGTTGGAGCATTGGCATTATACTATATTGTAGAGCATGTTCATGTTCCAAGAAAGATAGAAGTTATCGTTGAAAAATATGTTAATTTCCTGTTTATTCGGGATGAACGTATGATTTTTATGAATCGTTTTGCACCTTTAATCCCATTCACTGGTGCATTTATGAGTATAATCAAAAGTTGGAGACTTTCTCACTGTATTTTTTATATATTTTTGGGATGTCTTGTAAAATACGGTTTGATTGCATTACTCAGCAGTTACTTTTACACATTCTTCTCGACAAGCATGGCTCAGACAGTCTCATTCGCCATGGTGTTTACAATAATGGGAATAAGTTTAATCATGACCTATGTCCGTAAGAAGAAAACAGATAAAGAATTAGGAGAATCCTCTCAATGAAGATATTAGAAATAAATCCATATTTTTTTCCACTTAAAGGTGGAATTGAACACCGCATGGACGACACATCAAAGTACCTTACAGCAAAGGGACACGATGTAACAGTTTTAACATCCAGACTTCCCGGAACTTCCGAAGAAGAAGTTATGGAAGGTGGATACAAAGTAATCAGATTAGATTCAAAATACATCAATATGTACAACCCTCCGTATGTGTCGTCAAAGGATGTTTTGGAGAATATTATTTCTATAGACCCAGATATTGTGAATTATCATTATAGATGGGCCCCCTCATACAACAAAGACGTTTCGAAATACGATGGTAAAAAAATCTACACAGTCCACAATACCTGGGGTGAAGGAACTGGCGTAGTCGCAATGGCTTCAGAGATAAACGACCGTCTTTTCATCAAGAATCATTTGGATTCTTTTGATCATTTAATTTCTGTCAGTGAAAGTCTACGTCAACAAACAATTGGCCGTGGTGTGGATCCTTCTAAAATTACAACAATTCCAAACTGCATGGGTTCATATCCCGAAAAGTTATCTGATATAGAAGGTGATTTCATCTTATCTTTGGGAAGACTTGTTTCGGTAAAGGGAATTAAATATCTCGTAGAAGCAATGAAAAAAGTCAATTCAAAATTGATTATTTGCGGTAAAGGTCCTGAAGCAAAAAATATCAAAAAACAAATTCATAAACTAGGTTTGGAAGATAAAATCGAAATGCGCGGTTATGTATCAGAAGAAGAAAAACAGAAGTTGATGAGTACTTGCAAATTTTTTGTTATTCCATCGCTTTTAGAAGCTTTTGGAATTGCTGCGATAGAACAAATGTCCTTTGCACGTCCAATCATTGCATCAAACATCTGTGGTTTGCCCGAGACTGTGGGAAAAGGAGGTTTGTTGGTTCCTTCAAAAGATCCTGAAGCATTGACAGAAGCAATGAATTCCTTGCTTTCTGATGATAAACTCCGTATGGAACTCGGAGTAGAAGCACGTAAACAGGCTGAATACTATTCCTGGGATAACCATATCGGAAGATTGGAAGAATTATACAAAGCGGTTGCCGAGGGCCGTAATCCCAACGTTTAAAAAATAAAATCCCCAAATGGTATATATATTATTAGGGGATTGGAGATTTCTGCTCTTTAAGAGCCGATGAATGATGACGATGCTTAGACATCGGAAAGAGGTAATTAATATGTCTGTATTTGTAAAATTTGACACACCAAAAGAGCTTTCAGACAAAGCGTACTCCCTCGCAGAAATTGCAAGGGACGGTGGAAAGATTAAGAAAGGAACAAACGAAGTAACCAAATCCGTAGAACGCGGAGAGGCAGCTATCGTTATTATGGCCGTTGATGTCGAGCCCCCAGAGATTTTGGCTCACATGCCTGCATTGTGCGAAGAGAGAAACGTCACATACGTTTACGTCCCCAGCAAAGCAGAACTCGGAAACGCCATCGGTTTGGAAAAACCCACTGCATCCATCGCAATCGTCGATGTTGCAAAAGGCAAACCCCTCTGTGATGAAATCGCCCAGGCTGTAGCAGCATTGAAGAACTAAGGTGATTTAAATGGTAGACACCGACAGCATCCCTTCAGAAGTAGTCGAAATTATCGGCCGCACTGGGATGACTGGTGAAGCAACCCAGGTCAAAGTCCGTGTTCTTGATGGACGTGACAAGGGTAGGATCATCACCAGGAATATAATGGGCCCCGTCAGAATGGGCGACATCCTTATGCTCAGGGAAACATCTAGAGAAGCCAGAAAGCTCGGAATGGGCAGGTGATTCTGATGGTAGAAGTTAAGAAATGTACATTCTGCGGTGCAGAAATCGAACCCGGAACCGGTAAAATGTACGTCAAAAAAGACGGTACAGTCATGTTCTTTGAAAGCAACAAATGCTACAAGAACATGATCCAGCTCAAAAGGGTCCCCAGGACAACAGCCTGGACTGAGAAAGCAAAGATTGAAAAGATTGCACGTCTCAAAGTAGCTGAAAAGAAGGAGTGATCTCTGTGGAGAGAACTTACCTTATGGTTAAACCCGACGGAGTCCAGCGCGGACTCTGCGGTGAAATCGTTTCACGCTTTGAAAAGAAAGGTCTCAAACTTGTTGCTATGAAACTCATGGTTATCCCCAAAGAAACCGCAGAGAATCACTATGGCGAACACAAGGGAAAGAAATTCTACGATTCGTTGATCTCCTATATTATCTCCGGTCCCGTTCTCGCAATGGTTTGGGAAGGAGATGGAGCGGTTGCAGTTTGCAGAGGAATGATGGGAAAAACAAACCCTCAGGAATCCGCACCTGGAACCATCCGTGGAGATTTCGGAATGCAGACTGGTATGAACATCATACACGGATCTGATTCACCCGAATCTGCAGAAAGAGAAATCGCAATTTTCTTCAAGCCTGAAGAACTCGTATCCTACGACAGAACCTCTGACGCATGGATTTACGAGTAAACTCCTTTAACAAATAAATTTACACCATCGGGGTGGGCATATGGCAATAAGGCAACCTGTGGTTAGTGTATTGGGTCATGTCGATCATGGAAAGACGAAGCTTCTGGATAGAATCAGAGGTACTTCTGTTCAAGCCCGTGAAGCAGGAGCAATTACACAGCACATCGGCGCGACCGAAGTTCCAATAGACCATATTTATAAGGTCTGTGCCTCCCTGATTGGTGCCAAAAAATTCGATGTGCCCGGACTTCTTTTTATCGACACTCCCGGACACCACTCGTTTATCACACTTCGCGCACGCGGAGGATCTCTTGCTGATTTGGCAGTTTTAGTTATTGATATCAGAGAAGGCATAATGCCACAAACAATCGAATCTATTCGTATTTTAAAACAATACAAAACACCATTTGTTATTGCTTTAAACAAAGTAGATACAATTCAGGGTTGGATGTGCGAAGATGGCCGTCCTTTTATCTTATCTGAGAAAAAGCAGCAAGAACATACAATTAATGCGTTCAATGAGAAAATGTACAACATTATTTCTCAGTTGGCTGCCGAAGGAATTCCTTCCGATAGATACGACCGCATTGATGATTTCACAAAAACAATTGCATTGGTTCCACTTAGCGCCAAAGAAGGCGAAGGCGTACCCGATTTATTATTGGTTCTCATAGGTCTTGCTCAACGTTTCCTTGAAGAACAGTTAGAACAGGCAGAAGGTCCAGGAAGAGGAACAATATTGGAGATAAAAGAAGAACGTGGACTAGGGGCTACGTTAGATATGATTCTCTATTCTGGAATTCTTAAGAAAGGTGATATGATTGCCTTAGGAACCCGTGGAGCTCCACTCATCACAAAAGTAAAGGCAATTTTGAAGCCAAAACCATTGGATGAAATTCGCGATCCTCGCGATCGTTTCGAATCAGTAAATGAACTCCACGCGGCAGCCGGTGTAAAAATTGCATGTCAGAATCTTGACGGAGTTATTGCCGGTGCACCACTCAGAGTTATTAAAAATCCAAAAGATAAGGCCGTTTCGGAATTAACCGAAGAAGCCAGTATCAAAATTGAACTTGCAGATCATGGAATCATGATCAAAGCGGATGCAATCGGATCTTTGGAAGCATTGGCATTTGAAGCTAAAGCAAACAACATCCCCATTCGCAAATATGGTATCGGTGACATAACACGCCGTGATATTGTCGAAGCAGCAGCATTAGGCGATAAAATGAACAAAGTTTTGATTGGTTTCAATGTCGAAATGACAAAGGATGCCATTACAGAAGCAGCCAATCATGAAATTAAAATATTCACAGATCCAGTTGTCTACAAACTCATTGAAGACTATACTGAGTGGTCTGAAGATTCAAAGAAGAAAACAGATTCGGATAAAAGATCTGAATTTTCATTCCCTTCTAAATTCAGGATACTTCCAAATTGTGTATTCCGTGCGAACAAACCTGCAATTGTGGGCGTTCGCGTTCTTGCAGGAAGAATACACGCAAACCAGAGATTGATTACATCTGATGGACAGGATGCAGGTAAAATCAAAAGCATCCATGTCGGAGAAGATACAGTCAAAGAAGCAATACAGGGTGAAGAAGTCGCTATATCCATCGAAGGCGTTACAGTAGGAAGACAAATAAACGAAGAAGACATAATTTACGTCGATCTTCTTGGTTCCACAGTTAAAGAAATCGCAACTCTCGATATAACCGATGATGAAAGGATGACTTTGGAAGAAACCTTGGCAATCAAGAGAAAGGATGAACCGTTTTGGGGCATGTAACATGGAAGCTGAAACGTCTTCTGAGGATGTCGTCGATCCGAATAATATGAATAAAGAGATTTATTATTTTATAGAGAATCTCGAAGAAGCAATTTCTAAAGATTATACTATCGATGTAAAATACAATCGTGTTATGATTTGTGGAATGGGTGGTTCAGCAATCGGCGGAGATATCATCGAAGATTGTGTTTTTTCTTCTATGGAAGTTCCCGTAACAGTTCAGAGATTTCCTGAAATCCCACATTGGGCAGATGAAAATACTTTGGCAATTGTTTCTAGCTATTCAGGAAATACAAAAGAAACCTTGGCAATGTATAATGCAGTTATCAAGAGAAAGTGTACTGTGATTGTAATTACATCCGGTGGTCAGATTAAAGAATTGGCCGAAAAGAATGGAAATATTATTTTCACAATTCCTCCGGGAATTCAACCTCGTAGTGCATTAGGTTACATTCTTGGGAACATGGCTGGAATCATAGAAGCGGTAGGCGGCCCAAAGCTCAAAGAACAGATTGCTAAGGCAATTCCAAAACTCATCAGATTCAGAGAGAAGCTTGTTTGTGATCGCAGTGTTGCATGGAATGTCGCAAAAAAGATTCACAGAAAAACACCAATTATCTATGCTACCCCTGGAATAACATCTTCCGCTTTAAGATGGAAGAATCAAATAAATGAAAATTCAAAAATGATTGCATTCGCAGGTGTTGTCCCCGAATTCAATCACAACGAAATCGCAGGCTGGTCAGAGAACATCAATACAGATATGGGTTGCAAACCTATATTTTTATACGAAGAATTTGCGGATAAAAATATTCGTAAAACAACAGATGCAGCAATATCCATGCTTAAAAAATACGAAGCAGATCCTTTGATTATTAAAATCAGAGGAAAGACAATAATGGAAAGATGTTTGCGCGCAACCATGTTCGGAGATTACGTGTCTCTTTATTTAGCATACATGGGTGGAGTCGATCCTTCCGAAATATTAACTATCAAAGCGTTTAAAGCACGTATCGAAAATCCAAAAATCAAAAAATCAGGATTTTTGAAAAAATAAATCCATTCCCTTCTATATTACGCGCGTATTTAATGTGCGGGCACAAGGTTTTATATAAGTTATTCTGTCAGTAGCCTCACAGGTGTTCAAATGGCAGAATTTAAAGCTATCATTAACGATGTAAAGACAGGCAACTCCTATAACGTTGCAGTGTCTGGTCACCACGCGAACTCTTTGATTGGTAAAAACATCGGAGAGATCGTAGACGGAATATTCGTGGGTCTCCCCGGATACAAATTGAAAATCACCGGCGGAAGCGACGGTAACGGTACCCCTATGAGGAAAGACCTTCCTGGAAACAAGAAGAGAAGACTTCTCCTTTCTGAGAGTACCGGTTTCCACGCAAACTACGCTGGAGAAAGACGCAGAGTCGCTATTTGCGGATCCCAGGTATCTTCATCCATTGTTCAGTTGAACATGGCTGTTGCAGAATACGGACCCAAATCAATCCAGGAAACCTTGGCACCCGCTGAGGAGTCCGCGGAGACTCAATGAAAGTACAAAAGCAGCCCGAGATCAACATCGGAATGATCGGGCATGTCGACCACGGTAAGACAACTCTTACCAAAGCCCTTAGTGGTGAGTGGACCGACCGTCATTCTGAAGAAGTAAAGAGAGGTATCTCTATCAGACTCGGGTATGCTGACGTATCTTTTTTCAAGTGTCCTACTTGTGAAGGCACACAGTCTTATGGGACCACTCCCAAATGTAAAAACTGCGATGCTGAGACAGAATTCGTAAGGGCAGTATCTTTTGTAGATGCTCCCGGTCACGAAACCCTCATGGCAACAATGCTCTCCGGAGCAGCCATGATGGATGGAGCTCTGCTCCTCGTTGCAGCAAACGAAAAATGTCCTCAGCCACAGACAAAAGAACATTTGATGGCCCTTTCGATTATCGGTATCGAGAAAATTATAATTGTTCAGAACAAAATCGATATCGTTACCCGTGAACAGGCAGTTGAGAATTACAAACAAATCAAAGAATTTGTTAAAGGAACCGTTGCTGAAAACGCACCGATTATCCCTATCTCTGCTAACCGCGGTGTAAACATCGACATGCTTATCGAAGCTATCGAAGAACATATCGTTGCTAAGATGGAACGTGATACCGAATCCACTCCGCTTATGCATGTTGCACGTTCTTTCGACATTAATTCACCAGGTACAGAACCGCAAGATCTCAAAGGAGGAGTATTTGGCGGTACACTTATTCGTGGTACATTGAAAGTCGGCGATGACATCGAAATAGTTCCCGGAAGAAAAATAGAAGTTGCAGGAAAACCCGTTTGGGAAAGAATTGTAGCAAAGGTTACAACTCTCCAGGCAGGCGGAAAGAATGTGAAAACTGTTGCTCCCGGAGGACTTATAGCAATCGGGACAGAACTTGATCCTTCACTCACAAAATCTGACGGACTTACCGGAAGAATTCTTGGAATTCCTGAGAATTTACCTCCCGTTGTACATGAATTCAGAATGAGTACAACTTTGTTGGACCGTGTTGTTGGTTCAGCCAGTGATTTGGACGTTGATGAAATTAAAACCAACGAACCATTGATGCTCAGCATCGGAACTGCAACAACAATCGGAATCGTTCGCAGCGCCAGAAACGGATCTGCAGAAGTAGTACTCAAGATTCCCGTGTGCGTAATCGAAGGCCAAAGGGTAGCAATATCCAGAAGAATTTCCAACAAATTCAGACTTATCGGATACGGTATCATCGAGCAGTAATCATGCAGATTGTAGTGTTGGACACAAACGCCTTACTCATGCCTTTTGAGATGAAGATGAATTTGGACATATCAGTCCGTAATGTTTTGGGCGATGTACATTTTGTCGTCCCCGGCCCCCTTCTTGGAGAGCTCAAGCATCTTGATAATAAATTTGCCCGTGCGGCATTAACATTAGCAAGAAGATATGAAATTATCCAAACTGAAGAATCAGGAGATAATTCCGTTATAGAAGTGGCTTTAAAAACAGGCGGATACGTTCTCACAAACGATAAAGAGCTTATGAGAAGACTGAGAAAACTCCATGTTCCTCTTCTTTATTTAAGATCTGGAACTCATTTAGTGGCTGAACGTCTGTAAAGACGCCCAGCCAAATTAGTTTTATTCGACGTCTACACTGTCGATCATAATTGTATCGACAGGTTTGTCATTTCTTCCGGTAGGTGCTGTACCGATTGCATCGACAACATCCATTCCTTTTACAACCTGTCCGAATACAGGGTGTGCGGAAGGTGTGCTAGGGTTGTCCCAGTCGAGGAAAGAGTTGTTTACTGTGTTGATAAAGAACTGGCTTCCTCCAGAGTTAGGGCGTCCTGTGTTTGCCATAGAGATTGTTCCTCTGGCGTTTGAGTGACCTTTTACGAATTCATCTTTGATTGTGTATCCGGGTCCACCCATACCGGTTCCTTCGGGGTCTCCGCCCTGAATCATGAAACCGTCAATGACTCTGTGGAAGATTGTTTTGTTGTAGAATCCTTCTTCGCAGAGTTTTACGAAATTTCCTGCAGTAATGGGCATGTCATCGAACATTTTGATGGCAATGTCTCCTTTTGTTGTGTGGAATGTGACTGTCGTCATAAATCCCCAATCCAGGTTTATAATAAAAATCCTTGTGCAAAAAGAAACACTTCGGATAAAATTCGAAAGATTCGGCATGAACATTTCGAATAAAATACAACGATTTTTCCGTTGTATTGACTAGTGTATTGAAATACTTGTAATGCCACTAAGATGTATGAGTTTAGATCCAGGAACAATCGCATTGATTATCATAGTAGTCGGTGCATTGTTGATTATAGCCGAAGTATTCAGTCCCGGTGTATTTCTTCTCGTACCCGGAACAGTATTCGTAGTAATCGGTATCGTAGGATACGCATTTCCCGATTTCCTTATGAGCTGGTATTCTCCGGTTGCGGCGTTGTTGCTGGCGGTACCCGTGACAGCAGTCACGATAAAAGGATATCAGTTGCTGGGAACACCCGAACCTCCGACTACGACAATCGCTTCGAATTTGGTTGGTAAGGTTGGAACTGTAACAACCGGAACATCCTTTGATAATATCAAAGGTAAAGTGAAAATCGATAATGACACATGGAGCGCAACATCAGAAGTGCCTTTGAAAAAAGGAACAAAAGTTGTTGTAATATCTGCTGAAGGTGTTCATGTAAAAGTCGAAGAAAGAGAAGAGTGAGTGGTTAAAATGATTGATACAAATATTATCCTTGTTTTAGTCGGTATAGCGGTCGTAGGAACTCTTTTGGTAATGACCAGCGGAGTAAAGATCGTTCAGCCGTACGAACAGGCAATTTATATGAGACTCGGTAAATTTATCAGAGTTTTGGACCAAGGTCTCAATGTTGTTGCACCTTTGGTAAACGAAGTTGTGAAATTGGATCTTCGTACACAGGTTTTGGATGTTCCCAGTCAGGAAGTTATCACAAAAGATAACTCTCCCGTAAATGTGGATGCTATTATTTACATTAAGGTAACAGATCCCAAAAACGCATTCTTTGAAGTTACAAACTATAGAACCGCAACCATTTATTTGGCACAGACCACCCTTAGATCCGTAATCGGAGAAATGGATTTGGATGATATCCTTTCAAACAGAGACAAAATCAATGTCCAACTTAGAGACATTCTCGATGAAAGCACAGATAAATGGGGTGTCAAGGTTGAAGCCGTTGAAATCAAAGAAGTCGATCCCGCACAGAAAGTTAAGGACTCAATGGAAGAGCAGACATCCGCAGAAAGAAGAAGACGTGCCGCAATTCTTCAGGCAGACGGTTTGAAGAGAGCCGCCATTCTCGAAGCGGAAGGAAACAAGAAATCCATGATTCTTGAAGCCGAGGGTCAGAGACAATCCATGATTCTCAAGGCGGAAGGTCAGAGACTTGCGACTATTCTCGAAAGTCAGGGAGACGCACAGAGGCTTCGTATCATGTCCGTAGGTGCGGCATCGATGGATTCCAAAGCATTGTCCGTTCTTTCGATGGATACTTTGAAAGCAGTCGGAGAAGGTGAATCTTCCAAGTTCTTCTTCCCACTCGAACTTACAAAGCTTGTAGATGGCATTTCTCAATACATGGGTTCTGGAATGAATGTTCCAGATAGACAAGTATCTGATGTCAAAGATATTTCCGAAGCCGTAGGAGATCCCAACGACGTTCTCGGTCCGATTCCATCAATGGATGAAATCAAAGAACAGATTGCGAATCTGGATAAAATGATGGATACGGATATGAAAGAATCCGCGGAAATTGCAAGAACTCAGAGTTCACGTTCCACAAAAGATCTTGAACTTGAGGAATAAACAATACGGGGCGAAAGCCCCTTTTTATTAAACATATTAATTTTTCAAAACGATTTTTTCAAAGAAAATCACATCCTAGTCCTAAAATATCAGACATGATAATGCACGCGATATGACTGCCATATGCCCAAAGTGCGGATCTCATGATGTCAGATGTTGTTTTTATGGAATGCCCGGCGAATTCTGGATGTTTCATAGGAGAAATATCGAAATTATGGGGTGTATTATCGGTGAAGATACCAAATCTGCGTGTTGTAATGTATGTAATTTTTCGTTCGATCACGAATGGACGACCGAAGAATTTGACAAAATTAAAAAAATGGAAGATTATTTCGACAATGATGAATAAATCCTGAACCAAAAAATACAGATAAACCGGCAACCTTAAACCGGATGGATGCATACAATATGCTGTGAAGAAGACTCCCGATCAAATTCACTACAACATGTCCCGTATCCGCAATAAGGATACAGAGATAGAGATAATGCTTAGAAAAGAGCTTTGGTCAAGAGGTTTGAGATACAGAAAAAATGTAAAAACAATCGAAGGAAAACCGGATATTGTTTTCATTGGAAAAAAAGTAGCTGTATTTTGCGACAGTGAGTATTGGCATGGTTTCGATTGGGACAGCCGTAAAGACGCGATTAAAACGAACCGTGATTTCTGGATTCATAAAATCGAACGTAATATGGAAAGAGATATTGAAGTGAATGCGATATTGCGCGAACAGGGATGGATTATATTGCGGTTTTGGGGTAAGGAAATCGAAAAAAATCTTCAGGATTGTGCAGATATTGTTGAGGCAGCGGTGAAAAAATATGACTGAAAAATACAAATCTATCGATCTTTTCGCAGGCATAGGCGGAATTCGCCTAGGTTTTGATAGGGCTTTCGGAAAAGAAATCACCACCGTATTTGCCAGCGAGTGGGATTCTCATGCACAACAGACTTATTCCGCAAATTTCAGCACTCCTTCTGAAATAAATGGCGATATTACCAAAATACCCGAGAAAGACGTACCAGATTTCGATATATGTTTGGCAGGATTTCCGTGTCAGGCATTCAGTATAGCGGGCAGTAAGAAAGGTTTTGACGATGATTTTAAAGGTAAAGCCCGCGGAACTTTGTTTTTTGATGTTGTAAGAATATGCGAATACCATAAACCAAAGGTAATTTTCTGTGAAAATGTAAAAGGTCTTACAATTCACGATAAAGGAAACACATTCAAAGTTATAATCAACACTTTAAAAACACTGGGATATACGCCGTGCTATCAGATTTTAAACAGTAAAGATTACGGTGTGCCGCAGAACAGAGAGCGCATATACATCGTGGCATTCAGAAACGATATCGATTGCAGTAATTTTAAATTCCCTCAACCTACAAACACAAAAACCAAAATCAGAGATATCATGGAAGAAAACCCTGTATCTGTAAAATATTACCTCAGTACGGTATATCTCAAAACTTTGAAGGCGCACCGTGCAAGACACGAAGCGGCAGGTCACGGTTTTGGATATGAAATAAAGGATTTGGACGGAAAATCATCGGCAATCGTGTGTGGGGGAATGGGTAGGGAAAGAAATCTGATTGTTGACGATAGACTTACGGATTTTACCCCCGTTACGCATATCAAAGGGGAAGTAAACCGTGAAGGCATACGTAAGATGACACCTCGCGAATGGGCAAGGTTACAAGGATTTCCCGATGACTACATATTAACTTTAGCCGATACCCACCTATATAGGCAATTCGGTAATTCCGTAACCGTCCCCGTAATCGAGGCGATTGCAAAAGAAATCAAGGTGATATTGGATGAAGAGCAATGTAGGTAAAAATAAGGGCGAATGGTCTGAATTGCATGTTTTTTTAACATTGCTCAAAAATGCACGCGTATATGCCGCAGACGAGAATCTGAATAAAATCGATGATATATTCTACATTATAAGAAAAATTGTTCGTAACGAGCACGAAGGAATTTATGATTATATCATTACCGACGGCGGGGAATCGATAGAAATCTACGAAAAAGACGTGCTTTGCGCAACGATCCGTCGCAATAAAATCATTGCCGACTCGGAAATTATAATCGATACACTGTTTGAAGAAAATAAAGGCGGTGTGATTCATATGGATTCCGTGGGAACCATTCTGGATGATTATCATATAGACAATATAAGTCAAAATTCCAGATCGAAAGAGGACATCATTCTGGAAATATATGATTACCATTCCGGTTTGACCCGTACACTTCCGTTCAGTATCAAATCTTTCGTGGGAAACAATCCGACATTGATCAATTCTTCGCAACAGACCAATTTCGAATACAAGATTACCGGAAATCTTTCCGATGATGAAATTGAGGAAATAAACAATCTGTCGATATATCGTAAAGACGTTCCAAAGGCAGATGTCAGAGGGAGATTCGATGCGATTTTGTCCAAAGGTTGCGGTTTGGAATACGCGGGAATGCATAGTAAGACATACGAGGGAAATTTAAGACTCGTAGATTCCAAATTACCTGAAATTTTAGGAGAACTTATCAAGCTCAGATTTGAAACGGGAGAAACGGACTTCAAGACTTTAACTAATATTTTGTCCGAAAAAAATCCATTGGATTTTCAAGGTTCACAACCGTTTTACAGGTACAAGCTTTCAAAATTCCTTATGGAGTCTTTCACGGGAATGGTACCGGGAACAGAATGGAACGGATACGAAAATACACACGGCGGATACATTGTCGTTAAGTCTGATTTGGAGGTCCTGTGTCTCCATCTGAATAATCGTAACGAGTTTGAAAATTACCTTTTCAACAATGCGTATTTGGATACGTACAGCACAACCAGATCTAATTATGCGACAATCGAAAAAACAGATGGGGGTTTGATATTCCGTCTGAATTTGGTCGTAAGGTTGAGGAAATAAATGTTTTCAATTATCACTGTAGAGGTTGATTGATTTAGTTTAATGGCACTTCGGTTTAAGCATGTGTTATACACTCAACCATCGCAAGTTATTTCAAAAATACATTGGCGCAGGAGGTATTTTTTCATACGGTATTCCTTCCAAATCAATGGTATACAT
>CAYMPW010000004.1:0-70148 GCA_964392725.1 uncultured Methanomassiliicoccales archaeon
GCGGGGGATTGAAGCATCTTAGTACCCGCAGGAAAAGAAATCAACAGAGATACCGTTATTAAAGGCGATCGAACGCGGTATAGGGCAAACTGAATCCCACTTAGAAATATGTGGGAGATGTGGTGTTATAGGCTCTTTTACTCCTTCGTTGAAATATTCAAAGTTGACTGGAAAGTCACGCCATAGAGGGTGATAGCCCCTTAGAAGAAGGTCAAACAGGAGATTTTAGAGTTTCTAGAGTAACGTGCGTTGGATATCGCGCGTGAATTTGGGAGACATTCGCTTCCAACCCTAAATACGTCTCTAGTCCGATAGTGTAGTAGTAGCGTGAGCGAAAACTGAAAAGTACCCTTAACGGGAGGTTAAAAGACCTGAAACCATACGGTTAAAGATTTATATAGCATCGAAGGGAAGAAACCATTTATGGTGGACCAGTGTTATATTATTCGTTTAGAAAAATGAGCCAGGGAGTTCTGGCCATTGGCGAGGTTAACTATTTAATTAGGAAGCCGAAGGGAAACCGATTGCCCGCAGATTTTATCGAGGGGCAAGGTGTGCTCGCCTGGAGTCAATGGTGCGGATACCCGAAGCCGGTCGATCTATGCCTGAGCAGGATGAAGCCTCTCGAAGGGGAGGTGGAGGTCCGAACCAGTACTGATGTGCAAATCGTTTGGATGACTTGGGTGTAGGGGTGAAAGGCCAATCTAGACCGGGAATAGCTGGTTCCCCCTGAAACTATTCGCAGATAGACCTCGATCGAGGTAGGATGTGAGGTAGAGCACTGATTGGGTACTTAGGGGAAGAAATTCCTCGGTATCCTGTCAAACTCCGAACTTGCGTTCACCGTAGACGTCGGGAGTGAGGCCATCCGGGGTAAGCTTGATGGCCATGAGGGAAACAACCCAGACTAAAGTTAAGGTCCCTAAATTTCGGCCAAGTGTAATATGAAATGGCGTCGGCAGTCCAAGACAACCGGGAGGTGGGCTTAGAAGCAGCCATCCTTTAAAGATAGCGTAACAGCTCACCGGTCGAGATTGTGGGCCCAGAAAATGGACGGGGCTAAGCCGAATACCGATACTTTAGAACACAGAAATGTGATTTGGTAAGGGGGCGTGGTGCATGGGCAGAAGCAGGGCTGTGAAGTCCTGTGGACCGTGTACCAACGAGAATCCTGGTGTGAGTAGCAGCAAAGTACGGTGAGAATCCGTATCGCCGCAGGGGCAAGGGTTCCTTGGCAATGTTCGTCAGCCAAGGGTTAGTCGATCCTAAGGTGACTCTTAATCGAAGTCATCGAAAGGGAAACAGGTTAATATTCCTGTACTAACACGATCTTTGCCTATGTCCTGACAGATTGGGATAGTTGAAGTACATAAGTCAGTGTATTTAAGCACCGAAGCTCATGAAGAACCGTCATGGTGAGAAGTGAGTGAATGTGTGATGAGGTGAGCGTAGGCTCACTTTCGATAATTCCTAGTTTCAGTGAAAAGGGACATAGGGTCAATCGTGTTATTCGTACCAAGAACCGACACAGGTGTCCCTAGGTTAATAGCCTAAGGCGTGTTAGCATAATCGAGGCGAGGGAACTCGGCAAATTAGCCCTGTAACTTCGGGATAAGGGGTGCCAGTTGCGTGAGCAACTGGTCGCAGTGACTCGGGAACTCCGACTGTTTAATAAAAACATAGATCGCTGCTAGTTCGAAAGGATGTGTATAGCGGTCGAAGCCTGCCCAGTGACGGCATCTGAAATTCTGTTTCAACGGAACGAAGGACCGTTAAACGGCGGGGGTAACTATGACCCTCTTAAGGTAGCGTAATACCTTGTCGCTTAATTGGCGACTTGCATGAAGGCTCAACGAGAGCCCCACTGTCCCCGCCTAGACGCTAGTGAAATCAATCTGTCTGGTGCACAATCCAGACCCCTCCATCTGAAAGCGAAGACCCCATGGAGTTTCACTGCAACCTGTTGTTGTTGTAAGAACTGTTATGTGTAGGGTAGGCGGGAGACGTTACCCAGGAAGATGCGCTAGCATCTCTCCGAGTCAATGATGAAACACCGCCCTTAACAGTTTTTACGACTTACCTCTTCGGAGGAACAGCTATAGGCAGGCAGTTCGGGTGGGGCGCCACGCCCTCAAAAAGATAACAAGGGCGCCCAAAGGTTAGCTCAGGTAGGTCAGAAATCTACCGGAGAATGCAAGGGTAAAAGCTAGCTTGACTCGGATGCAGACAACAGGCATCGGAGATACGAAAGTAAGGCCTAGCGAACCAATGAACTTTCTGAATGAGAGTCATTGATGACAGAAAAGTTACCCTGGGGATAATTGAGTTGTCACCAGCAAGAGTTCATATCGACCTGGTGGCTTGCTACTTCGCTGTCGGCTCTCCCTATCCTGGTGGTGCAGCAGCTGCCAAGGGTGGGGTTGTTCGCCCATTAAAAGGGATCGTGAGCTGGGTTTAAAACGTCGCGAGACAGTTTTGTTGCTTTTTGATGGAAGTGTAGGTACCTGACGAGAAGGATCCTTTAGTACGAGAGGAACAGGGATTCGTCGCCTCTAGTTTATCAGTTGTCTGACAAGGCATGCTGAGTAGCCACGCGATAGCGGATAAGAGCTGAATGCATCTAAGCTCGAAGCCGTCTTGAAAAAGAGGTACCCGTAGAACGCTCATAAATGATGAGTTTGATAGAAGCCGGATGTACGTATCGAGGGTTCGCCCGAGATATTCAGTCCTGGCTTACTAAAGTTCTTTGAAACGTCGCTGGGGTGTGGTCTAGCAGTTAAACAGGTTGCGCATGAAAATTCTCATCTTCCAATAATGTCTTCATTTGAATTTACGTTTTTATTTTATTATATTTTACGTTACATCGAATGATTGAAATATAGCCAGGATTTACATTGTTTTATGACAGTGGAAACCATAGGGCCATTTCATCCATATGATTCGAATATCCATTTGATCATCGGAACAAAGACTGCATTAATTGATGCAGGAACAGGTTTGTCCGATAGACCAATTTCCGAGATTCGTAAATTATTGAATGGTCGTCCTTTGGATTATCTTATCTTGACACATTGTCATTTTGATCATATCGGTGGAGCGGAAGCTATCATAAACGAATTTTCTCCGCAAGTATTTGCAGGAAAATATGATGCTGAGGCTATCCGTATTGTAGATCAAAGATATGTTTTGAATGATATGTTCAACAATTCTTTGAATGGAATCGCTGTAGAAGATCTCTCAGATGGAGAGGTAATAGATTTAGAGGATCACAGGTTGCGTGTAATAGAAACACCGGGGCACACCATCGGTAGCATATGTTTATTCGATGAGTGTACGCATGATCTGTTCTCAGGAGATACCGTCTTTAAAGATGGTATCGGTAGAACAGACTTCCCAGGAGGCTCTACAACAGAACTCCTTTTATCCTTGAAGAGATTAGCAACATTCAGAATCAATGGTTTGTATTCAGGTCATGGAAACAATAAAACATCAAATGGCAACGAATCAATCAACAATGGAATAATGATGGTGGGATACTAACATGAAAGTAGCAAAGTGTGAATGTAAGGATGGAACATTGAACGGACAATGTTTGGACGCGATTGCAACAGCAGCAGAAGATGTTGCAGCTGGTAATTTGATCGTATATCCAACAGAAACCGTCTATGGTATAGGGGCAGACATATACAATCAGAGTGCAATCAAAGAATTGTTCATCGCAAAGAAGAGGCCCTTTGATATGCCTCTTTCAGTTGCAGTTGCAGATAAGAAAATGATGGAAGAAATCGCAGTATTAGATGAGAACGCAGAGAAGCTCATAGATGCATTCCTCCCCGGACCTCTTACAATCATTATTAAGAAAAAACCCATTGTGCCAGATATCGTAACATCTATGTCTCAGAAGGTGGGTATTCGTATTCCAGATCACCCTGTTGCATTGGAGCTTATTCGTCGCACAGGTCCATTGGTTGCAACATCTGCAAATATTCATTCACACCCTGATGCAACATGTGCAAACACAGCCATAGAAGATTTTGGATCCTCTGTAAAAACATACATTGATTGTGGAGAATGTACATTGGGTCAGCCTTCTACAATCGTTTGGTTGATGGATGGAGAAGTAGAAATCATTCGCCAGGGAGCAATATCTCGCGAAAAGATCGAGGAAGTCCTCAAATGTTAACTTCAGAACAGTTAAACAAACTTCGTAAAGCCGGAGAAGTTGCAGGTAATGCAAGGGAACTCGGTATGGAATTGGTCCATGAAGGGGGTAAACTATACGATGTTGCGCAAGAAGTCGAAGGTTACATCCGTGAACATGGATGTGGATTGGCCTTCCCCTGTAATATCAGTTTAAACGAGATTGCAGCGCATTACACACCATCCGTCAATGACAAATCCGTATTCGAACTCGGAGACGTCGTTAAGATTGATTGTGGGGCAGAATTAGACGGTTATGTCGGCGATACAGCAGGAACTGTAGAAGTCGGTACCAAAAGATATACCGATTTGATCAGAACTTCCAAAGACGCACGTGATACAGTTGCAGAGTTCATCGGTGCCGGTTGCCCTATCAACGAAATTGGACGTGCTGTTGAAATGCGTATCAGAGCAGATGGATTCAGTCCTGTTGAAAATCTTACAGGCCACCAAATCGAACCATACAATTTACATGCAGGACTTTCAATTCCCAGTTATGATAATGGAAATACAGACAAACTTCTTCCAGGCATGGTAATTGCTGTAGAACCCTTTGCAACCAACGGTGCCGGAGCAATTAAAGAAGGTCGTCCGGGGAACATAGTTCGCATTCTAAGAGAACGTCCAATCGCAGATCCTAAAGCACAGGAATTTTACGAGTATGTAAAAGGAGAGTTCAAAACATTTCCGTTTTGTGCAAGAAGTTGTGATTTCCCCGACGCGGAAAAACACGTTCGTAATTTAATCAGACACGGAATTCTTTCAAGCTATTCTCAGCTCGTAGAAGTGCGCGGAGGCATCGTTTCTCAGCACGAATACACATTTTACATCGGAGAATCCCGTGGCGAAGTGACAACTTTACCGTGAACTTTAAAAACAAAGTCGGTTATGGGGGATTGAACGCCGGAGTTGCCAAGCCTGGTCAAAGGCGATGGACTCAAGATCCATTCCCGTAGGGGTTCACCGGTTCGAATCCGGTCTCCGGCACTCATCCCCTCTTAATTATATTATATAAGATAGGGGAAGCTTTTTAAATAGTGAGAGTATCCTCGAAATTACGTAAACTCATGACCCATCGGAGATTTTCTCCGGCGAACAATGAGTGCGCAAACTTGATTCGTTAAGATTTTGGTTATGCGCATGACTACTTCTCCTTCGGGAGAACATTTACGGAGGAACATATCATGGCAAAAGAAAAGAAAGGTGCTCAGCCTGAAGTCGATGAGAACTTCAACTACATCGTACGTATCGCAAGCAGCGATATCGATGGTTTGAAGAGAACAGATATCGGCCTCCAGAGCATCAAAGGTATTGGAAAAAGGGCATCTCAGATTATTGTCAAAAAGGCAAAAATCGACCCTGCAGCAAAGATCGGTGCACTCGAAGACTCCAAAGTCAAAGAGCTTGAAAATCTCGTTGTTACATACGTCGAGTACGTACCCAACTGGGTTATCAACAGGCAGATGGATTACGAATCCGGAGCAGATATGCACCTTATCGGAAACGATCTCGAACTCATTCAGAAAGATGATATCAACAGAATGAAGATGATCCGCTGTTACCGCGGTATCAGGCACGAGACTCGCCACAAGGTAAGAGGTCAGAGAACTCGTTCGAACGGCAGGCGCGGACTCACAATGGGAGTCCAGAGAAGGTCAAAGTGAGGTGTTTTAAATGGGAGATCCTAAATTTTCACGCAGATCTTACGACACTCCTTCCCACCCTTGGCAGGGCGAGAGGATCAAGTCGGAAGCAATCGTAGTTAACCAGTTCGGTCTTAAGAACAAAACAGAACTCTGGAAAGCTCAGACAATTCTCAGAAATTTCAGAAAACAGTCCAGAGAACTCCAGGCACGTCTTAGAATCGGTGATGCACAGGCAAAGAAGGAAGCAGATGCTCTCCTTAACAAGTGCGGTCGCATCGGTGTCCTTCCTACAGATGGAACACTCAACGACATCTTGACACTCTCTGAAGAAAGCATTCTTTCACGCAGGCTTCAGACCGTTGTATTCGAAAAAGGTCTTGCAACAACCATCGGCCAGGCTAGGCAGATGATCGTTCACGGACACATTCACATCAACGGACACAGAGTAAACATTCCCGGTTACATCGTCACCAGGGCAGAAGAAGCATCCGTCGAATACGACCCCGCTTCACCCTTCACAGACGATATGCACCCTATGAGACTTTCCGCAGAAGAAGCCGCAGCCCAGGCAGCAGCAAAAGCTGAAGCCCAGGCAGCAAAGGATGCAGAAGACGCAGCAGCAGCAAAAGCTGATGCAGAAGAAGCAGGAATCACAGCAGAGGATGGTGAAAACTGATGGCAGCAGAACCTAAGTGGGGCATTGCGAACATTTACGCAAGCTACAACAACATCATGATTACCCTTACGGATATCACCGGAGCAGAAACAATCACAAAAGCCACTGGTGGAATGGTTGTTAAACAGGCAAAGGATGAATCTTCACCTTATGCGGCACAGAGAGCAGCTGAAAAGATTGCAGAAGTCGCTAAAGAAAGGGACATCATCGGAATCCACGTCAAAGTACGTGCACCCGGTGGAAACAAGTCAACATCCCCCGGTCCTGGAGCACAGGCAGCAATCCGTGCTCTCGCAAGGGCAGGTCTCAGGATCGGCCGCATCGAGGATGTTACACCCATCCCCCACGATGGAACCAAGAAAAGTGGCGGACGTAGAGGACGCAGGGTCTGAGGAGGTCTGACTATGGACATTGAAACAATCGAAATGACAGAGAGGAAAGCAAGATTCGTTCTTAGAAACTCCTCGCCTGCCATGGCAAATGCACTCAGGAGGACAATGTTGTCCAACATCCCTAAAATGGCAATCGATCGCGTGGAATTCCACCTCGGTCCCATTATGGTTGATGATAAAGAGTATGAGAGCGTTACGCCCTTGTTCGACGAGATCGTAGCCCACAGGTTGGGTATGGTCCCTGTGCCCACAGACTACCAGCTCTTTACCACACAGGACAAATGTGTCTGCAACGGTGAAGGCTGCCCCAGCTGTACAATCATGTACAGTCTGAACAAGATCGGCCCGTGTACAGTTTATTCAGGAGACTTAATGCCTCTTGGAAATCCTGACCTCAAAGTCAAAGACGAGAGAATACCTATTGTCGAACTCAACGACGACCAGGCAGTTCTTATTTACGCAATCGCAGTAATGGGAACCGCAAAACAGCACGTAAAGTGGCAGGTCGCAAACGGAGTAGGTTACAAGTATCTCCCGATCATAACCATTGATCCTATGTTAGAATCAAGTTCTGAAACACTCAAGTGTGCAGAACTGTGTCCTAAGAAGGTCTTCGACGTTGAAGGTGGCATCCTTGTAGCTAAACGCCCCCTTGACTGTACTTTGTGCCACACTTGCACAGAAAAGGTCGATGGAAGCGGAGTACTTGTAGAATCATCCGATAAAGATTTTGTATTCAAATTCGAAACCGATGGTTCACTCACAGCACAGGATTGTCTTAACAAGGCATTGGAAATCCTCTCAGAGGATGCTGCAAGCCTTGAAAGTCAGATCGACGCACTTTAAACAATTTCAATTTACTCGACCCCTGTGAGCAGGGGTCGAAACCTTTGTTTTTAAGAATTAAAATATTCAGAAGAAATCTGAAAGTTTGCACTTTTTTATTTTATCGTTATTAAAAATAGAATCCATACTCATTTCAAGAATTTCTATTCTTTCTTTGGTATAGTTATCAACACCATATTTCTCACTCATTTCTTTTGAGACGCCAAGATATTTTTTTACACTGGCTTCGTGAACAGTTAGGGTGAGATTATGTCCGCAATTCGTGCATCTTCCAGAAAGTGGAATTCTACGATATTTGGATCCACATCTTGTACAACGCATTGTTTGTGCAGAGAAACTTCTAAGATTTCCAATCATATCGGGCATAAGATGTTTATTAATAACTCTTGATGCAACATCTTTTTCATCAACAGCACGAATTTTTTTTCCAAGGTATAATTGAGCATCCATTTTATCTCTCATACTTTCCAAGGTTGTGTATGCAGAATGTTTAGGCCCCTCTGAGATATCATTGGTATCGTGAGTAAATCCAATTTCTTCATATTGTCTATATGTTCCTACACGTCCACTTATAAGATCCATTATTTTTTCAACATCTTTCGGATCTTTCATTTCCATGGCCGCGTTATAAAATTCTAGTGGATACTCTCTAAGACAATCTATGTTATGAGCTTCTTTATCAATTTCATTTGGATCAAGTCTTGTTGTAAGAACAAGAGGGGCATCCATGAGACCTCCACGCCTATTTGGCATGAAAAGTTTGGAGAAATTCAACAAACCATCCAGCATAAGGATGATACTGTCTTCATCACCGTCACAGTTTCTTCTTTTTGCAGCATGGAAAAATGGATGTGCTAGGCCTCCAAATGCACCTGTGTATCCAATGATGCGGCAGAGAATTCCACCCGATGTATGAGGTGCTAATCCAATACCAAGATGGCCTATCAAATCTTTACGATTTTCTGCAAAATAATATCTGTCTAAACCATAGAATTTTTCCAATTCATCATCTACAAATTTAGCTACACGAACCATAAAGTCTCCACAATTGCGAGATGGGATAAAATCTTGAACTTTTAATTCACATATTTGTTCTCCATCTATAAGTGGATCTCCATTCCAATCATGTGTATATCCAAGTTCGTGAGCCTTTTCAATATCCAATTCTATTTCTCTAGGTCTAAAATGTGTTAGAGGGATATCGGTCATATCAAAACGAATAGTTCCATCTTTGTTTACAATAATATCATGTTTAGCTCTAAGAATCCCTTTTTCTAAATCTTCCGGAACATGAGTTTTTGAAGTCAGTTCTTCTAAGCATTTGATCTCATCCGGTGCTCTTTCTTTTAGTAATTCAAGAGAGGATTTTAATTCGTTCCCCAAATCTAAATTCATTTTGTTGTCTCTGCCCTTCTCCTCGTAATATGTGTGATTTCCGCATTCTCTACACCATGTGCGGTATGTTGAGATTCTACAATTTTTACAGAATCTGTATCCAAGGGTTGGAAGATACTCTGATTTTTCATTGGAAGTTTTTCTTATATTATCATATTTTTTAAGAGTGGTAACAGCACTTTTAATTTCTCTTTTTACATCTGGGTCTTTACCAATAGGGAAAAGAACATGTGCACCGGGTGCCATTTTACGTTCTTTTGCTTTTTCCGGACGGGCCATTCTAGTTCCGACACGAGTGCGAGCTCTTGCTCTAACTTCAATGCCCAACGCATTACTAACAGCGTCTAAACTCAAACCTTCCAAAGGTGTCTTTTTTGATATGGATCCATTTTTAACTTCCAATCCAAGACCTTCAATAAGTGGAAGTGATAATATTTCTGAAACATTTATGATATTGTCTCTAACTGTGTGTAATGCCCCTAAATCTTCCAATGTAAGTTTACTCTCAGATTCTTGAGGGATATGTAATGAACCATCATACGATCCATTGATTGCAATATATTCTGCTAATGATGAGAGGCGTGAAGTTTCAACATCGTACCAAAATAAATTGTATTTTGGATGGAGTGGAATTCCAATTTCACACGACATCTGCTTGGCACGCTCATAAGTTGGATCATTCCAATCTTCTGGAAGAGAATCCGTTTTAGAGAGAATTTCTTGTTTATGCCATTCGATTGGATATCCACAGGGTACAAGCATGTGGTTATTCTCTGAAAATTCACCAAACGGAATTAATATTTCTCCATTATCTATAATTTCAGAGATCTCATTTTTTACAGCTATAACTTCTTCTTTCGTATCGCAGTAAATTAAATCTCCATTGTTCAAAAGGAGAATCGGACCTTCAATGGTATTGCAGGGAGTAACAACACAAGCTTTTCCCGGACGTTCTATTTTTACCTGGGTTCCAAGTGCCATAAATTCGTCCATGGCATACATGCTCGCGGGATTAAATGCCAAAGATGCTAACCCTGATGTTCTGGCTCTTCCATACCTTAATCTAAATCCTCCAACCTTGGAAGGGTGACTAAAAATAGGTCTTCCCGCAACAATATCTTTGATGTATTTCTCTGCGGGTTCCACTTTCTTTTCTTTAGGGCCGTCTGAATCGTCTTTTACTTTGTGGGAATCGATATATTCTCCAATAAATTCCCAACCTTCTAATTCTAATTTATCAACGTGTTTTTTGATTTTAGAAGCTTTTTGACATAAACCTTCTGCAATAACAAGACATGCACCGCCACGAACTTTGTTCGTTTCTATGCGCTCCAAATCTCTGTATCCGGATATTTCTACGTTTTCCGTACCTTCTCCATCGATACAAACAGGGCAGTTTTTTACGATAAGATTAATTTCCTGAGGTGTAGGAACGTACTGAAGATGTTGTGCTTGCTTATACAACGGAATTTCTTCATCAAATCTGGCAATTTCCTTTTCTGTAGGAATATATTTTCCGATATTGAGTTCACGTCTTACAACGTCTGCGATAAGAACACTCATTGCTTGTCCGGTTCCACCGGCTGCACGGATGGGTCCTGCGAAAACTAAGTCGACATAGTTTGTCCCATCATAGTTTTTCATAATTTTTGTGGCAGCAATACCTTCCAAAGGCGCTACAAGGATACCTTCTGTAAGAACGGCTAAACCAACTCTTACAGCTCTGTCAATAGCTATTTCCATGCTTTCAGCAGGTCTTTTTGCAACTTCTTTTGCAACAATCAGTGAAACAAGTTCTCTGTTTCCATATTCATCTGTAAGTCTACGAATGTCTTCTGCAATGCCTTCGACATTATAATCTTCCAAAAGTTTTTCCACACGTGACGCAAGGTCTTCGGCACGGGGGATTTCCACTCTTATTTCTGGATCTCTCCCGCGCCTGCGCGCTGCTGTAGCTATATTGTAACAATTATCATTTTCATCAGACAAACGTTTGAAGTACTCTGCCATTTCAGAGCTCATCGCGACTTGTCCGGGCATATTCATTCCTCGATTCTATCAAGTTTCACTGCCTTTAATTGTTTGAGAATTTCATTACGTACAACATCCACGTTCTCTCCGGTTTCTCCGGAGAAGTATAAGCGTCCGCTATCTGTACGTTTAAGATCACATTTGCTTTCGGCAACAATAATGGGAACGCCTGCAAAACCTTTTTCAACAGAGTCAAGGAGTGCGAGTTGTTTCTCCATGGTGAAACCGCATGTTTCCGAAGGATCCATAATGAAAAGGATGACATGGGTAAGATATTTCAATGCAAGAATTGCCTGCTTTTCGATATCATTCCTTTCTCCCAATTCTCTATCCAAAAGACCGGGGGTATCAATAATCTGATATTTTCTCCATCCATCTTCTATGTGTCCAATAACAACTCCTTTTGTTGTGAAAGGATATGGTGCGATTTCGGGTGCTGCAGTACTGAGAACTGTTACCATTTTGCTTTTTCCAACGTTAGGGAATCCTGCAACAACAACAGTTGCAACTGTAGATTCAATCGAGGGAATAATCCTGAATTTGTTTTTAGCATTCTGAAGGAAAAGAAGATCATCATCTATTCTACGAATGATTGAAGAAAGTCTTCCGTAGAAAGCAACACGAACGGATTCTATTATTGCAGGATCTTTACTTCTTCTTATGTTCCTGAGTGCTTCGTTTTTTAATTTTTCAGTGCGGGTGGATGCCCAGTTAAGAGCACCAAGCGCTTTTTTGTAACGATCGATTCCGATGATAAGGTCAACGAGTTCGGGGAAGAAATCTTCTTCTTTTTCCATCCTGGGGAATCTGTTGACATATCCATCAAGGGTTGCGGTTACAATATCTCCTGATGCCGTAACTTTTGCAAGTGCGGTTTTCTTTTTTCCATCCAAGAGATTTGTTCCTTTTACACTGATCTTGGACGCCCTGTGATAAGCCTTATCCATAAGCTCCTCTGAAGTGAGGACGGTCGGTATTTTAGAGTTAGCCCAAGCCATACTTTAGGTTATACACAGTCCCTTATATTACTTTCGCGCCTGTATACGCGCGGGGGATTATTCGCCCCCGCGCTCGAACACTGCTTTCATAAGCCAAAGGTCGGATTTTTGATTTTTATCTGCATCAAGTCCGGACGGGATTGCCGCATACGGACAGTTTTCAATAACTATCCCTGCTTCTACTCTCCATCTTCCGCCTTCGTATCCGATTAATGCTCCGAGTCCGGATACGTTGCATGCTATTGAAATTCCGATATTTACTTCGGTATTTCCTCTGGGGTCCAGAATCTTGGGCATAGACATTCCGGTGAATATCTGCAACTTAACGTAGACATTATCTGTTATTACGTCAATGCTTCTCATTCCGAACGGATTTTTTACGTTGAAGACCAAAGCTTCGATTTCTCCTACCAGCCATTTGAGCCCATCTTCTATGAAGTCAGATCCTATGGCCAAAGATATCTTCATACCTACGCCGAGAGATCCGCTATAGTCCTGAACAGTTACAGTAAGGAACATTGAGGCTTCGACCACACATCCTGCGATTCTTTCAATCGCGGTGTCTATGGCGTTTCTCATCATTTTTTCGAAGAATTCACTTAAGTCGTCGAGTCCCTTCAATTCCGAGCCCATGCTGTCGAATGTTTCGATTGCAGAATCTTTGAAGATGTCTACAATCATCTCCTCTACAAACTTTACTCCGATTTTTCCGGATCCGTTTGAAGAGTTTGGACTACCTGGCTCAAGTGCCCATTCTGTAGAACCATCAGCGATTCTCTGCCAGGTGAAATCATCGTTTTTCTCATCTCTGCACCACGGGGTTTTATCAACCAATTGGCCTGCGGTATCGCGCAAGATAATACATTCTCCAGATTTTCCGTTGCTGCTTCCGTTTATGAGCACCATCTTAGAATCCAATGTAACGACCATGCGACCCCTCGGAGATATGCTTCCGTCTAAAACAACGTACTTTTCTTTTTCGTTGCTTCCTGCATGAAGAGTATATCCAGTAAGATCGACTCTGCTTCCTGTGGAGTTGTAAAGTTCTACCCATTCGAATCCTGCATCATCGCCGCTGGGATTTGATTCGAATTCGTTGATCAAAACACCGATTTCGAAAGGTGCGCTGTATTTCAGATTAAGGCCCACATCAATTCCAGCCTTTAATCCGGGAATCGGAAGAGGTATGTTGGACAATGCGGTTCCAACGCCGGGGATATCTGCTAAAGATATTCCGATTTCTCTGTATTGAATCAATTCTGGGAATGTGAGATACATATCTGTATCTCCTATTTTTCCGTCTACGGAAACCAGGTGGCGAGTATTCTTCATACAAGGGTCAAATGAAACGTTGAGTTCGAATCCGTTACCTTTTATGAATGCATCTCCAAGGATTGTGTACTGTCCTCTGGAATCTTTAAAGAGGCTCAACGAGCTATTAAGTTCCAATCCGCAAACATTTCCGACAAGGGAAACTTTTCCGATTGTTTTTGTACTCTTGACCCAGGTCTGAGCCTTGGTGGAAATCATTACAGTCATACCGAATAGTTCAAAACCCACTCCTTGTTCCTTTGACGTTATATCTACTAATGGTTTTAGTTGATCTTCGAAGAGTGCTACTAAACCGTCAACAATCCATTTCTCAATTGTTCTCTTCAACCAATCAATTACATCCATGATAACATTGAATATTGTTTCAACAATCTGTGCTGCGAATTTTGCAATTTCTATAAGTACTGAACATATGGCGTTTCCAAGATCCACAAGCATTGCGTAGATAACTCTGAGAGGTCCGAGAATCGGTTCCAAGAATTCCATTAACGCTTCCCATGCGTCTCCGAGAAGAGTGTTACTTGCTTCGTATTCAACACCTGCCAATGCCCAACCGCTGATAACCGAAATCTCCATCTGAAGATCAATCGGTATTGTTCTGGATACGGATGATTTATCAAGACCCAGAGCGTCAATAATTCCATTGTTTGAAGATACATTATATGTGATTGTATCCTTTATGGAAATTGTAAACATTGATGAATACGATGCTCCTGAAGATTGTTTGAATCCGACATAGTGGATACAACGATCGTAGTTGTAATCGGGAGTATAAACATCCACTTTCAAATCGTTGCTTTGTTTATATTCTAATTTTTCTGTAACCTTTGATCCATTGTCAAACGAAAGGGAATATCCTTCCTTTCCGGGGAATTCCATCACTCCGCATTCATAGAGCGACATACTGTTGGCAACTTCTTGCATCAAACCGCCCATATGTTTCGTCATGAGTTCTTCCGCGTTTCTTGAAAGATCGGCTTCCAACATTGCGGTGAACAAGCGTTTGAGATTTCCATCGTCTCTGTCCTTGGTGGTCTGCGTTATCGAGCTTATTTTTTCTACCTTTGAATCGACAGCTCTCTCGTAATCATTGATTAAAGATCTTACACTGGAACTGCGCATCATTTCTTCTGTAATTTTATCAATGTCTCTTGAAGTTGCATCAACCTGATTCATTACAGAATTTCTGATATTCGCTTTTATGTTAGACTTTAAATCACTGATTCCGTATGCGGAATCTCTATTCTTTGAAATCTTTTCGAAAATGGATCCGTAGAATGGATCGTATACTTTCTGATTTGCGGCACTGCTCATAATTTCGCGGTTGACTCTTTCACGGGAGCCATCGACAAATTCGTTTATGGCATTGTTAAGACTCGTAAGATAATCGGTTTTGTCGTATGCATTTATGTCGATTACTATTGAGCCCAAAGGTTTTCTCTTTGAAAGATCTAAAGCCGTAGAATTCAAGAAACTCTGTATTTTTTGAGAGAGTTCGTTCGTAGTATCGCGGTATTCGGCAACAAAGCCCGTCATTCCGGACCACTTGTGAAGGTCGACATCGGGATACTCGATGCTTCCGTTGAAACCTGTTCTGAAACTTTCTCCGTTTATGTTATATTCTGCGTACGGAATGGACAAATAGGTGTGCTTTCCGTTGAAAAGATATCTGTACTGAGATTCGGGATATCCATGATCTTTCATTGCTTGTGCCAGATAACCGGACGCATCTTCGTAATTGTTACCGTCCAATGCGCCTTTTATGAAGTTTCTTATGCCTACAACCGTATCTCCGAGAGTGCCCAATACTGCGAACATATCATCGATTCTGAGGTAGTCTATCCACTGGAGAACCATGTCATCAAGTATCGAAAGAATTGTTTGTGCGTAAACCGCGCTGAGATCGATTTCGATTTTATTTCCGTCGGCAATATACAAATCTGCCAAATCCATATTTTCTTCGTATGGGATGTAATCTCCATCGGTTGTTCTAAAACAAATCATCTGAACTGCGCGTAACGCATTATTGTATGCAAGAGTAGCATCTTCGTCGGTTATGATCGATTTTGTTCCCATTTCTCCGTACTCGGAAAGCGAACCATATCCATTCAGGACACGGGTCTGTGCCAAAGACGAAATCTGGTAATTCATCATTTGGAATAATATCGAAACTCCGCTTGTGAGGTTCTGTTCGAAAAGAGATGCTTTTTCAGAGATTAAAGGTAATGCGTAGGTTCCGTCGGATTCTATATCTACGGTAAATTCAGAATGTGCGGAATCGGAAGAAAAGTCTGCAGTAAAACTTCCTTTTGCAACAAGATATGCGGGAGTTGAAATCCCATCTGTATTTTCGGCAGCATCAAGTTTAAGCGATTTAACGTCAAGTTTAAAATTATAGTCTTTGAGATCTGCAACAACACATCCAACAGATATTGGGAAGTTACGCGACATCCATTTTTCGGCACGAACATCGAATTTTTCCGAACGGTCTTTCATGGTTCCACCGTTTGGGTCGGTGCTGATGTTGTAGATTATTTCGCCCATTCCTCTATTGACATACGCACATACATCCTCTTTGGCATCACCGACAGCTTCGATTTCGACACCGATGTTGTCTATGTTTTCAGCAGCTCTTTCGGTGGATGCGCTTACGATCCCGTATGCAGATCCCATTACCAGAAGAGTTACGGCAATGATTGCAAAAGGCATCTGTCCCTTTTTTGATTGTGCAAGGTTGTTCAGACTTATTTTAAACATAAGATATGTTTCGCGGTCTGTTGCAATATAAACCGACAATTACAGTTATGCTAACATTTTTTTTGCCCCTCTCTTCTTTATATTATATATTACAACACGAACTCTTATAATGTAAGAAACATTGTCACGGTAGGGACGAGGTACCATGACGGCAACCACGAAAAAATATGACCATGAATTGGGTCTGCCCAAGAAAACAAAATCAATTTGCCCAGAATGTGGCAAAATTCTTGAAGCAACACTCTCTGAAATGGATGGGAAAGTTTACATCGACAAAGAATGTGAAGAGCATGGAAAATTCCATGATCTTTACTGGTCAGATGCAGAATTATTTTTGAAAGCTGAAACCTTCGCTTATGATGGTATTGGTCTCAAAAACCCCTCAGACAGTACTTTGAAAGAGGGAGAAAACGTACACATTATGATTAAAGACCAGAGAGTTGACATGAAATCATGCACAGCTTTGGCCAACATTGATCTTACTAACAGATGTAACATGAACTGCCCTATTTGTTTTGCTAACGCAAACCAGGCAGGATATGTTTACGAACCTTCATACGATGAAGTCATCAATATGTTGAAAGCACTCAGGAATGAAAACCCAATTAGGTGTACCGCAGTTCAGTTCTCCGGAGGAGAACCTACTGTATATCCTCGTTTGGTTGACGTTATCAGAGCTGCAAAACAGATGGGTTTCGCACAGGTACAGATTGCAACAAACGGTCTTGCATTTGCAAAGAACCCTGCATTATTGCAGGCATGTAAAGATGCAGGTCTTAACACAATTTATCTTTCATTCGACGGAGTTTCCGACGATATTTACATTCAGGCAAGAGACCGTAAGATGTTCGGTGTCAAACTGAAAGTTTTAGAAAATTTGAGGGCAATGGAAAAAGCACCTTCAGTTGTTTTGGTTCCAACAGTTGTTCGCGGAGTTAACGATCACCAGATTGGTGACATCGTTAAATTTGCATTCGATAACTCTGATGTAATCCGTGGAGTAAACTTCCAGCCTGTTGCATTCACAGGAAGGATTACCCGTGAAGAACTTGAGTCTGGAAGATTTACACTTACGGATCTTGTAAAAGAGTTCAACGAACAGACTGGATTCGCAGGTCGTGATGATTGGTATCCTATACCTGTTGTTGCACCTATCTCCAAATTTGCATCAATTCTCATGGGTCAGAACAAAGTAACGTTCACAACACACCCACACTGTGGTATCGCAACATATCTCTTCCAGGATGACGAAGGCAATGTAATTCCCATGCCCCGTTTCCTTGATGTGGTTAAATTCTCAGCAGGTCTCAATGAACTCGCAGATAAAGCAGACAAATCCATGTTTAAGAACTATTACGTTCTAAAAGCCGTCAAACTCATGGAGTCATGTCTTGACGAATCCAAGATGCCCGGAGAGCTCAAAAAGAAAGATATGGTCGATCTTTTGAAGAATGTCATGAGCGACAAATCAAAGAAGACTCTTGCAGCATTCTCTTGGAAGATGATGTTCATTGGTGGAATGCATTTCCAGGATTCATACAATTACGACGTAGAAAGGGTTGCGCGCTGTGCAATTCACTATATTACTCCCGATTTGAGAGTAATTCCATTCTGCGCATACAACGGCGGTCCGGAATACCGTGAAGAAATCGAGAAGAAATTCTCCGTGCCTCTTGCGGAATGGAAAGCCAGAAACAAAGAAGAAGCAAAAGCTCTCGATGAGGCAATGATTGTCCCCGACGATCAGAAGCCTGACGCATAATTAGGTGAAATAATGATAGTAGACTTTGACAAATGCCTGCACTGCGGTGGCTGTGTAGGATCATGCCCCTCGAACGCGATATTCCTTAACGATTATGTGTTGGAATTCAACAGTTCCTGTAACCGTTGCGGCAGATGTGTTAGACTTTGCCCTGTTCAGGCACTTTCTCTGGAGGCAAAAGTATGAAAACAATAACATGTGATGTTGTAATCGTCGGCGCCGGTCCCGGTGGAAGTATGGCGGCAAAATTCTGTGCCCAGGGTGGACTTGACACACTTCTTATCGAGAAAAAAGCCGAAATCGGTGCACCTCTCAGGTGTGCAGAAGGTGTATCCAAAAAATGGCTCGAGGAAGTAGGTATCGAACCTAACCCTGAGTGGATTTGTGCTGATATGGTCGGCGCAGTCATCAAATCCCCAAGTGGATTTACATTCAAACTTGATGAGAGCAAAGCTGGAGCAGAAGTTGGATACGTTCTTGAAAGGCATCTTTTCGACAAAGCTTTGGCAAACGATGCAATCAAAGCAGGTTCCAAACTTATGATGCGCACATCCTGTACGGATGTAATTGTCGAAAATGACAAGCTTGTCGGAATCAAAGCAAAGAGCATGGGTGAAGAAATTGAAATTCGTGCAAAGTGCATTATTGCAGCAGATGGATTCGAATCCCAGGTTGCAAGATGGGCTGGAGTAGATACAACATTGGATCTCAATGATTTATGCTCCTGTTTACAGTACAGAATGGTAAACTGCGATGCAGATATGCAATACTGTGAATTCTCTATCGGACCTTCAATCGCACCCGGTGGATATCTTTGGGTATTCCCCAAGGGCAACGGTGTTGCAAATGTAGGTATTGGAGTTACCGGAACTATGGCAAAGAAAGGCGAAGCAAAATTCTACTTGGATAAATTCGTCAACAACGACCCCAGATTTGCAAAGAGTCAGGCAGTGGAAGTTGTCGGAGGTTTCGTATCAACTTGCCCCGGTCTCGACTGCGCAGTTGCAGACAACCTTATTCTTGTCGGAGATGCAGCAAGGATTATTGACCCCATTACAGGCGGCGGTATCTGTCACGCATGCAGAACCGGTATGTATGCAGGTAAAGTTCTTGTCGAATGTGCAAAAACTGGAGACTTCTCCAAAGCAGCACTCATGCCATACGAAAAGATGTGGCGCGACAGAATGGAAGACAAGCTCTACAGAAACTGGATGGCTAAAGAAAGGCTCGCAGAACTTGACGATGAGACTATCGACCGTGTTGTCGAATTGGTCAGTCAGTCAGATATATCTGAAGTCAACGTATACACTCTCTTGAAAACAATCAAAGAGAAGTATCCAAAAGTCGTCGAAGGTTTCGAAGACCTTATCTGATTTTAAAAACTCATTTCCCGTGTATTTTACACGGGAATTTTTTTTACTCTATTTCTGTAAGAAGTACGCCGTCTAAATCTGTATTTACAATAAATGGGAATCCGCCGTGAACGGCAATTGTTTCACAGACTTTTTCAGGTTGATCAGTAAGTGCAACCATACAACCCCCACCTCCAGATCCTGTCAATTTTGCACCGTATGAATATCTATTCGATGCGTTAACAAGACTGTTCAATTCATTACAAGACACGCCCAATATACTCAGGAGTTTGTGATTTTGGGTCATTAATTTTCCAAGCCCAACAACATCATTTTTTGCAAGCATATCAATTCCATCTTCTGTAATATTTCCGATTTCATCAACAATGTCTGATGCAAAGCGATTTTTATCCCGGTATTTTCTTACTTTTTCAACAAGAGGTCCGGTGGGTGCTTTAATTCCGGTATACCCAATGACAAATGTCATGCGAGGCGTTGGTGTATTATACACATCCCAGCTATTGTTTCCCTTGGTAATGTTCCACAGCAGAGGGCCCCTTCCTCTGTTAAGAATAATCCCTCCACCTTGTGTACATGCTGAAGCATCCATGGGACTTGCACGTCCTTGTGCGGTCCATTCAGCTTCGAACGCATCCTCTGCTATCAATTTTTTATCAATGGGCTTTCCACAGAGTTTTCTAGTTGCTATGGATAATGCTGCAGATAATGCTGCAGAAGAGCCCAATCCCGATCCAGATGGAATTTCACTATCTGTATCAATCGAAATTGGGCCACATTCATTACGTTCCATTATAGTTCTGATGTGAGGATGATATTCCTTTTCTGTTGGTTTTCCATTAACTCTCAGAGTATCAGAATCGCTTACAGCAACAGTAAATCTGCGATCGATTGCTAGAGCTACAGCAGGTTTGCCGAATACTACGGCATGTTCTCCCAGGACAATGAATTTTCCTGGTGCTGATGCAACTACTTCAACCATTTTATTCGCTCAATTTGTATTCTTTGAGAATTTCGATGATGGCATCGTTTGGATTTCTCTGGTCGAGAAGAGGCTGAGGAACAGTCCACCAGTGCTCTTCTGCTTCGGCAAGAGCTTTCTCATAACATTCATCATTGTCAAAGTTTTCTCTTTTGATTGTAAGGAGTGCTTTATGCATTTCTTCAAACAGATTTGTATTGTATCTTTTGTTTACAAGTGAAACAGCTACAAATGTATCCAATCCATAGCTCATTTCGATAGCAAGCTCATCAGGAATAGCTTCCATAATGAGATCCATCACTCCATTCGCAGCCATCATGAACAAGAGTTCTCTTTTACCTTCTTCCGGGAGTTCTTCCTCTTCATCAAGAGTCAACACAAGATCTTCGTACCACAATTCTTTCAATGCAGTACATCTGCGAGGGTTCTTTTCCCAAAGTTGGCTTTCGATTGTTTCCATCTCTTCTTCATCTCCTCCGAAGAGGTTCGCATTAGGATCATTACTCATAATATCATCTTTTTGAAATTTTACGTGCGGTGCTTGCAAGGATATCCATGCCCGCGTTAATCTTATTCTCGTCTGCAGCATATGAGAATCTCAAATGCCCCTCTCCAAAGGAACCAAATGCAGATCCCGGAGTGCAGATAAGCCCGTCTTTTATAAGTTCCATTGCGAAATCTGCGGAACTTATGTTGTAGTCAAATGAGGGGAACGCATAGAACGCTCCCTTTGGAGGCATGATTTCCATCCCCTCAATCTCATTGATTCTTTTACAAATCAAATCTCTGCGTGATTTGAATATTTTTCTTGAATTTTCAAGATATGGTTCAATATCTTTCATAGCTTCCAGAAGTCCATACATGGCAGGCATATTCGGACTGGCACATAAATGATACTGCATTTTAATTAAGTTTTCCATAGCATCAGGATTCGCAAACAGCATACCCATACGCCATCCTGTGACTGCCATCATTTTGGAGAAACCATTTACGACAATTGCGCGGTCCAAACGAGGAATGAAAGAAAGGTGTTTTCCTTCATATACAAATGAATCATACACTTCGTCTGAAAGAATGATTATATCTTTTTCCTCAGCCAAATCCAATAATGCTTTGTATGTTTCTTCATTCAAAACACCGCCTGTTGGATTTGAGGGATTGTTCACTACAAGCATTTTTGTTTTATCTGTGATTTTAGACGTTATGTCTTCAATATCCGGTTGGAAATCTCCCTCAGTAAGGCGATATTCTATCGGATTTCCACCACAAAGAGTTGTGTGCGGGCTGTAGATTACAAATCCTGGGCTTGGAACAAGGACCTCATCGCCAGGGTCAATAAATGTTTCACAAACTTCCAACAATGCAGAAGATCCGCTAGGGGTAATCATAACATTGTCTTGAGAAAGTTTTCCATACATCGAGAATCTGTCTGCACAAGCTTGTCTCAATTCCGGAATTCCAGGAGTTGGGCCGTATTTGTTTTTCCCGGCCATAGCAGCGCGGTTCATACCTTCGATTGCAGCTATCGGCGGATCTAAATCAGGTTCGCCGAGACCAAGGCTGATGCTGTTGGGCCCTGCGAGGTCAAACATCTTTCTGATGCCAGACATGGGTATCGATTCAATCCTTTGGGACGGTTTCATGTTTCTGAATGGCAGACATAAGATATAGATTATCCCATTATCCGTTATATTTTATTGTAAAAATATCATAGCTCATCGGCAGGTTTATCATATAATTTGTAAATACTGACACATGCGCAGTCTCGAAATTTCTGAATATTTTGTTATATCTGCCATTATTGGATTTTTAATGATGCTTATTGGAACATCGATTTATGTATTTTTTATACATGCTACTCCATATGTATCAATTGGATTATTCATTGTAGGTTTGGTTGTACTGATAATATCTTGTGTTTTGTTTTACTATCCAAACGTACTCAAAAGATAATTAGGTGAATCAATGCAAAAAGTTCTCAACATGGATCTTGTCTATATGTTCTTCGGAGCATCCAATATGCACAGATGGAATGATAAGATTCGTCCAATTGATCTCACAGAATTGGATAAACAGGCGCATAAGGCCGCAATCGCATGGGTTCTCGGAAAATATGAGGAAGAGTCAGGCGGCAGTGTAGATTGGAGAGCTTTAATCGAAAATCTTCTTTATTCGTTCATTCAAAGGGTTACATTAACAGATCTCAAACCAGAACTGTTTCACCGCATCGAGCGCGAGCGTAAACAAGAATTAAACACATTTGTTTTACAGGATTTTGATAGCAATGTTCCAAATTGTGACACACAATTCCGTGATGGATTAAAAGCATATTTGGATTCAGAAGAAAATTCGACTGAGCGTGCAATAACTGATGCAGCGCACTATCTTGCAACATTGTGGGAATTTAACCTAATCGAAGAATCAAATCGTAAAATGTATGAAACTGATCAAATTAGAGCAGATTTAATGAAAACTCTTGAGTTACACTCAGGAGTAAAAGGTGTTCCAGAATTATCTGAAAATAAAGTTTATAGTTTTACCAATTTGATTGGACAATTAAGATTTCAAAAGCGTTGGGCAAAGACGCCCAGAGTTCCAGAAACAACAGTACTGGGTCATTCATTAATGGTAGCATCAATGATATTTATGCATGATTTAGATTCCAATGCAAATGATTCTCAGGTCTACAATGATTTCTTCACAGCGTTGTTCCATGATTTACCTGAAGTTTTGACAAAAGATGTAATTTCACCAATAAAACTCAATGTTGGAGGTTTGGTAGATATATTGGATGAATATGAGCATGAACTCGTAGAGAGTAAAATTATGCCATTGTTGCCTGAGTCATGGCATGATGATTTAAGATTCATGATTTATGATCCATTCTCCACTAAGGATTCTATCGATCGTGGATTTTGTAACGGTCCCGCTTTGAAAACCTGTGATCTTTTAGCAGCATATATCGAAGCACACGTATCGATGTGTTACGGGATAAAATCTGCAACTCTTGAAAATGGAGAAAAAGATATTCTAAGAAAATTAAACTCTTCCAACACCGGAATCGATGTGAAAGAGTTAATTAAAAAGTTTAACGAAATGCATATTTGATTCGTTCAGTTTCCAATAACGGTCTGACCCTTCATATATGGTCTGAGAACTTCAGGAATGGTAACTGTACCATCTTTATTCTGATAGTTTTCAAGTATTGCAACCATAGTTCTTGGGAGTGCAAGTCCTGATCCATTAAGGGTGTGAACAAATTCGCTCTTCAAGTGAGGTTCAGGCCTAAACTTGATTTTGGTTCTACGGGCCTGGAAATCTGTAAAGTTGGAACACGAAGATGCTTCCAACCATGTGTCTTTTCCAGGAGCATACAATTCAAGATCGTAGCACTTGCTACATGAGAAACTCATGTCGCCCGTACAAAGCAAAAGAACACGATATGGAAGGCCAAGGCCTGCAATCAAATCTTCTGCATTTCCTCTGAGCTCTTCGAGCACATCGTATGAAGTGGATGGTTCTACGAATCTAACCATTTCAACTTTATTGAATTCGTGAACACGGATGATTCCTTTTGTATCTGCATGTTTACCGACTTCTCTTCTGAATGAAGGGAGGTAAGCTGTGTAGCAAATGGGAAGTTGTTCTTTTTCAAGAATCTCATCCCTGAGGAGATTTGTAACCGGAACTTCAGCAGTGGGATTGAGCCACATGTCGTCTTTTTCCAGATAATACATATCGTCCTTCAGATTAGGATACTGTCCTGTACCTATTACGGATTGAGTGTTTACAATCACGGGGGGAAATACTTCTGTGTATCCCTGGTCGTGGTGTACATCAAGGAAATAGCTAACAAGAGCTCTTTCCAATCTTGCACCGTCGCCTTTGAGAACATAGAATCCACTTCCTGCAACTTTAACACCACGATCGAAATCGATGATGCCCAAATCTTCTCCGATTTCAAAATGTTCTTTGGGTTTGAAATCGAATACTCTGCGTTCTCCTTTTTCACAGACCACGATGTTGTCGTGTTCGTCTTTTCCAAGAGGTACGCTTGAGTGGGGGATGTTGGGAATGTTAAGAACACAATCGTTTCTCACATCTTCAAGAGCTGCAAGTTTTTCATCATTGGATTTAATCTCATCTGATACTTTGCGCATTTCTGCAATCTTAGCATCTTTTTCGTCACCCTTCGGTGTTTTGGAGATTTCCATAGAAACATCGTTTCTCAATTTTCTGAGGCGGTTATTTCTTTCGGTTATGGCTCTCCATTCGGAATCTGCTTCCAGAAACTTATCAAGAATTTCTTCTTTCTTGTTTCTGTTTACAAGCATAGTTCTGATGCCGTCAGGATTTTCTCTGATTACGTTGACATCAAGCATTTAAAACCCTTCAGAATTTCTTTTGGGATAATGAGGTCCATGTTCTCATATCTGTGAGAATCACAACACTTCCGCGTACATCCACAATCTGCGATGATGTAGCTTCCGCAATCGCTTCTGCAATTTCTTGGGTGTCACTTTCTGCGTTTGAGAGGACCTTAATTTTGATCAGACGGAGTTTCTTCAGCTGTGCTGTGATCTCCTCATAAAGACTGTCCTTAAGGCCGTCCTTGCCTACGTGCACGGTAGGTGATATTTCCAATGCGCGCCTCATAAGCTCTTTCCTGGCTTCTTTCTCTGTCATTTTCTTTGCTCCTTTAGATAAGGTAAGCGATATATCTCATTGCATTCAGTACAGGTTAAACAAACCATGTGGTTGGAAAGCCTGACTCTGCAATTAATGCCCGGAACCATAGGAAGAAGACATTTTTTACAAATACGAAATTCTTTTGGAATTTTCGTACGTGTTTTCATACCTATGCGGCGGGCTAAAGACACATATCTTTTGGCTCTCTCAGGATGATTTTCCATTACGGCTTCAGTCGAGAGATTCAAAAGAATGCTGATGCGTTCTGCACCGATTTCGCTTTTCTTTTGCGCTGACATGTGTCTTTTAGACATGTTGCTTCAAATGACATCAGTAGAGACGTGGATATAAAATGTTGCACGTGCGCGAACGCACGTGCATATAAAAATTAGGCTTTGGGGCCGGCAAGACGGAGAAGTTCTGTTCTTACATCAAGTTCTTCGCCTTCGAGTTCCTGATCGAGTTTTTCAGCATATGTTTCCCAAAGGAAAACAAAGTAGTCATGGAAAGCTTCGATTGCCTCATCCCATTCTTTTTTGGTTACGGAAATTCCAAGGTCTGAATTTGAAAGTTTCCACGAATCTTTTTCAGGAAGATATGATACGTCTGCAATAAGAGATTCTTTAAGTTTGAGATCACCCGTTTCAGATATCATTCTGTGAAATTTCATAGATTTGAGTTCTATTACATTCTCTGCGCCTTTGATTTCGGTAATGTATCCATTATCACCATAAACTACGATCCCTGGCACAATTACAGGAATTGTATTAAGGAACGGTCTTACAAGAGATTCAAATTCCGGTCTCATGAATTCAAGATTTATCAAATTCCTGCCGTGTTTTATAACGAACCTGTTACCATCTCTAACAATAACTCCATTCGAAAATCCGGGGACTTTATTTCCACAGTTGTCGATGTATTTTTTGTATTTTTCAACATCGATTTCTTTTATCTCAAATGTTTTAGATTCATTTCCAATTACGAGGATGCATTTGTTTTCAGTAAGGTGGTTGGAAATCGAGATGAGTGTATTCGCAATATCCTTTCTGTAATTGAGATATATGATGTCGTCATCTATCCAATACGCGTCTTCTTTGCTTTTGGCATTTTCCAGAATCTTTATGAGTATTTCCACAGCATCGTCTGTAAGCGATCCGTGACCGGAAGCGGACGATGATTTGGCAGAGGATTTGAGACCCATTCCGCCTTTTCCGTCCATATATAGGATAAAACGGCTCTTGATTTTGTCCGATATAGGACCCAGTGAGTTAAATTCATCCGATACGATATATTCTCCAACACAGGATAATAGTGTCTGAATATCCACCATCATGTGTCCTGCCGCGGCAATCGGAATCTGTTCATCCTTTTTTTCTGGAACCAAGCTTATGTTTAATTGCATTTTACATCCCATGTAAACATAGATTGAATTGTATTTTATTATTGTCATTAAATTCTGTTTTTGAACTATTTATCGAACTGTAAGTAAAACAGTCCATAAAATTCAAATGAAAAATTAGATTCGATGCTTATTCGTGAGTATATTTTATTATATTTGGAGATGAATAAAAACCGGGGTCTTTTCGATCAACCCCATTATCCAACATGGGCAAGCACAATTAGAGGTGGTTTTTACCGCAGTCTGACAGAAACCCTTATATCTAATGTATGGATGGTCTGATTTGGTCAATAGACCGAATAGCAATAATCTTTAATTATAAATTAGAGATTGTGAGCACCAATACCAATCAATTGGGTGGTTCATATGGCAAGAAAACCCGCAGTGATGTACAGAGAAATTAAAGGACAGGCCAATACTCGTAAGAAGTATATGGGTGGAGTCCCCGCAAGCAGAATAACACAGTTCGATATGGGAAACACCAAAGGTGAATTCCCCGTCGTTCTCACACTTAGAGTAGAAAACCGTGTGCAGATTAGGCACACAGCACTTGAGGCCGGCCGTATCGCCGCAAACAGGGCACTCAACAAGGAAGTCGGAGTTGCAAACTACCACCTCCGCGTCAGAGCATTCCCTCACATTGTCCTCAGGGAAAACAAATTGGCAACCGGAGCCGGTGCAGACCGTGTTTCAAGCGGTATGCGTCACGCATTCGGAAAGAATGTCGGAACAGCAGCAAGGCTTGAGCGCAACCAGGCAATCCTTACAGTAAGGACAACCCCTGCAGGCCTCAACACAGCAAAACTTGCACTGTGGAAGGCATCTATGAAATTCCCCACACCTTGCTACGTTGATGTAGAACAGGGTCAGGAATTTGTACAGTAAAATGTTCGATTTAGAAATCGACAATATCACTGCATGGATCAGCGACAGAGGATTCTCCTCTGTCGCACTCCAGTTGCCAGAGGGTTTAAAAATCCGTGCAACTGAACTTTCTAATATCCTGCACAGTAAAACTGGTGCTGAAATAATTATTCTCGGACGTCCGTGTTACGGGGCGTGCGACCTTTTTACAGATTATAAGAAAATTGCCGATGCATTAGTGCATTTTGGGCATTCTCCAATTCCATCTCAGGGTGAAGATCCTGATGTTTTCTATGTTATTGCTCGTAGAATTGTTGATATTTCAGAATATGTTACATCTATAATTCCAGAATTATCAAAACGTGTTGGTTTACTCGCTACGGTTCAATATGTTGATTTGATCCCGGAAGCCAAAATGATTTTGGAAAGAGCTGGAATCGAAGTTATGGTTGGAAATGGAGATAATAGAATATTCTACCCCGGTCAGGTTCTTGGATGCAATTGTAGTGTAGCTGAAGAGATAGAGTCTGATGTTGACGCATTCTTATTTTTAGGAGAGGGTGATTTTCACCCGCTTGCAGCAGCTTTGGGTGTTAAAAAACCCACAATTATTCTAAATCCTATTACAGGCGAGATGCGCACGGTTGATGACGTAAGGGACAGAATTTTGCGTAAACGTTTTGCAGCGATTCAAACAGCTTCTTCTGCAGAGTCATTTCTGATAATTGTTTGTGATAAAATTGGACAAGATAGATCTTCTGAAGCTGTTCGTATTTCTCAACTAATCAGAGATCAAGGTAAAGTCGCTTACACATATGTCACAGATGAAATTTCTCCTGATCGTCTTTTACCATTCCGCGTGGATGCATACATAAATACTGCATGTCCCAGGATTGCATTGGACGACTCTGTAAGATATGGCAAACCCATGCTCACAATTCCTGAAGCTGAAATCGTTTTAGGACATCGTATTTGGGACGATTATATTTTTGATGCCATCCGTCCTTGATGGTTTTTCTCGAAATATTATATATCTATGTTACATATCAAACTTTGATGTTCACATCAGATAATCTTCTATCCGGAAAACTTCCAGATGTACGTGTAGGCATAGGTCGTGGCACGACCTTAGGACACGTTGAAGAAAGTGTTGCAGCTTTTCCAAATAACGATATTGTAATTTATGACGATCCAGAGTTACTTGCATCAGATTTGATGAATGGAAAAATTGATGCTGCAATTCGTGGAGATATGTCATCTTCTAAATTATTGCCCATTCTAAAAAGAGAAACTGGTTTAAAAGCATTAGAACGTGTTGTTTTGCTAGAGCCATTATGTGGAAAATTATTCTTTTTGGCACCTGTTGGTATCGATGAAGGTTGGACGCCTGAACAAAAACATGATCTCGTCGTAAAATCTGTGGATTTAATGGGTCGTATTGGAATGCGCAAACGTATTGCAATAATGTCGGGCGGGAGATGTGAAGATTTTGGTAGGTGTCCGGGTGTTGATCGTTCTATAAACGAAGCTCGTGAACTTACAGATAGGTTAAATTCGGAAGGATATGAAGCATATCATTCTCAAATTCTTATAGAAGATGCAGTTCGTGAAGCAGATTTGATAATTGCAACAGACGGCATAACCGGAAATTTAATTTTCCGTACATTACATTTCATAGGTGGTGCGAAAGCTTTAGGCGCCCCAATTCTTAATATGGATAAAGTTTTCATCGATACATCGCGCGTGAAAAAAGATTATAGGGATTCTATAGTACTTGCGATGAAGATGACGGAGGAATTAAAATGATTTTAGAAATAGATGGAGCTCATTCAGGACTTAGATTTTCAGCATGTCATTTCATACCCATGCATGAGAAATGTGCCAGATTACACGGACACTCATACATTCTTCGTATGAGACTCGATGGAGATATAGGCGAAGACGGCATGGTAATGGATTTTGTTGTATTGAAGAAAAAATTGAAAGAGATTCTTGAATGGCTCGATCATAAAACACTTATTCCAACAACATCGGAAATCGTTAAAGTTACGGTTACCGACGAATCCGTCGAAGTCATTTCATGCAAAAAGAGATATGTATTTCCCAGAGAAGATGTGGTTTTGATGGAAATTCCAACAACCACTGCAGAAGAAATGACAAAACACATGGTAACAAAGATGGTTAACGAAGTCAAATTCCCTTCAAATGTTAAATCCATTTCAATCGGTCTCGACGAAGAACGTGGACAAACAGCATGGTATACATTGGAGGTTTGAACTTGCCTAATGCCGTAGTTTTATTGTCCGGTGGTTTGGATTCAACAACAGTTGTTGCAACCGCCATCAACGAAGGTTATACCGTTACAGCTATAAGTTTCAGATATGGGCAGAAGCACACAAAGGAGCTTGAATCAGCAAAAGCTGTTGCAAAACACTATGGCATTGCACACGCAATCATTGACTTGGATCTTTCATCTTTCAGATCTGCGCTTACTCAGGATATTGAAGTGCCGGCAGATAGAGAAGGTGACTTGAGTCAAAACATCCCAATAACATATGTTCCAGCTAGAAACATTGTATTTCTCAGTATAGCCGCGGGATTGTGTGAATCCGTTGATGCAGATTATATCTTTATTGGAACCAATTCTGTAGATTATTCCGGTTATCCTGATTGTCGCCCCGAATTCTTAGAGGCATTCCAATCAATGCTTGCAGTAGGAACAAAAGCAGGCGTAGAAGGCAATCCAATTCAAATCAAAGCACCTTTGGAGAATCTCTCCAAAACTGAAATCGTAAAGCTCGGAAAGAAACTGAATGCACCCTTGCACTTGTCGTGGTCTTGTTATAACGGCGGAGAAAAAGCATGCGGACATTGTGATTCATGTAAACTCAGACTTAAAGGATTTGAAGGTGCAGGATACAAAGACGAAATCGAGTATGAGTAATATGCAGATTTGTGAAATTTTCAGATCTCTCCAGGGAGAAGGGCTCAGAATGGGAGCACCAACTATCTTTATCAGAACTATCGGATGTAATCTTCGTTGTAAATGGTGTGATACAGGATACGCATTCGAAGGCGGAGAAGAAAAGTCTTTGGAAGAAATTTTGGAAAAGGTAGATGATACACCGGATGTTTGTGTTACCGGAGGGGAGCCTCTTCTTCAGTCTGAAATGCCACAACTTTTGAATCTATTGTTATCAAGAGATAAATGTGTAGTTTTGGAAACCAATGGATCTGTAGACATATCCAATGTTCCAGATAATCCAAAAATGATTGTAAGCATGGATATCAAGTGTCCTTCATCCGGTATGACAGATAAAATGTTGATGTCAAACATTTCCTTAATGAAAAAGAAAGATCAATTAAAATTCGTGATAAATGGAGATGAAGATTTTGAATTCGCATGTAATTTCTTGAAAGAACACGATATTCAAAGTACGATTATTTTCAGCCCTGTAGGTGGAATGAATTTGGAAAAATTGGCAGACTGTGTTGTTGCCAAACACATTAATGTGAGAGTTCTCCCTCAACTCCATAAAATTATTTGGGGAGATAGAAAATCAGTTTAATCCATGTCTTCTTTTAAAATCATTGACACATTCTTCAACTGTGCCCTCTTCATCAAAAGCCACAGTAATCCCTGCATTGGTGAGAGTATCATAGCCGTGAGGGCCGATACCGCCTGTAATCACAGCATCTACCTTTAAGGATACAATTGCATCTGCGACCTTCATTCCCGCACCTTCTACAGCATTTACAAATTCATTAACCACTACTTGGTAATCCAAAGTATTGGAATCAACGATAAGGAAAAAAGGCGCATGGCCAAAATCCTCGGCAACATAAGATTCTAAGTTGTCTCCTTCGGCCAATACACCTATAAGCATGTTTATTCCACCGTTTTTATGATTTTATCGATAATCTCAGAGAATGCTTTCGCGGAAAGACTCTCGGGATCTTCGAGAACAATAGGCATTCCCTTATCTCCAGAAACAACGATTCCAGGCTCGATTGGAACTTTTCCAAGGAACTGAATGTTCATTTCTTTTGCAGTGGCTTCTCCGCCTCCGCTCTTGAAAATGTTGGTAACTTCGCCACAATGGGGACAAACAAAACCACTCATGTTTTCAACAATTCCAATAATTGGGATTTTTGCCTGTGCACCAAATGTAATTGATTTTCTGTTATCAAGAAGTGCGACATCCTGAGGCGTTGTAACAATAACCATTCCGTCTGCCTGTGGGATAAGCTGTGCGATAGACAATGCCTCATCACCGGTTCCAGGAGGCATATCGATAACCAGGTAATCCAGGTCTCCCCAGTATACATCCTCTATGAACTGTTTGACGGCACCCATCTTTACAGGACCTCTCCACAATACAGGAGTATCTTTGTTTTCGAGCAAAAATGCCATACTCATAACTTTGAGTGATGGAGGTACATTTACAGGTAAAAGTCTCCTATCTTCTGTAATGTCAAGTTTTTCATCTTCGATTCCAAACATCTTTGGTATGTTGGGCCCGGTAATATCAATATCCATAATTCCAGTTTGATATCCTTTCATGGACAAAGTTGCAGCCAAGTTTGATGAAACTGTACTTTTACCAACACCGCCTTTTCCGCTCATTACGATAACGACGTGTTTTATTTTGCCCAAACAATCTTTGAGTCTTGTTTCTTCTTCAATGTCATCTCCGCTAATCATGGGTTTTGTCATAGAATACTTCCTTGAATTCGAGATGGTTAACATAGTTAAAAGGATTGTGTGAACAACATAGTATAAAATTCCCCGGATAAGAAAATATACATGCAATACCTTTTACAATTATGCCTTTGGGAGACCCTAACGGAGGAAATTTTCAATATACTGTAGAAGGATTGCCGGAAAATATTTTCGCATTCCGCATACCAACCAAGAATCTTGAAAGAGCAATATCATTTTATACTGAAATTTTAGGCATGAAACTTCAAAATAAAACCGATTCTTTCGCTATTGTCAAAAGAAATAAATCTGTATTTTTATTGGCGGTTAGTAAAGAGTCCGGAATTAACACCGGTGTGTACATCGGCGTGGAAAATCCATTTGATCTGCACCGTCGTTTAATCGATGAGGGCGTAATTTTCATAGAAGATCCGGTAAGAGGGCCATTGGGAGTATATACATCATTCAAAGATGATGATGGGAATATACTCTATGCAGTAGAAGATCCTAGCCTGACGCAATAAATGCGCCAGGCAAAAAAATGTTTATGATCCGAGGTTTGTTGCAGAAATTGTTGTATCAATTTCTTTGCGGAGATTGTCGGGGAGACCTTTGATACCGCCTACCAAAAATCCTCTTACAATCATACTTACGGCTTCATCTTCAGAAAGTCCGCGAGACATAAGATATTCTATCTGATCTCTTGCGATCTTTCCTACAGCGGCTTCGTGGGTCATTTCCACATCTGCAACACTCGATTCCAATTCAGGAATTGCAAGTGTTATTCCGCCATCGTTTAAGACAAGACTTCTGCATTCAAGGTGTGCTTTTGCACCGGGTGCATTGCCAACGAGTTTTCCACGGGCCACCATGCGACCTATACCTTTGGAAATACTTCTGGACATAATTTCTGCGGTTGTGTTGGGCGCGTTAAGGAAAACGGTACCTCCCATATCGACTTCACATCCGCCGTGTGCAAGACACATACTGTTCAGAATAACACTACCTCCTTCTCCGTTAAGGAAAACAGAGGGATTACTCTGCATGCTTCCTACGGGTTTGAGAAGAACGTAATTATTTTGATATTTGGCGTTCTTTCCAAGGATTGCAACGGTTCTAGGCCTTACGCCTGTAGTCTCGCTCCAATTATGAATCATGGAGAATGCCAGGCTTCCACCGTCTTTTATGTAGATTTCAGAAACACCAACATGAAGTGCTTCTTCTGTATGGCTACTTGTTGCACAACCTGTTATGACATCCAAAGATGCATTTTCTTCGATAACTATGATATTGTGAAGAGTTTGTGCTCCTTTTGTTTTATTTACAAGCATACAGGTCTGAATTGGATTTTTAATCTGATATCCTGCTTTTACGCGAATAAAATATCCGTCAGCATCTTCAAGATAACTTTTTGCAGTGTATTTGTCCTTTGCAGGATCTACAGCTTTCCAATTGTATTCGGGAAGGCCATCATATTTTTTCATGGCTTCTCTGTATGTGAGAATCTCTAATCCTTCCTCTTCTTTGTTGGAACAGTGACTCATACCGTTATCTATGAACATGATTGTACCGCTGCGACCTTCTTCGGATGAAACAACACCAACATTTTCCATTGTGTTTTTCAGGTCGTCAGAAACGGATGTAAGATCATCGATTTTTTCAGGAGTTTTTGTTCCATCTTCGTAATTACTCAGATTGAGGTTTTTGCCGAATGCATCCTCTTTCATGAGGGCTTCTTTTATTCTGTGTTCATCTGAACCATTCTGCATTGTATGCACTCTCCATATCCTCTTTCTCTGATTTCTTTAAGCAAATCCATGGGGCGTCCCGAGCAGCGGACAACGCCATCACGAAGAACGTATGCGATGTCGGCACCGATGTATTCTAGAATTTGTCCTGTGTGTGTAATAACAAGTGATGAAACCCTGTTTTGTTTGGGACAATTGAATTTTTCACAGCCATAGATTAATTCGTGTACTTTTTTACCGATTAAATCGATACTTTCAAGGTCAACTCCAGATTCTGGTTCGTCTAAAAGAACAAATTCGGGCTGTTGTGCTGTAAGCTGTAACAATTCTGATCTTTTGATTTCTCCACCCGAGAAACCAACGTTGATATCACGTTCCAAGAACTTTTCCATTTTGAAGTTATTGGATTTATTATAAACGGTATCATCACCTTTTGCTGCGGCTTTGACAAGATCGCCAAGTTTGACACCCGGTACGTTTGGAGGTCTCTGCATCATCATGCCGATACCCAGACGTGCACGTTCGTCAACAGTCATCTTTGTAATGTCCTGTCCTCTGAATATTATTTTTCCCTGTGTGATTTTACAGGTACTATATCCCATAATTGAAGCAAGAAGTGTACTTTTTCCGGATCCGTTGGGGCCGAAAAGAACACATGTTTCTCCTTCTTTAACGTGGAGATTTATTCCTTTGAGAATCTCTCTTTCTCCCGCTTCTACATGCAGGTCTTCTATGACTAACATTTGTTCACCCGTGATACCACATTTATCTTCAATTATAAAACTACGCGGTTTTGTTAAAAGTTTTAAACGGAAAAGTTTAATCAATGGAGTTTACATACACGGTACATGAAAGTTCTCGCAATCAACGGCAGTCCTCGTCTAGTAGGTAATACCAGTAACGCTCTTTCAGATTTACTCGATGAATTGGAAAAGAATGGTATTGAAACCGAACATTTGCAAATTTACGAAAATCATTTTTCACCTTGCAATGATTGTAGGTCATGTCAGATGCGCAGAGATGGAAGATGCATTATCGAAGACGACAATGTAAACGAAATCGCTGAAAAAATGGCAGAGGCTGATGGTATTATTCTTGCATCACCTTCATATTTTGGATCTTGCACAGGACAAATGAAAATTCTTCTGGAAAGAGTTGGACTTCCTGCGTATGTGGGCGACCATAAACTTAGAGGAAAGGTCGGTGTGGCTCTCGCAATTCAGGGACACGACGGCGGTTCCACAGTTCACTCTGAATTGGTAGGTTTTATGCTTCGCAACGAAATGATTGTTTGCGGATCAAAATCCATTGGAGTTCTTACGGGTAAAGACAATGTTGATTACCAGGGAGACAAAGATGGAATGACAGCTTTGAACGATACGGCCGAAATGATGGTCTGGCTCCTTCAGAAGCTTGCAGAATAAAAATAAGGGGGTAATCCCCCTTTATATGTTTAGAAAAAGAAGAATCCGCATTTTTCATCTACGGATATTTTTGCAACGGCACCAAGACGTTCCAAAGGTCCGGAATATCTTCTTACCATCATCTTTCCTTCGTCAGGAAGAACAGTGACCAATTTTTCAACTTCTTCCAAAAGTTTTGCACCATCTTCAGGTCCGAATCTTTTTCCGGATGCTGCGGAAGCAGGTGCGGATGCTACGATTTCACATCCATATTTGTCTGCAATTCCCGGAAGAAGGCTGTTATCAGGTCCGAATGCACCTATGCATCCGCGTCCCTTATCCCATGAAAGAGGGCATTTTGCGCAGGTTTCATTCATTTCATCGAAACTGAATAAAGTCCACTCGGTAACACGGTTTTCAGGTTTAGACGCATTAATAACTTCTAATGATTTTTTTTCATCCAAGCCGTTAAGATTGACCCATCCTGTACAAATTTTCTTTACGAATTTTGATAAGGCGACTCCATCCTCATCTTTTTTAATTTTTTCCATATATATGGCATCGGTTTCTGCATTGATTCTGTTTCTTTTAAGGAAGTCTTCCCAATCCGTCATAACAGATTTTGCATCCTCTAACGAAACAACCGAATCATATTCGGCAATATCTTCGAAAGTAGATATATCCTCGACTTTAACTCTTCTTATTGTGGTTTTTGCAGTTTTGCAAAGGGAGCTTTCAGACTCCAGTTCGTATATACCTATGTTAATTCCCATGATATCACCTTTTTCTGTTTAATCTAATAGTATAATCCACTATTTCTTTTGGATTGTAGTCGGGGCCGTATTTGAAATCTTTGCGAGCACCGATATATTCCGCAATCGCAATGAAGTTTTTAAGAAGGCACAATACAACCAAGACGATTACGAGAGTGGTCAAATCCAATGTGACAAAGAGACTCTGAACATCGCTTAATCCAACAAATGCAGTACCATCTATGGTGATCAATCCCTGCAAAAGTGAGATGTAAATCCAGAATGCGGTATATGAGTATGTCAAAATACCCACAATCATTTTCTTTACGCTTCCAGGTTCAAAATATCCTCTGAGGAAAGCTAAAATCAAAAGAGGAATACCAAATATCATCCATCTGTTCAAAACAGAATCAAAGACTTTTGTAACTTCTTTAATTTGTTCTGGCGAGATATTGAATAAAAATTCTACAATTTGATCTCCGAAGAAGTACATTATGCCAGGTAAAATCACCAGATACAATGAGGCAAACAACAGAGATACAATTCCTCTTTTCATGGGAGATTGTGTTTTTGTCGTCTTCTTATTCATTTGGTACCACCTTCACGTGTTCTAAAAGAGATACAAATTCTTTTGTCTCTTCGGCATTTAATGTTTTAACGACGGTTGTTCCATCCGTTATTTTTAATTCACCATTTTCATTTATAGCTTTTTTAACACTATCGAGAAGAACGGTATCTGTAGCAGATTCAATTTTGTAGGTTAAGGTTCCGGAATCTATGGAGAATGTGAACTTAACTTGGTCTTTTACAATTTTACTTTCTCCAATATAGAACAATCCTTTGCTGGGGAGGCTGCTTGTGTATGCAGGATTCAGATTAGTTATTGTACATTCAATGCTATTGGATTTTATTTCGGTTGTTTTTGATCCATTTTCACTTATTGGAATTAACTGGGTGAGGTTTACCTTGACACCTGCAATTCCGAACATGTAATATCCCTGAATATTTATTTCAATAGGAAGCTGTATTTTTCCATTTTTAACATTTGGAGAATCTGCTAAAATTAAAGAAACATCCATTAATGAAGTTCCGCACTTCACATCAATGGTTAGTGTTTCGCCTTGTCTGATTGTTTTATTTTCTTCGCTGAACATTACGACTTTCTGCCCGTCTGTTCCGACCATGTATACAGATAATCCAACATCTGTAAGATCATAGGGCATTGTGGATTTGATGGTAATAGGTTCGGATCCTACAACCTGAAACTCTCCATCTTTCACTTCAACATTAAACGAAATATCCTCCAAATTAGATGTAAGTCCGCCTTGTGAGAAAGGAATAATTGCCAATAATAAGATGACTATCATAATTATTGATATTGCCGAGATTACAATTTTTGTTGAAGTTTCCGGAATGTTCATAGCAATCGTACGTGTATAATGGTGATATTAAATAAAATCTATGCAGATGGTAAAAATTCTATTTTTTCTATGATTATATTGATTTTTCATACGGTAAAGCCAAAAAGTATGATTATACAAACATCAATACAGTGCTAATGGCAGATATCAAAATTCGCAAGCGTAAGAGAATAAGAACGAAAGAGACCAAAGTTCTCGCACAGCAATTAGAGGAAGCAATCGGAGTTCCGGTATTCTCTGAAGACGATCCTGTTGATATCGCTGAAAGTGAAGGATTCAACGTAGTGTTTGTAGGAAATGAAATTCTTGCTTTAATTTATGAGGATAAACCATTCCTTACAGTTCGCGGCATTCTCAAATACAAACCTGAGAGAAATTGGGTCACCGTCGATATGGGTGCTGTTCCATTTGTAACGAACGGTGCAGATGTGATGGGTCCAGGAATCGTGGATGCGGATGAAAACATAACAGAAGGAGATTTGGTCTGGATAAGGGATGTAAATCACATGGTCCCGCTTGCTGTCGGTGTTGCATGTTGTGATACTGAAACTCTTCGTGCTAAACAGAAAGGCAAAGTAATCAAGACATTACATAACGTTGGAGATAAACTTTGGAAATCTGGTGAATGATAACAAACGGTGTGTATATGGTTCAGTGTAAAACAGTCAATGATCCGGTTCACGGTACGATTGAAATCGGTGGAGTCTTCTTGGATATTCTCAATTCTCATGAGATGCAGAGACTTCGTCATATCAAACAACTCGGTTTTGGATCAATTGCATTTCCTGGAGCAAACCACACCCGTTTTGAACACTGTTTGGGAACTTATCATCTCGCAGGTCGTATGGCTAAAGCAATCAAATTGAATGAAGAGGATACGAATACGGTTAAAGCAGCCGCACTTCTTCACGATATTTGTCATCCGCCCTATTCTCACACGATGGAATTCATGATGGAACAAGGTACGGGATTGGATCATATGGATCTGGCACGTGCTTTGATAGAAGGAAAGATTGCAAATCATCTCAAAAGGGATGAAGATTTATACAGTAATGCTCCACTAATTTCTGAAATGTTAGAAGGTGCTGGTATATCTTCAAAAACCGTTTGTGATCTCATTGCATATCCCGAATCGGATATTTTAGATCTTGATAGCTTTATTCATGGAGTTAGACCATCATATTTTCCTTCCAAAGATTATATGCACCAAATAATTCATGGTCCTGTTGATGCAGATCAAATGGATTATTTGATGCGTGATGCACATTATACGGGTGTTTCCCACGGTTCTATTGATATTAACCGTTTAATCAACATGCTTCGTATTCACAATGATCGTATTGTACTGTATAAAGGTGGGACTGCGGCAGCAGAAGGATTAATGGTTTCACGTTCTCTGATGTATTCTTCTGTATATTTCCACAAAACTGTACGTATTGCAGAAGCAATGATAAACAAAGCAACCGAACTTTCAAAATTAGATCTTTCTGAAATTTATCTTTATACGGATGGGGATTTTACATCTCGTTTAATTGGTTCAGAAGGCATTCCATCTAAACTAACACGTCAAGTTGTTGGTCGACAATTATACAAGAAAGCATTTATTCAATCTGTTTTAGATACTGACGAATCCCGTTGGAAAGAAATATCTGGATTTGCATCGTTTGATAAAAAATCTCAATTGGAACACAATATTGCAGACTGTGCAGGTGTAGATTATTCTGAAGTTCTGGTCGTTGTACCCAGTAAAACCAGTTTATCCGATATGGTTAGTATTGGAAAAACAGATGTTTCAATCATTGACGAAGATGACAGAGTTCGTTCTTTGGTCAAAATTTCACCATTATCTAGAGCAGTACAAGCTAGAGATTCTCTCGACTGGGCTTTAATGGTTGCAGCTCCCGAACGTTGTAAAGAAGCTGTTAAAAAAGCGACACGTAAAGTACTCAGCCTTTGACAACACCTATCGGAGTAAGTTTGGCAACTTTGCCTGTAAGTCCTGCGGAACAAACAACCGATATGACTTCATCCACGTCTTTGTATGCCTGAGGTGCTTCTTCCAAAAGACCTTCTTCGGAACCGTTTCTGAGATAGATGTTTTTATCATTCATTTCGGTTCTGATGCCTTCTACCGTGAGGCTGTCTATTGCAGCTTTACGTGAAAGTTTGCGTCCAGCTCCGTGACATGAAGATCCAAACGTATCTTTCATGGCTCCGGGTTTACCTACAAGAACATATGTTCCGACGCTCATATCGCCGGGAATAATTACAGGCTGTCCAACATTACGGTATTTCATGTTGATCTCAGGTCTTCCTGCCGCAAATGCACGTGTTGCACCTTTTCTGTGAACCAATACATCGGTTTTCTTACCGTCAACATCATGATTTTCTTTTTTAGCGATATTGTGGGCAACATCATATACCATGTCCATGCCCATGCTTTCTGCAGAGTTCCCAAGAACTTCTTCGAAGCTTTCTCTAATCCAATGAGTAATCATTTGACGGTTAGCCCATGCATAGTTGGCTCCACAGCACATAGCCATGTAATATTCGTCTCCGAGTTTTTCATTAAGAGGTGCGCACGCCAATTGTCTGTCGGGAAGATTTACGTTGTTTTGTTTGATATACTGCTCCATTTCCTGGAGGTAATCTGTAGCAATTTGATGTCCACATCCTCTCGATCCGCAATGAACAGTAATCGTAACGGTTCCTTCTTTTAATCCGAATACTTTTGCAGTATCTTCATCGTAGACATTTTCGACAACATCAAGTTCAAGGAAATGATTTCCAGATCCCAACGAACCAAGTTGTGGCAAACCTCTCTTGCGTGCTTTGTCACTTACGAATTCTGAATTTGCATCTTCCATGTGTCCCCTTTCTTCGGTGGCTTCAAGATCTTGTTCCCATCCGAATCCATTTTCAACGGCCCACTCGGAACCATTCATTAGTATTTCTTCCAATTCTTTTGGACCAACTCTGGTAAGACCTTTGGACCCGAGACCTGATGGAACATTTTTGTAAAGTGCATCTACAAGTTTGTTTAAATCTCCGCCAATATCTTCAACAGTCAAATCTGTTTTAATTAAACGAACACCGCAATTTATATCAAATCCGATGCCACCGGGCGAGATTGAACCCTCGTTTGCATCTACAGCTGCAACTCCTCCTATTGGAAATCCATATCCCCAATGGATGTCGGGCATAGCCATGGAACTTCCAACGATCCCGGGAAGACAGGCAACATTTGCAACTTGTTGTGGTGCATTGTCTGAGCGAATCTGTGAAATCATAGATTCACTTGCAAAAATAATGGCATTTGTAAGCATATTTGATGACGGGTCTTTTGGAATTTCCCATCTGTTTTCATCGATTTTAACAAGATTGCCTGTCCATGCCATAAAAATCACCAAACAATATTCATAATACAGAATATAGGATATTAATAATAGGGGCCGGGACCGAGATTTGAACCCGAGTCAAGGGATCCACAATCCCCTAGGATAACCAAGCTACCCTATCCCGGCCATATAATAAAGCCACTGAATAAGTCGATATTAATAAACGTTTCCTTACTTTGTATCAATAATCAAAGTGGAAAGGGGAGGTTTATCGTGTTTAAAATTACAGGTAAACGAGGTTTCGACCCTGCGATTGACAAGCATAGGGTCGAAACACTCTGGTGCTAGATATGTATCTTTTAACCAATAAGTTTTTTACCACCTTCTTTACACTCGTTAATTGCATCAGCTCCAGGTTCCAAGGTGCAAATAATGGTTGCAAGTACATTGGCACCATCATTTATTGTACGAGATTCCCATTCTCTCATCCATTCTCCGTCACCCCAATCATATGATCCGAATAATACTACAGATTTGCCCGCCAATTCTTTTTCAACATCTGTAAACATTGGTTCGAACACATCTTCTTCTAAAATTTCGGCACCCATTGCAGGACAACCGAATGCAAACGCATCATAATCTTTGCACGCATCAGCGTTGAAATCTGCGGCTTTTATCAGAACGGCTTCTCCACCAGCTTCTGTTATGCCTTCGAATATACCGTTGGCCATAGATTCTGTGTTTCCAGTGTCGCTCCAATATACAATTGCTATTTTGCTCATGTTGGTTTTTCTCCAAATTTAGGAATACCTAAAAATATTAATATATTTCTATTTTGCAATTTGCATTTGGATTAATAAATTACATATTTTTTTTAAAAAAACTGGATTTATTTTATATTATGACTAAAAAGAATATTAAAATCTTCCACATGTCTTATCAAAGTAGTATGATTCTTTTATTTTAGAACAAATTATTATTTCATTAAGTATATTTGGACATTATTGTATTTTATTGTCTATTTTTGAGCGTAACGGTTATTATCTGTGGATTTAATAACTACACATGGCAAAGAAAGACCTCATATCCGTAGTGGACATGAAAGATGAATGGCCCGCCCTTGTTGATCTTGCGATAAAGCTCAAAGCAGAACGCGGAAACCACGGCGATCCTCTTAAAGGAAAAACATTGGCAATGATTTTTGAAAAACCTAGTACGCGTACTAGAATTTCATTTGACGTTGCTATAACAGAACTCGGAGGTCATGCCCTTTACATCGATGCATCCAAAATGCAGATGGGAACAGGTTCCGAAACTGTTGAAGATACAGCACACGTCATGAGCAGATTCGTTCACGGAATTATGTATCGCGCATTTGATTACAAAATCATGGATAAATTCGGCGAATGTGCTTCAATTCCGATCATCAGTGGTTTGGACAATCTTGAGCACCCTTGTCAGGCACTTGCAGACATGGTCACAATCAAAGAAAAGCTTGGTTCATTCCGTGGAAAGAAGATTGTATATCTCGGAGATGGAAACAACGTCTGCAATTCACTTCTTTATGCTGCGGCAATCATGGGTATCGATATGGTTGCATGTTGTCCCGCAGTCAGAATGCCTAACGCAGAAATTCTTTACAATGCAACACAGATTGCAAACGAAAACGGAAGTAAAATCATTGCATCTCATGAACCTATGAAGGCATGTGTCGATGCAGATGTTTTGTACACCGATACCTGGATTTCAATGGGCGATAAAACATCCGTGGAAGATGCACTCAAATTATTCCAGATGTATCAGATCAACAAAGAATTACTTTCTGTTGCAAAACCTGAATGTATCGTAATGCACTGTCTTCCCGCACACCGTGGAGAGGAGATAACTGCAGAAGTGATGGATGGCCCTCAAAGCGTGGTATTTGATCAGGCTGAAAACCGTCTTCACGCACAGAAAGCAGTGCTTTATACATTGCTCAAATAATCTGGGCAGAAACCAAATCCTCAACAATGTTGAGGAATTCTTCCTTTTTTTCAGGAGGGATGGTGGCGCCTGCCGCAATCGTGTGGCCGCCACCTGCTCCTCCCACAAGCGACGCTGCTTTATTCATAACAACGGAAAGGTTTAGCCCACGATTTACAAGATTTCTATCTGCACGTGCAGAAACCTTGACACCATCGTCTGCATCCGCAAAAGCAAACATGGGCAATCCCTCTTCTGCATCTCCGGATGTAAGCATCATTCCTGCAACAATTCCGACGACTGTTTCACGGATTTGAGTGCCAGCATCAAAATATTGTATGTATTTTCTTCTGCGTATCAGATGATTTTGTTTGACATAAGATAAAGCAGACGAAATCTGACGTCTGTGTTCGGATCTGTTTTCTTCTGCATCTTTCAGAGCATTCATATCTCCATAACACAGCCTCATTCCTGTTTCCGCATCTTCATATCTTCCACAAGAATTCAGTATTGTTGCAAATTCTTTTGCATCTCTAAGTCCTGTGTATTTTTCGAATTTTGGCAGGGTGTAAACTTCTCCAACGGCACGATTTTCATCTGAAGCAATACTTATTATTTTATCTGTAGCTCTTTCTTTTTCAGAAACACTCAAATCATTCCACACTCTGGATTTATTGCCATCTTTTAGTGGAATATTCAGAGAGTCATAGAATTTGAGACATCCTTGATAGTTTTCCGTGATCCCGGAAAGATTCGGGTCGTTACAATATTGAATAAAATTAATCAGAGTGCGAGTTTCTCTGCCAAAGAGCCTAACATCAAACTCTGGAACAACATCTTCTTCCAACACCGCATCATCAAGAATTGTGCGATTAAAGCTAACTAATTTTGAATGTCCATTGTCCTGAAAATCTCCACATGCACCGATCACGGCCAAATAAGCCAAATCTATGTTCTTCGAATCTATTGCACGGGAGACTATATATGTCATTCCTGCACCGCAGACTTCATATGATCCATCCATGCCGTAGCAATGGGGGTTAATATGATATTCTTCAGAAAAATCATCCAAAAGCATTTGTGTTTTTTTGGAACGTTTTCCCGTATCTGGAATATGGTGATCAGTAATCACAATGTTCGGTCTTGTAAACTGTGAAGCATATCCACTTCCCAAATCACAAATCCAAACAATATTTTCAGAACTTTTATTGACGAGATTTATAGTCTCATCATCCATTTTGTTTACAAAAAGTGTTTTGCGCGGTATTCCCAACCTGTCTAGTGTAATGGATGCGATAGAACCTGCGGTTATACCGTCTGCATCAATGTGTGAAATAACCAATGCATTCGTAGCGGATTTAATCAGTGATGCCGTACGAGCAACATCTCTCTCCATTCTTTTTAGGTCACCATCTGTAATGGGCATAATCAGTCACCAGACTTTTATAAATTGTATCTGCAATGTATTCTAAGTTGATTGTATCTGCACGATTGTATTCAACCAATGTGTTTAAGGAATCTTTATCTCCTGAGCGTTCCCATCTTTTCCACAAACGGACAGCTTCAGCTCCATCCACATCTTTGATGTCGCCGTCTCTTTTGATTCCTAAGGATATTTCTAAAGGTTTTAGTCCGCCTCTGTACCCGACCTTTCTGCTTGCAAATCTGAGATCATAATGCGGAAGGTCGAAATCTACGGTTGGGAAACTATTCTGTAAAACAGGAACGTCGAAGCAACTTCCATTGAATGTTACAAGTATTTTCGAATCTCCAATGGCATCAGATAATGTTTCAGCGTCTAAATTTTGTCCGTGAATCAGAGTGGTTGTTTCTTTAGGTGTATGAACAGATACAACCGTAACCAAAGAATCTCTACTCAATCCATCCGTTTCAATATCCAAATATGCGGCTTTATCCGAAAAGTGGCGATACATGCGCCAGTGTTCAGGTCTCGGAACAATTTCACCGAGAGCTGCAGCCTCTCCTTCTTTGAGAAGATCTGAAGCTTGGTTTAAAACTAAATCACACACCTCTTTTGCATCAGGTTTTATGCCGATGATTTTGTCATTGGAAAGAAAAGAATCCCAATCTCTAATGCCGTTGTCCCAAATCAATTGTTCTTTTTTAGGACCTACGGATGGCAAAATCCTGAATGTGTGTTCAATCATTGGTTTTAGTATGCGGGGGACATAGATAACATTTGTCGGTGAAATGTTAATATGAACATGTCCTTGTCTTTGGCATGCAGAGCATCGAAATTCTACCCGGGGTTCGTATAACCAATGATAGATGTCTTGTCATCGATGAGGGCTCTATAGTTGTATTGGGCGATTTACACCTGGGTTATGAAAAAGCGATGGAAGAGGAAGGAATGTACCTTCCCAGAGTAAACAATTCTTCCATCAATGAAGCTCTAAACAAAATTTTATGTCGTTATGAACCAAAAATTGTGGTTATGTTGGGAGACATAAAACATGATTTCAAAAGATCCAGGTTCGAGACAAAAAAGGAAATCGAAAGTATAATTACATTACTTTCAGATGCGGCAGAAGTAGTTGTTGTAAAAGGAAATCATGATAATTTTTTGCAGAATATTTTATCGGATTTGGATTTACTTGCTGTTGATTATTTGGATCTTTGTGGATTTAGAATGGAGCATGGACATATCGATTCAGGTATACGCCCGGTGATTATTGGACATGAACATCCTTCTGTCAAAATCAGAGGTGAAATGGGAGGTGGATTAAAGATGCAATGTTTTGTCCATGTAAAAGATGAAGGAATCATCGTATTGCCACCTTTTAGTCCAATGTCGCCGGGTAATGATTTACTTCCCGGACAAACAGATCAAATGGCCCCCGCTCTTCGGAATTCCAATAACAACGAAGCTGAATTATACGGAGTTTCAGAAATTGGAATTATTCCATTGGGTCGGTTGAAAGATATTACAGATTTGTCAATTTGATAGCTTTTTTTCACAAAGAGTGTTTGAATCTTAGTTGATTTCAAATCATCCATATTATAATGTATTTTTTTACCTACCATTCAGTTAAATAAAAGGAGGGCATTCTATTGCGCAAGGAGATTAAAAACATGTCAATGACTCCCAGAGATAGAGTACTTGCAGCAATGAACAAAGAATCCCTCGACAGGCCCCCTGTCGCAATTTTTACACAGAGTGCAACCATCGGTCAGATGGACAAAGTCGGCGCACCTTGGCCCGAAGCACACTCTGATGCAAAACTTATGGCAAAACTCGCAGCAGCACAGGCAGATCTGTACGGCTTCGAGTGTGCAAGAGGTCCTTTCTGCCTTACAGCAGAAGCAGACCAGCTTGGATGCGAAGTTCAGCTCACAAAGAAAGACGCAGCACCTATGATTAAAAAACACCCCTTCAACTTCGACCCTATGTCCGGCGAATACGATGAGCCTAACCTTATGCCCCTCGATGAATTCCTCGCTGGAGGTCGCCCCGCAATTGCTCTCGAAGCAATGGAAATCCTCAAAAAGGAACGCGGAGAAGAGTTGGCAATCGTCGCAGGTAACACTGGACCTTTCACACTTGCAGGTCACATGATCAACACTGAAAACCTCGTTTTCGGTATGATGATGGCACCCGAAGAAGTAGAAAAATGGGTAGAGGCAGTTAACCCTATCTGTACCGGCTACTCACAGGCACTCATCGATGCAGGTGCAGACGTCATCCAGATGTCCGAACCTTCCGCATCCACAGATATGATTGCACCTGATATGTTCAACGACGCATCCGGTAAATTCATCGCAAAAGGTCTTGCAAAGATCAGCGGATACAGTGTCCTCCACATTTGCGGAGACACAACACATGTTATCCCCGCAATGCTCGACACAGGTGTAACCGGTATCTCTGTTGAAGAGAAAGTCGAACCTGAAAAGGTCGCAGAACTCGCAGCAGGCAAAGGTGTCCTCGTCGGTAACGTCGGATCTGTTAAACCTCTCTTCCAGGGAACCCCCGAAGAAGTTATGGAAGCAGCAAAACGCAGTGCAGCAGCAGGCTTCGGCGTAATTTCGTCCGGATGCGGTATTGCACCTGCAACAGCTGACGAAAACATGATTGCAATGGTTAAAGCAATCAAAAGTTTGTCCGAATAATTACTTTAAATAAACTTTTTAACTCTCCCGTCGCAAGCGGGAGAGTCCCCTTTATTATTATATTATACATCTTGAATATTGTTTATTTGGATTGTATGTTGGCATAGATTTAACATACTGTAAATCCATTTCAAATACATGTCAGACTTTTTATCAAAAAACAAAAGTGCAGCTGAGATTTTCAAAACTGTTTTGAAATTATCGGGTGAACCTGTTGCGGTTAAATTAATCAAAGAAGAATCAGAGTATCCTACAGATTTATCAATTCCTGAAGGTCAGCTAAGTCATTGTCAGGCAATTATGCGTGCAAGAAAAGGAGAATGTTTGAATGTTCCCTTTGCTTCTGAGAGTTGTAATGTTGGCGCATCCGTTCTTGGAATGGTCGAAACACCTGAGAAATTAAAAACCGGTGAATTCCACTACAGTATCGGAATACACGAGAGCCCAGAAGCCGCAGCAAAAATGTTTCTTTCTCGTAAGGTAATTTCATACAAAACTATTGGAGAAACCATATGTCCTTTGAAAGATGCAGATTTTGAACCCGATGCAGTTGTTTTTGTAGATATACCTGAAAAATTATATTGGATTCTATCCGCATATTCAGCAGAAGGTCAAAGATCAGAATTATCTACCGCACCTTTCCAATGCATGTGTGAAGATGCAGTAGCTCTTCCAATTATTGAGGAAAAACCTAATCTTTCACTCGGATGTTTCGGTTGCAGAAGAAGAACTGACATTAAACCCGAGGAACTTGTAGTCGGAGTTCCATACAATTTGGTATCAGTTCTCGCGGAGCGCATCGCCAAATACGAGTCCGGCGTGCTTACAAAGGCAAAACGTGACTAAAAATGTGATTTTTTGGGGACATGTCCCCATTTTCACACTGTTTATCAAAACACTTAAATAAGATTTATAGAACGGTTTTGTATTTTTTACCATTTTAATATGTTCGCCGAGTTGGATGTTTTTATTGAAAAATTAATTTTTTCATATCTTTTCCATACACTTTATATCTAATTAGGAGATTACCTTATTCCGCAAGGGGGAAGGCAAAGGCCCTCAATCTTTGCCATTTATCTAACAAGGAGGTAAAAAATGCAAAAATACAACGACGTAATCGATTTGTATGACGACAACGGAAAACGCATCGCTAAGCAGATTCCGTTGGAAGCAATCAGTCCATTGCGCAACAAAGCGATCAAAACAATCGCATCTCTCACAGAGAGGACAATTGCAGTCAACCTCGCTGGTATCGAGAAATCTCTCAAAACCGGTGCAGTTGGCGGTGCAATGATCAAAGGAAAAGAAATCGATATTCCCTTGGTCTCAAAAGCAGATGCAATTGCAAAAGCAATTAAAGAAATGATCCAGGTATACGACGGTGACGGAACAGTCGTCACAGTCAAATCCGACGGTAAAAACATCGTCGTAATCGTACCTGAAGACAGAATGAATGCTGGTATCGAATACACCACCGGATTCACATCCGTTGCAGCAGCAACCGTAGAAGCAATCATCGAAGAATTCAACATACCGATGTACAAAGCAAACATGGTTAAAGCAGCAGTATGGGGAAGATACCCTCAGACAATGACATTCACTGGTGCAAACATCAAATCCATCCTCGAAGTTCCTCAGAACAACGAAGGTGCAGGTTATGCAATCAGAAACATCATGGCAAACCACGTTGTCGCACTTGTAGACAGGAACGCCATGCAGGGTGCCGCACTTTCCGCAATTTTGGAACAGGTCGGTTCCTTCGAAATGGGTGACGCAATCGGTCCATTCGAGAGAGGACACCTCCTCGCACTCGCATACCAGGGATTGAACGCAGACAACCTTGTATACACACTCGTTAAGAAAAACGGTAAAACCGGTACAGTCGGATCCGTTATTGCATCCCTTATGGAAGTTGCAATCGCAAAAGGTGTCATCAGGGTCAAAGAAACACTCCCCTCAGGATACAATGTATACACAACTGACGATCTCCCCCTCTGGAATGCATACGCAGCAGCAGGTATGGTCGCAGCAGTTATGGTAAACGTCGGTGCAGCAAGGGCAGCACAGGGTGTTCCCGGAACAATCCTGTACTACAACGATATGCTTGAACACGAAACCGGTCTTCCTGGTGTCGACTACGGTAGATCCGAAGGTGTCGGTGTTGGTATGTCTTTCTTCTCACACTCCATTTATGGTGGTGGAGGACCTGGTCTTTTCCACGGAAACCACGTCGTTACCAAACACTCCAAAGGTGTATTGATCCCCGCAGTTACAGCAGCAAACTGTCTCGACGGTGGAACACAGACTTTCTCTGCAGAAGCCACATCCGGTCTCTTCAAAGAAGTATTTGGTGAAATGATTGAATTCAAGACCCCTATGCAGGTCGTTGGCGCGGAGGCCAAGAAAATCGCAAAAAAGCTTTGAGATGATTATATGTCGAGTTTTCAACCACCAACAGCCGATTATGCCGGAATTCCTCTTCCCGAGGTTAGAATTTTAACTACCCGTCTTCTCGGTGCAGAGACTACGGAAAAAGTTCTCCGTGCATTAGAACCGGTACCTTACATCAGACAGATCAACATGACAGGCGAAAGTATTCCCGCCGTTATTGGAAACGGTCCTGCTAAAGGATTACCGAACAATCATACCGAAAGGACAATGATCAAATTTAACGGAAAAGATGTTGAACTGCGTCACTTGGTCGGAGCTTTCTTCCTTGAGTTGGAAGTTACAGACGAGGAGACACTTGATGAAACGGTTGCGTTAATCAGGAAGATTTGCGACAAAGCAATTCCATTCGGATACACAATCGATGTTGGAAGATTCTCGAAGTATAAACCCTCAATGCATGATTATAGAGGTGCATAATATGGCATATAAAAGACAATTCTACCCTGGAGAGACAACACCTGCTGTCAACAGACGCAAGTACATGAACCCCAAGGTTAACCTTAAAAAACTCCGTGATGTCTCCATGGATGACGTCGTAAGGATTATGGGACACCGTAACCCCGGAGAGGACTACAAATCCATCCACGCCCCCCTCGATGAAAACGCATACGAGTCCAAATGCCCCATCAGGGCACTCGTAGAGCCTATTGAAGGTGCAAAACACGGTGACAGGGTAAGGTACATTCAGTTTACCGACTCTGTTTACTTCGCACCTATCTCTCCTTATCAGAGAGCATGGATGTACCTTTCCAGGTACAGAGGTATCGATACCGGTACACTGTCCGGAAGGCAGATTATCGAAGTCAGAGAGAGAGACCTTGAGGTCCTCGCAAAAGAAATGGTTGACAACGAAACCTTCGATCCTGCACTTACAGGTATCAGAGGAGCAACCGTTCACGGACACGCATGCCGTCTCGATGAAAACGGACTTATGTTCGACGGATGGCAGAGATATGTCTGGGACAAAGACAAAAAAGAAGTCGTATACGTTAAGGATCAGGTCGCCCTGCCCCTTGACAGAAGAATATCAGTTGGTAAACCCGCAAAAATGTCTGATCTCCAGAAGAGAACAACAATCTTCAGAGCAGACGGTGTTGACATGAAAGACGATAAAGAAGTCTCCATGTACGGAATCAGGATCCACAAACTCAGGACCCTTGGCGGATACCAGCCCTTCAAAGTGAAGGGGGTGTAAGAATGGCCGAGAAAGAAAAGCTGTTCATGGAAGCATGTAAAAAGAAGTTCAAAGAGGACCCCGCAGATATGTCCACCAAGTATTACTGCTACGGTGGATGGAAACAGTCAAAAAGTAAAGTTGAGTTCCAGAAGGCAGCCGACGCAATTGCAAAAAAGCGCGGCATCCCTATGATGAACCAGGACGTTGGAGTTCCCCTTGGACAGAGATCATGGATGCCCTACCAGTTGTCACACACTGACATCTTCGCAGAAGCAGATGATCTTCACTGTGTAAACAACCCTGCAATCCAGCAGGCATGGGATGATATCAGAAGGACCGTCCTTGTCGGTCTTAACTCCCCTCACGAGACCATCGAAAAGAGGCTCGGAAAGGAAGTTACACCTGAAACCATCAACACCTACCTCGAAGTAGTTAACCACGCTGTGCCCGGTGGAGCAGTTGTTCAGGAACACATGGCAGAAATCAACCCTGCACTCGTTTACGACTCTTACGTTAAAGTCTTCTCTGGAGACGACGAACTCATCGATGAAATCGACAAAAGATTCGTTATCGACATCAACAAATTGTTCCCTGCAGACCAGGCAGAACAGTTGAAGAAAGCAGTCGGCAAGAACCTTATGCAGGCAGTCCGCTGTCCTACCATCGTAGGAAGGCTCATGGATGGAGGTACAATCTCCAGACACGCAGCTATGCAGATTTCAATGGCTTTCATTTCCGCATACAAACTTGCAGCCGGTGAAGCAGCAATCGCTGACTTTGCATACTCTGCAAAACACTTGTCTATCGGAATGGGTACCATGATGCCCGCAAGACGTGCAAGAGGACCTAACGAGCCCGGTGGAATTCCATTCGGATTCATGGCAGATATCACACAGTCCGACCGTGTCCACCCTGAAGACCCCGGCCGTGCAGCACTTGAGTCAGTAGCACTCGGAGCAGCTGTATACGACCAGATCTACCTCGGTGGTTACATGTCCGGTGGTGTAGGTTTCACCCAGTACGCAACAGCAGCATACACTGATAACATCCTCGAAGATTACGTATACTACGCAATCGACACAATCAAGGACAGGTACGGCGGCTTCTGTAAATTGGACCCCAACAACCTCGACGAACTCATGAAGCTCGGCGACGATGTCAACACCTACGCACTCAGTATGTACGAGAAATACCCCGCAGTTATGGAAACCCACTTCGGTGGATCCCAGAGATCAACAGTTGCAGCAGCATCTACCGGTATTGCCGGAGCTATGGCAACTGGTGTAGCAGACTGTGGTGTTAACTGCTGGTACCTCTCTATGCTCCAGCACAAAGAGAGGACCGGAAGGCTCGGATTCTACGGATTCGACTTGCAGGACCAGTGTGGTTCCGCTAACTCCTTCGCATACAGATCTGATGAAGGTCTGCCTATGGAACTTAGAGGACCTAACTACCCCAACTACGCAATGAACGTCGGTCACATGTCCGGTTACACCGGTATCCCCAAGGCAGCACACGTTGCCCGCGGAGACGCATACACCGCCAACCCCTTCATCCGCGTAGCATTCGCAGACCCCAGTCTCGTCTTCGACTTCGCAAACATTACGAAGGAATTCGGACGTGGAGCTCTCAGAGAGTTCCAGCCCGCCGGAGAGAGAACTGCAGTCATCAAGGGATGAGCGCGTTGAAAGTTGGAGAGATCTTCAAATATATCCCGACATCAACTGTCGGAAAGGTATTGGATATTCGTGAGAAAGACGGTAAAGTCTGGGCACAACTGGACTTCACAGGTTTGTATTACGATGTTTCGTTCCTGACCCAAGCGGATGCCAGTGAATATAAAGAAGTCTCTTTCAAAGAACGTGAACATTCCCAGACTGACGGGTTAAAAGCTGTGTTTGATTCAAAGGCCGAGGCTGAAGAAGTGGACATTAGCGAATTTACCCCCAGTGGTGGCGGATAAGTCAAAGGTTTAAACTTTTTAATTTAATTTTCTTACTTTCGGAGCCGCTTGCGGTTCCGAAAGACATATTTCTATTCTTTGCATATCTCTTATTATGCCTGTATTCGAATTGAACAATTTTTTGAATATGCCGATCATTTCAATGGATGCACACATAATCGGAGATATATCTGATTTGAGATTCAATCCTGCAGATTGGGAAATTCAGAACATTGTGTTTATAGGCTCCAATTCTGTGTGCAATACAGCACAGTTTCGTACTAAAGCTAAACTGTGCATAAAGCCTGGGAAGTCAATTATTAAAGACGTATATTTGATTCCAGATAAGGCAGAAGGTGTTCTGTCAAAGGTATTTCCGGATAATTTTTCATTAATGTCTGCAAAATCTTTAATTTCCAAGGATGTAGAAACAAAAAATGGAATCAATCTTGGAACCGTTGAATCCGTTATTTTTGATACGGATAAATGGCAAATCACAGGATTTAAAATCAAATTAAATCGTCAAACACAAAAGGAAATGGGTGTAAAAGGGTTGTTTTCCAAGAGTGCTTCAGGACTTGTGGCGGCTCATGTGTCAAACATAAACGAAGATATTGTTCTGAAGAAAACACTCAAGGAAATTCAGCGTGTTTTGATATTAGATTAATCTAATTCATCGAATGCAACAAGGATTGATGCAATCTTAGGATCATCCGCAATTCCGTGGGCGGTTTTAATGATAAGATCACATGTAGGCGCAGGGCTGCATGAAATTACATTTTTACAACCATTGGTTTCATTAAGCTCTTCAAATGCTATTGGAGGCATAACGAATTTTTCTCCGCCGGTTGCATTAATTTCATTGGGGAAAACTACAAAACCATCCGACATCCACATAATATCTTCACGATCTTTGTAGTTGACCGCGGTATGTGGAAAAACTTCTTCTCCCATTATTTTCCCATCTTCGGTTGTCAACACAACTGTAGGTGCGGGTGGAGGTCTGAACCTTGCATCTTTCACAATACAAATGACGTGTTGGCGTGTGAGGGCCTGTTTAAAACCTTGATTATCTACAGAGATTCCTCCGCTTCCTACAACAGTCGACTCTTCAGCAAGAACTTGATCCATAAGATCCTGTTCCATATAGAACGCATGGCGTACACCTCTTAGTTCACTGACGATTTTAAGTGGAAGATCAATATCAAATGTCATTGTATCCCTAATCCGATTATTATTTCATTCTATTTTAATGGTTACGTCTTTTTTAAGAGCTAGGCCTGCTATGATTTCCATTGCTTTAATCATTCCACATGGAACAGCGCATGCAGCATGTCCTGCACACATAGAACAGTCGTTGTATATTTTATTGCCCTCTATTCCAGCAGCAATAATTTCAACTGGATTTACAACATTTATTGATTCAACAGCATCATTAACATAGGGGCAATTACTATCAAATTCTACAGTTGCAGTTCCGTCAAAATTGTCTTTTGCGGTGATGACTGTAATCATGCGGCACGCGCCTGCATCAATTGTAATCTTACATTCAGAATCCATAGTAATCAAATCTTTTCAAATTTAAAGTCAACATCTTTCTTGAGTGCCATATCTGAAGCAATTTCTACGGCTTTGACCATTGCGCAAGGTATTGGGCACGCAGCATGCGCGATGCATCCTGCGCATCCGACATAAATCGCATTATCAATAAGTCCACGTGTGATTACTTCCATGGGGTCAACGACTTCCAATGCTTTTGCTGCTTTTTTTACAGCACCGCAATCCGATGTGATATCGAGTTCAATCATTCCATCATCATTCGGTTTTGCGAGTATTTCTGTGTTCATTCCGCATATTCCCGCGTTTACCATCACTTTTATGTTACTCATTGTCTTCGCTCCTCAACCTTATTAAATTGTTTACTCCTGCCATGGATCTAATATCTACAACACCGATTGCAGCGATAACTCTATTGTCTAATTCGACCGGAGTCACGATTACACGTATACCTTCATAGGGTCCGGAAACCGCAATCTTTCTGATTGTGGTTCCAATTTCGATAACATCTTCCAAGACTTCTCCAGTATATGCATTATCAATAACCGCTCCGTTCTCAATTCTAAGACCTAGATTATCTCTGCTTTTGGCGCATACGGGTAAACCGCCCACCAAATCATGTATTGCAAATGCTAAGGATAATAATTCATTTCCTGAACTGCGAGGTGTAAGAATATCTCTAAGTTCACGGTTCATTTGAAGTCCGCCCACAAGTTTTAATCCTGCCGAAACCGCACCAATTTCTGCTGCTTCTGGATCTTTTCCGGTTCCTATGATTATTACATCGTCTCTTCCAATTTTGAAACTGGATTTGATCATTTCACAAGTTTTCTCATCCGCGGGATAATCCGAACCAGGGAAAATAATACTCTTATTTGTGCAAACAAGTGTTGTTGCACCAAGAGCACCGGCTTTTATAGCATTGTCTCTTTCTTCGCATCCAAAACGAACGCGACGCGCCATTAGTGGTATATGAACCATGCAGTTGAACTCTCCGATAGCGATATCGGATTTTTCCATTTTAACAACGTCCATTTCAACTACTTTTTTGGAATCCAATCCTAATTTTGTAAGGGTAATTCCACTTTTTTTGATAGTAATCATGTTCTGATCTTGTAACATACTAAGAATTGTTCTGGTGCTACCTTCACCTATATCCAGTATCTCCGCGAGTCTTTTTCTTCCGATTGATTTTTCTTCATCAAGGGTCATCAATGTTTTCCAAACATGATAGTCTTTGAATTTTGGAATCGGCCCTCCAATTCCAGGGCTCCGTGGCGAGAACATGGATGGATGCATCATTTATCCATCTTATATGGTTATCGCTTACTAATGTTCACACCCCTTTATTAACAGCGCTAAAATTCGGTATATTTTTATTACTCTTATGTTTACTCGATACTATGTCTCCAGAACCGATTGACATTTTAACAATCGAAAATGTAACCAAAAAATTCGACGGTAGAGTCGTTTTAAATAATGTAAGCGCTAAATTGACCACCGGACACATTATCGGACTTATTGGAAAAAGTGCTGCAGGAAAAAGTGTTCTTATTCACATGCTCAGAGGAAATGAAGAGTACGCTCCTGATTCCGGCCGTGTGATTTATCACCTTAACAGATGTCCAAAATGTGGAAATCTTGACCTTCCTTCCGATGTATCATGTTCCATTTGTGGAACCAAATCTGAAAGGATGAATGTGGATTTCTGGTCACTCAAAGTTAACGATCCGCTCAGAGTCGAAATCAAAAGACGTATTGCAATGATGTTGCAGAGAACTTTTGCATTGTTCGGCGATTTATCCGTTATTGAAAACCTTTACGAAGCTATAGGAGACAAGCTTTCAGACAAGGCGCGTACCGATAAAGTTATCGAACTTTTGGAATTTGTAAACATGACTCACAGGACAACCCATATTGCAAGGGATTTGTCCGGAGGAGAGAAACAGAGAATTGTTCTTGCAAGGCAGATTGCCAAAAATCCTTTGATTTTCTTGGCAGATGAACCTACCGGAACTCTTGATCCTAACACTGCAGAAATTGTTCACGATTCTTTGGTTAAATATGTTCGTGAAAACAACATCTGTATGGTTTTCGCTTCCCACTGGCCCGAAGCTATCGACCGCATGGCCGATGAAGCAATTTGGCTCGATGACGGAAATGTAGTCATGGAAGGAGAACCCAAAAAGGTTACATCCAAATTTATGGAAGAATATCACTTCGAGAAACAGGAATCAACCGAACTCGGAGACCCCATCGTAATGCTTGACGATGCAGAAAAACACTTCTTCTCTGTTGTAAGAGGTGTTGTTAAAGCAGTAGATGGAGTAACATTTGACATTAAAGAAAGGGAAGTATTCGCCCTTGTAGGTCTTTCGGGTGCCGGTAAAACAACCACATCTAGAATGATTGCAGGAATGTCCCCTACGACATCTGGATCTGTAAAGATTCGCGTTGGAGAAGACGTTGTAGACATGTCTGAAGAAGGATTTGCAGGAAAAGGAAGAGCAACACCATATATTGGATTCCTTCACCAGGAATATACACTCTATCCATTTGACACAGTTCTCAAGAATCTTACAACCTGCATCGGTATGAAAATGCCCGCAGAACTTGCAAAAGTAAAAGCAATCCAGGTTCTTCTCAGTGTTGGTTTCAAGAAAGCAGATATGGAAACTCTCCTGTATGCATATCCCGACACACTCAGTGTGGGAGAATGTCAGAGAATTGCATTCGCACAGGTTCTTATTAAAGAACCCCGTATCATTATTTTGGATGAACCTACCGGAACAATGGATCCGATTACAAAGGTTACCGTTGCAAAATCCGTTCTCAAAGCAAGGAAAGAACTTGGAGAGACATTCATTGTGGTTAGCCACGACATGGATTTCGTTACCAACTGTTGTGACCGTGCCGTCTTTATGAAAGATGGAAAAGTTGTCATGATCGGAAAGCCGGAAGAAGTCATCAAAGTATTCGACGGACACGAAGAATCGGAGTAAATCCATGAAACAAAAAATCGGGCGTTCACTCAGTTTTGTTGAGTGCAGAGAGGCTATGGGACTCGGTGTCGGAGGAGGTTTGGCTCAGAGGGCAACAATTTCCGACAGCGGAAGGGAAGTTGTGGCAATAGCCATGGGCCCCGGACGCAGACATATTACCAAACCTGTTTGTGAAATCACATACGCTCTTCGTGAAGAAGGCATAGACACAAGTGTTCTTGTAGTCAATGCAGGCGGAGGTGTTCCTGCCGATGCACCCGATGTTACAACGGGTACAAACTTCGGTCTCGATCCAATTGAAGTCGAGCGTATACAACAGTTTAAAGTTGCTTTGATTCACCTTGGAAATGTAAGAACACACATCATTTACAAAGCACGTCTTATTCTTAGAAATGTGGATATTCCTGCGATTATCGTATCACAATGTCCGGTTGATTTCGAAGATTTTGCGGCGATTGGTATCAAAACTAGTCGCGTGATGCCACCTGATGATAAGATTGCAACCAAAGGTGAAATCGTAGAAATCGTGAACGGTGTTGTAAGAGGAGTAACATGTCCCCAGGAAAAATTGGATGAGATTGTATCCAAAGTAATGGGAATGCTTCCGGAGGATAAATCATGAAAGTTCTCGTCAATGGAAATGAAGTTACACTCAAAAAAGGTGCAAAACTTAAGAGTGCAATCGCCGGAGAACATTATGAAAAAGGTTCACTCATCTCGGTTTATCTTTCTACAGACAAAGTAATCGAAGAGACCAATGATTTTGAATTGGTTACGCCCCATGGTGTTATGGTTCTTCACTTGGATGATTCAGATGATGCACGTATTTGGAAATCTAAATTAAAAGAGGTAGTCGGTGTTACTGCAAGGTGGACAACACATGATATTCTTGCATTTGGATCTTTCAAGACCGATATTGCACCCAGTAATGATGACCGCATGTACAGGCGTTATGATTGTTTCTTCTCTCTTGGAGGTCATGATAATAACACAACTTACATGATGATTGCAAGAGATGATCACAGAAATTCATACGGTGCCGGAGCAGGACGTATAGGTCGTATAACGGTCGGTCGTCACGTAATCGATGGATTCCGCGAAGGAAACGAGATTTCTGAGATTAAACCAGTTATGTCGGAAACAAGTACCGACAACGTCATTGTTACATCAGATTTATCTTATGTTTTAGAAGAAGGATACAGAGTAGAAACCCATGTTGGAATAAGCCTTGATCACGAATCTCCCGAATCCGCAGAACATATTCTTGTTCTCACATCATCCGGTTACTTTAACATTTCAGATGCTACCGGAAGTTATGTTGCATGTTCAGATGACATGGATGTAACAATTCCAGAAGAAGTTCATGGAGTAAGAAACATCGGAAGTGTCATTGTTAGACATGCCGGTGTCGGAACCGGTCGTGCATTTATTTACAAAGACAAGAGACAAGTCTCTACATCACACAATGTTGCGGGAAAAATTACCAATGGTTTGGCATTGGCTATCCGTGCGAAACATGGTGATAAAGTATCTGTATTAACTGAACCGCCCAGAGTTCTTTCTGTTGGTTTAACTCAGGCAGAAGGGGAAAAATTCCTCAAAGAAGCCGGTGTAAAACAAATCAGAATCGGTGATGAATCAGATGATGCAATTATTGTTGAGCAGACACCTGAACAGACTATGATAGCACTCAAAAATAAAGAAGTTCAAACACTTGGAGTTCCAAAATCTAAGGTATTTAGAATATCTTTGGATAGGAAGAAAGATCCGTCCAGTGTTCATTATTTTGAGAAAGTAACCGGACTTAGTCATAAACCAATCGGTTCACTCAAAGTTCAGTTTGCGTACGAAGGTCTTCCAATGGTTACATTCTATGGTGATGAGATGAGAGGTAAGAGCCTCTATCCTCAGGATCCTTTTAAGAAATGTAAACGTGGAGATATCGGTTTAACTAACCAGGCCCGTCCGCATCACGGTCTTATTGGTATAAGATTACAGGACAGTAAAGAATACGGTCCATCTGGTGAAGAACCATATGGATCAAACATCATTGGATCTTTCCTTGGAGATTTGGATTTCTTGATGGAAGATTTGGATGAAGATGATGTTGTATATATCACGGAGAGGGAAATATGAGTGAAATCAGAGAAACTAGAATTATGATGATCTCCCCGAGATCTAAACTTACTCCCGATCAGTTAGCACGTATGATCCATGCTATGGGAAATTCCATCACTGTTAAAGAAACATGTTATGGCTGTTTGGTTGAAGGACCTGCGGCAGAAGTTAGAATAATTCGTGACAAAGTTAGGGAAAAATATCCCACAGAGGTATTTTCCAAAATCAGGGCATACCCTGCTGGAGATCCCAAGAGATGTCGCGCACAGCACGGAACCCGTCCCGGATTCTCCCAGTTGGAGATGGAATGGGAATTCCTTGGAATGGTCCAGTACGGACTTGAATGCATAGAAAGGGGAGAAAAAGAAACCCCATCCAAAGTTCGCAGCAAATTGCCTGTGGACGTCTTTAAAAATATTTGCGAGGCGAACCAATGAAGATATTCATAGACCCACCAAACAGCTTGGTTCTGTTTGATCTTGTGGAAAGATTCGGTCACGAGCCATTGAGCTCTATGGCCGTCATCCAAGAAAGAATCGATAAATTAGAGATTGACATGCCCCCGATGAACGTTACAATCGATGACGTTATCAAAGGTCTAAAATACGCAGGTATCGAAGTTCCTTCGGGTGTCAGAGGAAGACTTGCACTTTGGGGACCTCTTATAGATGTGGCAGATGCAGCAATTATCATGGATGATGCACCCTTTGCATTCGGTTGCGTTGGTTGCGACCGTACAGCAACAATGGTAAAGTACCTCATTCACAGACGTGATATTCCTGTTCTTCACGTTTCTTATCCTGAAACAGAAGAGGATGCCAAAAATTTCGTAATTCAAACTAAAGAATTCTTGGAGGCTTTGAAATGATTAAGATAGCACAGATATCCTGCGGTACAGAATACAGCAGTGTTCAGTACGAAATAGAAAAAGCGGCCCGCAGTGTCGGTGCCAAAACCGTCTACCCTGATGTATCCGCTTCAGATATCGAAGCTGCAGTCAAAAGATTTGGTTTCACACCTCATTCACCTCAGCTTAAACTTATGATTGCAAGAGCAGTCCAGCTCGCAGACGGAAAATATGATGCAGATGCAGTCTTTATTACAACATGTTTCAGGTGTGCAGAGGCAGCATTGGTAAGAAACGAACTCAGACGTTTCATTCAGGAAAACACAAAACTTCCTGTGGTTACATATTCATTCACTGAGAGACTTAAAGCTTCACAACTTCTTACGAGGATGGAAGCTTTGGTTACTATTGTTTCCAGGAAAGAACTTCTCGCAAGAGAGCGTCAAACTGGAATTACAGCAGGTTTGGATTCTGGATCAAGTACAACAAAAGCTGTCGTTATGATTGATAACGAAATTGTTGGAAAAGATTGGACACCTTCCGGAGATGTTGTAAAATCCGCAACCACAGTTCTTGAGAATGCTTTGGCACAGGCCGGAGTTAAACTCAATGAATTGGAGGGAATCGGAACAACCGGTTACGGTCGTTTCACACTTGGAAAACACTTCAATGCAAAACTTGTTCAGGAAGAGCTCACCGTCAACTCGAAAGGTGCAGTATGGCTTGCCAACAAACAGCGCGGAGAAGCAACGATCATCGATATCGGTGGAATGGATAACAAAGCCATTACAGTTCGCGACGGTGTGCCCGATAACTTCACAATGGGTGGAATTTGTGCAGGAGCTTCCGGACGTTTCCTCGAAATGACTTCAAAAAGACTTAAGATCGAAGTTACAGAACTTGGAAAACTTGCAGACGCAGGAAACTGGCGCAATGCCAAGATGAACTCCTATTGTTCTGTGTTCGGAATTCAAGATTTGGTTACCACTCTTGGAGAAGGAAAAACCTTCGAAGATGTTGCAGCAGCCGCATGTCACTCAGTTGCCGAACAGGTTTACGAACAGCAACTTCAGGAAATTGATGTTAGACACCCAATTATTCAGGTGGGTGGAACATCTCTTATTTCCGGTCTTGTTACTGCTGTCGGCGAAGTTCTTGGAGAGAAACCAATCGTTCCTCCAAACTCGCAGTACATCGGTGCCGTAGGCGGCGCATTGTTGAGCTCGGGTATATTCTAAGGTGATTCGATGCAGGTCGAAGTAAGCGGTACGGATACATGGGGAACAGAACCCTACAAAAAACTGTTCGAAACAATCTTGGGAGATTTGGGAAAAACCTCTCTCATAGATGTTGCAGTTATGGTTCTGAAACCCGAAGTTCCATTGTTTATATTCTCAGTGAGACTTAAATCCGCACCCATAAACAAAACAATTCAGGACGTGGCAAGTATCAGAGAAGAAGGTAAAGATGTTCATCTTTCGATTTCTGACGAACGTTATGCGCCTGAAATTTTGTCTCAGCTTTGGGGCAAATACGGAAGAGCAAACGTAGTTCAACAGACACGTTTTGATTTGGATATCGAGAATGCGGACTGTAAAGTCGTAGGCGATCTTATAGTAGCATCCGGTGAAGACGTGATACGTGATATCATCGGTGCGTTGTGGAGAATTATGCCCGAAGGTATTCGTGCCCGTCACAGTTACAATGACGGCAACGTAATTACGGTCATGGCAACCGAAGAAATCATTCAGCCTGAAATGCTGGAAGAGGCTTTACAGGTTCATAAAAATACAATTGTGATGGAGGTAACCGAAGATGTTTGAAGTAATGATGTACGACGGTGGTGTATATCGTTCGGAAGAGCTCTTCGAAATAATAGAAGATGTGGGCGGCGTAGTTCTTCAGAAAACACGCAGTGCACAGATGCTTGTGGTTACCATGTCGATCCCGGGGGAAGATAAAGAAGCGGTTACCAAACTCTGTGAAGAGATTGGAGGTACGGTTCGTTCAGTTCCTCTTGCAGGAATGGAAATAGCGGTCGTCGGACCAACACTCGGAAGACACCATATGCCCCACCCGATTTGCGATATAGCCGAAGAACTCAGAAAACACGGTGCAATTACCGTTGTTATGGGATTGGCTCGCGGAAGAGGCAAAGCAACGGCTCAAATGTCCACACAGGAACGCAGCATCATCGAAGAATACGATGCATGTGTGTTTATGCTTGGAAATTTCAAACCATGTGTAGAAGCAAAGATGGAATTGTTGGACGGAGTGTCAGTGCCAGTAATTCTTGTTACAGGCCCTATGCCCGAAGGTGCAGAAGACCACTGTGAAGAAATTGTAGCAGGAGTCGGACGCAGAGCGGAAAGGATGAGAACACCTCCGGAGAGAGCTAAACTTTTGGAAGTTGCGGATGCGGTAGATCGTGCAATGAGACACAGAAGGGCAGGAATCGAAGAAGATCCTCTGTTCGTTCATCCCGCTGAAGTCAAAAGTATTCTCGAAGAATACGAACCTTTGGATATGTGCCTTAGGCCTGCTCCTATTGTTTTGCACTTGGATGGACTCAGAGTTAAAATTCCATTGAAAGAACATTTTGAAGATATTTCGAATATGGAAGTATATGGACGTAAACTCGGAGAAGTAGCCGACATCTACGAATCAAAAATCAATGATGGAAGCATGGTTATCCGTATCAAAACAAGATCTCAGGTTGAACGCGAGGACTTAAACTTATGATTCGCAGGGGGTCTTACCTCCTCTTTCTAACTTTTTCCGAGCCTTTTATTTCGGAGATTGGTGCTCTGGGGACACTTGATTTTTCCCCGGGCACATACTGTTACGTCGGAAGTGCCAACAACGGTTTGGATCAAAGGATTTCACGTCATTTATCCAAAGAAAAAAAAGTTCGCTGGCATATAGACAGGTTAACACTTTTGGCAGATTTTATGGAAGCATTCGAGACGCAGATTTCCGAGTGTGAATTAGCTAAAATTACTGAAGATTCCGGTGGCGTTCCTGCCGTTAAAGGGTTTGGATGTTCGGACTGTAAATGTCAAACGCATTTATTCAAAATAAATGATAAAATACGTGAAATTTTGATACAAAAGACAAAAGCCAGCGCCTTTACGGATATGAGAAAATCTTTGTAACCCTTTTTTGTCAGTAACCCTTATAACAGATTACCTTATTTACACGCCAATTAAAGTCACACTTTCGAGTGGAGGACATCAAATGACAGTAAATGGTGCAGATAATTTATCCCGCGAGGTAACCCCCGAAATCATCCAGGCTCTGGAAGGTATTGTCGGCAAAGAGAACGTAAGCACAAGCGACATGGACAGGACATTGTACAGTCACGATCTTGCCCCTCTTCCTAAAGAGGCCGGTATCGCATTCAAAAACGTCCCTGACGTTGTTGTAAGGCCCAGATCAACTGAAGACATCTCCAAGATTGTAGCTCTCGCATACAAGACTGGAGTCGCAGTTGTTCCCAGAGGCAATGCCACTTGGGGACTCGGCGGATGCATGCCCACCAGCGCAGGTATCCTTCTAGACATCTCTGCAAAGATGAACGAAGTTATCGAAATCGATACCGTCGGCATGTTTGTCAAAGTCGGTGCAGGATGCACATGGAAGAAACTTCTCGACGCATGTATGGAAAAAGGATACATTATCGGTTCATACCCTTCAAGTTTCCCCTCCGGAACCATCGGTGCATGGATTTCAACAAACGGAATGGGAACCGGAAGCTACAAATACGGATCTGCAAAAGACAACATCCTCAACATGGAAGTTGTTGTTTCTGACGGAAGCATCCTCGAAACAGGATACGACGAACTCGGAAGCTACATGTCCGGATACAACCTTAACCAGTTCTTCGCAGGCGCAGAAGGAACACTCGGAATCATTTCCAAAGTTACATTCAGGATTTACCCCATGGGTATCATCAAGCCCGTTGCATACGAGTTTGAAGACCTCACTGATCTCGCTGCACCTATCGAAAAGATTGTTCAGCACCCCAGTGTAATTCCTCTCCACATCGCATACTCTGATTACTTGCACTTTGCAAACCAGAAAAAAGCCGGAGTCGATGCACCTGATGTTAAGAACCTCCTTTTGGTAACATTCCAGGGAGATGCAGAATACGTTGCACTCGATGAAGCTACAGTCGACAAGATTGTCGAAGAATGTGGCGGTAAGAAGATTGCTGACGAAATCGCAGCACACGAGTGGGAAGAGAGATGCTACGAATTCAGGTCCAGACGTGTTGGTGTAGGTTCAATCCCTGCAGAAGTCATCACACCTGTAAAAGCCTTCAAGCCCTTCATCGGTGAATGTTACAACGCATTCGAAGAGATGAAAATGGAAGCAGGCGGAGTTATCGGTGTTGTCGTTGACCGCAGCACAGTTCTCTACATGCCTTACTACTTCAAAGACGACGAGTCTCTCCTCGGTATGACAGCATTCGCATTCAACTTCTTCCTTGGCGACAAGGCACAGAAATACGGCGGAAGGACAACTGGATTCGGTGTCTTCTTCGCATGGAACCTCGATTGCGTTCACGATGAGAACACAGTTGCATTCATGAGAGGTCTCAAGACCGATATCGACCCCCACGACATCATCAACCCCGGACACGTTGTCTGCGGTATGACAAGATTCGGAATCGACATGAACAAGCAGCTCATGGGACTCGGAAGCAAGCTTATGCAGGACATCAAGAAACTGCTCCCTGCGAACACAACATTCGCAGACAACTCCAAGAGATTCAGATATGAAACCCTTGAAGACAGGAAAGCAGAAGACAGATTCCACAAGCTTGGAAAAGGTTCAGAATAATTCTGTTCTTGAAATAAACCCTAAGGGTGTGTGTTTTTACACACACCCTTTTTTTATGGATTTTTTTTAAAATCTCATTTCTTTGTTAATGGTTTGTTCGGAAATATCCGTGCAATATTCTGAAATTCTCCTAAGACTTCCGATGATTGTTGCAAGATCAACGCTTGATACATTATCTCTTATGGAATGTTTTTCGATTTTCAAATTATCTACAATATTGGATGTTTTGACAATTGATTTCTCCGCCAAATCAATCCTGTTCGAAAAGTAACCTTCAATTGACATACTATACAAGTTACATATTTCGAACATGTACGGCTCTAAAGATTCCAATTCTTTTTTGTAATCAGGGTTATTTTTAATCAATGACAAATTTTTTGAAATATTTACTGCGTGATCCCCAATACGTTCAATCACTCTGCTTACAATTACATTGGAAATTATCATTCCAGAATCAGTTGAAATTGTTTGATCAGGGTCAGAGAGATAGATATTTGTCTGTCTTGTAATCAACCAGTTTATTCTGTCTATTTCAGAATCTCTGTTCGGTATGTCTGTTACTCTGGAAAGATCTCCTGTTTTCATACAGTTTAAAATTTCACCTAACATATTTTCAACCAAGACTTTCATTCTTTCAAGACTTCTAATCTGTGGCATATCTTTGTGACTCAACAAGTCTTTGATGAGAATATGATGGGAATCTTCTTCTAATATTTCTAAGCCGATTGCTGTTTGTGTGAATTTTGATATCACTGCTGCAGAGGATCCTGAAATTTCGGATTGAGATGAGACTTTGATGATTCTGTGTCCTGCTATGTACGCACCAACGAGTTGTCTGAACAGGAAAGAATCATCATCAATAGGTTCTATATTTTTCAAAGATTCAACTGTATTATCTTCTTTTCCTGGATGAATGTACAATCCCGAATTGCGTTTTTCAAGGAACACCGGATCGTTCTTATTGAGATTATTATCCTCTACCCAATCTTTGGGCAGTGTAATCATGTATGAAGAACCTCCAGTGACCTGAATTTTTCTCATATCCATATTTGTAAAGAGTGTTTCTAACATATATATAGGTAAATAAAAAAATATATCTTTTGAACAGAGCCGAAGCGACCCCGCTCAAAAGTTATTGGTCAATTTCTACGCGTTTTCCCGTAACCATAAATGTTACCTTTTCACCAATTTTACAGGTGTGATCTCCGATCCTTTCCAAATATCTGGAGATTGAGATGGCATCCGTTGAAATATCTACGATAGATGGATTGTTTGCCATATTCTCGGTACATTTTTTCAATATTTTTTGTCTCATATCATCCAAAGAGTCATCCATTTTTTCCAAATCATCAAACCTGTATGTGGATTTATTTTCGAATCCGGATACCACAATTTCCAACATCTCTCTTGCAGTATCCATCATTTCCATTATGCAATTTCCATATGTGGAATTCCCTGTCAAAGAAGATTCTGAGAGTATTTTGTATGTATTGAATCCATATTTTGATATTCTTTCCAAATATGTTATCATCTTCATCGATGTCGCAATTATACGAATATCTGATGCCGTAGGTTGGTACAACATTAGAATTCTTATGCAATCTTCCTCTATGAGTCCGTCTTCATTTCTTATTTTTTCCATAAGTGTATTTAATTCAGTACAATCAGATCCAGTACGGATTTTTCCATCCACGATGTTCAATACATTTTTTGTGTCTTCACACATGTCTTTTACGGATTCTACAACGTTATCCATATTTTCTTCAAATCTCTTCATGGTATCACCCGAATCTTCCTGTAATGTATCTTTCAGTCATTTTTTCATCAGGTTTGTTAAAAATTTTTTCGGTATCACCGAATTCAATTAATTCTCCCAAATACATGAATCCCGTATAGTTGCTTATACGAGACGCTTGCTGCATATTGTGCGTAACCATAACTACGGTGTATTTTTCACTAAGTTCACAAACCAAATCTTCAATCTTTGATGTAGCAATCGGGTCTAATGCGGAGGTCGGTTCATCCATAAGAATGACGTCTGGGTCTGTTGATAAAGCTCTCGCAATACACAATCTCTGTTGCTGTCCTCCCGAAAGACTAAGGCCGGATTTATCCAACCGATCTTTTACTTCATCCCAAAGAGAAGCTTGCTTCAGAGTTCTTTCTACGATTTCATCCAATTCATCCCTGTTTTCTATTCCGTGTATCGTGGGACCATAGCAGATATTATCTCTAATAGACATAGGAAATGGATTTGGTTTTTGAAAGACCATGCCTATTTTTTTACGAACATCGTTAACATCAACCGATTCGTCATAGATATTTTCTTTATTATATTCTAAAGATCCTTCTATTTTACAACCCGTAACCAAATCGTTCATTCTGTTTATGCATCTGAGAAGTGTTGATTTTCCACATCCCGATGGGCCTATGAGAGCAGTTACTTTATTTTTTTCAATTTGTAGATTTACATCGGACAGAGCCTGTTTTGCCCCATACCATAAATTAAAATTTTCTATATTTATAATTGAATTCATTTGTTTATTCACCTTTGTTATTACGTTCTCTGATGTAGTTTGCACTCAGGAACATGGCTAATACGATAATCAGGAGAACTAATGCAGTTCCATACTGTACAGATGGATCCGCACGCCCCTCGCTTGCAAGATAGTAGAGAAGATACGGTAAAGCCATAATCGGTTCAAAGATTGAACTCGCGAGTTGAGATTGCATCAGTACCGTAGCGGTAAACATAATCGGTGCCGTCTCACCTACTGCACGACCAAGACTAAGAATCGAACCTGTTACAATGCCTCCAATTGCTGAAGGAATTACAACTCTGGAAACCGTTTGCCATTTTGTAGCACCCATTCCCATGGAAGCTTCTCTGAGTTCAACAGGTACGCTTTTTACAGCTTCTTCCGTGGTTCTGATTATTACGGGCAAAGCCATGATTGATAATGTTATACAACCTGCAATGAGAGACTGCCCCATATCAAGGAAAATTACCAAGGCGGTCATTCCAAAAAGTCCGAAAACAACCGATGGAGTTCCGTTAAGTAAATCCGATGCCCACCTTATCATATTGCTAATTTTTGTGTCTCCTGCATATTCTGCAAGATATACTCCGGTTAACAATCCTAAGGGGATTGAGATCAATGCAGTTCCTACCAAAAGTTCCAGTGTTCCAATGATTGCAGGGTATATTCCTCCCGATGTGAATCCGTTTTCGGGGAATTGTGTTATGAAATCCCATGAAAGTGCTGGAATTCCTTTAATACATATATTTCCAAGTATTATTACAAGAACAACACATACGAGTATAACACCAAAGAAAAGAATGTTGTGAGAAATCTTCTCCTGTATCTTTGAATTTTGTTTTTTGTAAACTTGTTTCAAAGCCATTGTTACAAACATTGCGGTTAATGCGATTAATGAAGATTCGAATATGTTTGTAAACAACGAAGCCATCAGAAATACAAGTACAAAGATGGCTGTGTTTCCTAATATTTTTGATATTGTTTTCTTCTGAGGATGTGTATTAATTTTTTCAAGAATTTTGGTTATTTTTGTTTCCTTTTGATCTCCCGCTTCGAATTTTCTTTTTGTATGATTCACAATCAATTTAGCAATGATGTTTATTACCAAAACCAAAAACATTAGAATCAGGGCTAAGAGGAATAATGATGAATAGTGCACACTTCCCACAACAACCTCCGGCATTTCTAATGCGAGTGATGCGGTTATTGTTCTAACCATGGAGAAGATATTCCAGAGAGGTTCAGGAATAACTGCCGCGTTTCCCGTAACCATCATAACGGCCATTGTTTCTCCCATTGCCCTTCCAATACCAAGAATAACTGCCGCAGATATACCAGATATTGCTGCGGGGACGACAACCTTCATTGTAGTTTCCCACTTGGTTGCACCCATGGCAAGAGATGCTTCTCTGTATGAACGAGGAACAGCTTTGATGGAATCTTCGGAAACACTGATTATAGTTGGCAGTGCCATCAATCCTAAAAGAATTGAACCTGTAATCCAGGCAAATCCTGTGGGCATCTGTTCCGGAAACAAATTTCCAAAGAATGGAGTCATAAGAGTTAAACCGATAAAACCGTAAACAACCGAAGGAATTCCTGCGAACAGTTCTACGATCGGTTTTAAAAATTTTCTCTTTTTGCTATCTGCAACTTCTGAAATATATATTGCAGCACCGATTCCGAGAGGGACTGCGAAAGCTACGGATCCAACCGTTACAAGAATTGTTCCGAGTATAACAGGAACAGCACCGTATTCTTCACTGCTGGGCTTCCATGTGTTTCCTGTAATGAATTCCCACATTCCTATATTTGCGATGGCCCCCGTGCTATTCATAACTATAAAAATAATGATGAAAAGGATTGCCAACACCGAAAGAGATGCTATGCCCATAAGGACATAGCCCATAATTCCGTCGGTTGTAATGGTTTTCCTTTTCATCAAAGGGGTTTGAGTTTCGCTCATGAGAATCAGCTTTATGCCACAGGGACGTAGTGTTCGCTCTCAACGATCTTCTGACCTTCTTCACTGAGAATCCAGTTGATAAGTTCCAATGCTGCACCCTGGGGAGCACCTTTGGTTACAAGAAGTAAGTTTCTCTGCATTTTGTAGGATCCATCAACAATATTGTCTACTGTAGGTTCTACTCCGTTAACAGAAAGTACATGTGTGTTGGCTCCAGCTTTTGCTGTGTATCCGACACTGACGTATCCGATTGTTCCTTTTGTGGAATCAACTTTAGTCATTACAGCTCCTGTGCTGCTGAGTTCAGATTTGTTAACTGTAACTTCGAAGTCGGGATCTGCTTTAGAAAGAGCGGATTCAAAACCATCACGTGTTCCGGATCCATCTTCTCTGCTGAGAACATTGATTTTCATGTTTGGTCCGCCGACATCATTCCAGTTTGTAATTTTACCACTGTAGATGTCTGCAAGCTGTTGGGTTGTAAGATCTGTTATTCCTGTAACAGAAGAGTTGAGAATGACTGCGATTCCATCGATTCCAATGACTTTTTCGACAAGTCCTGCATCTTTCTCGGATTGTTTAAGGTCTCTTGAAAGCATACCGAGATCTGCGCTTCCGTTAAGTGTTGAAGAAGCTCCGTTTCCGGATCCGGTAGGTGTTATGTTAAGAACAGCGTTGTGTCCGTTTTCATATACAGGTTTTACCGCAAGCATAATTGGACTTACGGTTGTAGATCCGTTGATTACTATTGTTTCTTTATCGTCACTGTTGTTGTTCTGAGGAATCAGCATAAAGGCTCCTGCAGCAACAATGATTGCAACAATTGCAACTGTGATTATTTTTGTATTTTTCTTTGACATTTTCAAGAATTTGTTGAGTTTCTTGTGGCAACTTTGTTAAATCACCCGAA
>CAYMPW010000005.1:0-68465 GCA_964392725.1 uncultured Methanomassiliicoccales archaeon
ACCCTTGGCCGCTCGATTAAGAGTCGAGCGCTCTACCTAGCTGAGCTACAGGCCCACAATTCTCCCAATCACCTTTTGCTTAATAAAGGTTAGCCAAAATTTAAACTCATTCCAGTTCTATTTTTTTGAAATAAGTGTAACTTCGCCCATTTTATAGTATGTGCACACAACCTGTGTAGCGACAAATATAATATGGTGGAACCATTTTAGGAAATTATGGCCCAGTTAAGAGTGAGAGATCTCATGACCACTCAGTTGGTTACGCTCAAACCCACAACCACCGTTAGACAGGCAACAATCAAGTTCGCCGTGGATAATATTTCAGGTGCACCTGTTGTAGACGGAAAGAATCATCTTGTCGGTATTCTTAGTGAAAACGATATTTTGGGTATGATTGTAGAGCAGCAGGCAAAACTGGGCATGGATCCTGCACTCTATATGTTGGCTTGTCCCATGGATGATGTCATCGAAGATGAAGAGGTACGTCAAGTATCCAAACAGATTTCTGAAATGACAATCGATAAAATCATGACAACAGATGTTGTTACAACAACACCCGACAGTACCGTTATGGATACCCTTAGGGTCATGATCGATAAAGGCATCAACAGAGTTCCAGTATTGGAACGCGGAGTTCTTGTAGGAATTGTTTCCCGCGGGGACGTTATCTTCTCGATTTACAGAAGAAAGGTGTGACCTCGTAATGTTGGAGGCCCACGTCATCGCAAGTGGAAGCGACGGCAATTGTACCGTAATCCAATGTGATGATTATGCTATAATGATCGATGCGGGATTAAGTTGTAAGCGTTTAATGTCTCTTATGGAGACTGCTTCCGTGGATTCTTCACTAATTAAATCCATTCTTATTACTCACGAGCATTCGGATCACGTCATTGGAGCCGGACCGACTGCACGTTTTCTTAACATTCCGATAATGTGTAATGAAAACACACATTCTCAATGGGATTTTGGAAAAGTGGATTACAAACCATTCAAAACTCTGGGAAATTTTAACCTGGGTCCTTTGAATATTACACCACTCCCCACATCCCACAATGCGGCAGAACCGAACGCGTTCCTTGTGGAAGCGGATGGTCAGAAGATTTTATTGGCTACCGATACAGGGGTTTTAACATTCCCTGTTAAAGAAGCATTGAAAGAAGCTGATGTTGCGATAATCGAATCCAATTATGACAGTAAAATGTTGGCAAACGGACCATATCCTCCAAGTTTGAAGAAACACATCGCGGGAGATACGGGACACTTATCCAATGTTGATTGTGCTACCGCAATCAACAATTGTTATGATGGTAAAAAGAAAATATTTTTGGCACATCTTAGCAAAAAGAACAACACTCCTGATGTAGCAAGAGAAACAGTTTCTCAAATAACAGGAATAAAAAGATTCAATATCGATTGTCTTGAATTTCAGGGTGATACGCGTACAATTAGATTGTAGGCGTGATGCGTACAGCTTTTTCACCGGATATCAAGGCTTCAGCCATTATCGAGGGCATAACAACGATATCCTCTTTCTTGAGTGAATAATCTTTTTCAGGTCCTGAAAAAGTGGGAAGATCCTCAAGAATACGAATGACCCAGTTTGATGTTTCAGGTTCATCTTCTGTTTTTTCATCGATATACTCTTCGGTTTCTGTAATGACCGGTTCTTCGATGTTTTCTTCTGCAATAACGTCTGGAATGTCTTCAGGCATTCCTTCTGGTATTTCTGCAGGTTCATCAAGGGGAAATTCTTCGGTAACTTCATCCATTTCCAAATCTTGTTCTTCTATGGGTTCCGGACCATCATCGACAGGAATGTCTGCCAAAGTAGGTTCACGAACCGGAACCAATTTAGGTGTTTCAGGCTCTGCAGCATCGATTTCTGGTACGGTGTAGTTATGTTTGCCTCTGAGTCTGTTCAAGATATCGATATGTTTTTTAGATGATTCTAAAATTTCGTTAAAATATTCTTTCTCTTCAGGTGTGAGTTTATCTACAAAAACATCCGCACCCTTTGCGCTTCTTAATGCAAGGCTGGACACTTTTTGCATTCTGAGCTCAACGATTTCGGTACTTATCTGACGAATGTGTTTTCTACGCTGATTTGCACCTTCACAGATAATTGAGTCAGGATCCTTTCCTACCTGTTTTTCATACTCTTTCGAAGCAGATGTAAGAAGATTTGCCATAGCTTTGTACAAGTCCCTTCTGGCATCGGATAGCGTTGCGGATTTCTTCTCTACACGATATGCAGAGGTAAGATCTTCGAATGTCATAGGTTCCGACGGTGGACTCATCAAAACACCAACACCCTGTCGATATTTAGCCGTTCCCTATAGTGGCTTTTACAAACCATTTTTCAGGTATGCATTTTTTGACAATATGTATTCAGAACGTATTCTGTTTTGAGAAACACTCGATTAATCACAACAACAATCATTTTCAGGATTTTTTTCAATTTTACAAAAGCTCACTAATGGGTTTAATACAATGATTTGCGATTAGCATTTATGAAAATGTCCGATGTAGTCCGTTCGGTTCCCGATGGCACGGAAATAGAACTGTTGGTTTCCCCACGTTCCAACAGAGCGGGCCCGGAAGGATTCGACGAGTGGAGAAAAAGGTTAATTTTCAGAGTAAAAGCACCCCCTTTGGATGGTCGTGCAAATAAAGAAATCGAATCGCATATGAAAGATATTACCGGTTTCAAATCAGAGGTTATCCGTGGGCATACAGATCGTCAAAAGACAGTATTGGTGTTCGGCCCCGAAGATCAAGTGTCAAAGGCATTAGAGGATTATCAATGAACGAAGAAGAACGTCTGGAACAGTTCGAAGAATTGATTTCCGAACTTCGAGAGGTGTCAAAAGATTCGATAATTCTTTTGGAAGGCCGTAAAGATCGCAAAGCAATGGCATATTTCGGAATCGAAGGATCAACATTTGCAGTTCAACAGGAAGGGGGGCCGGTAAAAGCCGCAGAGGCCGTATCAAAGTCGGGTCTTCCTGCTATTATTCTTACGGATTGGGATACGCGCGGAAATCAAATTGCCGAACAACTGTCGGAACAATTATCTGCATTATGCTTAGAATTTGATTTATCATATCGCGCAAAATTACGTGCGTTGAGTAAAAAAGACGTCAAAGATATCGAATCTTTACCTTCAATGCATGAAAGACTTAGTGCAAATTATGGCCCCGGAGGAAGAGGCTTATCATATAGGTTAGCATATACGGATGTAATGTCCGGATGTTTTATCGTATTCGAAGGAATAGATGGAACAGGCAAATCCACTGCCTGTAAAGCCGTATCCGACTATTTTCAGTTAAAAGGTCGTAAAACGCATCCCACTGCCGAACCTACAAAAGACGAAATCGGTATGTTTATCCGCGAAGGCAGGGTAAAAAACATAACACAGGAAGCAGAATCTCTTCTTTTTACCGCGGACCGTGCAGTTCACACATCACGTATCATTGAAATGCGCGAATCTGGAACTATGGTTCTGTGCGACAGATACTATCCGTCGACAATCGCATATCAATCTGCAAAACTCAAAGGTTCGTGTATGGACAGGGATTGGTTATGGAAAATTAATGAACCGATTATTTCCGAACCCGATATTACATTCATTTTAGATATGGATCCGGAAAAAACTCTGGAACGCGTGGATTTACGCGGTGAAAAGAGCAAATTCGAGGAATTGGATTATTTGAAAGAAGTCCGCTCCAATTACCTGCGTTTGGCAGAAGAAAAAGGTTACAAGATAATTGATGCTTCGCGCTCTCCCGAAGATGTCGCGACCGAGATTATCGCTATCATTGAAAATATGGGGATTTGATTATGCATCCTGCTGAAGAAATATATTGTGAAAAAAGCAACAAATTGAGGGGAAAAACAATCGTAATGGGTATAACCGGAAGCATTGCAGCAACAGAATGCTTCTCGACTATACGTGAACTTATCCGTCACGGTGCAAAGATCATTCCTGTAATGTCGGAAGCTGCCTGCGATCTCGTAGCTCCCAATGCAATCGAATTCGCGTGTGGTATTCCTCCGATAACAAAGCTTACCGGTCAAACCGAACACATCAAATGGATGGGATCAAACGAAGCAGATATGTTTTTGATTTATCCCGCAACCGCAAACACAATTTCAAAAATCGCAAACGGAATCGACGATGGCCCGGTAACTTCTATGGCAACCGTCGCAATCGGAAACGGAATTCCCGTAGCAATCGCACCCGCGATGCATGAGGCAATGTTCAAGAACCCTGCAGTTGCGCAAAACGTTGAAACTTTGAAGAAATGGGGCGTAAGTATGATCGGCCCATACTCAGACGGAGTACGTGCAAAAGTGGCATCCAGAGACGCAATCGTTGCCTGGGTTTTCAAATCATTATCAAAAGACGATCTCAAAGGAAAGCGCATCTTAGTAATAGGAGGCCGTAGTGAAGAACCATTGGATTCTATGAGAATTATCACTAATCGTTCCACAGGAATCATGGCCGTCGCATTGGTAATGCGTGCGTTCGAGCGTGGAGCGGAAGTGGACTTTTGGATGGGTGGTTGCAATACACCTCTTCCCGATTATATCCCAACACGTCGTTTTGCAACAGTTGCAGAATTGATTAAAATGTCTGATGGAATCAATCATGATGTTGTAATCGTGCCTGCTGCATTAGCAGACTTCTCACCCGAAGAAACATATGAGGGTAAAATTCCAAGTGATATGTCTTGCGATATTCACTTTAATCCTGTTCCAAAGCTTCTTCCGATTATTCGCGGTAAGTGTGACAAAGTAATTGGATTCAAGGCCGAATCCGGTCTTTCATCAGATGGACTTGTTGAAAAAGCAAGAAGTCGCATGGATGAGTATGGAATTAGTGCGGTCGTAGCAAACGATATCGATGTATCTGGAAAATCATCTACATCTGCGATATTGGTATCTTCTGAAGATGCCGTACCTCTTGTGGGATCAAAAATGGACGTTTCCAATAAAATACTGGATTTCGCGGCTAAATTATGATTTCAGCATATTGTCCGGGACACATAACGTGTTTTTTCCAACCATCGTTATCCGATAAACCAGAGAAATCCGGATCCCGTGGAGCGGGAATAAAGATTTCGGCAGGAACCGAAGTTTCAATGGAATTCAGAGACGATGGAAATTTTATCGCTACGATGGATGGAAAACCCGCAGACGTGCCTGTTACAAGGCGTACGGCAGAGATTCTTGCTCCTGGACAGGGAATGGATGTAATCATAACAAACTACCTTCCTGTAGGTCAGGGATTCGGCACCAGTGCTTCCGGATCCATAGCATTGGCAATGTGTATATGTGAAAAATTAAACATTCCAAAAGAAAAAGGATATTTTGCGGCACACGTGGCAGAAGTGGAACGTGGAGGAGGATTGGGAGATGTAGATGCAATAATGCAAAACGGGCATCAGCCCGTTAGGGTAGAACCTGGTTTGTATCCAATTGGAAAAACAATCGATACGGGCATTGTTTTTTCCAGTCTTTCATTAGCTGTTTTTTCCGGTCCCTTGAATACAGGAAGCGTACTCAAAAATCCACAAATCATGGAAAGTGTTTCTTCTACAGGAAAAGATGTTGTCAACAAGTATTTAGAGGATCCCACCGAGGAAAAATTGTTTGAACTTTCCAATATTTTTTCACGATCCGCAGGATTGGAAACAGACCAAATATCCAATGCAATTTTAAAGTTAAAAGAAAAGGGATTTCATGCAGGGATGTGTATGCTGGGTCATAGTATTTTTACTGATGCTCCCGAAGATATTCTCAAAGCATCTGTACCTGATGCGGAAATTTATTCCTGCAGTTCATACGGGGATTCCGCAAAGATCATTCGTAGAGCGTAAACAATTGATCGTCGCCGTCGCAATCAAACAATCCGATTCTAGCACCGCAATCAATCCATCCATGTGAATAATTCACGGCAGCAAAAGCGGTTACGAGGTCTCCAGTTTCTCTAAAATGTTTGGCATCGCTGTAGTATGCATTTGCCATTTCAAGGAAACTGTCTGCAAGTTTTCTGTTGTATGATCTTTCAGGTGCCGCAATCTTGATTTTTGCTAAAGCACGTGCCGTGATATCCAAATATCTGTCTATTTTTTCGTCGGTTACAACATTCTGCATTTTCGCACCAATCCGATGATGCGATACCCCAATATAGGTTTAACCGCTCGCGCCCGCGCTTGCGTTAAGGTTAAAGTAGGGGAACGATTATCGAAATACCATGATAGTAGTTGGCGGTTCTTCCTCCAGATTTTTAGCGAACGATTTGGCGACAGCTTTGAAATGCGAATGTGTTCAGGCTGCCTCCACAAGATTCCCCGACGGAGAATGTTACACACGTATCGATGCTGAAACTTTGGACGATGATGTGATTATTGTTCAGAACACTTACCCAGATGAAAATATGGTCGAGATGTTTTTGATTCAGGATGCGGTTAGAAGAATGGGTGCAAAGAAAATAACCTTGGTTATCCCCTATTTTGGATATGCTAGACAGGATCGTATTTTCAAACCCGGTGAGCCCGAATCCGCAAAAGTCATGGCTAAACACTTGGCAATGGAATGTGACCGCGTAATTACTGTTGACATTCACAAAGAAACCGTACTCAATCATTTTGGCTGTCCTTCTAAAGATGTGAAAGCTGCAGAAGCTATCGCCGAGTACTTCAAAAACAAAAACATTGATTTGGTTTTGGCACCTGACATAGGAGCCGCAGACCGTGCAAAGGATGTTGGAACCAGAATGGGCGTAGATTACGACCACTTGGAAAAAGTCAGACTTTCAGGCGTAGATGTTAAAATTGCACCCGCTAAAATGGACTGCAACGGTAAAAACGTCCTTATCGTCGACGATATCATTGCAACCGGCGGAACAATTATTGCAGCAACCGAACAGCTTAAAGAAGCAGGTGCAGCAAGCGTTACCGTAGCATGCACTCACGGTGTATTCGTAAACAATGCAATCGAAAGATTGACCGGCAGCAACCTTGACGGTGTTCTTTGCTGTAACACATTGGAAAACAAAGTTTCCCACATTTCCGTTGCCAACGTATTGGCAAAAGCAATTCTTGAGTGGTGAATTCAATGGAAAAAGATGAGAACTTCGGAGATTGGTACAACGAAATCGTTGAAAAAGCGAATTTATCCGACAAAAGATATCCAATCAAAGGAATGAATGTCTGGACAGCCTACGGCTGGAAAATCATGAGATTTATTGACACATACATTCGTCAGGAATTGGATGCAACAGATCACGATGAAGTTTGTTTCCCTCTTTTAATTCCGGAAACCGAATTCAAAAAAGAGAAAGACCACATCAAAGGATTCGATTCGGAAGTTTATTGGGTTACCCACGCAGGACTCAACGAACTCGATGTCAGATTGGTTGTTAGACCTACAAGCGAAACAGCAATGTATCCAATGTTTGCACTTTGGGTAAGATCCCATCAAGACCTTCCTTTGAAAGTGTATCAACTTGTCAACACATTCCGTTACGAGACAAAACAGACACGTTCTTTCATACGTGTTCGTGAAATTCACTTCTTTGAATCACACACATGTCACGAATCCGAAGAAGACGCACAGAAACAGGTCGAAGAAGATTTCGTAATTCTCGAAAAGATTGCAGAAAAACTCTGTCTTCCTTATTCACTTCTTGTTCGTACCGAGTGGGACAAGTTCCCCGGAGCGCACTACACTGTTGGAATCGACACAACAATGCCCAATGGTAGAACATTACAGATAGGTTCGATTCACCACTACAGAACAAACTTCTCGGTTCCGTACGAAATCACATTTGAAGATGATGATGGACAGCACAAACATGTACATCAGACCACATTCGGTATGAGTGAACGTTTGCTCGGTGCAGTCATCGGAGTTCATGGAGACGATAAAGGATTGGTTATGCCTCCCGCAATCGCTCCTTTCCAGGTAGTTCTTATTCCTATTCTTTCCAAGAACAATACGGAAGAGGTTATGGAAGCCTGTAAAAACATTACAAAAGTTCTTGCAGACAGCGGAATCCGCATAAAACTCGATGACAGGGACGACAGACCCGGAAGTAAATTCTACGACTGGGAAATTAAAGGTGTTCCACTCCGTCTCGAAGTTGGCGGAAGAGATATCGAAAACAATGTCGTATCTTTTGCAAGGCGTGATAGTGGAGAGAAAGGTACAATTTCACTCGATAACCTTGCCGATGGAGTCAAACTTGTTTTGAACGTAATTGCTGAAGACATGTATGCCAAAGCAAAATCCATTCAACAAGGGGCAATTCAGGAAATCGAATCTCTCGATGATATTCCTGAGAAAGTACTCAGACTCGGATGGTGCGGTTGCGAAGAATGCGGACACATAATCGAAGATAAATTCGATCTCAAATTGCTCGGAACTCCATACACACCCGAAAATTACTCCGGAAAATGTGTTGTATGCGGCAAACCCGCAGATAAACCCGCTTACGTCGCTCGTTCGATGTAATTTTTAAAAACTATACTTCCCGGCCACAGTTTGGCCGGGAAAACTTTTAACGTATCCCTGATATCCTACAGGTATGACCTTCGAAGAAAACGAGATAATATATCTTGTAGATACAACCGGAAAAAGACATTGGCTCAAAGTGGCCGACGGAATGTTGAAAATTTCATCTTTGGGCACTGTAGATGGTTCCCGTTTCCGTGATTTGGATGACGGTTCAAAAATTTCTATCGTAGGTCGCGAATATTCCGTGTTCCGTCCTGGAACTTTGGAGCTTATGGAATCTCTTGAGAGAGGCGCTCAAATCATCACACCAAAGGATGCAGCAACTATAATTTTGAATTGTGGTGTTGTAGCTGGCACATCTGTAATTGAAGTAGGTGCAGGCTCCGGAGGCCTTACAACTGCATTGCTTTCTGCAGTAGCACCTCTCGGAAAGGTTCACACCGTAGAACTCAAGGATGAAAATGCTCAGCGTGCTCTGAAAAACGTAAGGCGTACAGGTTTGGATAAATATTGGTCGTACACAATCGGCGATGCAAAAGATGTAGAATTCGAAGCAACTGCCGACGTTCTTACAATGGATATGCCCGATCCTTGGCTTGCACTGGATAATATTTTACCTCATCTTCGTCCCGGAGGCCACATTTGCGCATACGTTCCCAACATGAATCAAGCAGAATCCATAGTTAATGCGCTTCGTGAACGTGGATTTGCGGAAGTTTATGCCTTGGAAAACATGCAACGCGGTTTAGAGGTTCATCCTGGCGGAGTTCGCCCATCTTTTGAGATGTTGGGCCATACAGGATATCTGATATTCGGAAGAAAAGTCGCAGTCTTATAATTATAAAATTGCGGGTCTTCCGCAATGCTTTAATTATTCGCGCGTTTATACATCAGGTATGGTAGTAGCAGAGATCAGAATTGAACTCAAAAAAGGTGTCGCAGACCCTGAAGGAAAAAACACAATGAAAACATTGGATTCCCTCGGATTCCACGATGTTGTCAATGTAAAATCCATCAAAGTTTTCGAAATTGAATTCGATATGGACGAAGATCAGGCACGTGTTGCTGCAGATGAAGCTTGCAAAAGACTTCTTGCAAACCCTGTGATTCAGAACTACACTATTTTGGTGAGATGATAGCATGTCTGCAGACAGGCTGATGAAACAACGTGATGTTCCATACACGCTTCTCGATATCAATATCGCAGATGCAACCGATGAGGAGCTTAAATTCCTTTCAAAAGATATGGGACTTAACCTTTCTCTTGACGAAATGCATGTTGTAAAAGATTATTTCGAGAAAGAAGGCAGAACACCTACCGATGTAGAACTTCAGTCTCTTGGACAGGCATGGAGTGAACATTGCTGCTACAAAAGTTCAAAACCAATTCTGAAAGAATTCGTATTCTCTATCGATCGCTCCGATATCCTCTCCAGGGGAGATGCGGGAGTTATGGTATTTGATGACGAATACGGATATGCACTCAGAATCGAAAGTCACAATCACCCTTCTGCTATCGAACCTTATGGAGGAGCTGCAACCGGAATCGGAGGAATTCTCAGAGATGTTGTATGTATGGGTGCACAGCCCATCGGACTTGCAGATCCTTTATGCTTCGGACCTCTTGATTATGATGGAGAACTTCCACCTGGTATCAAACACCCCCGCTATCTTGCAAACGGTGTTGTAAGTGGAATCAGAGATTATGGAAACCGTGTTGGAATACCAACAATCACAGGCGGTATGTTCTTTGATGAAAAATACGCGGGTAACTGCCTTGTAAATGTTGCAGCACTCGGTATTGTCAAAAGAAAAGATCTCGCATTAAACTATGCAGGCGGTCCCGGAGAAGTTATGATTCTTCTCGGAGGCCGTACGGGCCGTGACGGTATTCACGGAGTTACATTCGCATCCGCAGATTTGACAGAAACCTCCGATGAAGATTCAAGGGGTGCTGTTCAGCTCGGAGATCCAATTACAAAAGAACCTCTCATGCACGCATGTTTCGAGGTTAATGCTCAACACCTGATTACAGGAATGAAAGATTTGGGCGGAGGGGGACTCAGTTGCGTTGTTGGAGAAATGGCTCTTGACGCAGGTTGCGGAGCCGATGTAGATTTGGAAAAAGTACCACTTAAAGAAGATGGTCTCGCACCCTGGGAAATTTGGGTGTCTGAATCTCAGGAACGTATGATGGTTACCGCAAAGCCCGAAAATGTACCTCGTATTTTAGAAATTTTCGATATGTGGGATGTTCTTGCAACACCTATCGCAGTAACAACCGATATGCCTCGCACACGTTTGTTCTGGAAAGGAACCGAAATTTTCGATATGGATTTGGAATTCCTTACAGGAGGTCCCGTATACAACAGGCCTTATGTGATTCCCGAAGTATCTTCATACGAAAAACAGGTCATGCCAACACTTCCATCTCACACAGAAGTAATTCTTGCAATGCTTTCTGATCCAAATGTTGCATCAAAAGAATGGGCAATCAGGCAGTACGATCACGAAGTCCGTGCAGGTACAGCAATCCATCCTATGGTTGGTAAAATGAATAAGACCGGTCCTGGTGACGCATCTGTTCTTTTGCCTGTTCCTGGAAGTTTGAGAGGATTGGCAGCAGCAATCGGATGTAACCCCTGGTTCACAGAAGCTGACCCCTACAGAGGCGGAAAAGCATCTATCGATGAAACATTCCGTAACATTATCGCAGTGGGAGCAAGCCCTAACGCATTAACAGATTGTCTCAACTTCGGAAACCCTGAAAACCCTGAAAGACTCGGAGAATTCAGAGAAGCTGTAAGAGGAATCGGAGAATTGGCATCTGCTTTAAGGATCCCGATTCCCTCTGGAAATGTAAGTTTATACAATGAAGCACCCGGTGGAAAGTTCATTCTCCCAACACCTATGATTCTCGGATGCGGAATCATTGATGATGTCCGCAAGGCAATCACGGCAGATTTCAAGGAAGAAGGAAACAAAATTTACATCGTAGGAAGCACCAAAGACGAAATGGGAGCTTCACTCTTATTCCGTAAATTCGGAGGAGAACAGGGAGCTGTTCCCGACACTGATGCGGATAATCTCAACACCTTGTGCAACAGGATGCTTGAAGCAACCAATGCAGCAACAATACGCAGTTGCCACGATTGTTCCGACGGTGGAATGATTATTGCTGTTGCAGAAATGTGTATTTCCGGAGACATCGGAGCAAAACTTGATGTTTCATCGATGGAAGACATCGGAAACACAAAGAGATTCTACTCTGAAAGCAACACTCGTTGGATTGCAGAAGTCCGTCCTGAAAACGAAGAGATGTTTATCAACTATCTTGGAGACAGGGCAGTATGCATCGGAACAACAGGCGGAGATTCACTTTCGGTTCTTGGTACAGATATCGAAATTCCTGTTCCTGAACTTAGAAAAGCCTGGAATGATCCTATTTGGAACATTATGGGAGGCGATGTACAATGAATGCAGAAGACATTAAAGTATGCGTACTGAGAATTGAAGGTACAAACTGTGAAGATGAAATGGCTGAAGCTTTCAATATGGTTGGGGCAACAGCAGAAAAAGTTCATTTGAAACAGCTCGCTAACCAGTCTCCCGCAGACATGCGTCGCAATCTGGAAGATTATGATATTCTTGCATTACCTGGCGGTTTCTCTTCAGGAGATTATGTCCGTGCAGGTGCTATTTTTGCAGCAAGGATGTTATCCACAATCGGTCACGATTTGAAATACTTCGTTGAATCCGAAAAACCTGTTTTGGGAGTTTGTAACGGATTCCAAGTATTGGTTGAATTGGGACTCCTTCCAAATCTTGTTCCTGAAAAAATGGGACAGCCCACAGCAGCACTGTACAACAATGATTCTGGAAGATTTGAGTGTAGGCCCACTCTCTTAAGAAATGAGAGCAGACGTAACTGTGTGTTCACAACAGACATTCCTAAGAAAGAAGTTCTCATGTTCCCTTCAGCACACGGTGAAGGAAAATTAATGAGTTTAGATCCAGATTTCGTTTGGAACCTTGAAGACAATGATCAGATTGTGTTCAGATATGTTTCACCCGAAGGTGAAGATTCAGACACACCTTATCCTTGGAATCCAAACGGCTCTCCTTCAGATATTGCAGGTGTTTGTAATACGGCTGGAAATGTCCTTGGACTTATGCCACATCCTGAACGTGCCATGACCAGGTTCACTCACCCCGATTGGACTCGTGGTTATGAAACCGAAGATGGTGACGGAAAAGCGATTTTCACATCAGTTATTCATGAGCTTGTAAAGTAAGCTCAGATATCGATACGAATTTCGATTTCGTCTCCGTCATTAAGACTCAATGTGCGTCTCAAATGATATTGGCAGATAATCTCTATCGTATCCATGTAGTGGGAACGCTCGGGAACGACAATCGCACAATCAATGTTACGAAGTTTTGCTTTGTACACGATTACGTTTCCGAAACTTCTTCCTTCGGATGTAAATCCATTGATGTGATGTCCCGCCGTACTTCTTACAACTTCCAGTTTGTTCAAGTCTTCTTTCTTGATTTTGATATTCAATGTTCCTTCGAAAGGTGTGAATCCCAATTTGGTTAAAAATTGATCCATGTATGGTTTCTGACAGATGTAATATCCGCCTTCTCCCATGCCGCTTGCAACGTATCCTGTGAGGTTAATATGATCTGTCAATTCGAACACACGACGATACTCGTTATATTCGTGTTTAAGTTCGTCTATACCCTTCTGTGTAAGCTTAATGCGTTGTTTACGCGCACCAAGGTCGCGTGTAATATATTTCTCATCAAGAAGTTCTAAGATTCTCTTTGAGGCGGATTGTTGACTCATTTCAAGAGCTTCACCGAGTTCTCTAGAAGATACGGCAATAAAATTTTCCATTCCGCCCATTATCGCAATTTTTCTCAGAGCGAATGCGTATTTTTCATCCATTACCAATTAATTGGTTATTAAGTATAAAAATATTAGTTTGATGGTAGCAAAAGAATAAGGCCGGCGCGAATGCGCCGGTTTTAAAATCAGTTTCTGTCTGAAATAATCCAGCGTTTTGTCTTGGGGCATGCGCCTACAAGAATCATAACGACTGCAAGGATTACAAGAACAACTGTGAAGAAAAGAGTCAATGCACCGAGAATGTATGATGCGATAACTGTTCCTGCACAGATAAATGTCATAAGAAGCAAAAGCTCTCCATTCCAGGGACCTCCACTTCTAAATCCTCCTGCTACTGCGAAGAAGAAAACTGCACAGAGCATACAGAGTGAGATTTTCAACAGACTGCTTTCAGATCCATCAAAGGCGAAAGACATTGCGATGATGCTGATAACTCCGCCGAGGAGTCCGGCATACATACCTGAATTAACGTTATTGGGTGTATTGAACATTTGATTAGCTCCTTTAATTCACCTTGGCTTTGGCAGTCTGAACGATTACCCAAATAAACATGGTGAATATTGCAAGCGGCTCCCACATAGGGAGATTAAACGCGATGATGAATGACATAATACACATCAAAACAATTATACTGATTCCACTGAATACAATTTTACCGTCTTTCAAATCTCCAATGGCCATACTAAGGATGGCGATAATCATAAGGATTCCAAAAGTCATTGCAACGAAGTTGTGCAAGTTTCCATTACCTATGTTCATTGTGAAGATTCCGATAAGGAAGAGAAATACGCCTGCACAGACTACGAGAATTCCAGAGAATACCGTATATTCATTTGTCTTCTGAAGTACGATTCCAACTCCAAAGAGTGCGAGAAGTACGCCTCCGATGTTACATGCAAAATTAAAAATGTATTTTGCATCGGTCTCCGATATTCCAAGTTCAGACAAGGTTTGTTGTCCGAAAACCCAGGTTGTATCCATAGACGAAGCTATAATCAGGGCGATGGAAAATAGCAAAACACCAATGGATCCCATAAGTGTAAGCGATGATGTGACATTATCATTCCCATTCATGTAACGTAAAAGCAGGTTGTATTAATTTAACTTTCCCTTATATTACCATACATGAGTTTTCATTCATCACAAAGTTAATGATGTTTTTTCGACAGACCTTCGTTTTTTCTGTAAAACTCAGGTTAAAGATAAATCCTAAGAATGTGGTAAACCAGTGATCGTATGAGAAACATTTATTTTGTCGGTACTGCGGGAAGCGGAAAGAGCACAATGGTCCAAGCATACAAAGAATGGTTGGATTTCAATGGAATAGATTCAATCATCATAAATCTGGATCCTGGAGCAGACACACTTCCATACGACGCGGACATCGATATACGTGAATGGATTTCACTCGGAGAAGTTATGGCCGAGTATAATCTCGGACCTAACGGTGCACAGATTGTTGCAGCTGATTTAATGGCTGTAAATATTAAGAAAATCACATCAATTCTTGATACGATTAAAACCAGATATGTTCTCATAGATACTCCGGGTCAGTTGGAATTATTTGCATTCCGTGAGTCTTCTAACGTAATTGTAGAATCTCTTGGAAAAGATCGTAGTATGGTTGCATATCTTTCGGATCCGCTTCTCTGCAGATCTCCAAATGGATACGTATCTTCTATGATGCTTTCAGCATTAGTTCAATTTAGACTTCAGCTTCCGATAATCAATCTTTTATCAAAATCCGATATTTTAAAAGATGAAGAAGTTGAAAGAATGGTGGATTGGTTCACAGACCCCTACTCTTTGTACGGAAGTCTGTTGGACGACGATTCTAACCCTCAGACTGTTGTTGGAATGGAATTATTCAAAGCTCTTGAAAACATGGGCACATTTGGAAAAATCCGTGCTGTTTCTGCAACAGAGTCTACGGGAATTGAAGAAATATATGACGCATCTCAGCTTGCATTTTTTGGCGGAGATGACGCAGAACCAGAATAAGAAAAACAACCCGGAGAAAAACACTCCGGGTATTTTTTAATTAATTTATCCAAACATGTATGCTGGAACTTTTCCGGATTTACTTTTACCGTTCTCTAAGACTTTGATTTTAGCTGCTGCAAAATCATCTTTAGTAACAGTATCACGGTTATCACGGATAGCAAGCATACCTGCTTCTGTACAGATATTTTTAATCTGTGCACCCGATGTTCCATCGGTCATTTCTGCAAGAACACGTGCATTGATGTCTCCGGATGTACTCATGTTTGTGACATGGATTTTAAAGATTTCTTCTCTTCCATCCACATCTGGAAGTCCAATTTCTATAATTCTATCAAATCTTCCAGGTCTGAGGAGAGCATCATCAAGAATGTCGGGCCTGTTTGTAGCACCTATGATTTTAATATCGCTCATAGGTGTGAAGCCGTCCAATTCTGAAAGAAGCTGCATGAGTGTTCTCTGAACTTCGCGATCTCCGGATGTTGCAACATCTAATCTTTTTGCACCAACAGAATCCAATTCATCAATGAATATGATGCTAGGGGATTTTTCTTTAGCAAGTTCGAAAAGTTCACGAACAAGTCTGGCTCCTTCTCCGATATATTTCTGAACAAGTTCTGATCCTACAAGTCTGATAAATGTAGCATTGGTTGCATTGGCAACAGCTTTGGCCATAAGTGTTTTACCTGTTCCAGGGGGGCCTACGAGGAGAACTCCTTTTGGAGGTTCGATACCTACTTTTTTGTAAAGTTCTGGTCTAAGAAGAGGATCTTCAACAGCTTCACGAAGTTCGACCATCTGTTCTTTAAGTCCGCCGATATCGTCGTATGAGAGGTTGGGTTTATCAATGATTTCTGCACCTGTTACAACAGGGTCAAGAGGGGCGGGAAGAACGTTCATAACTGCAAGTGTCTGTTTGTTAAGAGATACTCTTGCACCAGGTACAAGTTCTGCTTCTGGCACATAGTCTGAAACAGATACAATAAAGTCAGGTCCAGTTGAACTTTTTACAACAACACGATTGTCTGGAAGGAGGTCTCTAAGTGTTCCGATTATGAGTGGAGGGCTTTTAAGCTTCTCCATTTCACTTCTAATTCTTGTGAGATCTTTCTGAACTCTGAACAATTCACTTTCAGAAAGACGTTTCTCATTTTCTACTTGCTGAAGTTCTTCCATAAGTCTAACATTTCTTTCCTCTAAAGAAATCAACTTAGACTTAAGTTCGCTGTCAGACTCTTTGTATGCCTCGACCATCATTAATCCTCTACTCGGACATTAGATATACGGTTTAATTAGCTTTGGGGTCTTATGGACGTATAATCCTATTTTGAGGCTTGTATTTTCCGTATTTTTTACCTGAATTATAAATAGACTTTCGGATATTGACCATTAATGATCTGCGAAATGTGCGGTATAGAAGTACCCGTGACTAAACCGGTCTTCATAGAAGGTACAAAACTCAGTGTTTGTATGAACTGTGCCAGATTCGGAGATGAGAACAAAGCAGGAGGTCCTTCAGGAGCTCCAGTAACAGCAGGTGTTGTCGAAGAAAGACTTCAGAGACGCGAGAAAAGAATGTCCACTCGCAATATCTATGAGTCTTCCACAAGCGTTGAACTCGTCGATGATTTCGGACGTGAAGTTCGTGAAGCACGCGAAAGCAAAGGAATGACAATTGAAGAGTTTGCAAATTCCATTAACGAAAAGAAAGGAACAATTGCAAAAATTGAATCAAATAACATCATTCCCGATGACAAATTAATTAAAAAGCTTGAAAAAGCACTTGGAATTTCACTCAGAGAAACTGTACAGACCGGTGTTTCTGTCGGTAGTCGTAAATCTGCAGGTGGAATGACACTCAGCAATTTCATCAAAAAAGAATGATTATTTGCTGGAAACAATAGAATATGTCGCGTCGATGTATTTCGATACATCAACGCCATATTCTTTCAAAACAATCAATCCTGCAACTTCGATGTCTATGTTCATTTTTTTCTGAACATTATTACACAATGCAGGGAATTTTTTTGGTAAACCCGACTCGTTAGCCAATTCAATAAGGGTATGGAACATATCTGGAGGCAAGGGTTGATTTTCTTTCGCTTTGGGCGATTCTATTTTTATAAAATCAAGAAGGTCTGTAGAAGGTTTGTACGCAACCGGAACATCAATTTCAGATTCATTGAAATTGGGTTTTAAGTATTCTCCACTTTTTTCTAAAACAGCACGGCTGATCAACACTTTGAGAATTTCTTCCGCATCTTTGTACGGCATCCATCTGAGATCCATAGAAACTCCCATTAAGAATTCCTTCTCAGTAATCACGCTTTTTCCTTTATTGCGAAAAAACGCCGCGACGAACATGATCAGTTTGTCCTGCATGAGTGCCCCAATGCTCTAGTTTGTAAAAAAAGTTTCTCTTCTCTCGCGCGCGCGTTATTAGTTAGCTTAACTAACAGTAAAAATAAAGACGCGACGCGCGTGTGCAAAAGTATATAACCAAGACCTATCTATCATGATTTATCCTGATGGTGAACTGCAAATGAAGTACACTAGATTCGAAAAAGCAAGAATAATCGGTTCGAGGGCTCTCCAGATTTCATATGGAGCACCTGTCCTTGTGGATTGTCCCGAGGATGTAATCGACCCAATTGACATTGCATTGTTGGAATTTGATATGGGCATGGTCCCGATAACAGTTATCAGGGATTGATAAAGAGGCTTATACATGAGTGAAGCGGAAAACGTTGAATTGCTGATCGCAGAAGACACATATCTTACATCCGGTGTTCACATCGGAACTCAGCAGAAAAGCGCAGACATGAAAGATTTCATATACAAGGTCAGACAGGACGGACTTTACGTTCTCGATGTCAAAAAGACCGATGAGAGAATCAGGGCAACAGCAAAATTCCTTGCCCGTTTCGATCCTAAAAGAATTCTTGTTGTATCTGCAAGGCAGTACGGACAGAGACCTGCAAGGGAATTCTCAAAAGCAATCGGAGCACCCGCATTCGCAGGTCGTTTCGTCCCCGGTACACTTACCAACCCTGTGCACCCCGGATACATCGAACCCGATGTACTTGTTGTTACAGATCCTGCAGCAGATAAACAGGCACTTGCAGAAGCACTCAACCTTGGAATCCCCATAATTGCATTGTGCGATGCAAACAACGAAACCAGAAACGTTGATCTCGTTCTTCCTACAAACAACAAAGGAAGACGTGCACTCGCATGCGTATACTGGCTTCTTACAAGGGAAGTTCTCATCGCCAGGGGCGATTTGAAAGACCCCGCCGATTTCAACATGGAAATCGACGACTTCGAAGCAAGACTTTGATTTTGTTTATCCAAACATTCAAACTTTTTACTTTATCCCCCTTTCTGGGGGGAAAAGTTTAATTTTTAACAATTTAAGCAAGGGATTATTTTATATCTAAACCTCATTTTGGAATTATGATTTCAAATTCTTCTTTCTGTGAGGAATGTGGTGAAAACCTAGCGGACGGTGTAAAGTTCTGTCCAAAATGTGGAACACGCGTTCCTGGCAGAAGTCCGGAACAGGTAGTTGCTGAAAAAGAATCAATTCGTTCTGCACTGTACAGTCGTTTACAGTGGAGCGGAATTCTAGCATTGATTGTCGGTCTTCCTTTGTTGTTCATAGGAATTTATATTCTGGTCGATATCAATGAAATTTTGAATTTCCTCATAACAGATCCTTATACATCTGCACTGATTAAAGAGTATGGATTAAGTGAAGAAGAGCTCAGATCCATCGTAACATATGCAGGAAACATTGCAATTGTCAGTGGAGTATGTAATGTACTTTCAGCAATATTGTGTTTCATACGCAGATATTACATTCTCGCAATTATCTTATGTTTCGTAGGTGCAATAACTGCAATCAGCGGTTTCTTCATGCTTCTGATTGGTCTTCTTGCATTCTGGTTCATGCTTTCTTCAAAACTTGCATTCAAGGAAAAAGAAGCAGAATTGGAAGAAGTTCTTCAAAATATAAGATGAGGGGAATTCCCCCCCCCCCTTTTTTTTTTTAAACGGCCTTATGGCCGTGTTTTTCTTAGATACGTTTGAGATGTTTGAGATTTGGTTCGTAAACCAATCCTTTATCCATCAAAACATTGGAAATTTCTTCGAGTTCATCTTCTGTGATGCCCTCGTCTTCTGCACGTCTCAATAATTCTTCGCGAGGTGCACCCAATCCATTTGTATCAAGCTCATCCAGGAGACTAAGAATAATGTCTTCTTTATCTCCACTTGTTTGACCGCCCTCATCGATTTCAATTTCTTCGGGTTCATCAAGTGTAACATCCTCAGGAAGTCCGAAATCAATATTTTTCTCGGGTAAAAGTATGCGTAAAGCATTCTGAATACTTTTGAGATATGTGGTGGAATCCGGGAACCCATATTCATCCAAAGCTGTGATTATACCATTCGCTTCATGTGCTGTGAATCCCATTTTCTCAAGATCTTTTTCAGATGCATCGGGGGTGTTCAAAGCTTTTTTCATTCCATTGAGGCGAGACCACATAGATTGTGCAGCTTCCAAAATCCATTCATTACGGGTTTCTTCGGTTATGTTTACGATGGTTTCAGGGCGAACTGTCACAAACACTCTTTTGTCGTCCGTAACATATGTACGTACTTTTCCAACGACTGCAACAAAAGATGGAACTTCCAAATCCGCAATTGCTGCAGCTGCTTCAGGTTGATATCTTCCAACATTGATGAAATAATTACCAGAAACATCTTGGATTCTTCCTTTCCAGAGTGGTTCATCATCATTTCCAACGTTTTCTTTCTCTGTGAGTACTCCTGCAATCAAAATTCTATTAACTTTTGTTCCTAAACGGGTAACAAGGTATGAAGGTGCTTTTTCGTCTTCACCCTTTAATTCCAACGTTGATGTATTGAGTTCAGAAGAGAATACTCTCCATGCTGTCTCTCTTGCAATCATAATGCCGCCTCCACATCACTAAGAAGTTTTTCAGCATCTTTGGATACATCTGGTTTTTCAGCATCCGCTTCTTGAACAATCATACTAAGTCCATAATCATCACTCATGACATTTCCTTTGATTGTGAGTTTCTGCATCATAATTTTTTCACCGAGTGAAGATGCGACAATTGACGAATCTCCTCTTGTTTTTGCAAGTTCGGTTGCAATGCCTAATGTAACACCTGTGAGCTTTTCTGTAAGTTCACGATTCAAAATCGTACTAATCGCACCGGTTCCATCATCGATAATGAGTTTCATTCTAAGGTCGTATACTCCCTCCACCTTTCCATGTGCTGTACATTCATCATTGAGAACGGAACGATTACACTCGGGACATCTGCGAATAAGTCCACTTCCCTGTCTAATGCTGACAACAGATCCGGTGACAATCATATCGAGTCCACCGCCAATCGCAACCAATTGTCCGATTGTTTTTTTGTTTCCTTCTATCTCGATATTTCCAAAAGTATCGTCTACACGGCTAAGCGTGCATCTGTCACCCATATTGAGCTGGGGAATACCTCTCCATGCACGTACATATGCGTTTTCGATACGAATTGTTTCTCCTTCTTTCAAAGAGTAATCATTCCATGCAGAATACTGAATTTTTCCTGTATCATCTGCGATTATTCCAGACCAAACCTGTTTTGGTTCGCCCTGTACTGTAATGTTACGGGTTTCAACAGAAATAATGCGGCCTGTAACCGAAATATTTCCAATTCCGTCTTTAATTTCTCCGATTTTAGCTTCGGTAGGTGCAAGTGAAAGTGATCTGTCAGGCATTTCTATTTTGACATCGCTGGATTCAATTTTTCCACGATTGCCCATATTTACCTGAACCTTGTCATTCCATACCTTTGTATACACATTTTTGAAAACGTATACGCAACCTTTCTCCAATTCCTGTCCTTTGTCTTCCCAAATTGTGAATGAACAAGATCCGGTTTCGTCGCCTATAATTCCTGAAATTATCTTTTTCGCAGATCCTTTTACGTTGACTGTTTTTCTATCAACATATACAGCTCTTGCAGTAATGTCGACACAAGGTTCATTTCCGCGAAGCTCGCCAATCTTTTTTACGACAGATTCAGCAGTTACAAAAGATGTATCGGTCTCACCATATTTTCTGATGATTCCTCTTTTAGCGGCATCAATAGACGTTTGATAGCTGTTCAGGTATGTGTCGAGTTCTTTGATTATTGTATCCTCGTCGACCTTTCCGTTAAGCACCCTTTTGAGTTCTTCTATGTGGGGTGTTAGTTCTTCCATATTCATTTTATCGACTCCTTGCTTTGTTGCAAGCATACAGATATGCCCTTCTCCCCTTTTAAGTTATACGGGGGGTACACCGAAAGTAGTGTTCATTTCCCGCGGAAGACAGCCAACGTTTATATCCTTAAAATCTATCTAATGATATGGTTCCCAAAAAGAAGATCGATGAGATTCTTGAAGAGTATGATCCAAAGGACATAACAATCGCAACATTATGTTCTCATTCATCTTTACAGATCTTCCACGGCGCGCGCAAGTTAGGATTCAAGACTAAAGGTCTTACTATTTCTCACAGTACAAAATATTATGATGCATTTCCTTTGGCAAAACCAGATGAAATTGTAAAGTACAAAGATTTTGATGAAATGGAAGAACGTGTATCCGAACTTTATGATGAAAATGTTGTTTTAATTCCCCACGGATCTTTTGTAGAATACATGGGTCCAAAGAGATTCGAAGATTTCCTTGTACCTTCATATGGAAATCGTGCAGTTCTCCAGTGGGAGTCAGACAGAGACAGTCAGAGAGAATGGATTACGTCCGCAGGTGTTGCAATGCCTCGTGCAATTACAGACGCTCGTGAAATTTCAGAACCTGTTCTTGTGAAATATCACGGAGCAAAAGGAGGTCGTGGGTTCTTTATCGCAAAAGATTATCCAGATTTCAAAATGTCAATCGACAGCACTCAGCCGTATACGATTCAGGAGTACTGCCTTGGAACCAGGTATTATCTCCACTTCTTCTACGATGCAAATAAAACAGACGGATACAGATGTGCAGCAGGAGGTTCGGTAGAACTTCTCTCCATCGATCGTCGTGATGAAACAAACATTGATGAAATGTACAAACTTGGATCGATTGAAGATGCAAAGAGGCACGGCCTTTACCCATCTTTTGTAGTAACTGGAAATGCTCCGGTTGTTATCCGTGAATCTCTTCTTCCAAAAGCTTTCGAAATGGCTGAAAAAGTCGTTAACCGTTCATATGAACTCTTTGGAGGCATGTGGGGTCCATTCTGTTTAGAAACAGTCGTTACAGATAAATTGGAATTCAAAGTCTTTGAAATTTCAACCAGAATTGTAGCTGGAACAAATCCCTTCATTTCCGGATCACCTTATGCCGACCTTGTATATCCCGGTCTCAGCACAGGTGGAAGAATTGCGATGGATATCAAATCCGCTGCAGAAAATAATAAACTTAGCGATATCGTGTCGTGATTTCATTCGGCGTGTAAAGCACGCCGAATTTCTTTTTTCAATAATTCATTTATAAACAAATGCGCGCGTTAGAGAATCCTTTAATTACATCAAATGGCATAAGGAGATATTAGCAAGGCGATATGATGGTTTCCCAGAGACTACAGCAAGTTCCTGTATCAGGTACTGTAAGTATTTCGAACATGGTTAGCAAATTAAAAGCTGAAGGGATGGACATCGTTTCATTTTCCATGGGCGAACCCGATTTTTCAACACCCGCGAACGTAATTGATTCTTGTGTCAATTCTTTGCAATCCGGATTTACTCATTACACGCCTTCCGCAGGAATTCCGACCTTACGTGAAGCTATCGCAAAAATATCGTCTGAAAACAATGGAATTCCATGTTCTGCAAAGAATGTTCTCGTTACGCCTACAAAACAGGCAATATTCATGATTGCATTGGGATACATCAATCCTGGCGATGAAGTTATTTTGGCAGATCCATCATGGGTTTCATATGAAGCATGCGTTCGTCTTGCAGGCGGCGTTCCAGTCTTTGTTCCAACAAAATTCGAAGACAATTATGTCATTGATCCCGCTTTGGTAGAAGCAGCAATTTCTCCAAAAACAAAGATGATTATTCTCAATACACCCTCGAATCCAACAGGTGCTGTTCAGCCCCCCGAGGTTCTCAAGGCTATTGCAGATATCGCAATCACACACGATATTTTGGTAATGTCTGATGAAATTTATGAGCACATTCTCTACGAAGGTGTACACAAATCTATTGCATCAATCCCAGACATGTTCTCCCGCACTATTACAGTATCAGGTTTATCAAAAACATATGCGATGACCGGATGGAGATTAGGTTGGGCAATTGCACCAGAAGCAGATATCGCAGCACTTAATAAACTTCAGACACACTCAATCACATGCTGTGCATCATTCACACAACCTGCAGCCGAAGAAGCTTTACTCGGCCCACAGGATGAAAAAGAAAAGATGGTTGCAACTTTTAAGAAGCGTCGTGATCTGGCACTTGATTTAATTAATGATATCAATGGTTTGGAATGCAATGTCCCACAGGGTGCTTTCTATCTGTTCCCCAAGTATGATGCTAAGATGACTTCCTTGGATTTAGCAGCAAAGTTGCTTAATGAAGGACACGTAGCGGTAACTCCCGGTTCCGCATTCGGACCTTGTGGTGAAGGATCATTTAGGATATCTTACGCAACCAGTGAAGACTTGATTATCGAAGGATTTTCAAGAATTAAAAAGTGCATGAATAGCCTTTAAATTCATTGGGTTTCAATGTCGTTTTAAAACGAATGTCCATTTATTCCAACTCTGGTTTTATGTACGCGACGCGCGCCTGCGCGTAAGCTAAATAATAGGTGGCCCATAGCCGAATCGTTTACTTCGCGGTCTTAATACCGCCGAAGATATCGAGGGAGAAATTTGAGTCGTAAACTGTTCACGGTAGGGCCCGTAAATGTAGAACCTGAGGTCCTACAGGCAATGACTAAACCTATGATCACACACCGTTCTAAAGAGTACAAACAACTCCACGGCGGAATCGTCGAGAAAATAAGAAAAGCACTCGACACCGATATGGATATTTTCCTTGTGGGTGGTTCCGCATCCGTTTTGCTTGAAGGAGCAATCAGAAATGGTGTGCAGTCCAAATCCCTCGGTCTTACAAACGGTTCTTTCGGTGAAAGATCCATAGAGATCGGTAAACTCAACGGTAAACAGGTTGAAACTGTCAAAGTCCCTTGGGGGAAAGCAATCAAACCTGCAGACATTGAAGGTAAAGTTACAAAAGATATCGAAGCAGTCCACTGGGTTAGCAACGAATCTTCAACAGGTGTTTTCAGTGATTCTTTGGCTCTTGCAGAAGAAGTAAGGTCCCAAAACTCTGACGCGCTTGTTATGATTGATGCAGTAACATCCGCTTTTGCTATGGATTTAAACATGAAAAAACTCAATCCCGACTCTCTTGTATTCGGAACCCAGAAAGCATTGGCACTCCCTCCAGGATTGGCTGTAATGGCAGTCAGTGAAGAACTCATGGCCAAAGCTGCAACTGTAAAAGACAGGGGTTTCTACACAGATTTCCTTAAACTTAAAAAGAACGCAAACGATGATTATGCGCTCACTACACCTCCTGTATCTCTTATGTATGCTCTTGATTTCCAGTTAGATCGCATTCTTTCTGAAGGAATGGCATCCAGATACAAAAGACATCAGGAAATGGCCAACCTTGTAGGAAAATGGGCATCAAAATACGATGGTCTGTTCCCAGAAGAAGGATACAGATCCAACACAATCGGAGTCATAAACCGTGGCTCACTCGATTTCGATAAATTCCACGCAGCTCTTAAATCCAAAGGATATGAAATTTCCAATGGATATGGAGAGGTTAAACAAACAACTTTTAGGATTGGACACATGGGAGACATTACGCCCGCAAGGTTGAATGAACTTCTGTCCGTAATGGATGAAACAATGGAGGAGATGCAATGAAGATACTGGTATCAGACGCCCTTTCTGAAGAGGGTTTGAAAATTCTCAACGATTCCGGCATTCCTGTGGATGTCAAAACCGGTTTGAGCGAAGAAGAATTATGCGGAATAATCGGTGAATACGACGGACTTATTATCAGGTCTGGAACAACCGTTACAAAGAAAGTCATTGACAGCGCCAAGAATTTGCGCGTAATCGGACGTGCCGGTGTAGGTGTAGACAACATAGATGTTCCTGCAGCAACCGACCGCGGCATCCTTGTCATGAACACACCCTCTGCAAACATCGTGTCTGCAGCAGAACACTCATGCGCAATGATTATGTCTTTGTGCAGAAACATCCCCTTCGCACACGATTCTGTTCACAAAGGTGAATGGAAAAGATCCAAATACACTGGTATCGAACTTAACGGAAAGACTCTCGGTATTATCGGAGTCGGACGTGTCGGTGGAGAAGTTGCAAAACGTCTCAAAGCATTCAACATGACCATGATCGGATATGATCCTTTCCTTCCAAAAGAAGTCGCAGACGACATCGGAGTCAGGCTTACAGATCTTGAAGAAGTAATTTCAAAATCCGATATCATGACAATCCACACACCTCTTCTTCCCGATACAAGGAACATGATCAGTCTTCCCCAATTCAAAAAGATGAAACCCAACGCATTGCTTGTTAACGTTGCACGCGGAGGAATCGTCAGTGAAGATGACTTATACACTGCATTGAAAGAAAACATCATTGCAGGTGCAGCATTCGATGTATGGTGCAATGAACCTTTGTCCGAAGATGAACAGAAACTCCTTGAATTGGAAAATCTTATCACAACACCTCACCTTGGAGCAAGTACAGTTGAAGCACAGGAAAGAGTTGCAGTAGAAATTGCTGATTACATGGTAAAATACCTTACAGACGGAATGATTGTCAGTGCAATTAACGCACCCCGTGGCAAACTCGACCCTGAACTCGAACCCTTTGTACCTCTTGCAGAAAGGCTTGGTATTTTCGCTCATCAGATTAATGGTAACAAACCAATCAACGAACTCAATGTAACATACTGCGGAGCTCTTTCCGAAGCAAACACAAAGATGTTGACAGTTTCAGTTGTTACCGGAATTCTCAAGAATATCATCGGTGGAGAGAATGCAAATGTAATCAACGCAAATGCAATTGCAAAAGCAAAAGGCATTGTGATTACAGAAAGCAAGAGGGAAGTTTCAGAAGTTTATGCAAACGCAATCGAAATCAAAATCAAATCAGGTTCTGAATGCCGCACAGTATCCGGAACCGTATTTGCAAACATCCCTAGGCTTACAGCAGTTGATGATATTTCATTCGAAATACCTTTCAACAAGGATATGTTGTATCTCAGATACACTGACATCCCCGGAGTAGTCGGTACAGTCGGTAGTATACTCGGAGATAAAGGCATCAACATCAGTCAGATGACCGTTGGTACCAACGATAAAAACGTTGCAACAATGGTTTTGACTCTCGATCACGAAGTCGACGAAGAGGTTCTTAATGCCCTCAACAACGTCAAAGGCTTCGAAGAAGTCAAGTTTATTGACTTGGTCTAAACATATTTTCCTTCCCCTCGCGGGGAAGGATTAAAATCTTTAACAGTATCAAGGGGAATAAGATGAATTCGATAATTACCGTAGAAGATCTTTCAACATCTATTGTGAACAGCATTAATGATAGTGGTATGCAGGAAGAACAAGCACTTTCTTTAGCACAGCATGTTTTGAACTTTTTCGGATATTCTGACAGAATTATCGACAACGTTTTGGAACCTGAAGATCGCGATGCATTCTATATGTTGGAAGACGCGGGAATTCTTACAACCGAAAGAGAGGAAACAACCCTTTATGACGGAAGAGAATGGAGAATTCATTATTGGCTTTTCAAACGCGATAAGATTCTCAACTTGATGAAAGCAATTCAGGAAGAGGCCAAAGTAGAAGTCGAAGAAGAATCCATATATGCGGATCTTCCCGATGATATTTGGAGTCGTGGGGAATAATTTTCCAACTTATAATTTCTTAAATAGTTTCGACGTATAGTGTGAACTATGGATATCTTTCCTTATGAATACAGAGGAAATCAAAAAGAGTTGGTTTCTTTCATCAGAAAAGCCGTTGAAAACGGGCAATCTGCTGTAATTGAATCTGGTACAGGTTCTGGAAAGACTATCTGTGCATTAACCGGAACAATCGAGACGGCTAAAGAAAACGGATGCAAGGTTATTTTTCTTACGCGTACGAAATCTCAACAGAAACAAGTAATGATTGAGCTAAAGGCGTTATCAAAGATTATTCCGATTTTAGGAGTTCCAGTACAAGGACGTTCCTTGGATACCTGTCCTGTTATATTTTCAGATGAATCTGCATCGATCGGAACGCCAGAGGAATTATCCCATTTATGTTCAGAATATAAGAAGATGAACAATGGTGTGTGCCAGTGTGAATATTTTTCAAATATGAAAGCTGCCAACATCTTGGAAGTAGAAACATTTTGTAGAACAAATGTTCCAACATCTGAAGAGTTTGCACAGTATTGTTTGGACAAAGGATGGTGTCCATACGAGATGTCTAAAATATTGTTGGCATCGGCAGATGTTGTCGTAGCACCATATCCTTTTGTATTCATGCCCCAGGTATTGTACCATTTCTCACAATGGTTAAACATACCTTTGGAGCGCATGGTTTTCATAACAGACGAGACTCACAATCTCCCAGATTATCTTCGTGAGGTTTTGTCTTTTCAATATACGCGTAAAGCTACTGATCTCGCAGAGGCCGAAGCAAGAGAATGGGGAGATCCAGAATTAGTTGACGGTCTTTCCGTATCTGATTTTATTTCCGTATTTAGAGAAGTTATGGATATGGCACGCAGAGAGTACATGATTGATGACGATGGAGAATTACCACCTGGATTTATCGAAGAAGAGCTCATGTCTCGTTTAGGTTTAATATCAACAAAATTATTTCGTGTATTCCATAATTTGAAGGAACTTGGTGAAAAAATAGCAGATGAAAAAAGATCCCGGAAGAAACTTCCGCGTTCCTATATTCGTTCTATGGGAAGATTTTTGTCTGCTTGGGTTTCAGTCGATGAAAGTTATGTTAAATTAATCGTAGGTGATGAAAAACCCCGGTTCGAAGCTTTCTGTATGGATCCTGCAATGTCTGCAGGACCTTTACGCTACTGTAGAGCCTCAATTCAAATGTCTGGTACATTGGAACCTATGACTTCATACGTTGAAGAATTGGGGTTAAAAGACGCAGTGTATCAAAGGTTTGGAAATGTATTCTCAGAGGACAATCTTCTGGTACTTTCAAAAGATGATGTTTCTACAAAATATGATGATTTATACACAGACGAATCCATGGTTCCCAGAATCTGTGATGATATTGTTTCAATTTGTTCAGCAGTTGAGAAAAATACAGCTATATTTTTCCCATCATATTCGTTTATGGATAGAATTTTAACCACGGATATTCTGAAAAGATTGAATAGGAATGTAATCTTCGAGAAGAAAGGGATGCATCAGAACGAATTGATGAATGCCGTAAAAGATTTTTCAAACACATCCGGTAGCATTCTTTTTGCGGTTTTTGGAGGGAGAATAAGTGAAGGTTTGGATTTTCCCGGAGATACAATGGAGATGGCAATTTTGGTTGGAATACCATATCCAAAGCCAACACAACGTCACAAAGCATTGGTGAGGTATTACAATTATCGTTATGGAAATGGTTGGGAACATGTGGGAACGGTGCCAACGGTTAGAAAAATGAGACAGGCCATCGGTCGTCTAATAAGGTCTGAAACAGATAGGGGCGTAGCAATCATTTTAGATCGTAGGGCTGAAAATCTTCCAGGTTTGGATGTGATTGTAAGTAAAAATCCCGCTCTTGCAGTAAAAATATTCTTTGAGAAGACCAACAATATTTAAAAGAGTTAATCTTGCATGGGTGTATGGAAATTCTAGTTGATGAGGGTGTTGTAAACCTTATTCAGTCTGAAGGAGTAGATTATCGCGTTTGTACAGCATGCATGGGTCCTGCATTGGTTCCCGTAACTGTAAAAAGACAAAAAGAGTCCGATATCAAAATACCAATCGGAGATCACTTTTTGTATATTTCCCGTATTCAAGCGCAGTATACCAATCATATAACTCTTGACATGGTATATGAAGACGAAGATATCGACAGTTGTCCTGCATTTTATCATTATTGAATGAGTGTTGCACTGTCCGCCGTTTCTTTGGCAAGCCTTTCCAGATCTAATTTACTTTCAAAATTGGAAATTTTATCTGGTTTTGCTTCTGTAATTGGTTTTACAGGAACTAACGTACATCCTTTAGCAGGAAGTATTGAAATTTCATATGTGCCGATTTCTTTTCCAAGTGCTTCAATTTCCAACTTGTCCCATCCGATTAGTGGGCGAATAACAGGAAAATCTAAACCTGTATTTTCAGCACGGATATTTTTCAGAGTTTGTGATGCAACCTGTCCCAACGAATCTCCCATGATGATTCCGGCAGCTCCAATATTTTTAGCAAATTCACGAGCAGTGCGTTGCATCATTCTTTTGCACATAACACATTGATAGTTATTATCGCATGTTTCGGATATGGCTGTTTGGTTAGATCCGTGGTTTGCAGTGTACAATTTAAACTCTTTGCCGGTGAATTTGTTTAGTTGATTTGTTAAAGAAATTATTTTCTCTTCAGCTGCCTCGTCCGCATATGGGCTATTGTCCATATGCAATAGTACGACTTCTGCACCCATTTTTGACATAATATATGCTGCAACGGGAGAGTCTATTCCATCAGAAATCAAAGCTACAAGTTTCATGTATTGAACCTTCCGCCACCAATTCCGCCGTACTCAGATTCTTCGTATCCGCCGTCATCATCCGCCATGATCATTGTGTAAAGTGCCTTTACAAAATCTTTTAAATCACTGATTTCGGATTTGAGGCTGGTAACTTCTTTGCGAAGAGATTGAATTTCTTGTATGTCATTCATATCTGTACGTCACCATAGTCATCGGCGAGTTTTCTGCTAAATTTGCGGTTGCATTTAGAACAGAAGAGCTGGTTACTTCCTTTTTTTACAAGTTCTGTTTTGCATGTTCCGCAAAGTGAACGTACAACACCGAGGTGATCTTCTTTAGTTGTAAGTTGAAGTGCAGGTTTAATCGCAGTAACTTTTGCACGAATCATATCGCCTTTTCTAAGTTCTTTTGCAACATCGTCTGTATACCCAGCAGATATTTTTGAAACATGAATTGTTGCGTAAAGTTCACCGCCAAGACCTCTTTCTGTGCCTTCTTTGGCGATAACATCAGCGGTTGCCATGGTGTTGCGAATATCTGCAACTATTGCGTATACTATATCTCCATTTTTAAGAATGTTCGGGGGATTTGGAGAGATTACCCTAGCTACGCATTCATCATCATCGAGTTCAAGTACTCCAATCTGTGATGCGTAGATTATTCCGTTGTTAGCGAATGTTCCGTCTGATGCGAGGTATTCTTCTTCAACCGCAACCTCGTCACCGGGAAAAACTTCCTTTTTACTTGTCATAAATGTCACCTTATGTTGACCACGATAATGTCAACGCTCTGATTTGTCTTATTGTGGAATGAGAATGTATGTGGGATATTGTACTTATAAGTTTTACGAGATATTATCTCACGACCTTTGGATTCCACGTACTTATCCAAAAAATCGGATGTTTTGGCCATATGGATGGAATAAACACAAGGCGAAAGTTCCATGGCTTTGTCTAAAAAAATACGGTCTGCACGGCGGTTTTGACAACCAAAAGGAGGATTCATAAAGATTGTATCCGCTTCTTCCGTAACGTCGTGAATATCAGACAATTCAAATTCAACATCTATCTTTAGACGTTTAGAATTTTCTTTCGCAACATCTAATGCGGATTTGGAAATATCAAACCCTTTTACCATCCCTGCCCCCATTAGTGCAGCGCCTATGGAAAATATGCCTGTGCCACATCCAAGATCAACAACTTTCATACCAACAACATCTCCCGCCCCATATGCATTGAATAAAATATCGGATGCGATCACAGAAGGGGTAGGGTATTGTTCCAAGGAAGGATCAGGATTACGAAAAGGCTCCACTGATTCCAATGAGATCTCCAAATCCTTTTTCTTCATATTATGTAGATGTGATTTTGGTTTTTGATTATTTGGGTGATTTGCCTATTTTTTCGCCCGTTCAAAAACCATCAACGCAATTATGTTTAAATCCATAATAGTAGAATACACCCATAAGCGATTGCAACGGACAAAACCGTTGTCCGCAGGTGAAACCTATGTACACTATTGAGAATTCAAAATCAACAACCGGGACCAAAACCCGTGTTCCTGATGTGTCTCCTGTAAGCGGAATGTGCCCCATATGTGTCGATGACTGTAATGTCATCTGCGAAGTAGCAAAGGGAGCATTCAGAGGAAGAGAAACACTTTATCCAGCACCTGAATATTTTGGAAAATGCACTGCAGCATCGAATAAAGATTATTTCCTTGACTGGTCTCATTTCCAGATTATGGCCGAGCTCCTCACCGCAAAAGGTATCGAGCCTGATTCCGATATCGCATTCTTTGAAAATGTTGATATTTCCACAACAGTTGGATCAAAAAGTAAAAATCCTATCAAAATGAAGACCCCTGTTCACCTCGCGGGTCTTGGCTCCACAGCAATCGCAAAGAAATACTGGAAAGAATTGGCTGTAGGTTCCGCTCTTTCCGGAATTTGTGAAGTCATCGGTGAAAATGTTTGTGCAATGGATTCTGAATCTGTCTACTCTAACGGAAAAGTTCAGAGTTCCCCCGATATGGATTTCCGTGTAAATTCATTCCTTGATCAGTGGGATGGAGAATACGGACATATTGTTATGCAGACCAACGTTGAAGATATCCGCGGTGGTGCAGATGAATACTGTCTCTCAAAACTCAACGTGGATGTTATCGAGAGAAAATGGGGACAGGGAGCAAAAGCAATCGGTGGAGAAGTTAGACTTACAACACTTGAAAGAGCACTCGAACTCAAAGCACGCGGATACGTTGTTATGCCAGATCCTGAAGATCCTGCAGTTCAAGAAGCTTTCAAAGCCGGAGCATTCAAAACATTCGAAAGACACAGCCGTGTCGGTTTCCCCTCCGAAGAAGCATTCGTTGAAGATGTAGAAAACCTCAGATCAAAAGGAGCAAAGAACGTTTTCCTCAAGACCGGTGCATACAAACCCGAAGTGGTTGCCTTCACAATGAGATGTGCTTCCGAAGCAAAAATCGATCTTCTTACGTTTGACGCTGCAGGCGGAGGAACAGGAATGTCCCCCAACATGCACATGGCAGAACTCAGTTCACCCGGTATCTGGCTCTTTAGTCAGGTAATGGCATGCGCCAAAGAACTCAAAGCACAGGGAAGATTCGTACCTGACCTTTCTTTTGCAGGCGGTTTCGTAAACGAATCTCAGATGTACAAGGCATTTGCACTTTCCGATCTCGGAGATGGGCCTTTGGTCAAATCAATCGCAATGTGCAGAGCACCTATTACTGCTGCAATGAAAGGAAGTCACTTCTCCAAATTGGCTACAGATGGAAAACTCCCCACAGGATTCGCTAACCAGTATGGTGATTCTCCCGAGCAGTTCTTTATCTCTAACAGCGATGTAAGAAAACTCCGCCCAGAAGCAGAACTTGGAACTGATATTCCATGGGGTGCAGTCGGTGTTTACACATACATCAACGACAGACTTGGAGAAGGTCTTAAACAGTTGATGGCTGGAACACGCAAGTTCAAGCTCGATTGCATCGAGAACGAAGACATCGTATGTCTCTCTGAATATGCAAGTAAAGTATCCGGTGTGGAAACATTGGATGCAAGAGCTGCAAGAGTAATGAAAGCATTGCTTTAAACTTAAAAACACAGGGGGATTTATCCCCCATTTTTATGACCTTCGCGGTTAGTTTATTTAGTTCGTTCGTTTACCTATAATTAGCATGGTTTACGCGTGTACCTCGGTTACGAGGGGGTAACAATTTGGCAGCGATAAAAAAAGCATTGATAAGCGTCTCCGATAAAGACGGAATTGTTGATTTTGCAAAAGAACTGTCTTCGTTGGGAATCGATTTGATTTCAACCGGAGGCACATACAAACTACTGAAAGAAAATTCAATACCTGTAACAGAAGTATCTGAATTAACAGGATTCCCCGAGATGTTGGATGGTCGTGTTAAAACACTCCACCCTAAGATACACGCAGGCATTCTTGCACGCAGAGACCTTCCTGCACACATGTCCGCAATCGAGGAGAAAGGAATTGATACAATCGATATGGTTGTCATAAATCTCTATCCTTTCAAACAAACCGTTCTTAAAGAGGGTTCAACTTTCGATGATATTGTTGAGAATATCGATATCGGCGGACCCAGTATGATTCGCGCTGCAGCAAAGAATTACAAGTCCGTAGCAGTTGTTACCGATCCCGATCAGTATCCTGCAATTTTAGATCAGCTTAAAAATAACGGCGGTTTGGACGAACCTCTTTTGTCCAGACTCATGGCTGAAGCATTCATCACCACTGCCAATTATGATTCAATGATTGCAAACCAGATGTATGGCAAATTCGGCGAAGGTTTCCCCAAATCATTCCCAGTTCCTACAGAGAAAGTAGATGATTTGAGATATGGAGAAAATCCAAACCAGAAAGCTGCATTCTATGCAGATCCTTTCACACCCGGAACAACAGTATCCAAAGCACAGCAACTTCACGGTAAACAGCTCTCATACAACAACATCCTTGATTTGGATAAAGCACTCGATATCTGTATGGATTTTGAAAAGCCTACTGCTGTTGTAATGAAACACACAAACCCTTGCGGTCTTGCAAGTGCCGATAACATTTACGATGCATTTATGACCGCATACGCCGTAGACCCCCTTTCCGCATTCGGTTGCGTAATTTGTCTCAACAGAAACTGCGATGTTAAAACCGCAGAAGAAATTTCAAAATATTTCGTTGAAGCAGTTTTAGCACCTGATTTCGATGATGGCGTATTGGAAATTCTCGAAGCAAAGAAAAACATCCGTCTTCTTAAGACCGGAACACCAATCGGACCTTCACAGAGACACAGAGAATACAAGATGAAGAAAGTTCAAGGCGGTCTTCTTGTACAGACAGATGAAGATGTACTCATTGATCCAAAGAACCTTACTGTTATTACAGAACGTGCACCCACCGAGGAAGAAATCCATGCACTTCTCTTCGCATGGAAACTTGCAAAACATGTTACTTCAAACTCTGTTGTATATGTTAAAGGAGAGCGCGCAGTCGGCATCGGAGCAGGTCAGATGAGCCGTGTCGATTCCGCAAAGATCGCAACGATGAAAGCCAACGAACCCACAGAAGGTTGCGTCATGGCGTCCGATGCTTTCTTCCCCTTCAGAGATGGTGTTGACGAGGCTGCAAAAGCCGGAGTCACCGCAATCATCCAGCCCGGAGGAAGCATCAGAGATCAAGAAGTCATCGATGCTGCAAACGAGCACGGAATGGCAATGGTATTCACCGGTTGCCGTGTCTTTAGACACTAAACGTAAAAGGGGTGGTATTCACCACCCCGCTTTTATTTTTAAAAATTAATCTTTAAACATATTATCGGGAACGATTGGTTTTCCCTCAGCTTTTCTCTTCATGTGGCCGCCAGGGCCGCCACGTGCTTCTCTAGCTTTGTCGATACATTCAGGATCGTCGCAAACAAATGCAGCGAATACAACATTGGTGGAAGGTTTTCCACAAATTTCGCAGGGGTAATCCTCAAAATTTATTGTCATACTATCCGTATCGCAATCAACATCATTAATGGTTTCGTGTCTTAGTTTTAAAATTATACTTTTGAATCTGTTCTAGGTTTATACATTACCTCTACAATTCCGTTGTAATTTTTAGATTGAATAAGTTCAAGTTTGTGTTGAGAATTCTGTTTGTTAAACAAATGAATTCCATTGCCCAAAATTGTTGGAATGATTGCTATTGAATACAAATCAATAAGATTTTTTTCAATTAGCTGATTAGCTATCGATGCACCTCCACAAATCCAAATATCTTTTTCTTCAGAAATTTTTAATTTTTCGATAAGGGATGATAACGATTGATCTGTAAAGATAATATCATCCCTGCTTTCAAGTTTTTTATGGGTTAAAACATAACTCTTTTTACCCTCGTATGGCCAAATATCTTTGGATAATTCTGTAATAATCTGATTGTATGTGCCATATCCCAATATAATAGTACCAATATTTTCAAAGAATTCTGAATAACTTCCTATGTTTTTAGGATCGCTACCATCTCCTTCAAGCCAACCAACGGAACCAGTTTCATCGGCAATGTAACCATCTAGACTCATTGCAATGTAGAGTATTGTTTTTGCCATAAATATTCGATAAGTTATGCTTATTTAACACTAATTCTTTGTAAATAGAATTATGGAGTTATCATTCGATATTCATGGAAAAACGAATGGATTTAACAGAATGGGTTAAACTTCCCATTGAAACAACATCTGCTTTACCGGCATATTCAGAAAGGTTGTCTAAAGTAATATCTCCTGATGCTTCAACGATTATTCTTTCGTTGATTGATTTTACGGCTTCACAGATTTTACCCGACATTTCAGGTCCTACATTGTCTGCCATAATGATATCTGCACCGCATTCTGCAGCAACGATAGCATCTTCGATGGATGATACTTCAACTTCTATTTTTGTAGAAAATGATGATTTTTTCGCAAGAGTTACTGCAGATTTCACAGATCCGCATGCTGCAATATGATTGTCTTTGAGCATAACCATGTCATACAATCCGAATCTATGTGGATCTCCACCTCCGATACGGATGGCTTTCTTTTCAAAAAATCTGAAACCAGGCGTAGTTTTTCTGGTACCTGTAATTTTTGTGCCGGAGTTTTCCAAAATGTTTGCTGCTTTACGAGTGGATGTTGCGATTCCACTCATGCGCATAATCATGTTAAGAGCGGTGCGTTCAGCTGTTAACATTCCTTTTACAGGACCGGATAACGCCATTATACGGGTTCCCGCTTTGACGTTATCTCCGTCTTTAACAAAAAGAACGCAATCCACTCCAAACATGGAAAAAATGTCTTCGGCTTCCTCAAGACCTGCAATGGTAGCTTCGTCTTCACAGACTATGCCTGCGCGTCCGTCGATATCCGGAATAATCGATGCGGAAATATCTCCCGTTCCGATATCTTCTTCGAGGAAACGCCTGAGGTCGCCTGACATTTTAATTACACATCCAATTCGAATTCCACACCGGGGTCGGGGAGAATAACGTTGTATTCTTCCAAATCGGAAAGGAACAATTCTCTGACTTCGGAGTGCATGATAATTACGTTTTCAGGGTCGCAACTGCGGACGAAATCAACAATCTGTTGGTGGTCTGCGTGTGCCGAGAAATCGTATTTCTGTAATTCGCACTCAATCTTGTGTGTTTCGCCGTCGATAACGACGCAACCCTGTTCGATGAGCATTCTTCCGTTGGTTTCTTCTGCCTGATATCCAACAATGAGAACTGCGCTCTTGGGGTCATTTTTGAGTGCTTTGAGGTATCCGAGCACAGGTCCGCCGTCAAGCATTCCTCCGGTTGTAACAATAATCTGACCTTTGCGGGCGCGATCTCTCATGCCGGGGTTTCTGACCTCGTTGAATTTTCTTCTTGCATCTTTGAGAATCTTAGGGTTTGCAAGATATTCGGGATAGTCCATGAACAAACGGGTTACTGAGCGACCCATTCCATCAACCCACATGTCATAATCCAGATTCCTGAGAAGAGTCATGATTTCCTGGGTTCTTCCAATTGCGAAACAAGGGATAAGAACGGTTCCTCCCCTTTCTACAACGGATTGTACTTTTTCAAGGAACAATCTCTCGACTTCTTTTCTGTCTGGGTGAAGACGTCCACCGTATGTACCTTCGACAAAAAGGTTGGTACATTTCACGGGTTTTGCACCGTTAACAAGATTTTGATCTACGGTGTGGATATCTCCGGAATACAATGTGCTACAGTCTCCTGTAAATTCAAACATTGCAGCTCCTGGAATGTGACCTGCGCTGTGAAGCGTAACATCGATTTTTCCCAATTCAATAGTATCTTCGAATGTGAGTGGAACAACGTTCTTCATTGTTCTGTCAATGTCGCTTGTGGTGTAAGGCAAAGGATAATTTTCCGCTTTTGCGATTTTGAGACTGTCGTACATCATAATTTCGCCGACTTCCGCAGTAAGTGGAGTGGTGAAAAGTTCGCAACGGTCTCTTCCACATACCTGGGGAACCATTCCACAGTGATCAAGGTGACTGTGTGTAAGGAACATGTGATCTACACGGGTTTGTGTGGGGATGGGGTACTCCGGAGGTTTTGTTGGACTCATTCCGTATTCCATGAGCATGGTTTTACCATCGCCTTTCATAGTCATTCCCATGCGACCTACAATATCGGCTCCGCCGAGGAATTCAAATTTCATTTTCATTAATTTCTCTCCTATTTTTTGCCTCAAAGAGGACTTTGTGAAAAGAATCTACGATTCTTTGACTGTGATATTTGTAAATATTAAGGCGTGCGCCTGTGTAATATATAAACGACCTATTTCCTAGTTATATATTTATCTTGCCCAATATAACGCGAGTATATAATCAAGGGGTAAGTTAAAATCTTAGGATGTCGGTACTGTTCCCATGGTTAAAGTGGAGTCGCTGAAAGATCACACCAAATTATTCGGATTTTCGGGTATATTGGCTGCTGTAATTTTCTTGATAGCGTTGATCGTTTCAATTCTTACATCTGTTGATTGGACGTTGGGAATAAATCATATTTCAGAGCTTGGATTTAATTCTGGCTCTTCTTTGTACTATATGATTGGTTGTATTTCAGCAGGTATAATTTCTTTGATTTTCGCGTTTGGAAACTTTATCCGTGCCGATAACATTTTTGGAAAATTTTCAGGAATCTTATTGTTTATATCAGGTGTATTTTTGATTCTTTTAGGAATAATTACCACAGGCGATTCTAATGACAGCCTTATCTTGATATTTTATGGATTGGCCATAATTTCTGTTGCATCATCTGCCATTGCAGATTTCAAAAGTAACGCAACATTGAATGCATTTATTTCAGGACTTTTTACAGTAATATTATTGGTGCTTGTTTACGTATCAGGTGACGGATTACTTTTTGCTGTTCTTTTATGCATCTGGGTCATATTCCAAAGTATAATGTTTTTGGCGCCACCTGTTGACGTTGTGGCTAAACCTAAAGCAACACCCGCAAAGAAAGTTAAAGCCGAATCCAAACCCAGTGAAAAGTCGAAACCAGCACCCGCAAAAGCAAAACCCACTCCTGCAAAACCTAAGCCTGTGCCTGCAAAATCAGAACCAAAGGAAGAGGAAAAGGCTGAAAAACCAGTCGAAGAGGCACCTATTGTAGAAGCAACTCCTGAACCAAAACTTGTTGAGAAAAAAATAGCCTCTGAACCAGAAAAACCTTCTGAGGAAGTTAAACCGCTTAGACCTAAAATTGCCTTCAAAGAACAACCAACACCCGATGACGCAATTCGTAGATCTGAAACTAAGCCCACTCCAGAACCTGTTAAAACTGTGTCTGAAAAAGAAGATTCCGTAGTCGAAAAATTTACAGAGCCAGTAACTGAAAAAGTAGAAGTTATTGAAGAAAAACCTGTAGATGATGAGTTCACAGATAATTCTCCTGAAGCCTTGGTAAGAAGAGCATGCTGGAACAAAGGACTTAGGTGCAGAAGAGGATACGGAGATCACAATATACCTGTGGCATTCGTTAAGGGAAAAGTAGCAGTTTTTGTTGAACCAAAAGATGCAGATCAATCCAAAGATGCAATATTGGTCTCCGAAGGATGGAATGTATTCAGATACGATGAAACAACGATTTCAAACGGTGAGACTCAAGCAGAAGAGATTGTTGCTAAAGTCAAAGAGAATCTTCGTGCCAGTAAAACAAAAAAGAAGAAGTGATAATTCTTATTTTTGTTTCTACAAAACCTCTTTCATTTTTTACATTTTTTATCAATCGGTTCCTTTTTTCTAAAGTTATTCGCGCGCCTTTATACGTTACGCCCCCGCGCGTTAAAAAACTTATTTATACAGACAGTTATTGTAGGAATTGAGGCTGATAAGTTTGTTTTGTCCTTCGTGCGGTTCAATGATGTTTCCCAAAGATGGGGTTTTTACCTGCAACTCTTGCGGTACATCTCAGGATATTGGTGAAAATAAGCAGCAGTTTGTAACTGGTGCAAAAGATAAAGAGACGACTGTAATCAAAGAAAATGTGGCTACAATGCCCAAAACACGTATTCTTTGCCCTAACTGTGAGAATACCGAAGCGTATTTCAGTCTCAGACAGACCCGTGCGGCCGATGAGCCTGAAACATGTATCTATCGTTGCTGCAAGTGTAACCACACTTGGAGAGAGAATTAAGGAGGGTATTTTCAATGTTCAAAGCAGAAATCAAAGCAGATACTTTGAAAGGTCTTGTAAACATAATTTCCACATTGATGGATGAAGTAAAATTCAACATAAGCTCAGAAGGAATGAACCTTAAAGCCGTGGATCCCGCACATGTTGCAATGATTGACCTTTTTGTGAGTGCAGGAGCATTCGAATCCTATGAAGCAGACGAATCCGAAATCGGACTCGATCTCGATAAAGTAAAAGGCGTTCTCAAATTAGCCTCATCTGGAGACGTCATATCCATGGAACAGGATGCAGATCATGGCAGACTTGTTTTCAAAGTTGGAAACATCACCCGTCGCATGAATCTTGTAGATACATCAAGCATGAATGATCCAAAAGTTCCTGATCTTTCGCTTTCCGCAAAAATCGGAGTAGCAGCATCAGAACTTCAGAAAGGTATCAAAGCCTCTGAATCAATATCCGATCATATTGCACTTAGAGCAGATCCTGAATTCTTTGAATTATCTTGTGAAGGAGATACAGATTCCGCAAGCCTTAGGATTCCCGTATCCAACCTCAAAGATGTACAAGTTGCATCGTCTGTTTGCAGTCTTTTCCCCTTGGATTATTTTTCCAATTTGGTCAAAGCATTGCCTTCCGATACAATCATTAACATTGAATTGGACACAGATTTCCCAGTTAAATTGATATTTGATATTGCAGACGGAAACACATCGGTGAATTACCTTCTTGCACCCAGAATCGAAAGCGATTAATCGAGGGTTGTGTAAAAGTGGTAAACTCTGTATCCGATTTGGCTAAGATTTCAAACAAATTACGCATACACGTAATTGAGATGATTGCAGCAGCAGGTTCTGGTCACCCGGGAGGTTCTTTATCTTCTGCAGATTTGATGGCTGTATTGTATTTCAGAATCATGAAACATGATCCCAAGGATCCATCTTGGGATGGTAGAGATAGATTCGTTTTGTCTAAAGGACACGTGGCACCGATTCTTTATGCATCTTTAGCAGAATCGGGATATTTCCCCGTAGAGGATTTAATATCTTTGAGAAAAATTGGATCCAAGCTTCAGGGACACCCTGTTAAAGGAAAAGTTCCTGGTGTAGAAATGTCTACAGGATCTTTGGGCCAGGGACTTAGCATGGCATGTGGTATCGCAACATCTTTGAAGATGGATCAGAAACCAAACCGTGTGTTCTGTCTTTTGGGAGACGGAGAGATGCAGAGTGGACAGAATTGGGAAGCAGTTATGTTTGCAGCTCACAAGAATCTTAACAATCTCACAGCATTTGTTGACCGTAACTGTTTACAAATTACAGGAAACACCGAGGATAGGTTGTCGTTAGGATCTGTTGAAGAAAAATTCACAGCATTCGGATGGAATGCTATCACAATAGATGGACATGATATCAATCAGATTATTGATGCATGTGAAAAATCAGAAAATGGTGATAAGCCCACAGCAATCATCATGAACACTGTTAAAGGAAAAGGTGTTTCATTCATGGAGAATAATGTAGGTTTCCACGGTAAAGCACCCAATAAAGATGAGACCATTCAGGCTCTTGAAGAATTAAGGGGGAAAAACTAATGGTTCAGAAATTGGCACAACGCAACTACTACGGAAAAGCATTGGCAGACCTTGCATCTTTAAGAGATGATATAGTAGTCTTGGATGCAGATCTGGCAGGATCTACCAAAACAGGAGATTTTGAAAAAGTATGTCCCGAAAGATTCGTAGAAGTTGGAATCGCGGAACAGAATATGGTTGGAATTGCTGCAGGATTGGCAGCATCCGGAAAAACAGCTTTCGCATCTACCTTTGCAGTTTTTGCCACCGGTCGTTGCTGGGAACAGATTAGATTGGCAATCGCTTATCCAAAACTTAATGTAAAGATTGTTTCAACCCACAGCGGAATAAGTGTGGGTGAAGATGGAGCGTCTCACCAAGCATTGGAAGATATTTCCATTATGCGCAGTCTCCCCAACATGGTTGTAATTTCTCCTGCAGATGCGTATGAAGCATATGCAGCAACAATGGCAATTGCCGATTATGATGGTCCAGTTTACATGAGATTGGGCCGTAGTGAATTCCCCACGATAACAGCTGAAGGTACAAAATTCCAGATTGGTAAAGCAACTATCATGAAAGAAGGAACCGATGTAACCATTATCGGAACTGGTCAGATGGTTACAACATGTATCGAGGCAGCAGAAAAATTAGCCTCCGAAGGAATCAATGCAGAAGTAATCAATATGTCTACAATTAAACCTTTAGATGTAGATACGATTCGTGCATCTGTATCAAAAACACGTTGTGTTGTAACGGCAGAAGAGCACAGTATAATCGGAGGATTGGGATCCGCCGTAGCAGAATTCTTGTCAGAAGAAATACCTGTACCCTTGTCAAGAGTGGGAACAAAAGATACGTTTGGAGAATCAGGAAGTCCGGCAGAGCTCTTTGAGAAGTATGGACTCATGTCAAACGATGTTGTTTCTGCATGTAAAAAAGTTATTTTAAACAAAAATTGAAGTGATAATATGAAGATTTTTATCGATACCGCAAACATAGAAAGGATTGAAGAAGTAAACAGCTGGGGAATCTTAGATGGAGTAACAACAAACCCCAGTCTCATTGCAAAAGAAAATACAGATTTGAGGACCTGTGTCAAAAAGATTTCAGAAATCGTTGATGGTCCTATTTCTGCAGAAGCAATGTCTATGGATGCCGAGGGCATGATCAAAGAAGGTCGTGAACTTGCAGCCATTCATGAAAACATCAATGTTAAGCTCCCTATGTGTCTTGAAACATTGAAAGCAACAAAAGTCCTCTCTTCTGAAGGTATTGATGTAAACGTTACACTTATTTTCTCTCCTGCGCAGGCACTTCTTGCAGCAAAAGCAGGTGCAAGATATGTATCTCCATTTGTTGGACGTCTCGATGATATCGGACAAAACGGAAGCGACCTTATCGCAGAAATATCTTCAATTTTCTACAATTACGATTTCGATTGTGAAATTATTGCAGCAAGTATCAGGCACCCAATTCATGTTTTGGATGCGGCAGCAGCCGGTTGTGACATCGCAACAATTCCTTACGATGTTCTCACAAAGATGCTTAAGCACCCTAAAACAGATGAAGGCATAGAGAAATTCATCGCAGATTACAACAAATCAAAACAGTAATCGAGGAATGTTATGCACGACGTCGTAATCGTCGGAGCGGGCCCCGCTGGTACAAAAGCGGCGGCTCTGCTCGCTGCAGAACACGATGTGCTTGTTTTAGAAGAGCATGATTGTTCTGGAGATCCCGTTGAGTGTGCGGGATTAGTTACAGACGACGTTGTAAACATGTCTGGTGTAAAGCCGATTATTTTAAACAAATTGTATGGTGCCAGAGTTCATTTTCCAGGCCATGGTGTAGTATCCGTAAGGTCTGAAAAACCAAAAGCAAATCTTATCGATCGTCGTGATTTTGATCAGAAGATGGCATTTAAAGCGATAGACTGCGGAGCAGAAATTCTGTACAGTCGTAAATATCAATCTCATGTGTTGGATTCAGGAAATATTCGTACTATGACTCCAACGGGAGCACATTTATCTAAAATTTTAATAGGTGCCGATGGGCATACATCAGCAGTATCCGCATCATTTCCTAATAACGAATGTAAAACATATTTGCGCGGAATGCAGGTTGATGTTAGGCGCCGTAAAGAAGATCAGGATTTAATCGACATAAGACTCGGTTCTGAAATCGCTCCTGGATTTTTTTCATGGGAAATTCCATTTGAAAATTTTACCCGTATCGGTGTATGTACAGCATGGTCCGCAGGACCTCCTGTAGATTATTTGAATCTTTTACTGAGACGCTCGGGAATGGATGATGCACCAGTTATCGAAAAAATATCCGGAAAAATTCCAATGGGGGGATGCCGTACCACATTCGGAGATCACACACTTTTGATCGGAGATGCTGCATGTCAGATAAAACCCGTGTCCGGAGGAGGTCTGTATCCTGCATTTTCCGCAGCTCCTTTCCTAAAACAAACCGTAGATTCTGCGATTGAATCGAACAATTTTTCAGCAGAATTTTTATCATCCTATGAGAAAGGATGGAAATCTGAAATCGGTGATGCTTTAGAAAAAGGATACAAACTCAGAGAAATGTATGATAAACTTTCTGACAAAGACTTAGATAAAATTTATCAAATCATTGATTGTCCTAGCATCCGTAAGATATTGGACAATATCGATTTAGACAATCCACACCTCGTTGCTAAAGAAGCTTTGAAGAATGTATCAGTCACATTAAAATTACTCCCAATTGTATTGAAGGCAGCATTATGAAAACAATAGAAGTAGCACTTGTCCCATCGTCTCAAGCATCTCAGAAAATACCTGAGATGATGTCAAAAGGATTAGTTGATAGGGCTGCAAAAATTACAAAAGATGGGGATTTTCGTGCTGTTCCACTTCTTCCTGAAGCTCATGACGAAGTCATTGAAATGGGATTCGAAATCTCAATAAGAGATGTTTTTGAACTAGAGAGACGGACACCACAAGAAATGATTTCTGAATATCTTTCCGATATACCCGAGAGTGTAAGAGATACATTACCTCAAAAATGGGAATATGTTGGAGATATTGTAATTTTATGTTTAAGCTCTGAGTGCAATCCGTATTTGGATAGAATCGGAGAAGTTTATGCTAAAGTTTTAGGAATGTCCACAGTTTGTGTGGATCGCGGTGGAGTTTCCGGAGAGTTCCGTCGTCCTAATACTGAAGTGATATTTGGGACAAAAACCGAATCCATAAGATTAGAAAACGGAATTCTATATGACATGGATGTTACAGAAGTGATGTTTGCATCCGGAAATGTGGATGAAAGATATCGTATGCGTAGTTTGGATTGCACAGGTGAAACTGTTGTAGATATGTTCGCAGGAATTGGTTATTTCACTTTACCTCTTTCTAAATTTTCAGGAGCATCAAAAGTAATAGCATGCGAGAAAAATCCAGATTCTTTTAAATTTTTATTAAAAAATATTGAATTGAATGGAGTTCAAGATATTGTAGAACCAATTCTTGGTGATAATCGTAACATTCCAGGAAATAAAATTGCAGACAGGATTTTAATGGGTTATGTTCAGACAACATCCGATTTCTTACCAAAAGCAATGGAACTTATTCGCCCCGGCGGAATAATTCATTATCACGACACCTTTTATGTAAATGAATACGAGTCTAAAGTTCGTGAAGCTTTTGATAGCGTTTGCTCAAACTATGAAATATTGGGAATACACGAAGTAAAATCATTCGCTCCGTCCGTATCCCATTATGTTGCAGATGTTCGCATATTGGATTAAATCGATTCTCCGCATCCGCTTGCTGTAAGAAGTGTACCCATAGCTTCAGAATATTTGGCGGGTGGAGCATCAATAAGATTCTTTACAAATGGCAACAGATAGTCTGCATATTCTGATTCATCCGACGTCATTTTCCAAGCGACTTCGCCATTGTGTCCCGTTGCAATAAGGAATGATTTGCACATAACACGTGATTTCGAATCTTTAGGGCTGATGGAATTTATTTCAGAGTAGACCAAATCTCCTCCGCCAACTTTGAACGCTTTAGCCAAGCGATCCGATAACAACGTAATTTTTCCAGCTCTTTTGAACTCAGGATATTCCGAAGAAACTCCGGACATTATGTATTTTCTATGAGCTTCATCGAGAACAGGACCAGGTACGCTCTTTGAAAGATTTCCCATAGATTCGGCAACGGATTCGGATGTAAATTTTGCAATAATATCTTTCCAATTATCTGTCCAAAGCATAGATAAAGCTTCACTCGCTTTTCCAGTTTTTATTATAACTGCAGACGGAACAGCAGAAAGGTATGCTTCAAGTGCATCAATCTCATTGGACGATCCAGTTAAATCGGATATGAACGTTTTCAAATCAGAACCGTAATTTTTTGTTCCAACAATATAGGTAGCGACTGCAGCACTCTTGAGTTCTCCCAACTTGTCTTTGGTTATTACGTTGATGAGTGAAGCATCCGTATGAGCTCCAACCATATACTTTTCAAGAAGATCTTTTTTAATTATGTCGCGACCTTCTGTCGATTCGTTGTGATATTTGTGTTCTATATACACTTCAATATCGTCAAGAGGATCATTGGCAGAGATCTTAGAAACTATGAATTGCAATGTGGACACATCTTTGGCACAATTACGACAAATACGAATTTCCTCGTCAAGTGATTTGATCTTAATCACAAGAGTTGCAGGACTCTCGTGTTTACACTGCAATCCATCATTTTCAAACTCATAAGGAGTATCCCAAAATGCATCGTAGAGATAATCTTCTGGCATGTTTGGTTTATTGGAGCAAACTAAACCTTCTTCAAAAGAATATAAGTGAAGTTTGTTCTTTTTAATGAAATTATTGTAAAGGAGAAGTCTTTTCTTGGAATCTGTGTAGTATTGACATCCAATAAGTTTGTCGTTTCCTACTAATCCTCTTACTGCAAAGGAAACAGGTTCTCCTGCAAGTTTGGCAGTGGCAAGCATAGGAACTGTTCCAGCAGCATTAAGTGAGATTGTTCCCGCATACGCTTTTGCAATATCATCACTGCCTCTAGAAGCTTCTTTGATAAGTGCATCCGCATTTCCTTTAATTCCCTGGTATGAATCAATAAGTTTGAATGTTTTATCAAAAGAACATTTCCTACAGTTACCTGCACACATAGGCCTTAGAATTGAAGGTTCGTCAGCTAATTTTTTAGAACGATCTAAAATGTCAGCTTCAAGTCTTTTAGACGTAGGTTTTGTACCTCTAAACCTTACTCTTTTTTTCCCGGCCATGCCCCTTAATGTCTGTGCGATATATTAATCCTGTTGGGGATTAATCTTAATACACCAACGCAATTTCATCTCGTGAATTCCGCAAAGCATGGCGATAAAGAACTTCGAGAGTTTTTAGCTCGTGCACCATTCGGCTATAGAAATTTATCAAAAGATGAGTTCAAAATATTCTATACTGCTTTTGTTCATGATAGTTATTCATATGAAATGAGAGATGCACATCCTCCAAAAAATATTGAATCTTATGAAAGGTTAGAATTTCTTGGAGATTCCATTTTAGAATTTTTAGCGTGTGAACAAGTTTATTCAAAAACTGAGTTGAGAGAAGGCGGAATGACAGATTATAAACAAAGTATTGTTTCTAATCAGAGGTTGTCTGCTAGAATTTTGGACTCAGGATTAGATTTGGATCGTTTGATTTTTGTCGGTGGCGGACATAAAGATCCAAAAACGGGTAAAAATATTATAGAAGAGAATATGCGCGCCGATGTGTTTGAAGCGCTTCTTGCAGCGATATATCTTGTCTTTGGTATGGAAGAGGCCCGTCGTGTTGTACGTCTGACTCTTTTAGGATAATTTCTAACAGTGTCAATAGGACATATTATAATCACTCACGTCAATCATATGTTTGTGTCTGAAATTATTAACCAAACTGCAGAATCGATTAAAAGTATGAAAATACGAGGGGCCGGAAAAATAGCACGTGCTGGTGCAGAAGCATTGGCAGAATTTGCGAAACTATATTCCGGAAACAATTTGGAATCATTCTACAAAGAGTTAGATGGTGTAAAAGCTGTTCTTTTAGAATCTAGGCCAACTGCAGTATCCCTTTGGAATGGAGTGCATGCATCAGTAAAAGGTGTAGATTTAGTTTCATCGGTAGACGAAGCAAGAGAGTTGATAATTTCTAACGCAGGCATATTTGTAAAAAGATCCAATGAAGCTGTGAAAATAATTGGTGAAATTGGAGCTAAAAGAATTCAAAATGGGGATGTTGTAATGACTCATTGCAACAGTAGTGCGGCATTAGGTGTTATTAAAACAGCGCACGAACAAGGCAAAGTTTTCAAAGTTTATGCAACCGAATCGCGTCCTTGGAGACAGGGAATTCTTACAGTTACGGATCTTGCAAAATCAGGTGTAGATGTTACTTTAATTATCGATAGTGCCGTGCGTTCTGTAATGAAAAAGACCGACAAAGTATTCGTTGGAGCAGACACCATAACATCCCATGGAGCTTTGGTAAATAAAGTGGGAACATCACAGGTAGCATTGGCTGCGCATGAAGCCCGTGTTCAGTTCTACGTTTGCAGTGAAACATACAAATTCTCGCCCATGACACTTTTTGGCGATATGGTAACAATAGAAGAAAGAGGAATAGAAGAAATAATACGTCCTGGTGAAGTTCCAGATGCCGTAAAAGTTTTCAATCCTGTTTTTGATAGCACGCCATCCGCATACATAGATGCTATTGTAACCGAACTCGGTATGATGTCTCCCGGTTCTGTTTATGATACAATGGTTAGACAATTGGGAGAAGAAATTTTCAAGGGGGTTTAAGATGAAAGATTATTCATATTTGCATTTGGGAGAAAATCCAGATATAGACAACAATGTTGTTTGTAAATATAGAGTTACGACAGAGTTGCCAATGGAAAAAGCTGCAGAAGCAATTGCAGCAGAGCAATCTACAGGCACGTGGACCGGAATCGCTACACTTAACGATACAGTTTTCGATAAATACGGTGCAAAGGTAACATCAATTAATGGAGATATTGTGGAAATCGCATTCCCTTCAGAAGATTTTAGTATTGAAGTTGGAGCAGTACCTCAGATTCTAAGTGTAATCGCAGGAAATCTTTTCGGATTGGAATCCATCGGAAAACTCAGACTCGAAGATGTTAGTTTCCCACGTAGTATGTGTGAGATGTTCAAAGGACCTAGGTTCGGAGCGGATGGTATCAGAACATTACTCGACCGTCCGGATAAACCACTCGTAGGAACGATTGTTAAACCAAAAATCGGAATGTCTCCCAAAGATACTGCAAAATACGTATATGATGCAGGATCAGGTGGACTTACAAACAGTAAAGATGATGAAACATTGGTCGATCAGGCTTTTTGTCCCATAGAAGACCGTACAAAATTGGTCGCAGAGTCTTTGGATAAATTAAAAGAAGAAGGCCATTTGATGCTTCACGCAATCAATATCAGTACGTCCGGTCATCAGATTGTAGAACTTGCAGAAAAGGTTCAGGAATGGGGAGCTAAGCAGATTATGGTCGATGTACTTACATGTGGATTCGGGGCTGTTCAAGCTCTCGCAGAAGATTCTGCAATTAAAGTCCCTATTCATGTTCACAGAACAATGCATGGGGCAATGACACGTGATCCTTTGCATGGAATTTCCATGCTCCCAATTACGAAGATTGTTCGTATGTGTGGTGGTGATGCATTGCACATCGGAACACTTGGTGTTGGAAAGATGAGTGGAGCCAAATCCGAAGGTCTTGCAAATCTTGATGCTTGTTTGAGCACAGATTATATTCACAAAACAGTTATGCCTGTTTGTTCCGGCGGAGTATATCCTGGAATGATTGGAAGCATGGTCAAAGTATCGGGAACAAATGTTCAAATTCAGGCAGGAGGCGGCGTGGCCGGCCATCCTGAAGGTGTTGTTAACGGTGCAAGAGCCATGTGTCAGGCAGTTGACGCAGCATATGAAAACACAGATGTTGAAAAATATGCGGAAACACATCACGAACTTAAATTAGCATTAGACAAGTGGGGAATTAAATGAAGTTAATTGTAAAAACCTGGGATTTGGAGTCTAGAGAACCCATAGGCCTAATACACGAAAAAGATGCAATCGAACTCGGAATCAAAGAAGGGGAAAGAGTTCGTATAGATACAAAGATACCAATGACGATTTTATCGTCTATTTCAGACACCTTGTTGAATCCTGGAGAAATTCATCTTCCAGAATATATCCTGAAAAAGGTAGGTATGGTAGATGGTCAGGAAATTAACGTAGTATTTTCGGCAAAACCAGATTCTGTTCGTAACATTCGTAAAAAAATGGACGGAGAAAAACTTACACGTGATGAAATACACGATATTGTTTTCGATATTTTAGATGCACAACTTTCGAAAATTGAAGTTTCAGCATGGTTAACTTCGTTGTACATAAACGGAATGGACACAGAAGAAATAGCGAACTTTACACAATCTATCGTGGATACAGGAGATAGAATTTTGTTTGACCGTTCACCTGTATTTGATTTCCATAGTGTTGGTGGAGTTCCTGGAAATAAAATTACACCTATTGTTGTTTCAATTGTAGCAGCAGCAGGACTCATGCTTCCAAAAACATCATCACGTGCAATTAGTAGCGCATGTGGAACATCTGATTTTGTAGAAACATTTTGTGATGTTGAATTGGATGCAGAAAGACTTAAGGAAATTGCTGAAGAGGTGGGAGGTGTTTTCGCATGGGGAGGATCTATGAATCTTGCGCCGGTTGATGACATGGTAATCAAAGTTGAATATCCTCTCGGAATTAATCCACATGCACAGATGATGGCATCAATCATGGCTAAGAAAATGGCCATAGGTGCGACACATCTTCTCATTGATATTCCAACGGGTGCGGGAACAAAAATCGAATCAATCGAGGTTGCACGCTCATATGCAAAAGATTTCATGGAAATCGGAGAATTACTTGGAATTCACGTAGAATGTGCAATTACATACGCAGATCAGCCCGTGGGTGTAGCAATCGGACCCAATATCGAAGCAAGAGAATGCATCCGTGTTCTTGAAGGAGACGATCACCCTTCAAGTGTTATAGAAAAAGCTTGCGACTTGGCAGGAATCATCCTTGAGATGGGAGGAATACCAAACGGTTCAGAAGAAGCTCATAGAATTTTGAAATCCGGAGAGGCTTACAAGAAATTCATGGAAATTGTTGTGGCGCAGGGCGGAAGATCCGACCTTAAGTCCGAAGATCTGAAACCTGGAAAATACAAGGAAGAAATCGTGGCACAATCCTCAGGTTATGTCCGTAATGTGAACAATAAAGATTTAGTATCCATCGCAAGGGCTGCAGGCGCCCCCGCTGATAAAGGAGCAGGTTTGATGCTCTTAGCAAAGAAGGGTCAAAGAGTCGAGAAAGGAGACGTTCTTATTCAGATTTATGCAGATAATGAGGCCAAATGTAAACGTGCAAAAGATTCTGCAATCAAGATGAAACCCGTAGGTATCGAAGGAATGCTAATCAAAAGATGTTCAGCACCCTCGGTGAGGAATTGAAAACCTTTTGTTTCACAATTGATTTGGACAGAGATGTGAACGTAGAAGTTCCAAACGAGCTTGCAGCGGGATCTCTCAGCCGGGGCGGCAATAGCCTTCCCCGGTTCGAATCTACTTTTATGGGATTATCTCTTTTATCGGATTTATTGGATGATATTGGAATTAAAGCAACATATTTCGCAGAAGGTAGAACTTTAGAAAAGATGTCTGATGTTTCAGGATTATCGGGTCACGAAGTGGGGGTTCATGGTTATGATCATGAAAATCTTACAAATCTTTCAGAAGATGAAATATACTCCATCGTATCAAAAACCGCAGGTATTGTATTTGACAAAGTTGGATATCATCCAAAGTGTTTCCGTGCACCATATATGAATTCTTCAGATTCTGTTCTAAAAGCAATTTCGCGTGCAGGTTTCTCTGTAGATTCTTCAGAGTATTCTGAGCTTTCCGATAATGTTCAACCTTATGAAATATATCCTGGAATAATAGAAGTTCCAGTTACAGAAGGTAAAGATATCAACGGTAAGAAAATTGCCGCATATCTCTGGCCAATGCATGAAAATAAACGCATTCCCGAAGATTATGTCAACATGGCAAATGAAATAAAATCCGGTGTTTTTGTTTTAGCAACACATACCTGGCACATTACAGAATCTAGATCTTCTGGTTATTTTAACAAAGAAAATTTGTCTAGAAATTTGGATGCTGTTTCAGAAGTTCTTTCAGGCATACTGGATGCAGGTTTCGTTCCGATGACACTGTCAGAATTAACATCGAAATAAACTCGGTTTCCTTACTTTTATAGTTTATTTTATATATTCTCGCACCTTCTTTTGGTCAGTGGATTACAATGACTGCCCAGTTAATACTTGGTAAAGATGTTTCGGAAGAAATTTATGGTGAACTGAGAACAAAAATCGACACTTTAAAGTCAAAAGGTGTAACACCTGGATTAGCGGTTGTGTTAGTCGGTGAAGATCCTGCTTCTCAAGTTTATGTTCGCATGAAAGGAAAGAAATGCGAAGAACTCGGTATGCATTCGGTAACAATTGTATTGCCTGAATCCACAACACAAGAAGAACTCTTGAAAGTCGTCGGAGATTTAAATGCCGACAAATCCATTCATGGATTCTTAGTTCAATTGCCTCTTCCAAAACAGATCGATGAAGAGACAATAATCAATGCAATCGATTCAAACAAAGATGTTGACTGTTTCCATCCAATAAATGTCGGAAAAATGTTGGTCGGTGAACCAAATTATCTTCCTGCCACTCCTGCAGGGGTTCAACAAATGCTTATCAGATCCAATGTTGAAACATCTGGTAAACATGTAGTCGTCGTAGGAAGAAGTAACATCGTTGGAAAACCAATGGCCGCTATGATGATTCAAAAAGGTATAGGTGCAGATTCTACAGTTACGGTCGTCCACTCTCGTACCAAAAATCTCCCAGAAATAACACGTCAGGCAGACATCCTTATTGTTGCAATCGGCAAGCCTTGTTTTGTTACCGCCGATATGGTAAAAGAAGGTGCAGTTGTAATCGATGTTGGTACAAATAGAATAGAAGATGCAACACATCCTAAAGGTTCAAGACTTGTAGGGGATGTTGATTTCGAGAATGTAAAAGAAATTGCATCTGCAATAACTCCTGTTCCAGGAGGAGTAGGCCCTATGACAATATGCATGCTTATGGCAAACACTGTCAAATCAGCAGAAAATTCAATTTAATCACCGGGTGAAAAAATGATCAGAGAATGTAGCGAACACGGTTATTTCCGTGATGAAGAATGCCCATACTGTGGAGAAGAAGGAAAATTCCTTATGAGCGACTATGAAGTGGAAAAGCTTGGAAGAACTTTGGCAGGTGTCTTGAGACATGGTCGTTTTGAATTGGATATGGATGAACAAGGATTCGTGGATATTCGTGATATTGTATCTGCAACTAAGTCTCAGAATTCACGTATGGCTTGGCTCAGACCTCATCACGTAGAAGCACTTGTGGATACAGATTCTAAAGGCAGGTATCAGATTAGTGGATCTGAGATGAGAGCTACATATGGTCACACAATTCCTTTGGAACTTAATTTGCCTACAGACGGTATTCCGGAAGATTTGTATTATCCAACAACTCCTGAAGAAATGGACATTATTCTTGAAGTTGGAATTATGCCATCAGATAGATCCATGGTCCATCTTTCAAGAACATACAACGATGCATATTCAGCAGGTTCTGTTCGTGTAGAAGAACCAATAATCCTTGCAGTAGATACAGATGCATGCATAGCAGCAGGATATGAAATCGGTCGTGCTGCAAGAACAGTATTCCTTTGCAAAAAAGTTCCTGCAGAGTGTCTTAGAGAAGCACACGAAGAAGAAGGTGAATGAATGGTTCAAATTTTAAGACCAGACCAAGTAACAGAAAAATTCGGAAAGCACTTCTGTCAGGGGTACTTCACACTTGTCGATGAGAAGAACGGTGTGGCCCAGATTGTAGAACAATGTATTTCTAGAGGCCCCATTGAATGGGATATCGTTAATCGTAAACGTACAGGCGGAGTTCTTAGAAACATTCGTATGGATGGAACCACCGTAATTATGGATACAATCATTGGTGAAGAACCTTTGAACTTTGGCCCCGTATCTTCGGAACTTGGAGGACAGGGTATAAGCGCTCTTCTTGTAGAGGGAGATAGAGTAAGAACCAAATGGTCCGGATTGGCTGGAGCTAGTGTCGGTGTCGGTGCATGTATTGCACAGGGAAAAGGGGTTATCGAAACCGTATATCCCGATGAAATTAAAATCGGTGGAGCTCATAGAATTTCTGTTGAAATTGTTACGCATAAAATGGTTCGTGTAATGATAGGAATCGATGACACCGATACAAAAGAAAAGGGCGCTACATGGTCTACAGCACTGAAGCTTGGAAGACAGTGTCCAATAGGAATATTCCTTGATCATAAAATTATTCAACTTAATCCAAAAGTTCCAAACAAAACAACTAATTGTTGTTCCACCGGAATTTCTTTCGCTGTAAAAGAAGACGAAGTAGATTCCCTGATCGAATACTGTAAGAATTACATTAAAGAAAATTCATATTCGGATGATGCTGTTATGACGGTTCTTGTAGGTCTTCGTGTTCCTAAAGAGTTGGAAGAATTCGGATGGAGTGCAAAGAGTGTTATTTACACAATTGATGATGCAATATCTGTTGCAGAAAGAAATGGTGTAAAAATCATCAACGTCACCGGAGACAAAGGAACAATCGGTGCAGTTGCAGCACTTGGATGTTTTGATTTAGGTTTAAAATCCGCAGGCGTACCTGAAGATTTTGAGTGATGTCATGGAAATACCTAAAATCATTTCCGATACAGCCTATTCGGCTTATGAATCCCAATTAGAAAAAGAAGTTTTTTCAGATCAGATGCCCTATCATTTGGCAATCATAATGGATGGAAACCGCAGATATGCGGCGGAAGTTCTGCAAGCAGATCCAAGGGAGGGACATATAAAGGGACGTATGAAGCTTGAAGAGGTATTGGATTGGTGCATTAGGTCCAACATCCGCATGCTCACAGTATATGCTTTTTCAACCGAGAATTTCAACAGGGAACCCGATGAAGTCGATTTCCTGATGGATTTGATCGCAAAGACCTTGGTAGAATTGGCAGACGACGAAAGAGTACACGAAAACAAAGTAAAAGTCTCTTTAATCGGGAATATGGAGTCACTTCCGGACTCGGTTATCGAGGCCAAAAATTATGCTTATGAAAAAACAAAAGGATATTCTGATTACACTCTGAATATGGCAGTTGCATACGGTGGCCGTCAGGAAATTATTGCGGCAGTTCGTGAAATTGCCCGTAAAACAAAAACCGGAGAAATCGAATTGGAAGACATAGACGAAAGCATGTTTTCAAATCACATGTATTTGTCGGATATGCCCGACCCGGACTTGGTTCTGAGAACTTCGGGTGAAATCAGAATTTCTAACTTCCTTTTATGGCAAATCGCATATTCGGAACTGTATTTTACAGATGTTTATTGGCCAGGATTTAGATACATTGATTTCTTGAGGGCTATTAGGTCATACCAACAGCGTACAAGACGTCACGGAGCCTAATCCAATGAAATCCGATATAATATTCATGCACGCACCTAGCGTATACGACTTCAGAAAGAAACCTATATTCTACGGTCCCGTAAGCGATGTGATTCCCTCATCTCCCGTGTTTGAAATGTATCCTGTAGGATTCATGACAATTTCTTCACATTTGGAAGCTGCGGGTTTCCGTACAAGAATCGTAAACATTGCGGTTCAGATGCTTCAGAGCAAAACATTCGACGTAGAACGTAGAATAGAAAAGCTTGATGCAGACGTCTTTGCAATCGATTTACATTGGATGCCCCATGTTCATGGAGCTTTAGAGTTAGCAAAGCTCGTTAAACACTATCACCCCGATTCTAAAGTGGAGATGGGGGGATTTACCTCCTCATACTTCTATGAAGAGCTTATTCAAAGACCAGAAGTAGATTTTATTATGCGTGGGGACACAACTGAAGTTCCCACCGTTCAACTTATGGAAACTTTATCCAAAGGAGGAGATTTATCCGCGGTACCGAATCTTGTATGGAAAGATTCTGACGGAAAGGTACACGATAACGGCTTAACATATTTGGAAGAAGATTTGGACAACATAATGTTTGATTATGGTTGTATGATTAAAAACACCATGAAAAACATGGATATCAAAGGTGCTTTGCCTTGGCTTGGATGGGATAAATTACCATTAACATCTGTATTCACAGTTCGTGGTTGTTCTCTTAATTGTGCAGAATGTGGAGGGTCCCATTATGCTAACGGAAAGGTTGCTTGTAGGAAAAAACCTGCATATAGAAGTCCTGAAAAATTAGCAGAAGATTTGGACATCATTCAAAGTTATCTCAACACCCCAATATTCATAGTGGGAGATTTGCGCCAGCAAAGTTTGGATTATGCAGATCGTTTCTTCAAAGAAGCAAAAGAGCGCGGTATTGACAATCATGTCATAATCGAACTTTTCAAGCCTGCAAACGCAGAATATTTCAAAAAAATCGATTCTACGTTTGGTGGATGGAGCATAGAATATTCTCCGGATTCTCATGATGAAGAAGTTCGTATGGCGTTGGGTAAAGGCTACGACAACAAGTCAATAGAATCCACAGTTGAATCCGCATTCAAAAACGGATGCGACCGCATGGATTTATTCTATATGACGGGACTTCCGTTCCAAAGTAAAGAATCTGCATTAAACAGTGCAAAAGCATCCAAATCATTATGGAACCTTGTTGATAAAGACGATCATCTTTTCATTTATAACGCACCTTTTGCACCGTTTGTTGATCCCGGAAGCAGAGCATTTGAAAATCCTGAAAAATGGGGATACAAATTCTTTGCTAGAACTTTGGAAGAGCACAGACAGCTTTTGGATAATCCATCTTGGAAATTGGTTTTGTCATACGAAACAAATCTCATGACTCGTGATGACATCGCCGAAGTTTCATATGATGCTGCAATCGAATTGGCAAGAATGGAATTCGAGTGCGGACGCACATCGGAAGAGACATTCAAATCCCGTACTGCACGTACCGAATCTGCAAGATCCTTCATGCACAAAGTCGACGACATTATGAAGATTTCTGACGAAGAAGAACGCACTGCAAGGCTTTGGGCAAACAAAGAAGAAGGCGAAAATCTGATGCTTTCAACAGTTTGCGATAAGACTGATTTGGATTGGCAAACAGGTTCAATTTGGTCGAATGCACCTCGCGTTGCAATGGGTCTTTTGAAGAGTTTTGTACGCTGATTTTTGCGTGTCCCTATTATAGGTATTATAATAGTATGTAGAAAGGGCGTCAATTCTTCTTTGACATTTCTCTTGAGCGCTCGGTTCCGGTCTGAACGGCTGCTATTATCGCAGACCTTAATCCAAGGTCTTCCAATACGCGAACACCCTCAATCGTGGTTCCGCCTGGAGAGCACACGCTGTCTTTCAAGTCGTCGGGATGTCTTCCTGTTTCAAGAACTGTTTTGGCAGCACCCAACATGGTCTGTGCTGCGAGCTTAATCGCATCTTCTCTGCGGAGTCCACAAAGCACGCCCCCGTCTGCCATAGCGTCTATAATCATATACATGTATGCAGGAGGGCTACCGCAAAGGCCCGTAATTGCATCGAGATCCTTTTCTTCGACTTCAATCGCAAGACCTACAGCACTCAATACACGAGATATGAGTTCAACATCTGTATTTTTCACATTAGTTCCTTTTGAAAAACCCGAAACGCCCTCCAAAACCATGCAACAATGGTTGGGCATAACCCTCAAAATTCTGCAGTCTGGCACATATGATTCTAAGGTAGAAATTTGGAGTCCTGCAACCATGCTCAAAAGGAGGTGATTGGCACCTAAATTCATACCTTTTTCAGCAAAAAGCCCAGAAACCTGCGCGGGTTTTACCGCAAGTACGAGAAAATCGGTTTTTTCGACGACTTCTGCGGCAGTGGCGTATACCTTAATGCCGGATTCAGAAGCAACAAGTTCTCTTGTAGCTGCACTTGGAGCACATGCGATAACTTCGTCTTTTTCAAAAACACCTTTGGCGAGTATCCCGTCAATCATGGCGCGCGCCATTTGTCCTGCGCCGAGGAAGCCGATTTTTGCTGTCATGGTTTTTACCGCACCTATATTGGCCTTTTTGCTATAAATAATAGCTTTTTGCCCGTATCTTATATAAATAAAATTATTGCGCGCCCTAAACCGTTTTATAATTATAATCCATGCGCAAACCCAATGTCACTAATAGCGAGTTACATGCCGTTGGTAATCGTGGGCATAATTGCTCTCGGTTTCGCACCTTTGGCATGGTGGGTGTCAAGATTTATCAGGCCCAGAAACCCAACTCACTGGATGGAGACAACATACGAATGCGGATCGGAACCGGTTGGAGATGCACACGTGCAGTTCAGGTTCCAATATTACGCCTACGCAATTATTTTCGTGGTGTTTGACCTGGTCGTCACTCTTTTGATGATTTGGGCCGTTGCATTCTCTAATTTGACCCTTATGGGCCAGATGTGGATGTTGATTTTCTTTGGTGTTTTGCTTTTGGGTGTGACATATGCTCTCAAAAAGGAGGAAAACATATGGATATGAGTCTATACCCCCATGCTGTTGCAATGAGCGCAGACGAGTTTATGACTTGGTCTTCTGCGATGATTAACGATATGCTGAGCGCCGGTACAAAGAAAACCGTCGACAAATTGACTGGTCCAATTTGGGCTTGGGCAATGAAAAACTCCATGCATCCTTTGCACTGGGGTCTTGCCTGCTGTGCACTTGAAATGGCTGCGGCTTCCGCACCAAAACACGATGCAGAGCGTTACGGTATGATTTACCGTTCATCCCCTAGACAGACCGATATTCTTCTTGTAAACGGTTGGATTTCTAAAAAAATCCGCCCCGACCTCAGACGTCTTTACGAACAAATTCCTAACCCTAAATGGGTTGTAGCAATGGGCGAATGTGCCATTTCTGGCGGCCCTTGGTATGATTCATACAACATTGTTCAGGGTTTGGACCAGATCGTCCCTGTTGATCTTTATATCCCTGGATGCCCTGTGAAACCTGATGCAATGATTGATGGTTTCCTTTTGCTCCAGAAAAAGATTGAAGATTACTTCAACAGAGGAGTATTCTTGGAGGACTAAGAATGGCCGAGACTATTCAGGCACCTACATGCGAGCAGGTCATCTCTTCGCTTGAAGGCCAGTTCCCCGGAAAAATTAAGATTGTCAATTCTGAAGTACGTAGGGTTTATGCAACCGTTGAGAAAGACGCCATTTACGATGTTTGTCTCTTCGCACGCGACAACTTAACTTTCGAACACTGCTCATCTGTATTGGGTGTAGATCGCGAAACAACCCTTCAGGTTGTTTACCACCTCTCCAATTATTTCAGTGCAGTCACAATCGAACTCACAGTAGACGTTCCTGTAGACGACCCTCACATAGAATCCGTTACACCCCTTTGGGGAGGTGCGAATTGGCACGAGAGGGAAACATACGAGCTTTTCGGTATCATTTTCGATAACCACCCCAAGCTCGAAAGACTTCTTACTCCTACAGAGTACGAATTCTTCCCCTTCAGGAAATCATACAAGCTCAGGAGGCAGGAATAATGGCAGAACCTATCCAAACTTTTGATAAGATGCATACAGACAGTATGACTGTCATTATGGGACCTCAACATCCTTTCTCACACGGTTTGTGGACTCTTAAAGTCGAAATCGATGGAGAAATTGTTACCGATGCAGAACCTATTGTTGGTTACTTGCACCGCGGTTGGGAAAAGGAATGTGAAAACAGAACATACGCAAAGATCGTCCCTATGACAGACCGTTTGTGCTATGCAGCATCCATGACCTACAACCACTTGTTCTGTATGACTGTCGAAAAAGCTTTGGGAATCGAGATTCCTGAAAAAGCAAAATATATTAGAATTGTAGCAGATGAAATCTGTCGTATCCAGTCACACCTTATGTGGTTGGCAGCAGTCGGTACCGATCTTGGTAACCTCACTGTTTTCCTTTGGGCAATGAGAGAAAGGGAATTCTTCCTTGACCTCAACGTTAGACTCACTGGATCAAGGATGACCACCAACTACAACCGTATCGGTGGTGTCAGAAATGATACAACAGACTACTTCGACAGAGACTGCATGAGATGCGTAGAGCGTTTCGAGAAAGCACTCTGGGATATCATCGCACTTGTTGACGATTCCGCTACTTTCGTATCCCGTATGCAGGGAATCAGTTTCCTTTCACGCGAACAGGTTGCAAACCTCGGTCTTACTGGACCCGCAATGAGAGGATGCGGTGTGGACTACGATGTCCGCCGTGATGATCCTTACGATGGATACGATGAAATGGAATTCGAAGTTCCCGTGCTCACCGAAGGTGACGCATATGCAAGATACATGGTCAGAATTGAAGAGATGTTCCAGTCCTGTGAAATTATTCGCCAGGCAATGAAAAAAGTGGAACACTACCCCAAAACTGCACCCTACAGGCTTAAAGTGCCCACAAAAGTTCCCGAAGGAACAGCATTCTGTAAGCTTGAAGATCCTCGCGGAGAGAGTCTTATGTATATTGCATCTGACGGTACAGACCAGCCTTACAGGCTTAAAGTACGTAGTCCTATTTTCACGAACGTTTCTGCAGCCAAGGAAATGGTCCAGGGATGCAGGATTGCAGATGTGCCTTCAATCATGGCTATGATTGATATGTGCCTCGGAGAAACAGACAGGTGATATGATGTCCTACAGTAGTATTCTTGATTGGGTCATGTTCACCGATCCTATGACGAACCCCTTCTATCCATTCGGCGGAGCATACAACCTCCCTTACGACTGGTGTTATAAGATTTGGGAGTTCCTCGGCGGAACAATCGCATGGTTGATTAACCTTATTTTCCCCGGAAATGTAGTATCTACATGGTTGATTTCTGAACCAGTGCTTAACGCATTCGCACTGATTCTTTTCATGCTGGTAATCTTCATTGTCGTGTTCGTTGGAACTTTACTATCCCTTTGGGAAGAACGTAAAGTTCTCGGTAGAATGATGGACAGACGCGGTACACAGATCGGTCTTAAGGGATTCCTTCAGTGTGTTGCAGACGGTATTAAAACGTTCATGAAAGAGAACACAATCCCCAAGAAAGTCGACAACATGACTTACATGTGGACTTTGTCTCTTGTTATCGGAACATCCGTCCTTATCGCATGTATGATTCCTCTATCTGATAGATGGTTCGTCGTCGATTACGGCGTTGGTCTATTGATTATTATGGCGCTCTTTGCTTTGGCACCTTTCTTCATCTTGGTGTCTGGTTGGGCGCAGAACAACAAATATTCACTCATTGGTGGTATGAGGGCTGCAGAGCTTATGGTTTCATACGAAATCCCTATGCTCATCCTTATCGGAACTGTCGCACTCATGGCTGGCAGTTTGAATATTAATGACATTGTACACGCGCAGTATGATACAATGCCTTACTTCATTCCTCAGATAATCGGTTTCATTACATTCTTCTGGTGCGCTGTTGCAGAATCCGAAAGGACACCTTTCGATCTTGCAGAAGCAGAAGCAGAACTTGTAGAAGGATGGCAGACCGAGTACGCAGGTATGAAATGGGGTCTCATTATGTTGGCCGATTATTTCAGAGGATATGTTGCATGTGCAATGACCGTTATCCTTTACCTCGGCGGTTGGATGCTTCCCGGAGTTGGCGACTTTAACAACGTCATGCCCGAGATTGTGTTCCTTCTGAAAACATGGTTCGTGTTCTTCCTTATGATTTTGGTAAGAGCATCCCTTGCACGTGTCAGAACAGACCAGATTCTTAACCTCGGTTGGAAAGTATTCCTTCCATTGTCGGTGATTAACCTCTTGGTTGTTCTCCTTCTTGTAGTTGGAGGTGTGTTCTAATGCCTATGAAATATCTTGATAAATATCCTAAGAGCTTGGCTCCTACACTTTGGGTTGTAAAACCTTTGGTTACAGTCATGAAGCTCTTTTTGAAGGTCATTCCCAGAAGGTCAATGACCATCATGTACCCTTACGAAAAGGAATGGGTCCCCGATAACTTCCGTGGACGCCCCGGACTTAGGTTCGACAAGTGCGTCGGTTGCGGAATGTGCGAAAGGATGTGCCCAACAGCCTGTATCGAAATGGTAGAAGTTCCCGGAGACGACGGTAAAATGGTCGCAAGACCACAGGTCAACCTCGGAAGATGTATGATGTGCGGATTCTGTGCAGAATACTGTCCTCTCGACGCTATGACCGTTACACCTGAGTACGAGTTGGCAGAGTACACAAGAGAAGATCTCATTTATGGACCCCGCAGACTCAACTTCGAAGGAACAAACGAAAATATGGAAGTTCATATCGAAGAGCACCTGATGTCTAACATCGCAAAAGGTATTCTCGATCAGCCTACATCTGCAGCAAAGACCGATAGGCCTGTTTGTGATGATGATGTATGTATCGGATGCCAGAAATGTGCAAAGGTATGTCCTGTCAATGCAATAGAAATGTATGAAAAAGGAGTTAACGACAAAGGTAAGCCCATAAAGCGCCCCAAAGTCGACGACTCTGCATGTATTTCTTGTAGCAAATGTGTGGATGCATGTCCTAAAGACTGTCTCCACATCGAAGAGGTGTTATGATGAGTTTCCTTAATGATATTTGGAACGGCGTAACAGGCTTCGCAGGATTCATTTACAACAACCCTGATTTGGTCGCATTTGTAGTGCTTGCAGCAATTGCAATCACAGCAGCGATCTATGTGGTCAAAGAAGAAGAGGTTGTTCACAGTGCATTCTATTTGGCGCTTGTTTTCGTCTGTGTAGCAGTAACATACTTCTTCCTGGAAGCCGAATTTATCGGTACAGTGCAGATGCTTGTTTACGTAGGAGCAATCACAATTCTCTTCGCATTCAGCATTATGCTTACCAGAAGAAAGATTATGGGTGACAAAGGAGGCGATTCCCAATGAAGACTAAGACTATCGTTGGAATTTGTGTCGCAGTAGCTCTTTTGCTTGTTCTCGGTGCAGGTGCAATGGCAACTCAGTGGGAAACAGCAAATGATGAACCTGTGGACATTCCATTCGCCCCCGATGCGGACGGTTCCTTGTCCGATAATTCGTTGAATATTTCATTGTTTGAAACATACGGCCCCGTATTGCTTGTATTATCTTTGTTGATGTTCGGAGCAATCGTTGGCGGTGTATGTATCGCAAGAGAGGAGGATGAACCTGATGATTCCAATTGAGTTCTATCTTGTATTTGCAGGAATTCTCTTCGCAATCGGAGTTTACGGTGTTCTCACCAAAACAAACTCCATCGTTATCTTGATGTGTATTGAGCTTATGCTTAACGCAGCAAACATCAATTTCATTGTGTTTGCAGCATTCAATGGTGATGTAGTCGGTCAGACTTTCGTTATCATGACAATTGCAGTCGCAGCAGCAGAAGTTGCAGTCGGAATTGCAATCCTTCTCAATGCATATAAGGCCAAGAAGACAACCGATGTTGACGAGCTCACATCCTTGAGGTGGTAAATATGTTCATAGAATATGCATGGTTAGTTCCGTTGATACCCCTTATTTGCTTTGTCGTAATCGGATTCTTCGGAAAAAGAACGCCAGAGGGCGGAGGATACATCGCAATTGCAGGTGCATTAGTATCTTTTGTGATTTCCGCACTCGTGTCTTACGAATACTTAACAAGCGCAGCATATGCTAACCACCTTGCTTACGAAGTTTCACTTCAGTGGTTCGCATTCTCCTCGACAAGTGGATTCTATGCAATTAATGCAGGTATCTACATCGACAGTCTTTCGTGCGTAATGATGTTGTTCTCGTCGTTCATTTCGACTTTGATCTTCGTCTATTCAATCGGATACATGTCACACGAGGGAGAAAAGAAACCCAGGTACTACGCCGAAGTTTCACTCTTCTTATGCGCAATGCTTGGACTTATTGTTTCAAGCAACTTCCTTGAGATGTTCATCTTCTGGGAAATCATGGGTCTTTGTTCCTACCTCCTTATCGGATTCTGGAGCTTCAAGCACCCCAACGGCGACGAAGCCGCAATCAGTGCAGCTTCCGCAGCTAAAAAAGCATTCATTGTTACTCGTCTTGGTGACGTGAGTTTCATGGCCGGACTCTTTGTACTTTTGTACGCATTCAAGAGTCTCGACTTCAGTGTACTCTTCGACCCTGCAAACATTGCAGCAGTTGATCCTACACTCATCGCTCTCGGTTCACTCTTCCTCTTTGGTGGAGTTATCGGTAAGAGTGCTCAGTTCCCCTTGCACGATTGGCTTCCTGATGCAATGGCAGGTCCTACAACAGTATCTGCACTTATCCACGCAGCAACAATGGTTAAAGCAGGTGTATATCTCACCGCAAGAGCTTTCCCCTTGTTCACACAGGTGGAATACGTTATGTTGATCGTAGCAATTATCGGTGGAATCACAGCATTCTTTGCCGCAACAATGGCTATGAACAACATGAACATCAAGAGAGTCCTCGCATACTCTACCTTGTCACAGCTGGGATACATGATTCTCGGTCTTGGAGCAGGCGGATATGTAATGGCTATCGGTATGAACACCAACAACCCTGCACTTATTGCAGCAGGCGCAGCAGGTTTCACTGCAGCATGTTTCCACATGATGAACCACGCTTTCTTCAAAGCATTGCTCTTCATGTGTTCAGGATCTGTCATCCACGCATGCGGCACAGAAGACATGCGTCACATGGGTGGTCTACACGATAAAATGAAGGTCACATCAATTACGATGTTGCTCGGTTCACTTTCAATTGCCGGTTTCCCCTTCTTCAGTGGATTCTGGTCCAAAGATTTGATTATCGAATCTGTAATGGAAGCAACCGCAGAACCAATCGGATGGATCTTTATGATTCTCTGGATTCTCGCAATCGTAACCGCATTTATGACAGCATTCTACATGTTCCGCATGTGGTACATGACATTCAAGGGCCCAATTGGAGATGCTACAGAGCACTGCCACGGTGAATCCCCTAACACAATGACTGTACCTTTGATGATTCTTTCAGTATTCGCTGTATTGTCTGGTTTCCTTATCCTTATCGGACTCGGAGACGTTCTCAATATTTCGATTGTAGATGGAGCATTCATTGTGGGTATGCCTAGCGGTCATGATGCAATGTACTTCATGGAGCACTTGTTCACCAACCCCTACACCTACCTCACAATCGTGTTGGCATTGGTCGGTATTGGTATCGCTTACTTGATGTATGTTAAAAAATCAATCAACCCCGGTTCTTTCAACAAGAATGGTGAATCTTGGATTTACAAGGCACTCACCCAGAGATGGTGGTTCCCCGATATGTACAACCAGCTTGCACTCAAATTCGGATACGGCGTAGCACGCGGTGTCAACTTTGTAGATAGGCAGATTGTGGATGGTACCGTAAACGGTCTTTCCAGCGCAGTTATCGGATCTGGAGACACCATGAGTAAGATGGAAACCGGTAATGTCCGCAACTACGCGGGCGTTGTTATCACAGGAGTGATCTTGCTGACAATTATGGCAGTTGCCATGTTCTATGTATTAGGAGGTATTTGAGATGGATTTCGCAATACCTCTGTTGCCTTTGTTGTTGATCATCCCTCTCGTAGGAGGTATCTTAACACTCTTTATGGGTGGAGAGAGGGCTAAATACGCAAAATACGTCGCAGGTGTAACCGCCGGTATCGCAATGGTACTTTCGTTGCTGTTGTTCTTTGCCGACGATTTGTCCGTATACAATATTACAATCCCCTGGATCCAGTCCGCGGGCTTGGTAATGTCTATTGCATTGGGCGTAGATGGACTCAGCATGCTCATGGTTGTTCTTACAACTGTGATGGTATTCTTGGTCATCATCTTCTCCGCATCCGAGAGTGACAAGCCGAATTATTTCCACTGTCTTCTCCTTGCAATGGAAGTTGGACTCATTGGTGTATACACAGCACAGGATTACTTCCTGTTCTACATCATGTGGGAACTTACACTCATACCCATGTTCTTTATGATCTCCTGGTATGGAGGCCCCAGAAGACACTATGCAGCAATTAAGTTCTTCATTTACACACACGTAGCAAGTTTGGTCATGTTGATCGGTATCTTTGCACTCGGTTTCGAAGCCGCTGCAATTACCGGCGGAGCAGTTGACTTCTCCTTCGAAGCTATATCCGTAGCATCTGCTGGATTCTCATCTGTGTTCCAGGTATTGGTATTCGCATTGCTCTTCTTCGGATTTGCAGTTAAGATGCCTATCGTACCTTTCCACACATGGCTTCCCGATGCACACACAGAAGCACCTACAGCAGGTTCAGTTCTTCTGGCAGCTGTTATGCTTAAGATGGGTTCATACGGTATCATTAGAGTTTGTCTCGACGTTCTCCCTGAAGGAGCCGTATATTGGCAGCCCGTAATCCTCGTGATTGCAATCGTTTCCATTATCTACGGTGCATTCGCATGTATCGCTCAGACCGATCTCAAGAAAATGGTGGCATTCTCGTCCATCAGTCACATGGGTATGGTTTTGCTCGGTATCGGATGTCTTTCCGACGCAGGAGTTACATTCGCAATATTCCAGATGTTCGCACACGGTCTCGTTACCGCAGTGTTGTTCATGGTCTGCGGTATGACCGGACACGTTCTCGGAACAAGAGAAATTCCACTTCTCGGTGGTCTTGCAGGAAAGATGCCTATCTATGCAGCATTCATGATGTTCGGATTTATGGCATCACTCGGTTTACCCGGTCTTGTTGGATTCTGGGGAGAATTCGGAGTTATCTTCGCGTTCTACGAATACGCAGTCTCTATCGACATGATTTGGTTGATTCTGTTCTGTTTGTTGTCCCTTATGCTCACAGCAGGTTACTACCTCTGGGCTATGCAGAGAACACTCTTCGGAAAACTCACTGATAAAATCGATGTTGAACACGCACACGACGTATCACTTACAGAAGGCATCGCACTCGGTGTTGTTTGTGCACTCATTGCACTCTTCGGACTTTGGCCCGACCTCGCCATTAATGTGATTGAAACATTCTCTGTAGGATTCTTCGGAGGCTTGATCTGATGGATATAACTTCAATATTCGGAGAATTCGCACCTTTGGCACCCATGATTATCATGATTTTGGGAGCATTGATTTTGCCCGCGATTCAGTTCATCGGCAAAAACAGGTTGATTACATCAATAACGGCATTGATCTTTGTCGTTTTGAGCTTGATTGTAAACTTAATTATGCTTACATCTGACTTTACAGGAGTCTACATGGACCTGATGTCATACGACGCTTTCAGCGGTCTTATGATTCTCTTGTTCCAGATTGTTGTGATTCTTGCAGTCATGTTGTCTGCAGCAGATGTAGAATCCACAAGGATGCACGTCGGCGCATACTACTCCTTGCTTCTCGGAGCAACAACCGGTATGATGTTCGTAGCATCTGCAAGTGATTTGTTGACAATCTTTGTCGGCGTCGAACTCACAAGTATTTCCTCATACGCACTTGTTGCAATGAAGAGGAAAGACCCAAGAGCAGCAGAAGCCGCAGTTAAGTACGTAATCATCGGTGGTTTGTCTACCGCACTTACGATTTACGGTATCTCTTTACTCTACGGTCTCACAGGTTCAACAAACCTTGAAGCAATCGGTGCAGTACTCGAATCCGCAGGATTCAGCTGGGCATTCGTAATTGCAATGATTACAATTATTGCAGGTTACGGATTCAAGATTGCAGCGGTTCCGTTCCACATGTGGGCACCCGATGTATACGAAGGAGCAGCAACACCCGTTTCACTCTTCTTGGCAACAGGATCTAAGAAAATGGGTCTCGTGGTTTTGTTCAAGATCTTCTTGATTTTGTTCGTAATCTCACAGTCCTTCTTCGCAGTACAGGAGATGCAGTACATCTTCGCAATTATCGCAGCCATCACAATGACTGTTGGTAATGTAGTGGCAATCTCCCAGTCGAACATTAAGAGAATGCTCGCATACTCAAGTATCGCTCAGGCCGGTTACATCTTAATCGTCCTTGCAGTCATGAACGAGTACGCCCTTGCAGGTGGTTTGTTCCACATGTTCACACACGTGTTCATGAAGGGCGGAGCATTCATCGTTGTTGCAGCATTAATCGCAGCAGGTCTCGGAGAGAAGATTTCGGATTACCGCGGACTCGCAAAGAGAGCACCCTTCATTGCATTTGCAATGATGTTGTTCCTGTTCTCTTTGGCAGGTATCCCGCCTTTGGCAGGATTCACTTCGAAGTTCGTTTTGTTCTCCGCTGCAATCTTCGATCCCGCCGGCGGTGTAATGTATGAATGGGTATGGCTTGCATTCGTTGCAATCATCAACTCTGCAATTTCATTGTACTATTATACAAAAGTCGTAAGGACTATGTACATCGAAAAGGCAGACGAAGGAGCAGCAACAATCGTTGTACCCAAGTTGCATGTACTTGCAGTGGTCATCTGTTTGGTATTTGTCATCGTTCTCGGTGTATACCCACAGTTGATCCTTGACTTGTGCGCATCTGCAGCATCTGCATTGTTCGCATTATAAGACTGACGAATAATCAAACCTTTTCCAAACTTTTTCCTTTTTTTCTGTTTTATGAATTAAAGTAGATTTTT
>CAYMPW010000006.1:0-63085 GCA_964392725.1 uncultured Methanomassiliicoccales archaeon
TGCATGACTGAAGATCATGAAGTCGCTGGTTCGAGCCCGGCTCACGGCACCATACCTTTTACTCCCAAAAATTTCTTTTTTCAATACTCTTTTGAGTGGGTGGTGTACTGAATGGATAAGGTCTTCATCGATGTTCGTACATGTGAATTAACCTTGACAGAAGTACTTCGAAAGATCGAAGAAATCCAATCTGAAAATCCTGATTACGAGATATTTTTAGACGGGGATACACACACAATTATGGGAAGACCCAGACAACAAAATGATTACGCGGAGAGATAAGCATGGGAAGAGGTAGAATAACAATAGCACTTTACAACTCGTACGATCCTAAAAACTTCAGAGAACCTCACAGACGTGTACTTGCTCGTACAGGCGGTTTGGCAATGTCTTTCGATATGAATCTTGCTCTTTTGGGATTTCCCATTCCTGAAGGCGTAAACACACCTGTTGAAATCGCAGAATGGGTTGCAGGTACAACAAGCATTGGCGGCCATGGAGATTATTTCATGGATTTGGCCGAAAAAGGACGTTTCCAAAAATTCCCATATCCTGCAAAAGGATTCCCACCTCAATTGGGAGAACCTATTCTAACAACAAGTAAACCTGTTCCTTCAAAAGCAATACAGCTTCAGGATGCAGTAGATATGGTAGAACGTGGGCAGAGCATAATGCTTCTTTTTGGAATTGGCCCACACGGTGTGCCAAAAGATCCCTCGGCCATACCCAAGTATAATTTGGATATAACCGAAGGTGGTTTCTCACTCGAAACATGTACGGCATTAGGTGCCGTTTGTGGCGCGCTTCATGCACGTTTGTCTCAGTAATGTTCGTAGAGAATATTTCCAGGTTCAAGCAGTGCGCCGTTACCTTTCTGTACGCGTCCAACAACGGTTGCGTTAGAATTCTCTTTGGCGATAGCTTCGGCTTCGTCTGCGGGCGCAATAATCATGAATCCCATACTCATGTTGAGTGTTTGATAGATTTCGCGTTCACTGACGTTTCCGAGTTCCTGAATATACTTGAATATGGGCGCAGGCTCCAAAGGATCGCTGATGCAATACTGGAATCCTGGATTCATACGAAGAAGATTTCTGAGACCTCCTCCGGTAATATCAACCAAACCATTGACTTTGTGCTTGGATGTGATGTCAAGAACTTCCTTGACGTAAATTTCAGTAGGGGTAAGAAGTTCCATTCCTACAGATTTTGAGAGGCCAGATACTTTGTCTTCGAGTTTTACGCCCTCGGACTCTACAATTTTTCTGCAAAGGGTAAGACCGTTGGAATGAACACCTGATGATTTTAATGCGACAATAAGATCTCCTTCTGCACAGGTTTCTCCAGTGATGAGTTTATCTTTGTCAACATATCCGAGACATGTACCCGAAAGATCCACTCCGTTGACCATTTCCGGAAGGACTGCAATCTCTCCACCAACAATCTCCATATTGGAAAGTTCGGCACCTTTCTGAAGACCTACGCCGATAGACGCGGTTATTTTGTCGTCTGGTTTATCTATTGCAATATAGTCGACAAAAGACATAGGTTCCGCATTTACGCAAATGGTGTCGTTAACGTTCATTGCGATACAATCAATACCGATCGTGTCCCAAATTCCAAGTTCCTCTGCAATCAGAAGTTTTGTGCCAACGCCGTCTGTGGCGAGAGTAAGATATCTGTCGCCAAAGTCGATAAGACTTGCAAAAAGACCCTTTTTACGAACCATTTGTCCGATTCCGGTTCTTTTGTATTTCAATTCGTTAACCAAATGTTCTATTGCACTGGATTTTTGGTCAATGTTAACTCCAGCATCCGTATAGGTCCATCCGGGGTTCATGTTACTCCTCACTTTCTGCATATTGCCTAACGCATAATATAACTTACCCAAAAAACAGGGGGAAAGATATAATCTTTGAATGCTATTGGAGGGGCGTGACGTTACACGACCGTTGGATAAACGAGAGAAGGAATGAGCACTATTACAAGCTCGCAAAGAAATTAAACTACAGATCTAGAGCATCATTCAAGTTGCTGCAGATTGACGATCGTTTCAATATATTCTCAGAAGGAGATTCCGTAGTGGATCTTGGTGCCTGTCCCGGAGGCTGGTTACAGGTAGCAAAAGAACGTGTCGGTGACGGAGGAAAAGTAATCGGTGTGGATCTTCGTTATATTCATCCTATGGAAGGTGTAACCACAATTATCGGAGACATTACCGAAGATAAAACTCTCCTGGAACTTCTCGATAAATTCGGAGGTAAGGCAGATGTTGTTTTATCTGATATGGCTCCGAACATTTCCGGTCAATATACGATGGACCATGCGCGTTCCGTACATCTTTGTATGTATGCTGTGGATGTTTGTGACCGCGTACTCAAAAAAGACGGAAAACTTGTAATGAAAGTTTTCATGGGTGAAGAATTAACGGAACTCTATCGCGAACTCAATGCAAGATTCCGTTCAGTCAGAACACATTCCCCCGCTGCATCCAGAGATACATCTTCTGAAGTTTACATTGTGTGTAAAGGATTTTTAGCAAACAAACGTGTGAAATTAGCACGCCCTGCAGAACCCGAAGCAGAAGTTAAGAAATCTGAGTTTACAGTAAAGGGGAATTTTTCATGATGAGACCTGGTAAAATAATCTGTATTGGTTGGAATTATCGTTCACATTTGACTGAAACAGAGGCTCAACTTCCAACAGAGCCCATTGTTTTCTTAAAATCGCCCGGATGTCTCATCAGAGACGGGGAGAATATTGTAATTCCTGAAGGAATATCAAACGTTCAGCACGAAGTGGAATTAGCAGTAATATTTGGGAAAGATGGTAAAAATATTCCAAAAGATGAAGCTTTATCCTATATTTCTGAGATTGCAGCATTTAACGATATTACTGCACGTGATTTACAAAATCAGGCACGCAATGAAGGAAATCCCTGGACGATTTCAAAGAGTATTGACACATTCGGAGCAATCTCAGATCCTGTTTCAATAGATTCTGTAGAAAATGTATCCGATTTACGTATGGAACTTACTGTTAATGGCGAAATAAAGCAGGTTGGTCGCACATCCCTTATGGTATTTCCCCTGCCTGAATTGATTGCCTATGTTTCAAAATATATGAAAATCGAAAAAGGAGACATACTCATAACAGGAACTCCCGAAGGTGTTGGAGAATTATTGCCCGGTGATGTTGTGTGTGCTTCTATCGACGGTATCGGTAAAGTAACAAACAAAGTGGTTTAATCCCAGAAACGTTTGTTTTTGGCGTAAAGAATCTCAGCATTCAGAATATCTCTTAAGAATTCGTCCTCATCCGTATACATACTTCTGAGTATGCGTGATGCCGCATCAGGTCCAACGCCTCTTCCGGCCAAAGCCATTGTTGCACGTTTTCCACCATGTTCGTTTACAAGATTTGCCAAACGATATACTTTTTTTACATCTTTCTTTTCTTGTTCAGAAAGATCATCTTTCCTATTCAAGAGTTTGATCAGTTCACGGTCGTATTCTTTGGTGACTGCGACCATGTTTCCACCACATCTATCACAAGAGATGCGTTTGGGCGCATCACCTACTCTTACTCTCCACTGGCTCTTGCAGTTTAGACAAGAGGCGTAAAGCACCTCATCTTCCAATCTCTTTTTTAGAGCCATAAGAATTGAATGATCTGCACGTACAGGTTGCATAAGTTCTTTCGAACGTACAATTCCTTCCAATCCAATAGGCGATATTCCAGTTACAATCAATTCTGTATTTCCATTGGCTAGATTCGAAACAACTTTTTCAGTATTCTCAATATCCAAATCTTCCCAAAGTACTTTGTTTACAGCTTCTCTGTATGCAGGAGTGTCTTTATGGATGTCAAAAAGACGTGTAAAATTCATGAAACGGTGATCCGCTTCTTTTTCAATAATTCCGAATTTTTTAGCAACATACACAAATCTCCATCTGAGGTATGTTGAATTTAGAATTGTAATTCTTGCAAGGGCCTCAATAGTCCCAGGACGAATGGACTTCAATGTATCCAAAAGGATTTCTTTCTTTACATTACGTGGCAATTCCAATATGATTCTATAAGGGTCGGTTGAAACACCAACACTTTCTCCTAAACGCGCTGTAAGCAATGCCGCATAAATCTTACTGAGTGTTTCATTTACGCATGTTCCATAGCAGCAATTCAAAATAGCAAGTCTATCTCCAATCTCCAAGGTTACGGTTTTATCCGTGGGTACGGGGAATTTCTCTTTTTGTTCTTCAACAAACATTCTGGCAGTATTTTTAGCGTCTTCATCACCAGGATAATCATCATAATTCTGTAAGCGTCTTAAACGTCCCACTTCCATGGCAATTGAATATGGTACAGGAATGTCTGAACCAACCCACGACGGAACCGCACCCACATCACGGGCTTCTTCTACAAGTAATTCGTCTTCTCTCATCTCGACGATGCGCCATGTGCGACCTTTTGCAATGAACATGGCATACTCTTCCGCAAAACTAGCAACAAAACTTTCATCCAAGGTTCCGATTATTGAGCGTGTACCAATATCTCTAATCATATAGGTGCGCTCATCAGGAATCATAGAAATATTTCCATAAAAATAGTTCATGCCTTTCTTGGATCTGCGGAAACCATCCTCATCCTCAAAGATCATTTTGATGGATTTCAATTGTTCCAGAACTTCATCCATGTCTTTACGTTCAAAATCACGGAAAACGTATGAGCGTTTGAAAATATTATACGCATCATCTCTTGTAACACGATTCATCATAGTCATTGCAATCAATTGATTTGCAACAACCGTAAGTGGACTGGTTCTTCCAAGTTTTGATTCAAGCTCTTTTGAATCACTTTTTCTAGCAACAACTAAGGATTCTGTTACTTCATCCGGGGATGTTGCAAGGATTATTGCATGGATTGTTTCCCCGATTCTATGTCCTGCACGACCTGCACGCTGAATCATACGCGCAACTTGTCTTGGCGAGTTGTATTGGATTACCAAATCTGTAGAACCAACGTCAATTCCAAGTTCCAAAGATGATGTACAGACCAAAGCACGTATTTCTCCACGTTTGAAACGATCTTCCATATCCATACGATTGTCTGTGGAAAGAGATCCGTGATGAACATCAATTGAAATATTCTCATCCCAAAGATGATAACGGGCGGCAAGCCATTCCGCTGTTTCTCTTGTATTGACGAAAAACAATGTCGATCTCCCATCTTCAATGAGTGTTCTGGCTCTTTTCATAACCGCAACAATATCTGGATCTCCCTGGAGTTTGTCTTCCAGAACAGCATCAGATTCAAGAGGTACGGGTCTTATAACTTCTATATTGAAATCTCTATGAGTGTCATGTTTGGAAACAATGGCTTTTCTTCCAACACCCATGAGAAATCCTTCAACTTCGTCTATGTCTCCAACTGTTGCAGATAAACCAATTCTTTGGTAATTTCCTGCAATATCCACTAGTCTTTCCATGGCGACACTCAATTGAGCTCCACGCTCTGTAGAAACCAACTCGTGTACTTCATCAATAACAAACCATTCTACATTCTTCAAATGTTCAATCAAATTCTTTCCTGTGAATAAAATCTGGAGTGTTTCAGGAGTAGTGATCAAAATATCCGGAGGTTTACGGGATTGTTTTGCTCTTTCTGCTGCTGATGTATCTCCATGTCTTACACCAACAGTAATATCAAGAGCTTTTCCGTATTCTTCCATTCTTTTTAGCATATCGCGGTTAAGCGCACGAAGCGGGGTGACATATATGCATCTAATTCCACGTTTTCCCTTGTTCTTAAAAATAGAATTTAGAATCGGAAGCATGGCCGCTTCGGTTTTACCGATTCCGGTCGGAGCAACTAAAAGTAAGTCTTTTCCTGCGGAAATAATCGGTATCGCTTCACGTTGAGGTGGAGTCGGTGTAAAAATGCCATTGGACTTCAGTTGTTCGATAATTTCGGGAGACAAAAGTTCGAATGACATATGCATTAAAAAAAATTAAAGGTGCCTTGCGGCACCTTATAGGTTTATTTTTTCTTCTTCTTAAGATTGTGAAGATTCTCTTTGACTGCTGCCTGAACTTCTTCAGCCTGAGTCTCACCATCGGTGATGCTAGACTCTTTGAAATGAAGAACTATCCAGCCATCTGCTTTCAATCCGTCGTCTTTCGAGTTATCTGCTGTATTTTCGTATACAAAAACAGCAACTTTACTCTTGACAAAAGCAATGTCTATGTTTTCGGGACCATACTGCTTTCTGCATCTGAGGCCTTTGTTCCATATTGCTCTCCTGAGAAGTGTCGCGGGAGAGTTGTCAAATGTGATTTCATCCCAATTTTCGGAATCAACTGCAGCTAGTTTTGCATCCTCTGTTGCAACTGTTGCTACAACAGGTTCTGCTTTCTCCGCAACAACTGCTGCCTTAGGCGCTGCTGCGGGAACCGGTTTTGATGGTTCTTCTTCTGCTTTTTCCTCGATAGGAGCAGTAACCTGTAAAAGTACCTGAGAGATATCCATGATCTTCATCTTGGATCCAATCTTCTTTGCGCCTGCGCTGAGGTTAAGTACGCAGAACGGACAAGAAGTAACCAAGACTTCTGCACCAGTAGATTCAGCATCTTTGATTCTTTCAGCTGCAATATTAACTGCAAAATCATTGAACTGACTCTTGTATCCTCCACCTGCACCGCAGCATCTGGAGTTTTCTCTGTTGCGAGTCATCTCTACAAATTCCACGCCTTTAATCTTTTTCAAGATGTTACGGGGTTCTTCAAAGACTCCGGAGTGTCTTCCAAGGTGACAAGGATCGTGGTATGTGACTTTAGCTTTGAATTCGTGGTTCAAAGGCATCTTCTTCTCGCTGATGAGTTTGTCAACGTATTGTGTGAAGTGGTAAACGTTCTGTCCTGCTCTTGCAAAGTAGTTACCGAAATCGTGTGATACGGTTTTGTAACATCCGGAACAGGTCATAACCATGTCTTTTGCACCCATCGCATCTGCTTTTGTAACAACTGTTTCAGCTGCAACGGATGTAAGGGTTGTGTTTCCTGTTCTAAGAGCAGGTGAGGTACAGCAGTATTCGTCTGCACCAAGGCAGTTCATTTTTACTCCGCCACGGCTGAGTACTGTAACTCCTGCCTGTGCGATTCCCTGCATTCTGTAAGATCCGGTACATCCTGCGAAGAAGATTACATCAGGAACTGCGGTTCTTTCAACATCTGCAGGCCACCATGCATCTCTTTTGGATGCAGGTTCTTTGTAAGGGTTGCGGTTTGCTGCAATGCTGCTTGCAAGCGCAGAGTGTGCGGACAAAGGTCCAACGCCTTCTTTGACAAGCCACGTCCTAACCTTTTCCCAGAATTCTACCAAGTGAATGTTTGCGTGGCAAACCGCTTCACAGTTTCCACAGCCTGTACACATGTACATGGCTTTAACGAAATCTTCACTCAATGTGATGTTTCTTCCAAGAATTTTGTCCATTCCGTCTCTTTTATCTAGCTGAGTAAGATAATAAATTTTACCCCTTGGTGTAACTGCTTCCCAAGGTGTCTGATTGTGAGCTTCACAGACATCGATACAGTAACCACACTGGAGACATGCATTCATCTCCTTCTGGATACGCGGCATTTTGTCAATCATACGTTTACCTCATTTTGTTGTATGAGTTCGAGCCCGTGTGGGCGCGATACATACTAATATAACTGAAGATGAAGACGGCGGGATATATAGGTTTTCGGTTTGCCGTATGTGTCAGAGTGTCAAAAAATTGATGAAAAAAGAACAATCTCGATAGAGCTCATGCTATATCGAACAGTTTGGGGCAAATATCTTTCAACTCAGAAACTGGGGTGGAATAGATATGTTGCGATGAGTACAACCAAAACGGCAACTGTTGCGACAGCTACGAGTTTCTGGTTTGCGGTGAGCGAAATTTTTGGAATTTCCATATTAATCTACAGCCCCCATGCCTTCAAAATATATAGGAATTTGTTCGCATTCCGATTTCATTGGATTACGAAAAATAATCATTCAGACAAACAGAAGTCCGATCCAACGACCTAAAATTCCAGCTCCGAGACAAACAACAGTATTCATCAGGAAATTCCCTATGGCAAGACCCACTGCGCCGGAAACATAGAGGTTTATAGTTTCCAAAGAGAATGAAGACATTGTTGTGAACGCTCCAAAAAGACCGATGAATAGAAATGCTTTGACATTAGGAGATATGATTCCACCCATGGAAAAGAAGATTACCGAGATCAAGAAACATCCCAGAAAATTAACAATAAATGTGTTCCACGGAAAGTGGCCAGGCCCTTCAAAATATGTTCCAACAAGACATCTCAAAACAGCACCAATCGCACCACCTGCAGCAACGCAGAGAAGCATTGTAATCTGTTCATTCACGCTTTTCACCACTGTGTAAAAAAATATAGTGGGCCTGGCCGGATTTGAACCGACGGCCATCTGGTTATGAGCCAGACGCTCCACCAGCCTAAGCTACAGGCCCTTTGACCTCATTAGTATAAAATTTAGTTAAATAATTATCGGTCTATATGTGCGAAAATCATTATATTGCATACATTACAAATCGAAAAAAGGTATGGCGCCGTCACACGGGCTCGAACCGTGGACCTTGTGATTAACAGTCACACGCTCTACCAACTGAGCTATGACGGCTTAAATCTGTTGAAAGAGTGACATATATTAAAACTTTTGGGAAATTAAATCCAGGTCTCTATCATAGAAGCCATATTGATTCAATATATGGTTATAGAACGCGTGATTTCACATCACCAATATATGAAATCAATTCAACAAATTGATCATCGAGACTCGCCATAAAAGAATCATAACGATCTGTAACAATAGCACCTTCCGGAGTGGCAGCAATCAATTGTTCCTTTTCCAGGAGTCTGAGCGAATATCTTACTTTGTGTTTTGGGGTATCCAACATTTCAGATAAGCGCGTAAGGCCTACGGGCTGATGCTCTTTAACGATTTTAAGCATTAGAATATGGCGTTCCAACAATTCAATCTCGTTGTATGTGCCTGTAAAAATATTATTGTCCGCGGCCATGTTGCACTTTGATTGCATACTAGATATTTAAGAGTGACACGAAGTAACACGGTAAAAATGGAAAATTAATACGATAGCACTGCGACTAATACTATCGTTTTGTTTATCTTTAAAACAGGATTGTATCCTGGATGTGCTTAACGGCCGTACCAGAACTGTTTTCCCCATTTGTTGTAGTTTGCCCACCATCCCTGAATGAAGGATCCACAACAGTCGAGGGCCTTTTGCTCGGCGTCAGGACCTTTGTAGGTCTTGTAGCAGTTCAGACACTGAAATCTGAGCTCGGGCTCTTTCACTTTTGCCATAATCTCCCGATTGTCAGCGATGTTAATAAATCTTATCTCGAAAAAATTATTTTTTTCTATATATTTCCAATCGGATTTGCCAGCATTCGATATTTTTGTGCGCGGTTATATATATTTTTAAACCCTATTGGGGAGCCTATGAACAGAATTAAGGTCATCAACGAACCGTCTGAACTCGTACCCATGCTCAGGTCGGTAGACACACCCGTGAAAAGGGATGTACTGAAAGAAGTGACCCTAGAATGGAGAACTGCCGACGAAATCGAATCTAAATTCGGTTCCGAAGGAAGGGACGCAATTGTTTTCTTTGAAAAAATGAAATTGGTTGAAACCCGCTGGTTGTCCACAAACGGGAATTATCCTGAAAAATCTTATCACACTTACTATACCTCGTTCCACATAAACGCCCAGTGGCCTGTTTATGAAATTTCTGATGTATTGGCAGCCGCTATGATGGGTGCAGAAGAATATGCTGAAATCGAGGGTAAAATTTTGAACGAAGTCGGTAAAGACGGCAGATTCTCCGGCGATATCGCCGAAACACTTGGTTTAACATCAACAATGCTCAAAAGCTTGGTTAGACGTTCAGTCAAAATGGATTATCGCGGACACAGAATCGAAGCCATTCGCGAAGAGTAATCGAGATGTCTAAAATCTGGATTATGAGAATCGGGCATCGTCCCGAAAGAGATAAGAGAGTAACAACACACGTTGCTTTGTCTTCAAGGGCATTGGGCGCAAGCGGAATAATGGTCGATACCAAAGACGAAGTTCTGGAAACCAACATACGCAGTGTTGTGGATCGGTTCGGAGGAGACTATACAATTGAAACAGGATTGCCTTGGAAAGAAGCAGTTCGTGATTTTGATGGAATCGTTGTTCATCTCACAATGTATGGTCAGAGAGTGGATGAAGCTCTCACCAAAATCCCCAAAGACAAAGATATGATGATTATCGTCGGTGCTGAAAAAGTACCACCTGCAGTCTATGAACGTGCAGATTTCAATGTTTCAGTCGGCAATCAGCCACACTCTGAAATCTCAGCTCTGGCAATATTCTTGGATCGTTTCACAGAAGGTCAAGCTCTATATTCCGATAGGCACGGACAAATGACCGTCGTCCCTAACGAAAGGGGGAAAACCGTTGTCGATTTATCCAAATGAGTCTGAGTGTATTCAGCTCTTGATCGATGAAGGTTGCAACCGCAGAGTAATCATCCATTGTTGCACTGTTAGAGCGATTGCTGACAGAATCGCAGAGGGGATTCCCTCTGCAGATTCAGAATTGGTTACAGCAGGGGCTCTTTTACACGACATCGGTCGTGCTGAAACCCACTCTATATTTCACGCAAACATCGGTGCGGATATAATCAACAATCTCGGTTTACCTATCGAAATTGAAAATATTGTTCGCAAACATACGGGTGCAGGTCTCGATGACGAAGACTCCATTGAATTGGGATTGCCTTTGGGCGATTATATTCCAAGTACAATAGAAGAAAAGATTGTGGCTCATGCAGATAATATGGTGAGTGACAATCATTTGGTCAGACACGATCACTCTTCCAGCCGTTTGATTAACAAAGGTGCATACAGAGGAGCAGATCGTATGGAAAAACTTCACGAGGAACTTTCTAAGTTGTTTGGCAGAGATCTCGATACTCTCGTAGATGAGTTAGGCGAAGTTCCCGTATTGAAATGTTATTCTATGATTCCACCAGAGTAATATTTTATAACACATAATTTATCTTTGTTCAGGATATTATGATTTTGGATTACCTTGTAGGAAATTTAATTTTGATTGTAATACTTGTGGATTTAGTCACAATTTTTACAATGTTGTATTTGGAACGTTCAAATCCAAAATCATTTTTGTTATGGACTTTGGTTTTCATTCTTTTACCTTTATTGGGATTCATAATGTATCTTTTATTGGGACAAACATTCTACACGCGTCATGAATTTAGACCCAAAGAAGCAACAGATGATGAAATTCAAAAATATGTTCTTGCCGAAAAGAAAGGTATTGATGATGTGTTAAAAGACAATCCCGAGTTAAAAGAAATTGTTTCTTTTGTACATGCAATAAGGAACACGGGTGGAATCGGGATAGGAGATAATCACGATTTTGAACTTTACACACTCGGTCAGAATAAATTTGATAGGCTTTATGAAGATATCAGAAATGCCAAAGAATACATTCATTTGGAATATTATATCATTCGCGACGATGAACTTGGGAATGAATTACTTCAAATCCTGACAGATAAAGTGAAAGAAGGCGTGCAGGTAAGACTTCTTACAGATGCGTTCGGAAACGGTAAAGGACCCAAGAAAGCAATCAAAAAATTTGTTGCCGCGGGTGGTGAATTTGCATTATTCCATAATGTTGTAACTCTTATTCTGAGTCCTAAAAAGAATAATCGCAATCATAGAAAAATTGCAGTTATAGATGGTGAAATCGCATATGTCGGTGGATTTAATATCGGGGATGAATATCTCGGAAAAGGTCCGCTGGGTTATTGGAGAGATACGGCAGTTCGTGTAATCGGTACCGGAACCGCAATTCTTAATCTTAGGTTCTGTCTTGATTGGAATTATGCCAGTGAAAACAAAATCGATATAACAGATATTGATCGTTTGTTTAAGAGAAAGATGTTTACAGAAGAATTCGGCCATGGTGGGATGCAACTCGTATCGGGAGGTCCGGACGTAGCCGAAGAAAATCCCGTTCAGATGCAATATCTGTGTATGATCAGACAAGCAAAAAAATCAATTTACATTCACACACCCTATCTTCTTCCAAATGATGCGATTTTATACGCATTAAAAGTTGCAGCCGCAAACGGCGTGGATGTCCGCATAATTATTCCTGATAAACCCGATCATCCATTTGTATTCTGGAATAATATTTCTGCAGCGAATAAATTAATGCTCGCAGGAGTCAGAGTATACATGTATAATCGTGGTTTCGTACATTCAAAAACGATTGTATCTGATGGTTTTTATGTATCTGTGGGATCTGCAAATCTTGACGACCGTTCATTAAAACTCAACTTCGAAACAAACGCAATGATCTATTCTCAAGAAATTGGAAAAGAGATGAATGATGTATTCTTTGAGGATTTAAATTACTGTACTGAATACTCTTGTTCGGAGTATGAAAAAAGAACAGTGGGCATGAAACTGAAAATTGCATTTTCATCGCTGTTCAGAGAGCTGGCTTAAACAGGCCTTATGCAGGCAATGTTTATAATAAAAAGGAAGTGATACTCCTTTTAGGTGAACCAGATGGTTACAGAACTTTCAGAAGCAACATTTAATGATTTCATCGCATCGAACAAATTCGTACTTATCGATTGTTGGGCGCCCTGGTGCGGACCTTGCAGAAGGATGGGACCCATCATAGACGAACTTGCAGTCGATCTCGAAGGTAAAGTCGCTGTTGCAAAAATGAACACAGACGAGAACCAAATGCTTGCAGGACAGCTCGGAATCAATGCAATTCCCGCACTTTTGATTTACAAAGACGGGGTCCCTGTCGCACCTCTTGTCGGCCTCAGACCTAAAGAAGACATAATCTCATATCTCGAGTCTCTATAAATGACAAGCGCAGACGTCGTAATAATCGGTTCTGGACCATCAGGGATTCAGGCTGCAATACATGCAGCTAGGAAGAAAGTTTCAGTGGTGCTGTTTGGAAAAATTTCCAACAGTGCCATGGCTGGAACTCATGTGGAAAATTATTTTGCCATTTCTGAGAACACAAGCGGAGATGACATGCTTTCTGCAGGATTGTCACAAGCAATCGATTCGGGATGCGAAGTTTATTCTGAAAATATTCTTTCGGTATCTCGCGACGGAGATTATTTTGATGTTGTATCCGAGAATGGAAACAACATCCATGCGAAATCAATTATTTTAGCAACAGGAATTTCTCGTGTAAAGTTGGGGATTCCCGGTGAAAAAGAATTGCAGGGGCGCGGAGTAAGTTATTGCGCCGTCTGTGATTGTAATTTTTACAAGGGTAAAAAAGTTGTAATAATCGGTGATGAAACCGAAGCGGCAGCATCGGCAGAAATGATGACAAAGTATGCTTCAGAAACCTATTGGGTCTCAAAAGATACTAAGGCCTCTGAAGTCATGGTTAAACGTGCTGTAGACGCGGGTGTCAAAAAAATATCTGATATTCCCAAAGAAATTCGCGGTGATGAAAAAGTCAAATCTTTGGTTTTGGAATCTTCTGAAATCGAAGTAGATGGAGTATTCATCGAGTTGGGAGCTAGATCTTCTGTTGATTTAGCAATGGACTTGGATGTTATGCCCGAAATGGACGATACCATAAAGGTAAACGGAGACTGTTCTACCGAAGTCCCGGGTGTTTTTGCTTGCGGAGACATTACAGGTAAACCCTGGCAGGTTGCTAAAGCCGTGGGCCAAGGGGCCATAGCAGGTTTGGCTGCAGCCGATTATTCAAAGAAGGTTCAATAATGCCAGTTCAAGACATCATTTCTGGTATGCTTCGAGAAGAAGGCGGATTTCAAAAAGCTTTAAAATCTATGATTGTCGACGAACTCGATATGACGGTAAACGAGTTTTGTGATGCGTCAGGATTATCAAAAAGTACTATGTACAAAATTTTGGAAGAAAAAAGAGAACCTAACTTACGTACTGTTCGTCAGATTCTCAAGATCTTAAAATCAATGTCTTCAGAATCGGATAATTTCATCGCAGTTATTGCATCAGATACAGTTTTGGATGATTTGCCCTCTGAGGTAGAATTTGACGATCTTGTAGTGGATGTTAGAGAATATCCCGTAAGTACCGTGGAGGACGCAATCATTGCGTCTTTGCGCGCCGAGCGTGATGGGGCAATAGGTGTTGTATGTGCACCTATAGTTGCACCCACAGTTGAAAAAATACTTACAATTCCTGTATCTACTGTAATCCCAACTACCAGTTTGGTTAAAGCGATAGATAATATCAGAAATGTCATTTAATTTTATCAAATGATTTGTAAAAATTGTTTTAGTCGATAAAAATTAAAATACCACCTTTACTCATATCTATAACGGGGAGTTAAAATGGCGTTCGAATTGCAGGTAGTCAGCAATACGCCTCTAAGTTCAGTAGATGACATAAATGTAATCGCTGAGACTTTTTTGGTGCAAATAGGCTATATACCTAAAGGATACGATCCAAAAACATCTGCAACAAGTGTTCGTGAGAGTGTCCCATACCGTCTTTTTATGGAATTTTTTATGGAAAACTCTATGAAAGCATGGGCTGTAGAAGAATTGGCTGTGTTGCTTAATACAACTAAACCAACCGTATACAGACATATTAACAAATTAAAATCAATGGATCTTTTGGAAAGCATGGATGTGGAGTTCGAAGGACAAATTCGTAAAGGATACCGCATCAAATACGGGGATTTATCCAAAGCATGGAGTTTTACAGAAGCAAATGTAAACATGGCTATGGACAGTTACCGTAAAACCGTGGCACACTTCCAAAAACTCGTATCAGAGGAAAAGGAATCTCAATGACTGATAAAGATTTTAAAATCACAAAAGATGCAAAATACTCAATAAAATGCATCGATGCCGAAGATATGGAGGCTGTGTTCCGTGGTTATTCCATGATTGGAAGTGACACATCTCTAGTATTAGAACTCGGATCCGGACGTGTTAGATTCCTTCCAGTTTCTCAAATTATATATCTGGATTTGATAGAAGACGCCCCCCAAGTCGCAGATGTTACAAAAAAATGCGACGGAATCTATTACGGATGATCAGATGGGATATGATTTTAATCGTTGTATAATTGAGAAAATTCTCTCCGGTGAAATCACCACTCGCGATAATTTACAAAAGGTCAAAGTATCTCTTTGTAAGAATTTCAATCTTCTTTCAGTCCCTCCGAATTCGGAGATTTTAGCAGATGTTACGCTCGAAGAGCGTAAAACAGTTGAACCATTCCTAATCAAGAAACCCATGCGTACAATGTCGGGAGTTGCAGTCGTTGCGGTAATGACATCTCCTTTCCCATGTCCGCATGGCAAATGTACATACTGTCCCGGAGGTGTGGACAATGGCTCCCCCCAATCATACACCGGAAAAGAGCCTGCGGCAAGACGTGCAGAGCGTAATGAATTCGATCCATACAGACAAGTTGTCGATAGAATAACCCAATTGGAAGCAATTGGCCATAAAACTGATAAAATTGACATGATTATTATGGGCGGAACATTCACTTCTCGTGAACCTGATTATCAAGATTGGTTTGTTCGTCGTTGTTTCGATGCAATGAATGGTCGTGAAGCTCCAGATTTGGAAACTGCACAATTTTGGAACGAAACTGCAGAGCACAGGTGTGTCGGTCTCACCGTAGAAACACGTCCTGATGTTTTCAAAGATGAACAAATCGAAAAAGCAATGGCATTGGGTGCAACCAGAGTGGAATTGGGAGTTCAGATTTTAGATGACCCAATTCTTTTAGCCGTAAACAGAGGCCATACCGTTGCAGATATTGCAGAATCTACACTTAGTTGTAAAAATCATGGGTTAAAGATTTGTTATCATATTATGCCCGGACTTCCGGGCTCCAATCCTGAAAAAGATTTGGAATGTTTCCATAAGGTATTCTCAGATCCGAATTTTAAACCTGATATGTTAAAGTTTTACCCTACGCTTGTCGTTGCAGGGACTGGACTTTACGATATGTGGGTGGCCGGAGAATACACTCCGTATGAATTGGAAGAAGCAATTTCTCTTCTTGCAGATATGAAAGCATCCGTTCCTGAATATGTGCGTATTCAGAGGGTTCAGAGAGATATTCCAGTACCTCAAATTTCAGCAGGAATTGTAAGAAGTAATATCCGTGAATTGGTTCAAGATAGGTTGGTCGAAGAAAAGCGCCCTTGCAGGTGTATACGTTGCAGGGAAGTAGGTCACACAAATCAAACCCTGGATAATCCAGATGATATTATCATGAATGTCCAGGAATATGAAGCATCAGGCGGAGTTGAACGTTTTATTTCATTAGAATACAAAGATTCGCTTGTCGGTTATGTTCGTTTAAGGACAGACGGCTCAGAAATGGCGACAATCCGTGAATTGAAAGTATTCGGCCGTATGACTGCAATTGGAAAAGATGGTGAAGATTGGCAGCACAGAGGATTTGGAAAATCTCTGGTTGAGGCCGCGGAGCGTATTGCTAAAGAAGACAAGGCAAAGCGCATTCGCATCACAAGCGGAGTCGGTGTAAGAGGATATTACAGATCACTGGGATATGATTTAGAACGCCCATATATGGTTAAAGATCTTTAACCGTACAAAGGTGCATTGTCCCAGCTACCTCTACGTTTCTTGATCTCCATGCCAAGACGTTCATAACTTTCGAATGTTTTCTGATCAACCGAAGGTTTGCAATTTTTCAAAGCAATGTCGAAATGTCTTTTTTCAACAAAAACAATTCCAGGATTTTCACGGAATGCGGCCATACCTGCTTCTCTGCAAATAGCTTCCAAATCCGCACCAACATAGCCGTCTGTAACTTCGGCAATATCCATGAGATCTATATTCAATAGGGGCATATTACGAGTATGAATTTCCAAAACATGGAGGCGGGTCTCCAAATCTGGTTTTCCAATCATAATCAATCTGTCAAATCTACCCGGTCTAAGAAGTGCAGGGTCAATCATGTCAGGGCGGTTTGTTGCCCCCATAATCATAACATTACGAAGACTTTCTACACCATCCATCGAAGAAAGCATCTGATTTACAACTCTTTCCCACGTAGACGAGTCCCCGGTTCCACGAATGGGTGCTACCGCATCGATTTCATCAAAGAAAATGATACATGGCGCCATTTGTTTGGCACGTTTGAATATTTGTCTGACTGCTTGTTCTGTTTCTCCAAGCCATTTACTTGCCATTTCTGGCCCACTTATTGAAATAAAATTCGCTCCAGATTCATTAGCAACAGCTTTTGCAATCAACGTTTTACCTGTTCCGGGCGGCCCATACAAAAGAATTCCTTTGGCCGGAGTAATTCCAAGACGTTCGAATGCTTTGGCATGTTCCGTAGGTATGAAAACTTCACGAATCTCTTTTTTGATGTCTCCTAGGCCCCCAACATCTGCCCACGTTACTTTTGGAATTTCAACCAATACTTCTCTCATTCCACTGGGTTCAACTTCAGACAATGCACTTGTAAAATTGTTCATAGATACGCGCATTTTTTCTAGAATTGATTGAGGAATTGGTTTATCTAATTCAAACTCGGACATATTTTCGCTTAAGCATTTCATTGCAGCTTCTCTGCAAAGTGCAGCCAAATCTGCACCGACAAATCCTTGAGTCATTGTAGAAAGTAAATCTATATTCACATCATCCAACAAGGGCATAGATCTCGTGTGTACATCTAGAATCTCCTTTCTTCCTTTGCTTCCAGGGATTCCAATCTCTATTTCACGATCAAATCTGCCCGGGCGTCTGAGTGCAGGATCTATAGAATCTTCTCTATTTGTGGCACCGATTACAATAACATCTCCGCGACCGCCCAAACCATCCATCAATGCAAGAAGTTGCGCAACTACGCGTCTTTCAACTTCTCCATAAACAGTATCACGATTTGGAGCAATGGAGTCAATTTCATCCAAGAATATTATGCTGGGTGCATTTTCTTCAGCATTTTTGAAGATTTCTCTCAACCGTTCTTCGCTTTGACCATAATAGCGACCCATGATTTCTGGGCCCTGTATAGCAAAGAAACTAGCACCCGCTTCGTTAGCAACAGCCTTTGCAATCAACGTTTTACCTGTTCCGGGAGGTCCGTACAAAAGAACACCTTTGGGTGCAGAAATGCCCATGCGATCAAAAAGTTCAGGGTGTTTCAGAGGGAGTTCAATCATCTCTCTTATTCTTTTGAGTTCATCTTCCAATCCACCGATTTCATCATACGTGATTTGGTCTTTGTAATCTTCAGAAACAGTAGAAGAATCTTCCTTAACTATAATTTCTGTTTCGGGTCCAACAATAACGGCTCCCTGTGGTGAAGTGCTTATAACACAGAATGTGGAACGATTTCCCATCAATGCTACGTTTGGAACAATGATATTTGCCCCTTTTATTAAAGGTCTTGATAACAATCCATTGCGGAATATTCCTTCCATTCCTTCTTCGAAACGAATTTTCTTTCCGCTGGGAATATTTGGAGCTAAAACAACTTTTTCTGCAGGCATGGGGTCGCAAATGCTTACTTTTACGTTTTCATCTACACTAACGCCTGCATCTGTTCTGGTGAGACCATCAATACGAATAATTCCAACCCCTTCGTCTTCGGGAGCTCCCTTCATAACTTTGGCTACAACTGTGCGTTTTCCAATAATAAGTATACAATCTCCGATTTCAACACCAAGAGCATGTCTTGTAGATGTATCGATGCGTGCACGTCCGTATCCGGCTTCGGATTGTTTCCGCGACATGGCAACTTTTAGCTCAATGACATTTCCGTCGGTTGTATCCATAATGGGTAATGTACGTTTCATTTCAAACAATCTTCGGTTGTTTTTCACATATTGTCTGATTCCATTACACGCTCCAATCACATAATAGGGTAGATATTAAATAGGAGAACTATTTTCCCACTAATTACAAGCTTTAAGCTATCCAAGGGCCTGTAGCTCAGCTAGGTAGAGCATCTGACTTTTAATCAGGTGGTCAAGGGTTCGAATCCCTTCAGGCCCGCATGATGGTCTTCATGAGCGATCAACGGTAGATCAAGTATGGAGTTGTAAAATAATGATAATATTTTCTTTTCAAACAAGTTTCCCGCTGAACCGCAAGGCGGAGTAAAATATAGGGTGATTTCACTTGGCAGTAGACAACATCTCGTTTAACGTTCTCTTGCACAATCTTGTGCCTGAGCACCACATTCTGTCCGAGGAAGAGACTGAAGCAATGCTTACAAAAATGGGCATTACTCGCGACCAACTTCCCAAAATCAGAAAGAGTGACGCAGGAATAAGAGTATTGGAGAACATCCATGGTCCTATCGATGAAGGATGCGTAGTAAAAATAGTGAGGAAAAGTGAGACGGCTCAGGAGTTCGTCGCATATAGACTCGTCACAAGGGGGTAATTTTTTTGAGAGATTTAGTAAAATTGTATTTCGATGAGCGCAGTATCGTCAATCACCACATCTCGTCTTTCAATGACTTCCTTGCATCAACCGACAATCCCAACAGCAGAATGCAGAGAATTGTCGACGATCTCAGAGTCCCTACAGATGACGCAGACCGTGGTATAATCAAATTAGATCCTGAACGCACAGGCGGCAGGAACATAGAAATCCGTATCGGAAGAGTCAGAGACGAAGATGGAAAAATCAGCGCTCAGGCAAAACCCACAATTCGTATAGATGAACCCAAGGTCATGGAAGCGAATGGTTACAGCCACGAACTCACACCTATGGAAGCCAGGCTTAGAAATCTTAACTACCTTTCACCTGTTTTCATTCACTTTGATGTTCTCGAAGATGGTATCGAGAAAGAAATTCCAGAAAGTGAGAAATGGATTCACGTCGGAGATCTCCCCATGATGGTTAAATCCAAAGGATGTAACATCAACAAAGAGGTCATCGAATTCCACAAAGAAGTTCAGCTCACAGATAAAGACTACAGAGCAGAACTTATTGCCAACAAAGAAGACCCCAGAGAACCCGGTGGATATTTTATCATCGGTGGAACTGAAAGAGTCTTGATCACCCTTGAAGATCTTGCTCCTAACAGAGTAATGGTCGAATATAACGAGAAATACGGCTCTGCCGTAGAAGTTGCAAAAGTCTTCTCCCAGAGAGACGGCTACCGCGCATTGACACTTGTAGAAAAGAAGAAAGACGGTACCATCATGGTATCCGTTCCCGTAGCATCCGGTTCAATCCCTCTCATCGCACTTATGAAAGCGTTGGGAATGGAATCCGATCAGGAAATCTACAACACAATCGTGTCCAGCGAAAACATGGCAAACATTGTTTATGCCAACATTGAAAGCTCTTACGATAAAAAGACCTACGCACCCAACGGATTCCAGACTCAAGAAGATGCAATTCTTTTCCTTGAGAGGAACTTCGCCGCAGGTCAGGCAAAAGAATACAGAATAAAGAAAGTAGAAAGCATTCTCGACCGCTCTCTTCTCCCCCACCTCGGTGACACAGAAGCAGACCGTATGAAGAAAGCAATCTTCCTTGGACGTATTGCCCGTTCAGTTCTCGAACTTTCACTCGGAGAAAGGAAAGAGGACGATAAGGATCACTACGCCAACAAGAGACTCAAACTTTCAGGAGATCTCATGGAAGATCTTTTCAGAACAAGTTTCAGCAGCCTCATGAAAGATCTCAAATATCAGCTTGAGAGAAACTGGGGCCGCAAGAAGAGCGAACTTAACATTTCCTCTTCTATCCGTCCTGATCTTCTTACCCACAAGTTGCTTCACGCACTTGCAACCGGTAACTGGGTCGGAGGTCGCGCAGGTGTATCACAATTGCTCGACAGAACATCCAACTTGTCTGCAATGTCTCACCTTAGGAGAGTTACATCTTCACTTACAAGAAGCCAGCCTCACTTCGAAGCTCGTGACTTGCACCCCACACAGTGGGGAAGACTTTGTCCCTCAGAAACACCTGAAGGTCAGAACTGCGGTCTTGTTAAGAACGCAGCACTCATTATCGATGTTTCAGAAGGATATCCTGAATCCGATGTCAAATGGATTCTCAAAGATTATGACGTGGGACCTGCAAGTCAGTATAAAGTCCGTGTATACGTCAACGGAGATCTTATTGGATCCCACGATGATGCAGAACAGCTCGTGGAAACAATCCGTGACCGCAGAAGATGCGGACTTCTCACAAACGAAATCAACGTCCGTTATGATAAAGACATGAATGAAGTAATCATCAATTGTGATGAAGGCCGTCTCAGACGCCCACTTCTCGTTGTCAAAGACGGAAGGATTATGCTTACAAGAAAACACATCGAAGGTATTCGTGATAAGAAAGTCAAATGGAACGATCTTTTCCGCGAAGGTATCATCGAGTGGATTGATGCAGAAGAGGAAGAAGACGCACTTGTCGCAGTCGATGCATTCGACGTGCCTGCAAGATGCGAATCATGCGATCACGCACTTTCAGTAACCGATGCAGATTGGATCAACCCCGGTTCCGAAGGCGATGTAATCCTCAAATGCAGATACTGCGGTGCAGAATTTACCGTACCTACAAAACTCAGGCCCGAACACACCCACATGGAAGTTGACCCAATGATGATTCTTGGTGTCGCTGCAGGTATTGTTCCATACCCTGAACACAACTCGGCTCCTCGTGTTACACTCGGAGCAGGTATGGCAAAACAGGCATTGGGTATCCCCGCATCTAACTACCGTATCAGGCCCGATACAAGAGGTCACCTCTTGCACTATCCCCAGGTCCCTGTCGTTCAGACACAGACCATGCAGTTTATGGGATACAGTCACAGGCCTGCCGGTCAGAACTTCTGTATTGCAGTTCTTTCATACCACGGATACAACATAGAAGATGCTCTCGTTATGAGCAAGAGTTCTATCCAGAGAGGACTTGGAAGATCTACATTCTTGAGATCATACCGTACAGAAGAACGCCGCTACCCCGGTGGACAGGAAGATCACTTCGAAATTCCATCCCCTGATGTCATGGGTGCACGTGCAGATATGGCATACGCCTCACTCGGTGAAGACGGTCTTATTGCACCTGAATCCGACGTTTCTGGTGCAGACGTTCTTATCGGAAAAACCTCACCACCTCGTTTCCTTGAAGAAGAAACAGACTTCCTCACACCTCAGAAGAGGAGAGAAACATCTGTTACCGTTAGACCCGGTGAAAAAGGATTCGTTGATTCAGTTATGGTTACAGAATCCGAAAACGGTTCAAGACTCGTTAGAGTTAAAATCAGAGACGAAAGGGTTCCCGAATTGGGAGACAAATTCTGCTCCAGGTTCGGACAGAAAGGAGTTATCGGACGTCTTGTCGACCAGTGTGATATGCCCTTCACCGAAGACGGTATCACACCCGATCTCGTCGTTAACCCCCACGGTATCCCTTCACGTATGACCATCGGTCACGTTCTCGAAATGATCGCCGGTAAAGTCGGTGCAATGGAAGGACGTATCATCGACGGTACAGCCTTCTCCGGAGAGAACGAAGAAGCAATCCGTGACGGTCTCGTAAGAAACGGATTCAAGAACACAGGAAAAGAAGTCATGTACGACGGTAGGACCGGACGCATGATTCAGACTGATGTTTACACTGGTGTAATTTTCTATGAAAAACTTCACCACATGGTTAGCGGTAAAATGCACGTCCGTTCACGCGGTCCCGTACAGATTCTTACCAGACAGCCTACCGAAGGACGTTCCAGACAGGGAGGTCTCAGGTTCGGAGAAATGGAACGTGACTGTCTTATCGGTCACGGAGCTGCAATGGTTATCAAAGACCGTCTTTTGGACGAGTCTGACGGTACCCAGCAGTACATCTGCGGTAACCCCAAGTGCGGTCACATTGCAATCATGGACAAACACGGTTCACTCTACTGCCCCGTGTGTAAGAACAACTCAAGTATCTACCTCGTGCAGACCTCGTATGCATTCAAACTCCTTATGGATGAATTGCTGTCGCTTGGTGTTGCCATGAGACTTCAGCTGGAGGATTTGAGATGACCTACGGAATTACCAAGAGAATCGGAACAATAAAGTTCTCCTGCGTCTCCCCCGAGGAGATTAGAAAAATGTCAGCAACAAAAATCATTACTGCTGACACATACGATGATGAAGGATACCCCATCGATATGGGTCTTATGGACCCCCACATGGGAGTTATCGAACCTGGACTCCGCTGTAAAACCTGCGGTTGTAAAGTCGATGAATGTCCCGGACACTTCGGTCACATCGATCTTGCAATGCCCGTAATCCACGTTGGATTCATAAAAGACATCAAAATGATGTTGGAATCCACCTGCCGCAAATGCGGAAGGATTATGCTTTCACCCGAGCAGATTGATGCTCGCAGAGGCAGCATGAACCGCATGGAAGAACTCGGTGGAGATACAATCGACGCCAAGAACTTCTCCAAAGAAACAGCAAAGGACGCATCCACAAAAGGAATCTGTCCCTACTGCGGTGAAGAACAGATTAAGATTAAACTCGACAAACCTACAACATTCAGGGAAGTCGACGATAATCACAAACTCACTCCTAAGGAAGTTCGCGAGAGACTTGAACGCATTCCCGATGAGGACCTTATCACACTCGGTATGGACCCCGGAACATGCAGACCCGAATGGATGATTCTCACAGCACTTGCCGTTCCACCAGTTACAGTCAGGCCTTCAATCACACTCGACTCGGGTGACAGATCAGAAGATGACCTTACTCACAAGTTGGTTGATGTTCTCAGGATTAACCAGAGACTCAGAGAAAACCGTGATGCAGGAGCACCTCAGCTTATCGTTGAAGATTTGTGGGAACTCCTTCAGTACCACATCACAACATACTTTGACAACCAGACTTCAGGAATTCCACCCGCAAGGCACAGATCCGGACGTCCCCTCAAGACTCTTACACAGAGGCTTAAGGGAAAAGAAGGTCGTTTCAGATCCAACTTGTCTGGTAAGCGTGTTAACTTCTCAGCTCGTACAGTTATTTCCCCCGACCCCATGTTGTCAATCAACGATGTCGGAGTACCTATATTCGCAGCAAGAGAACTTACAGTACCCGTTCACGTAAACGAGTACAACATTGACGCTGTAAAAACAATGGTTGCCCGCGGACCTGAACCCCCAGAGGATGACGGATACTTCCCAGGAGTCAACTACGTTATTCGCGGTGATGGAAGAAGGATCAGAGTTACAGACCGTAACGCCGAAGATGTCGCAGAAGGTATCGAGATCGATTACACTGTAGAAAGACAGCTTATCGACGGAGATGTAGTTCTCTTCAACAGGCAGCCTTCACTTCACAGAATGTCTATGATGGCACACCGCGTAAAAGTCATGCCCGGACGTACATTCAGGTTCAACCTTTGTGTCTGTCCTCCATATAACGCTGACTTTGACGGTGATGAAATGAACCTTCACGTTCTGCAGTCCGATGAGGCACGTGCAGAAGCCCGCATTTTGATGCAGGTACAGGAGAACATTCTCTCACCCAGATACGGCGGACCTATCATAGGTGCGGTTCACGATCATATCACCGGAGCATACTTCCTTACGCACGGAGACACAAGATTCAACCTTGAAGAAGCAATGAATATCATTTCAAAGCTTGATAACATGGAAATCCCCAAGCCTCTCGTAGATGAGGAAGGAAATGAGTACTGGACTGGAAAACAGTTGTTTTCATTGGTCCTTCCCGATACTTTCCGCTCAACTTTCAAATCAAACATTTGTCAGAAATGTAAAGTTTGTAAGAAAGAAGAGTGTGAATTTGACGCATATGTCAAAATCCGTGAAGGTCAGCTCCTCATGGGAACAATCGATGTGAAAGCAATCGGAAACAGCAAAGGAAAAATCCTTGATACAATCGCTCGTGATTTCGGCTCGGATGCAGCATGTAAATTCGTCAATGAAGTTACAAGACTCGCACTCGGTGCACTCATGAATCACGGATTCAGTACCGGTATCGACGATGAAGATATTCCTTTGGAAGCAGCACTTCAGATTGAAAATTACAACAATGAATGTATCGACAAAGTGACAAGCCTTGTTCAGGCATTCAACGACGGTATCCTTGATATCATGCCCGGACGTTCACTCGAAGAGACACTCGAAGTAGAAGTCATGAAAGTTCTCGGACAGGCTCGTGATGAAGCAGGTCGTGTCGCAGGTAAACACCTCGGTATGGCAAACCCCGCAGTTATCATGGCACAGACCGGAGCCCGTGGTTCGATGCTTAACTTGTCTCAGATGGCAGGTTGTGTCGGTCAGCAGGCTGTTCGTGGTGAAAGGCTCGCAAGAGGATACAGAAACAGGACTCTTCCTCACTTCGAAGAGAACGATCTCGGTGCATACGCCAAAGGTTTCTGTTCAAACTCCTACAAATCCGGACTTACACCCACCGAGTTCTTCTTCCACGCAATGGGAGGAAGAGAAGGTTTGGTTGATACAGCTGTCAGGACATCAAGATCAGGTTACATGCAGAGAAGACTTGTGTCTGCTCTCGAAGATCTTAAACTTACAGCAGATGGAACCGTTAGGAACACAGTCGGAACAATCGTTCAGTTCAAATACGGAGAAGATGGAATCGACCCTGCAAGATCTGTAAGAGGAAAAGCAATCGATCTCGATGATTTGTTCGCAGAAGTCCTTGGAGACAATGCAGACACACTCCTCAACCTTGAAAGTGAAGATGTAGGAGAAGACTACGGTTCACGCGAGAAAGATGAGATGGAATATCTCGAAGACGAGGATTCCGAATACGACGATGTCGAAACCGACTTCGATGGAGGTGAATAAGATGGCTAAGAAAGATACAATGAAAGCTTTGATGACCAGAGGAATAAGCGAAGAAACCGCAATATTGCTTCTAACAAAGTACAATACACTTTCCGCTATCAGTCAGGCATCAGTCGAAGAAGTAATGGAAGTTGGACTTTCAGAGGAAGAGGTCGTTTCTGTTATCACAAAAGTTGGAAAACGTGCATCCAGATCATCATCTAAAGCCAAAAAGGCAGTTGAAGATCTCGAGCCTGTCGTCCCAATGGTGGAAGTTTTCAATCCTTACGAATACACAGAGGATGAAAAGAGACTTCTCGATTTGATGGTAAAGGAAAATATTTCACTTCCTTCAAAAGTAGTAGTCGATATCGCAGCCCGCATGAGAAATGCAGAGCTCGATGACAAAGTATGCATCGATTTGCTCACCGTAGCAAATCGTATGTATCTCAGCCACACAATGGACCGTAATGAATCCGCAGGAGTCATGGCAGCACAGTCCATCGGTGAACCCGGTACACAGATGAACATGCGTACTTTCCACTATGCGGGAGTTGCAAACATCAACGTTACACAGGGTTTGCCCAGGTTGATTGAAATCGTGGATGCAAGGCGCATCCCCAGTACACCTTCAATGCAGATTCCCTTGATCGGAATCGCAGCAGAAGATGAAAACGTGGCTCGCCACGTTGCATCAAACATCGAGATGACAGCACTCCAGGATGTCGCATCTGTAGAGACCGATATTACTGGAATGAGACTTGTAATCAGACCCGACATCCGTAAAATGGAAGACCGTGGACTTACAGTCGATGACATCTTTGAAAAACTTAACAAAATCAAAGCGGCCCGTGGCCTCGTAGAGGTTGAAGGATTCGATCTTGTTATTGCATCTGACGAATCTTCTTTCAAGAAGCTTCAGACGATTTATGACGGGGTCAAAAACGCTAAGATTAAAGGAATCGACGGAATCAAGAGAGCTGTTCTCAGCAAAACAGGCGGAGAATGGAAGATTATTACCGAAGGTAGCAATCTTAAAGAAGTTCTCAGAATTGAAGGCGTCGACGCTAACAGAATCATGACCAACAGCATCTTGGAAGTAGCCGATGTTTTGGGAATCGAAGCCGCAAGGAATTCGATTATTCACGAAGCAATGGAAACACTCGGAGAAGCAGGTCTCGATGTAGACATTAGACACATTATGCTTGTAGCAGATCTTATGACCAATGATGGTTACGTGAAAGCTATCGGTAGACACGGTGTGTCTGGTAAGAAATCATCGGTTCTCGCAAGAGCAGCCTTTGAAATTACCGCAGCACACTTGTTACACGCTGCAATGATCGGAGAGGTGGACGGCCTCGAAGGAGTAACAGAAAACATTATTGTCGGTCAGCCAGTCACACTGGGTACCGGCGCAGTAAACCTTATTTACACACCCAAAAAGGGGGATGAACAATGATAGACATAGGTAGAGCATTGAAATCCGCAATCACCACCGGTCAGGTGGAATTCGGAGTAGATCAGACTGAGAAAGCACTTAAGTCCGGAAAGGCACAGATGATTATTTTATCTAGAAACTGCCCTAGCGAACTTCTTACAGGCACCGATATCGGTGTGAAGGTACACGTATACGAGGGTAACAACATGGAGTTGGGCGCCCTCTGTGGTAAACCATTCTCCGTGTCCGCACTCGTGGTCATAGACAAAGGTACCTCTAACATCTTAACGCTGTGAGAAATATGTCCGCTGATATCGTACTTACCGAGGATACACTTCGGTATATCTCGCTGTTCGAAGCAATAACAAAAGCAAATGTAATCGATTGCATGGATGCAGACGATAAATTAGTTTACGTTGTTGAGAAAGGTCAGGGAAATATAGCCGTTGGTAAAAAAGGCGAGCATGTAATTAAGCTCAAAGAAAAGACCGGAAAAAATATCCAGGTCGTAGAATACTCCGAGGATCCGGAGCAGTTCGTTAAAAACGTGTTCCATATATATAATCCTCAGAAAGTCGAAATCGAGCAACGTGATGCGATTACGCATGCCACGATTACCGTAGACCCTAAACTCAAAGGTCGTGCAATCGGTAAATCTGGTAAAAACCTTCGCATCGCTAGAGATATCGTCAACAGACATCACGAGATTCAAAGTATCAGTGTAGACTGATCGTGAACCCCCGACGATCGGTGCATCCTGTCGGATGCCGCAAACGATTTCAAATACAGATTCCGCCCCATTCGGGGCGGAATCAAAATATCTATTTTTTTGAGTCTGGCTCTTTTAGAATTACAATGGAATACGCTCAACTTCCAAACAATCTGCTGTAGGGTATTCTTCTACAATGTAGCATTTAAAATCAAGCTTTTTTACTATCTTTTTCAAAATCCAGGGGGCAATCATCATATACCCTCTTTCAAAGTTTTCTTCCATATATTCATCTGGAACTTTGAAATCTTTTGAAAGTTTGTTACGAAGTTCTTCAAGATTGTTGGAGTAAACAATCCCTCTCATAATTGTACCATCTTCCGTTATTACATCAAATGGTTTCGCAATGTGTTTTGCACGGCGAGTAAGTCTGTTTCTGAGTTGAACTCCATCCTTGAACGATGAAGAACAGAAGTGAACTGACATTTTTTTGTGTTTTTTCAAAAGATTAAGAGCAATTTTCTCGGATCCCAATACCGCAGATGATAACTCTCCTTTCAATTCATAGTTTTGTTTTTCCATCATGTCCCAATTGCTTTCGGAAAATTCTAATTCGTTAAGGTTTACAAATTTTATACCGATTTTTTCAGCATATGTTATGAGTTCATCCATTTCTTTTTCAAATCCTGGAAGTACTGGAATTTCAATACCAACATCCATTGATGTATCGTGAACTATTTTTTCCAAGGGTGTTTTTTCCATAGCATCCCAAATATTTTCACTTGGGTGGAAACGGATTTCATCTAGGCCGGCTTCTTCAACTTTTTTAATTTTATCCAAATCCATTGTTGATGTATAGAGATGAATATGATATTCCGGTCCGAATTTTTCTTTCAAAATTTTTATGAGTTTTACAGTCCTGTCGATACAGAGTAACGGATCTCCGCCCGTTATGCCTGCGCCTGTTGCATCCATCGAAATAGATTCCTCTAGAATTTCTTCGACGGTTTCAACACGTCCTTCGTTTGCGTAAATGACGTCCTTTTCCTTTTTCTCCAAAGAAACGGGACAGTAAAAACATCCCGTGTCGCATTTTCCACTTACGAACAAAACCATTTTTGCTCCGATAAGGCAATGCTCGCATCCTTTGGCCAAAGGACCGTTGTGTGCAGATCCGCAATTCATCCGGACAGTTCTCATATTTATCCGAAGGTTGCGATATCTTAATAACTCTTGCAGTATCATACAATTTTAGGCGTTCATATGAAAATGGATTCAAGATTGGTATTAGCCCTGGACGAAACAAATCCCGAAAAAGCTGTAAAAATAGTCGAATCTGTAGCTCCATATATAGACGCAGTCAAAATCAACTGGCCTTTGGTTCTTTCCGCAGGCCCCGAAATGATTACTACACTTTCAAAATATTCTGAAGTCATCTGTGATTTCAAAGTTGCCGATATTCCGAATACTGCACGTCTTATCGTAGAGGGCTCGGTAGCCCGTGGAGCATCCGCGGTAATAGTTCAATCATTTACAGGCGAAGATTCCCTTATCGCTGCCGTAGAAGCAGCAGGCGATGCGGAAATTTATGCTGTTACAGAAATGAGCCACCCTGGTGGAAAAATGTTTACGGCATTGCACGCAGAAGAGATGGCAGCTATGGGAGTAAAGTGCGGAGCAGCAGGTTTTATTGCACCCGCAACACGTCCAGATAGAATAGCAACAATCCGTTCAATTATCGGCGATAGAAAGATTCTCTCACCTGGGGTAGGTGCACAGGGTGGATCTGCATCATCCGCAATATCTGCCGGAGCAACATATGTGATTGTGGGTCGTGCGATTTATGGCTCTGATAATCCCGCAAAGGTTGCAGAAGATATAACCGATGAAATAAAATCGGTTCTTTAAGGGTATATTTTTAATTCTCCCCCTATATTATATATAGAATAACGCCCGCGTCCGTAAAGATATAAATATAGTCGCGGGTATGAACCGATATTCTATAGAAGCGGAGAATTCTAGAATGCGCAAAATTGAATCTACGTCAACTGGTGCTCTCGTGGAGCAACCAAGTCGCCAAAACGGCGACGGAGGATGGTTTGAGAACAATAAGCGCTCGATTTTAGTTCTGGCCGCCATAGCTTTGTTCGCCCTATTCTTAAGGGTGTTCTTTGCGTTTGGCCTTTCAGCCGGTAACGACTTTGCCTTATCGGGCGGATCGAGTGCGGACTATCACGTACGCGTGATTGTAGAGCTTATCACAACGGGTAACTTCCTGTTTTTCGATCCCTCTGTCAACTTCCCAATTGGTGAAGTCAATACCGTACCACCTTTGATGGACCTTATAGTTGCCTTCTTTGCATGGATCGCAACAGCTTTCGGTGTATCTGCAACAACTGCAGCATCCGGTGCACTTGCACTGTTTACGCCAATCATTGGTGCTATCACATGTATCGCCGTATATTTCCTCGGTAAGGAACTTTTCAACGAAAAAGTTGGAATTTTGGCTGCGTTGTTTATCGCATTCTTCCCCTTGATGATCACCGGAAGTGTGCTCTCCAACGGAACCGAGGCTTCATTATACTTGCTTCTCTCAGTCGCAATGACCTTCTACATCGTAAAAGCTGTAAAAGCACTTACAGTAAGCGAAGCATCCGGATTCAAAGCCGTCTTTGACGATAAGAAAATCCTGAAACCCGTTGTTATCGCAGGTATTTTCCTTGCATTAACAGCATTGACATGGAATGGTTTCTACGCCGTTATCACCATGCTCATCGCAATAATGGTAATCCAGGCACTCATCGAACGTTTCAGATCCAAAGATTTCACCGAGATTTCGGTGCTTTACTCTATGGTTCTTCTGATCGGAATCGGTATTTCTGCCTTGTATTACATTCCCGCGGGTCTTTGGGATGCGGTTTTCTCCGGACCGTTCATTGTAACACTTCTCGCAGTCGGACTTACACTTGCATACGCTAAATTCCAGTCAAAACCCTGGACTCTTGTATTGCCTGCAATGATTGTCGGAATCGCAGCATTCCTTGCTGTTATCTTCTTTGCAATCCCCGATCTGTTTTACGATATTGTAACCGGAAACAGCATGTACGAAAATTCAATTTTCGGAGCTATTATCGGATCGTCTTCAGCACCTTCCCTTTCACAGCTTGCAACATACTATGGTTGGGCAACTTTCTGGTTCCCTCTGATTATGTTTGCATACATGATATACAAAATTCGTGAGAATCTCGATTCCAAAATGTACATGTTTACACTCATTTGGATTGGATCACTCATATGCATTACCTGGATGTCCAAAGAAGCAATGTTTATTGCTGCACCTATTTACGCAATCGCATCTGCAGTACTCATTATGTGGGTATTCGACCGCGTTGCAATGAAGAACTACTTTGAAACATTCAAAGGATGCGACTTCAAAACATTCTGGAAGAAACTCCTCAGACCCGGACCCTTCATGGCAGTCCTCGTTGGAGTTTTCCTCATCGCTGTGCCTACAGGATTCTACGCAATCGATGCTAGCATTCCTAACAATGACAAAGCAGACTACAACATCAATGGTTTCGGCGCAAGCGGATACTATATTGACACAACAAAAGATTCACACATCAACAACCTCTGGGACGCCTACTCAACTGAACTCAAAACAGGTTCACTTGTATCTTGGGTAGACTACTCTGCAAGTGCAGTCGGCAAAGGCGGATTTACAACAGTTGCAGACCCTAACGGAGCCGGAGCATCCGCAGCATCCAACATTTTGCTCGCAGATGGCAGCGAAGGTGCAACAGCCGCTATGTTCGTCCGTATTGTGATGACCGATATAGGTGCATTCGAATCACAGATTGTAAAAGCAGGCCTTGATTACGCATACATCGAGAAACTTATAGAGAACGAAGACTTCGCTATAGAGCTCGTAACAAGCGCACCTGAAGTTTACGGAAAAGTAAATCTCAACATCTCTGGTGAAAACGCAGCATACCTTGCAATTGTAGAATACATCACCGAGGAACTTTCAGAACCTAAAGTTGATGAATTGTATGATTCCGTTTGTAACAGCAGCAACCAGATTAATTATATTGCAGTCGATGGATCTATGCTTCCCTTGTTCAGTGGAGATGGATCATATTTCACTACAATGGCATATCTCAATGATTATGCACTTCAGGGTGGAGCGCCCAGTGAATTCTTCACATACAGCACTCAGGCACCTTACTACTGCACATACACAGACGCAATGTACGACACACTCTTGTGGAGAGCATTAATCGGTATGGCTCCCGCTGATGCTGGTTCATCATCTGGAACAAACTACCTCAGTCAGCTCGCACTCAGTGACGGTACATTCAAAGCAACTCCTGGTTATGGATTGAGCAACTACTCTGTTGCATATTGGCATGTCCTTTACAACGAAGATGACGAAGCAACCCTTTCCGATGAAGGTTGGGAAGATATGGATGCTTACGAAGCAATCAAGAAACAGGAAACCGACGGCGGTCTTATCAATTATATTGCAGGAACCGTTATGTTGGAATACAACAGCAACAACATCACCAACACAATCAGCGGTAAAATCACCTACAACGATGGAACTGGAACACCCGCTCCCGCAAAAGGAGTTCAGGTTGCAGTATTCGAAGGCGTTGATTACAACGGAGATGGAATCGTTGATGATTACAAACAGCACGCAACCGGATACACTGACAAAGAAGGAAGATACGAAGTTTCACTCAGTGAAAGCGACAAGAAATTCAGAGTCCAGTATTCCGTTGCCACAGAATCAATGACTGGCGGAAGAGTTGTAAAAGTTCTCGACAACCCCGCACTCAAATCCCCCGATCTCAGCTTCTCTATCGGAAGCACGAGCATCAGCGGAAACGTCATGGTCAACGACGAAGATTACATCACACCTGCTGATGAACCTATTACAATCAAGATTGAAGGAAAGATAACAGGTTATGAGGCAACCGTCAAGACAACCAACAGCGCATACACATTCGCAAACGTTGCACCTGACATATACACAATGACTGTCGTTAAAGCAGACGGTACACAGATTGCACTGTCTGAATACAAGACACTCCCCGGAGCAAACGCAGGTGTAGATTTCGAAGCAGCATCCGGTAAGATTACCGTTACTGCAACAACCAACACCGGAGACAAAGCAACATCCGGAACCGTTGTAGCAACAAATACAACCGACGGCAGAGAATACATCGCAACAATCGATGACGGTAAAGCAACAATCTCTGTTGTTCCCGGAACATACACACTCAGTGCAAAAGACGGTAAAGCATCCATTTACGACAGAGAAGTATCTGTTACATCTGGAAGCTCTAAGACCGCAAGTCTTACTGTTTACGATGCTGTGATTCTTAACGTAACAGCACCCAAAGCAGGATCCGTTGTTTCAGTTATCGGCCCCGAAGGATTCATAATGTCTTCAAGTACAACAGCTGGAACATCCGCTCAGTTTACATTGCCTTTGAGTGTCGGAGCATCCGCTGATAACTCGTACTCATTCACAATTTATTCTGTAACCGGTAACAAAGCCGGAGAATCCGAACTCTACTGGGCAACATACGCATACACCGGAAGCAACACCGGATCCGTAACACTTGCCAACGCAGGAGAGGTTCAGGAAGTTGTCGGAGTTCTTCAGGACTACGAGGGCGAGAATGCAGACGGAATAATCGAATTCCACACAGCAGACGGAAAAGTCATGTACGCCAACGCATCCAACGATAAGGATACAAAAGGAGAATTCAGAGTACTTCTCCCCGAAGGCAAATACATGATGTACGCTCACGATGACAACGATTCAGTTCTCTACAAGAACATCGAAGTCAAAGGATCAAAACTTGATCTTGGAAACCTCGAAACATCCGAAGCACGTAAGATTACATCCACTGTAAACTACAAGACATACATGTCTTCCACAACCTCCAAAGGTCTCCCCTACCTCAACGTTGAAGTCAGCGAAATCAAGGTGGGCGAAGAAACCTACTCTATCAGCTACATGACCAACACAAGCGGTAAAGCAATCGTGTACATCCCCAGCGGAAGTTCATGTAAGGTAACCGTTGGTGCAATCGATAACATGTACCTCACCTTTGAAGAGAAGACAAACACAATCGATTCAGGAACCGGAAACAGCAGTAAATCATACACTGCAACCGCAAAAGAAGTCAAAGTTTCATGCGATTCCGGATACACTGTATTCCTTGACCCATACAGCGGATCACTCGATGAAGTAACCATTACTTCTGCAGGTGTAAGCGTTAAACCTGGTCAATACACAGCAACAATCAAAGCAGAATCTGGATACATTTACGAAGGTAAAGTATACATTTACCCTGGAACTGGATCTATGGTTCTCGACCTTGATGTGAAAGAAGTCAGCACAGTAACTTTCGATGGTCTTTCGGCATCCGATAAAGTGGAAATCACCGAATTCGGCGGTTCATTCGAGAAAGATAAAGAGAAAGCAAATGTCTGGTACCTTGAAGACGGATTCAACTATTCAGTTAAAGTTACCGATTCCGATGGAAAGATTGTTTACAAGACAATCAACGCACTCGTTGGTGACCTTACACTCGATGTAAAGGAGAAATACGAAGTAAAGACCGTAAAAGGATTCGCAGGTGTAGCCGGAGCCGGAACACTTGTAGTCGAGTACGGATCTGAAAAAGTTTCATTCCCTGTTAAAGACGGTATCTTCGAAGCCGAGTTGCCCGGAATCGCAAACACCTCTATGAAATTCACAGCAGGTGTTTCCTTCACCGCAGATGGTAAGGTAGATTACTTCGAGAGATCTGCAACAATCTCCTCATCCGACATCGGAAAGGAAGATTACACCTTGAATCTCAGTGCAGTCAACAGCGGTGTTACAGCAACACTCGGATCTGCATCCGTTGATCTTGACAACAAGACTGTTAGCTTCTCAATCACAGTTAACAACAAATCGAACAACGCAATTGTCCTCATTCCTGAAGCAGGAAGCGCATGGTCTGACCTCGTGTTTGACCAGAAGACAATCGTAATCGCAGCAAACGGATCTTACACCTTGAGTGTGTCCAACGCAATGTACGATGACGGAACCAAAGCAGGAAGTTCAAGTCTCTCCGTAGACTTCAACGATCTCGAAGGCAACGCAGTACAGAGTGTAGTTGTAGATGTTCCCGGTATGTATCTCGCATACGCAGAATCCGGAGTAGGATCATTCGTTGACGGTGTTGCAAACTTTGCATTCACTGTAAAGAACAACAGCGACAAAGCACAGTCCGTATACTTCACACCTGGAAGTGCATGGAAGACACTTGACTTCACCAACGGTGAATCCAAAGCATCTTCAGTTACACTTTCACCCGGTCAGTCTGCAACAATCAATGCAACCGGAACATACGACAAGAAAGACTACTCTGCAGGAAACGACCGCATGACAATCGTAATGAAGAGTGCTCTCGGTGACACAATACAGACTCTCAAAGTAGATACATCTGCTATGACTGCTGTTGATGTCGGAAAGACAAAGGTAGAGTCTTCACTCGGTACCGATGCTGCACCCGACTCCATTAACGGATTCGAGTACAAATACGCAGTATCTGTAATCAACGAAGACAACTACTCCAAGTTCTTCACAATCGATGTTAAGGATCTTGCAGCATACGAAGAGACAATGTACGTCGTCTTTACCAACAGCTCTGGAAGCATCCTTACAGATGCAGACAGCGCATACAAGTTCGAAGTTAAAGGATATTCAACTGAGACCGTATACGTTAAGTTCTTACCTTACAAAGGAGAAGGACAGGTTCCTGATATCAAACTCGATGTCAGCGTAACTTCCGCAAATGGTTCCGCAGTTGAGATCGAAACAACCAGCGAAAATGTAACTGTTTCAGGAAACACAGCAACTCTCGACCTCAAGAAGAAGGTAGCAGACATGACAGTATCCGAACCCAATGTAGATGGAGACAATGTCTTCCTTACATCTGGACCCGTACCCGGAATCTTCTGGTTCTTGGTAGTGGCATCGGTATTGCTTCTGTTCCTTGTTATTTGGGTCGGAATGAGAAGGGGGGTGTTTGTACGCAAAAATTAATCGCAGCAATGACAGTCATGCTTCTGATGACAGGTGCAGTATTCTGCATCGTCTCAGATTCCTCTGACGCAATCCACGTGGAAATTGAAGGCGACGAATTCGTCGTTAAGACCGAAGGAACTCTCGAATATGAATTGGTCGCAATCGACAACGAGCACGACACAACCACAGCATACGATTACACCGCAACACTCTACAACTCCGCAGGAGAATCTCAGAGTAGCGCAGTAAGTCCCTCATCCGGAACCGTCAATAACAAGTCTTCCGAGACTTTGACTATTGACGCACCTAATGAACCCGGAACATACACGCTTAAAGTTGTTCTCGATGACGAGACCGGAGATAAAGATGAGGAATACACAAGATCTGTGGATATTCACGTGGTAACACCCATCAAACTCTCTGCAAAGCTCACAAACGAGAGCACAGTCGGTCTCGATAACTTCGTTGTTTACTTCAAAGTAGACGGCGAAGTAATCAAAGACAGCAGGCAGGTCGTATCTGTTGATTCCGAAAGCGATACAACAATTTCCTACGAATGGATAAAATACAATCCCTACGCAGGAAAACACACCTTCGCAATCGTTTCCGACAGTGAAAGTATAATTGAAATCAACGGTCTTGACAAAGAAAACGCATTCTTTGTCGGACAGAGTGATTATTCAGGTCTCACAACAATTCTTGTTTTGTTGACCATTATCCTCTTGGCCGTATTGATTTACATATACCGCAAACCTGTCAAGAACCTCGGTAAACCCAAGGCAAGACGTTAAACCTAAAAATTTGGCCAGGAAAGAAATTTCCTGGCCTATATTTTTTTTAAAAATTATTTTTGTTCATTATTACGGCATTGGCAAAATCCGTGCGGGTTTTTTCCATTATGCCTCTTGCAATATCTTGTTTTCTTCTAAGGGGGAGAATCGCATCCGGAACATCAAAGACCATAAGTGCGTCACAAATTTCTTCCATGTTTCCGAATATTTTTTCAGCTGTTTTCAAATCTCCTGCCATAAGGTTACTGAGGAGAAGTCTGCGCATTTCTCCGAGACAATCGGAAAGACCTAAGATCCAAGCCTGTGGCGTAACACCAATTTCTTCAAACGATGGTAATTTTTCGTTTACGGTTACATTGTAAAACAACGCAGCTTCGGCTACTTCCATCATCGCATCTTGTACAGGCCCTCCGTTTATGAATTCAGGCTCTGCATCAGAAACTAATGCACGCATGGATTCTAGAGTGGTATTAAGTGCATTCTCGTCAGGATTTCCAGTCTGAATGCCGTGTATAATGTTCTTGGTACAACGAATGATGCGTCTTGACTCAGATATACATTTTTCACGACTGTTTTCCAAAACATCGAGTTTATTCTCGATAGCGGATATATTTTCTGAAAGTCCATCCATAATCTAAGGTATAGAGAATTATCTTTATAACTTTATTACAGAGAAGAGTAAAAGTTGTTTTTTAGGTTGTTGGAGAATGTCTCTTCACGTTCAATACGTCTGAAATTTTCATTTACAGGATATATGAAATCAATATCTTTGTAAAATACATCTACCAAAGTTAACGCATCGGCTCTTGCAAGACCGAAGTAATTATCTTTTTTCAAGTCAAGAACGGCCTTTACATCTTCGGGCGTTGCATTCTTTTTACCAACCATTTCAATCGCGGCAACAATTCTGCGTATCATATTCCAGAGGTAAAAACAAGCTTTGAATTCAATAACGATTATGTCTTTTTCTTTTTCCACAGTTATTGAATCGATTTCCGCCATCGTAGATTTATCATCTGATTTGCAGAAGTTGGCAAAATCGTGTTTTCCTATGAATATTTTTGAACATTCTTTTGCAAGATCGATATCAATATTGTCTGAGGGAAGAACGTATCTGTATGTACGTTCGTTAGCCATTCTCGGACCGAACGTTTCAGATACTTCTGAATATCCACGATAATAAACACCCTTGGAAACAGCGTTCAAGGCTCTCATGAGTTCTTCCAGATTTTTAAAATCTGTATTGAATACAAACACATTTCCAAGAGCGTTTACATCGCGATCGGTACGACTGGAACATTTCAAATCAAAGTCCATCTGTCCACTCAGAAGCTCCAATGCTCTAAGGATTTCTCCTTCAACCGTGGTATATCCCGGTTGTCTTTGCGAACCTGCGAATCCCGATCCGAGATACGCCACTTTTACCGCAACTCTTCTGATCATGAACGAAGTTCTTTCATGTGGTCCACTCTGCGCTGAACCAAAGCTCTTGTACCAATATCATGACGTACTGCAATAGCATCGCATTTTACATGTTTCAAAGCTGCTTCACAGTTTTGTTCAGCTTCTTCAATGGATGCTCCCATGCCGACAACACCTACTGCACGTGATGTTCCAGTAACAAGTTTTCCATCCTTCATATCAACATTTGCGTAAAATACCGCTGCACCACAGGCTTTGATACTTTCTTCGTCCACAGAAATTTCATGACCTGCTTCTGATTTGACGCCATATCCTTTAGGTACAACATACTTGCAAACCGTTGCATCCTTTCTGAACGAAACTTTTTCAGAAAGTGTCTCGGTTGCCATGGCTTCACAAACGTCTCCAAATCCTGTTTCAAGAATTGGAAGGACATTCATAGCTTCGGGATCTCCGAATCTTGCATTAATTTCAATGATCTTTGGACCATTTATTGTAAGCATAAACTGACCATACATAGGTCCACGGTAGGGACATCCTTCTTCTGCCATTGCATTTACGATATCTTGGAGAATCGCTAATGCTGCTTTTCTTTCGTCGGTATTTACGAAGGGAAGCATATGATCTGCATCGGAGTATGAGCCCATTCCTCCTGTGTTGGGGCCAACATCTCCTTCGTATGCCCTTTTGTGGTCCTGTACCAAAGGCATGGGGACAATGTGTTTACCGTCACAGAATATCATCTGCGTAAATTCTTCGCCTACGGCACGTTCTTCAAGGATTACTCCCGCTCCGCCGATATTATTGTCGAAGATTTCATTGATATATTCCATGGTTTCTTCATGGGAGTGTAAGTGTTCTCCCTGAACTTTAACGCCTTTTCCACCGGTAAGTCCGATGGGTTTTACCACAATTTCGTGGTTGATTGTTTTAAGATAAGCTTCTGCATCGTTTGCATTATCGAATGATGCATATCCGAGGTTTCCTGCGATACCATGGTTTTCTACAAGGGTTCTCATGAAAGCTTTTGAAGTCTCGATGCGAGCTGCGGCTTTGGTTGGGGATGCACATTTGATACCCTCGGATTCGAGAGCATCTACCAAACCAACTTCCAATGGAGCTTCAGGACCTACAAATGCAAGTTCTACGCCGCATTCTTTAGCGAAAGCGACAACATCTGGAACATTTTTTTCATCTACGAGTTTGTATTTTACGCTTTTAGCAATAATGCCGGGATTAGCGTTTTTCATAACGGAGTAAACTTCTGCACCAGATCTCTGCAATGCATCTACGGCTGCATGTTCTCTTCCACCGCCACCAACAGAAAGTATCTTCATTTTAATTCCTCATAATTTGAATGTAGCGAGAATTTCGTCAAGGCCTTCATCCTTTTTTACGCTACATTTCATCATTTTCTTTACACCGCCGGTGAGTTTTTCATAGTCTCCGGTGATAATATCTGGGTCGACACCTACTGCATCACAAATATCCATTTTATTAAGGATTGCAAGATCCGAATGGATGAAAATATCGTGATGTTTTCTTACCATATCGTCGCCCTCGGTTGTGGAGATTACAACAACACGATAATCTGTACCAAGTGGGAAATCTGCAGGACATACAAGATTACCGACATTTTCGATAAACAAAACATCATATTTTGAAAGGTCGATTGTTTTGAGAGTGTTCTCGATCATGTGAGCATCAAGATGGCACTCTTTCTGTGTGTTACAGTTGACTGCATCCATTCCCGATGCTTCCATGCGACTGAAATCATCTACACCTGTGACATCTCCCGCGATAGCACACACTTTGAGACCTTTGGCTCTTAATTTCTCAGCCAGTTTGATAATCAGAGATGTTTTTCCGGATCCGATAGAACCCATAAAATCAATGGATTTTATTTTGTGATCCTTCAGGAGATGATAGTTGGAATGTGCAATGTTGCTGTTCTCCTTCAGAACATCGTATTCCATACCTACAGTTATGTTGTGCATGACCGGTAGATTGCGTCGTGGATATTAACCTTATCCGCGCCCGCGGGGGCGCAAAAGACATTAAATAGGGAAGTCTTAGCAGGTGTGAACAGTATGAGCTATTCTGAAGCGTTGTTAAAAAAATTGGAGTCCATGGGCGCAACCGAAGGTACGCGCATGTCGGTAACCACCGATGGAATGGACTATGTCGGTACTTTGATGCCACACCATGAATTCAGTTCACCCGATGTTGTAATTCTGAAACTCAAAAGCGGATACAACGTTGGTATTATGATAGATGAAAATTCCTCAATGGAAGTACTCAGTCAGCCTGAAAAGGGACAAAAAGTAGAGAAAGAGGAAGAAATTCGCAAAGGACTCCCCAATATCGTTCTTTTGGGAACAGGCGGAACCATTGCATCATATGTTGATTACAGAACAGGTGCGGTACATCCCGCGCTTTCAACTTCAGATATGGTAAACGCGGTTCCTGAAATCCGCGATATTGCAAACATTTCTGCGAAAGTATTGTTTTCGATATTTTCAGAAAACATGAACGTTCCAAATTGGCAAGCACTTGCTTCCGCAGTTGCGGAAGAAATCAACAACGGAGCGGATGGAATCATTATACCTCACGGAACCGACACCATGGGTTACACCGCAGCAGCACTTTCATTTATGCTCAAGGATGTTTCCAAACCTGTGATTCTTGTCGGAGCACAGAGATCTTCAGATCGTCCATCTTCAGACGCATCAAGCAATCTTATGGCATGTGCCAGGTTCTGTATTAAAGCCAACCGTGCAGGCGTATTCGTAGTTATGCACGACACACCCGGAGACGATTCTTTTGCTGTTCATATCGGTTCCCGTGTAAGAAAAATGCACACTTCTCGTCGTGACGCTTTCCACAGTATCAACATTTCACCCGTTGCAAGATTGGACAACGCCGGAAAAATTACCATTCTTTCCGAAGGTTCTAAAATCACCAACGAGAAAGTCGTTGCAAAAACAGATATGGAAAAATCTGTAGCATTACTTCAGTTCTATCCCGGAATGGATCCCGAACTTTTCCGCAATGTCTTCATGGAATCCAAAGGAATTGTTATCGCAGGTTCAGGTCTCGGTCATGTCAACGAAAATATGATTCCTCTCGTTAAAGAGGCAATCGATAATGGAACAATTATCATCATGACTTCCCAGTGTATTAACGGTCAGACAAACATGAACGTTTACAATACAGGTCGTGATTTGCAGGCTGCGGGAGTTATCTCTGTTTTGGATATGCTTCCAGAGACAGCATATGTCAAACTTATGTGGGCATTGGCCAACTCAAATAATGCTGAAGAAGCTAAAGAGATAATGAAAACTCCGCTTGCAGATGAAATGGGTTCAAGGAGGGTAATCGATGTCCAATAAGCCTGAAATGATTTGTGGAATTGAAATTCACCAGCAGTTGGAAACAAAGAAACTGTTCTGTTCCTGTGAAAGTCACCTTTGCGATGACGGAGAAGGAGCATATTTCAGAAAGCTTAGGCCGACAACAAGCGAAATGGGTGAAATCGACAAGGCAGCATTGGTTCAGTTCCAGAGAGGAATGGGCTTCCGTTACCAGAGTTGCGATTGTACATCGTGTCTCGTGGAACTCGACGAAGAACCACCTCACGACGTAAACAAAGATGCGATGGAAACAACTTTGATTTTCTCATCGATGTTGAAATCCCGCGTAGTCGATGAAATTCACTTCATGAGGAAAGTCGTCGTAGACGGATCCAATACATCAGGTTTCCAGAGAACCGCATTAATCGCAACAGATGGTTCAATCGATGTAAACGGCAAAAAAATATCGATTCTTTCCGTTTGTCTCGAAGAAGACGCAGCTCGTAAAATCGAAACAAAAGGCGGAGAAGTTACATATCGTCTCGACAGGTTGGGAATTCCGCTTATCGAAGTCGCAACAGGCCCCGATATGACGACACCCGAAGAAGTAATGGAAGTCGCGCTCCGCATCGGCACTTTACTCAGAGCAACAAAGAGAGTAAAGCGCGGTATCGGAACAATAAGGGAAGATGTAAACATCTCGATTCCCGAAGGTGCCCGCGTAGAAATCAAAGGTGTTCAGGAACTCAGGCTTTTGCCACTTTACGTGGAAAACGAAGTCAACAGGCAAAAGATGCTTGTTAAAATCATCGGAATTCTCAAAGATCGTGGAACAAAACCTGTTGAGTTCAAACCGGAAGATGTTTCAGACGTTTTTGTAGAATCCGAATCAAAAATTATCAAAAGCGCACTTTCCGATAAAGGAAAAGTCATTGCCGTAAGACTTCCCGGATTTGCAGGTGTTATGAACGGCGACGAAGGTAAACTCAGACTCGGATCCGAAATGGCACAGAGAGCCCGTACAAAAGGCGTTAAGGGAATATTCCATTCAGACGAACTTCCCAATTACGGAATAGAAGCACGTTTCGTAGACGCGCTTAAAGAGCGTCTCGGAATGACAGGAGAATACGATGCATTCGTTATCTGCGCTTCATCCGAGAAAAAAGCTACAGATGCACTTCAGATGGCAACCGAAAGGGCCAACGAAGCATTGGAATTCGTTCCGGAAGAGACACGTGACCCTCTCCCCGATGGTACAACAAAATATTCCAGACCTCTCCCCGGAGCGGCAAGAATGTATCCTGAAACAGATGTTCCTCCGACTCTTATCACAAGAGAAAGAATGGCAGATATCGGAAACAATCTCCCTGAGCTTCCCGAAGAGATTGAGAAACGTCTTGTAGACCAGTATGGAATAAATGCTCAGCAATCCAGACAGATTACAAGGCAGAGTAACGACGAGCTTTTCGAGAAAATCGTAGATAAGTTCGATATGGCTTCTGTTGCGGCAACAATGTTCCTCAATACATACGGAGAATTGGAGCATGACGGCGTGGATATCAATGCATTAACAGAAGCAATGATTCTCGATGTTTTCGCAAAACTTTCCGAAAACAGGTTCGCCAAAGAAGCACTTCCTGCTCTTTTGAAAGAAATGGCAACCGGTACAACTTGTGACGCAGCAATCAAGAAACTCGGTCTTGAATCCGTGGATACAGGCGAAGCGGCCGCAATCGTCGCAAAGATTGTCTCCGAACGTGCCGATTTCGTCAAAGAAAAAGGAATGGCATCAATCGGACCTCTTATGGGACCTGTTATGGGTGCGCTCAGAGGAAAAATCGACGGAAAAGCCGCCAACGATATTCTTGTAAGCGAAATCAAGAAAATTTTGGAATAATTTTGAGGACTGAAAGTTTCTCAAAAAATAACGGGAGTTCTCCGAGAACTTCCGTTTCCAACCCTTTTAGAAGTGTATCGAGTGCATCTTGATCCATTAAGGACGAGATAACAACAACTATTTTGCCACCGGGAAGAAGGTAATCTTTCGATTCCCCGATTAATCGGGGTAAAGGTCCCAAACCGTCTTTTCCACCGGACCATGCTTGTGCCAATATCCCCTCTTCTTCTACTGGAAGATATGGAAGGTTGAAAATAATCGTATCAAACTTTTCGTTCACCGCAGAATACACATCGGATTCACGAACATCTAGCGTTAGGTTGTTTCTTTTTGCATTTTCTTTTGCAAGTTTTACGGCTAAAGGGTTAATATCGACGCAAATCACATCTGCACCGTTCAGTGCACAATGAAGCGATACGACACCGGATCCGCATCCGACTTCGAGAACTTTGTCTCCCTGCGAGATGTCCAAAGATTCTATCAAAAGAACACTGTCTTCGGACGGCGGATAAACATCGCGATTTTCTTCGATTTCTATTGAAAGTGTGTATTCCACGATAGGTAATATCTCTGTTTGGTTAAAAAATCGTGGGAAGTTTTCTATGCTATGTCTTAGATATAGTTGTATGATATCATTAGACGTCCTGGTTATGGGAAGTCTTGTTCTCGACGATGATAAAAAAATTGTCGAAGCAAATTCCACTTCAGTTTTAATAAAAACAGAAGACCGTTTGATTGTGGTAGATACGAGTTCACAGTTGATGAGGCCCGGTATCAAGCAGTCTTTCAAACAGATTGGACTTTTCCCCTCGGATGTAGATACCGTAATTCTTACACACGCACACCACGATCATGTTGAAAACTTGGATCTTTTCGAAAATGCAAAAGTATACATTCGTGCAGAAGAAGCATCTTCGATTCCAGATTCCATTCCTGTATCGGAAGATATGGAAATAGCCAAAGGAGTCAAACTTGTACACACTCCCGGACACACCGAAGGTTCGATGAGTGTCTTCGTACAAGCGGATCGTAAATATGCAATCGTGGGAGATGCAATTCCTCTTAGAAATAACTTTAAGGAGATGATTCCGCCAAAAATCGCTGTAGATTCGGACGAAGCTCTGAAAAGTATTAAGTTGATAACCAAGTATGCAGATGTAATAATCCCCGGACATGATACATTATTTATGACCAGGATGTGAGAAAATGAGAGAAGTACCCGAGATAATCTATTACGAATGTCCCGATTGTGACGACTACAATAATCACGAAGTTTTGAAAGGACAGATGGGACGCTCCACACTTATGGGAACGTTCCGTTGCGAAGAGTGCGGACGCATTTTCTCAGGAACAATCAATATTCCTGCCCTCATGACCGTGAAAGTAATCATCAGTTGTGGAGCAGAAACCGAAACCGCGGAAACCGAATTGGAAACCGATGATACAGTTGCAGTCGATGACGAGTTCTTCCTCGATGACGGACGCCGTGTTAGAATCACAGCAATCGAAATCGAAGATGGAAAACACATCAAAAAGACAAAAACCGACAGAGTCAAAGTACTCTGGGTAAAACAGTACGATATTCTCAACATCAAAGTATCAGTTAACGATAACCGTAAAACATACTCGGTTCGCATTGAAGCAGAACCTGATGATGATTTCGAAATCGGACAGAAATTGGAATTCGAAGATTTCGACTGTTACATTCACGCAATCAAAGCAAAATTCAGACTTGTCAGGAGAGGTTCCGTCGAAGCCCGCGATATTGTTAGGGTATACGGAAAGATTTCCAGAAAGTCCTATGATGTCCTCGATCTCGAAGAAGACGATGATTTCGTAGATGGCGCATTTGATTTCGACGAGTAATCAATCGTCTAAAATATAGTCCAAAACACTGGAGATGCTGTCGCCATGCACAACATGTGTGGCAGCTTCTTCAGTCCATGGGTCTGTTGCGTTGAATGCGATTGACATTCCCGATTCTTTAAACATTGAAATATCTGTAAACGAATTTCCAATTGAAACCGTACGTTCTGCAGTAGTTCCGAATTTTTCAATATACTCTCTGACGGTTTTTCCTTTATCTTTCAGATCTACTTTGAGAATTCCTTCTCCCGTAAGTCTTCCATCCTCATAAGTTTCCAAACCGTCTGCGGCATATCCTGCAAATCCGAATTCATCCGCAATCATTTTTGCAGCGGATTCAATTCCTCCGCTTACGATTATACTTTTGATTCCGGCATAGTTCAATGCAAGAATGGTTTCCTGAATTCCACCGATTAAAGGCATATTTCTGAACATTTTTGCAATTTCCAGTTCAGTAATATCTTTTTTAACATCAAGCCAAAGCCCGATATCCCTGCGCATAAACTCCATTTCGTCAATTTCACCATTGATATATGCTTGGTATGCGGCTTCATTGTTTACGTTAAGTGTGTCGTGAACCCAACACCATGAACTTCTGAGTTTGGTAAGCGTGCCGTCCATATCGAATATAACCAAGTCGTATTTTTTAGACAAAAGAGTATCTCCGCGCAATAATGCTCACAAATCCCACTTCTAATATATCAACAAATCCGCCGAATACTTTTATTTGAAGTAGGCCTACACCTTGTTATGTTGACAATTATCGGAACAGGACATGTTTTCCGTATAGCTGAACCTGTTTCGTTTATTATCAAACATATTTGGCCTGATGCAGTTTTGGTGGAATTGGATGCAAAAAGATTCGACCGGATGTCAGGTAAAGAAACCATATCAGAAAAACCGCGTAAAGTTCCGTGGGTTTATCGCAGTACTGCAAAATATCAGGAAAAAATGGCCGGAAAATACAAATCCGAGGTCGGGGGAGAACTTTTAGCTGCCGTAAACACCGGAAAATTGTTGAATTCTGAAATTATTTTTATTGATTCCGATGCAGAAAATGCAATGTATGAGGCATGGGACGAAATGTCCTTTTCCGAAAGGTCAAGATATACACTGTCCATGTTGCGTGATTGCGTGTTGGGACGTAAAAACGTAGATAAAACTCAAAAAGATTTTTCAGAAAATGAAAGAATTTACATGGAATCTATGCGCAAAAGATATCCTACATTGATGAGAAAACTCATTGATGAAAGAAATGAGTATATGGCAAAACAAATCAAAGACGCGGCTGAAAAATACAAAAATATTGTTGTTGTGGTTGGAGATGCCCATGTTGAGGGCATATGTACAATATTATCCAGCGCAGGTTTAACTGATATGAACAAGATACGTCTGAAAGACATCTTGGATCCTGAAGGTCAATGGAAACTTCGTACGGATATATGGAACGGGGATAACGGATATGATGAAAATTAAGTTACTGGCATATACACAGGGAGCAGACGAAATCTGCGCAGCCGCAGGAAGATCCTGTTACTCAAGCAAATCCGCAGCAGAATTAGTAGGAACTGGAAATGCAGAAGCAACATTGGGATCCATTGTTGGCATGGGACATCATTCCGTTGTGGAACATGCATCTTTTACTTTTTCAGTTGAAGGAGTTTCACGTGTATTAACCCACCAACTTGTACGTCATAGGGTGGCATCTTTTTCACAGCAGAGTCAAAGATACGTTTCTTTGGATAAACCAACATATGTTACACCTCCATTGATCGATGAAAATCCGGAATTTAAAGCAAAGTATGATGCTTTGATGGAAGATATTTGGAACCTGTATCACGAGTTTGAAGGTAAGGTTCCTTCCGAAGATGCAAGATATGTTTTGCCGAACGGTTGTACGACAAATATCACAATTACGATGAATGCCCGCGAGCTTCTTCACTTCTTTTCACTTCGCAGTTGCAACCGTGCACAATGGGAAATTCGCGAGATGTCCGATGAGATGTTGAGGTTATGCAAGGAAGTTTCACCCACTATATTTGCCAAGGCCGGACCGCCTTGTGTGAGGGGACCATGCCCCGAAGGGGCCAAATGTTGTGGCAATCCGCGCAAAGACCTTAACAAGTTTTAAATAAGTATATCCATAATGCGGTTTACTCGGTGAACGATATGGGAAGAATTAGACCAACCTACATCAAAAGAGTTTCCATTGAATTGGTTAACAAATACCCTCAGGCATTTAGCAGAGACTTTGAAGCCAACAAAGAGATGGTTAGCTCACTCACAGACGTATCCTCTGTAACAATGAGGAACAGGATTGCAGGTTACATTACACGTTACCTGTCCAGACCTGAAGTCTAAACCTATTAAACAAACCTTTAACTCTATATGCATCCGCATTTAGATGCCCGTGTGGGGTAGCTTGGATATCCTGTGAGATTGCGGATCTCTTGACTCGGATTCGAATTCCGACACGGGCACCACTTGTTTTTACAATAATTGAAATTATCGAGATAATTTCATCATTCAGAATTTTCAACATCGTCCGCAGGCCAAACCTTGCGAACAATTTCCACGTCTCCGGGTGGCAGGATTCTTGATACTTCTTCCTCGGGAACTTCGAAGGCTTTTGCAATTTCGTTTGCTTTTCTTCCGCCTTTCGCTTTTCCGGGTTTGATTACAAAGTATTTTTCGGACATGCGGGAAACCGAAAGAACCGGACCGCACATGACTTTTCTGCTTCCCATGTGTTCAATTTCACCGACAGCGAGTTCGATGGGCAGGTGATGCTCATAATTTCTCTTTCCGCGTATGATAAACGCTCCTCTGGGCACGAATTCTCCTGCCTGAGGGGTTTTACTTACCTGATCGGGGAATACCCAGAATGCGCTTCCTTCGGGCAAGGATGCAATCCATGCTTTACTCTGAGTTATCGCAAATATACAGATTTCTCTTCTGTCTTCGTCGGTAAGTTCTTTTGCTTCTTTCGCAACAACGGATGGAGCACCGTGAACATCTGCGTGAGCGTAGATATCTTCCTCTTTCAGATGTTTCTTCACGACGTGATCGTTTGAGTGTGCATCTCTTCCCGCAAGAACCAATTTTCCGGAGGGGGTGAAGAACCATTTGTTTCTCTCAAACCAGAATTGTTTGGTGGGTTGAGCTTTACCGATGTTTGCTATGCGAACCTTTTCAAGTCCTTTTTCCAAGCGGGCAAGTTCCTGTTTGGATGATTCAAGAGCTTCGTTGGCTCTTTTTGCCTTATCCATCAAATCTTTGCTTTGTTGATAGATAATCGAAGCGTTAGCATCGATTCCTTTGGTATAGTCGAGTGTAATGTTAAGTTCGCACAATGTAGCTACGACTTTGTTTTTTGAAGGATCCACGTCCGAAACGTACGGAATCTTCATAGCTCCTTCTTTCAACTTGTCCCAGGTAAGTTTTTTCGATTGATCTTCGAGAACCACAAGGAGGTCGTTTACTTTGCCGTATTCGGTATAAATCGCATCTGCACGTCTTTTGAGATCTTCTGCCTCTATGCGGTATTCTTCGATAGTCTCGAACTGTCTGTCGATTCTTCTCTGAAGTTTGGAAACCGCGGGATCAACAAACGTTTCCCCTTCTTTTTCCGATATGGATGCAAGGAATTTTGTAGTCGCATCCGAAATGCTTGTACATTGTTCTGCAGCATCGTCTCCATATATTCCAAGTTTAATCGGAGCAAAATCCACATACTCATCGTTTTCTTTGAAAAGCAAGGCACCCCTTTCGTTTTCGGGAGTATCCATAAGGGTTTTCAATTCGATGTAGATTTTTTCGATTGTTTCTGAAGTCAACGAATCTGAAGGAGTATTTTTCTCAAGTTCACAGCGTCTGCAGATTTCTTCCGCATATTGACCTCCGAGATTAATCGAAGTTGCCAAGGTTCTGACAATATCCGATGTTGATTCCTGGATTTTGGTCAAGAATTCTTCGAGAGTTGCGGTTGCGGGATTGAAACTGGGTTCTGCCATGACGTAATCTTCGCCGGGGCGTGCACTGTGCCCTTTGCGGACTTTGTGAATAAGACAATTCACGATCTTTCCGTCAAGAACAAGAAGGATATTTCCTCCGCTGAACAGTTCAAAAACAAGTTTGTAGTCGAAGTCTGCTTTGAAAACTTCCATCACGATGATTCTGTCGAAACCAACCTGGTATGTTTTACCGATTCTCGCATTGTCAAGATATTTTCTGAGGAATCCTGCGAAAGAAGTCGGAGTGATAGGAGTATCCGGTTTTGTTTCCGGCATATACAACCATTTTTTATCTTTTAGAAAGAGCTCTTTCTTACCCTGTCCCTGAACATTGATCCTGAACAGAACATTTCCCGCGCCCCAATGGAATATCTTGTCCATGTGGCCATTTTCGAGAACTGCCATTTCGCTAACAATAGCGCGAACATCGAAAGCGCTCATTTCTTTCTTCATAAAATGGGTTAAGCGTGATGTTTTGATAAACCTTTTTGACCCGAGATATCAGAAAGGTTTATCAATAAAGGTTTGATTAGACATTTTACCCGCCGCTGTGGCTAAGGGGTATAGCGACGCCTTGGTAAGGCGTAGGTCGAGGGTTCAATTCCCTCCAGCGGCTCCATATCAATTTAAACAAAATTCTACCCTAAGGCGATTGTTCATCAGTTGTTTAATCAATTGAATCGTTTATGTAAAATGTTATTCCATTAAATTGAGTTTTTGAATGTGTATACACTCAAAAAATTATCAAAAAATAAAAATCCCTCGAAACGAGGGTAAAAGGTTTATGATTTTATCGTTAAAGTCTCAAGACATTCTGTAGAATACCCATCCGGACCAAATCTTCGGGAAGAAGTATGTGGTCTTCTTAGGCATTCTTTTACCAATCATCGAAAGGTCCCAGATGGTTTTAAGCGAAGGATCGTTCAGAACAATGGCAACATCGTGTTTCTTCTCTGCCATTTTGTCTTTTACCGAGGATAATTCCGCATCATACGAAATCTTGGATTTTCCGTCGTCGGATTTGTAGATTCCTTTCATGATGAGTTCCTGTGCAACGTATGTGTCCAAACTCCAAATCGGATCCTCTTTTCCGTCGTAACGGCCAAGAAGACATTTTCCGGATTTGAAAATGAATCCCATCTCCCATTCGGGAAGTTTCTGCTCCAATTCTTCCAAAGATACTTCTTCGGTTTCCATGGCAGCTTGGATTTTTGTGATTGCGTTTTTCTCGGAAATCGATTCCGCATCAATCAAACGGTGTGTGGGCCAAATAACGAGTCCGGGGTCGTTATCCGCAACCAAGGTTGCCAAAACATATCCTTTCTTTTCGTCATCGGGATTTTCTAAACTGTAGTTGAGTGCGGTTTCGTATCTGTGGTGACCATCGGCGATCAACATTTTCTGATCTTTGAGTTCTTCGGTCATCTTTGCACAGAGGTCTGCACTGTCTATTCTGAGGTACCTGTGTTCAACACCGTCTTCGTCCTCGAATCTGTATACGAGTTTGGCGGAATTCTTTATTTCTTTGGTTGTATCTTCGGAAAATCCTTCGAAAATTCCGAAAATGGATTCCAAGTGGGTTTCCATGTCTCTCAAAAGATTGAGACGGTCTTCTTTGACTTTGGAGAATGTTTCCTCGTGAGGTATGATGTTGCCCTGGTCGTAATTTTCCGTTTTAAGAATTCCTACGATTCCGGTTCTGATTTTTTCCGTTCCATTATCATCAAAAGTCTGTTCATAGAGATAGAATGAATCCGTATCCTGTTTCAATGAACCTTCTTCTACCCACGAATCCAAGATTTTTCTAGATTCTGCATATCTTTTGTTGGAATCGGGTTTAAGTGTAAGATTTGTAACATTGAAAGGTCTGCTCTGCAGGTCTTTCAAATAATCGTCACCGATAACATCGTAAGGTGGTGAAATACGGTCGCTGATTTTATCCCCGTCTTTGAGAGCGGGTCTGAATCCCGGAAAAGGCAAAAATGTAACCATGGGTAATCCTCGTTACCCACATTATGACGGCGGTAATTATGGTTTTCCCAATATCGGGTCCGGATATCACTCCGGACCCATTGGGTTTAGCAGATCCTTGGAACGGGATCTCCGGCAGGAGCTTCGAGAATTCTCTTTCCGCCGACTTCCGTGCGGAGTACAACTCTTGAAGGTCCGTCGTTTGCGTAACCGATGATTGCAGCGTTTTTACCCTCGGGTGTTTTTCTGAGGGTGGCTACGATTTCTTCGGCCATTTCGGGAACGCAGGCAATCATTGCTTTTCCTTCGTTTCCGATGTTAAGTGGGTCAATACCCAAAAGATCGCAGGCGTTTACAACACCATCTCTCAAGGGAATGTTTGCATATTCCAGTTCCATTCCGACTTTGGATTTGGAACACCATTCGTTGACGGTGTTTGCCATACCTCCGCGGGTAGGATCTTTCATAGCGGTGATTCCACCGACTTTGAGGATTTCCGCAATCATTTTGTTCAAAGGTGCTACGTCACTTACGATTTCGCTGTCGAATCCATATCCTTCGCGGAATGAAAGGAGAGCAACTCCGTGGTCTCCCAAATATCCGGATGCGATGATCGCATCGCCGGGGCGGACGTTGTCATCGGTACACCAATTCGAATCGAATTTACGGTATTGTTCGACGGTTTCGATGTTGCTGTCCAAATAAGGTGATCTTTTTCCTACGGCAGATGTGCACATGAAAAGTGTATCTACGGCTCCGGCTTCGACAACTTTTGTATCGCCCGTTGCAATCGGAACACCGCAACCTGCTGCAGTGTCTCCCATGCTTTTCATTACGTTATCTACAATTTCCATTTCGGTTCCTTCTTCAAGGATAAGCGAACAGGAAAGAGCCAGAGGTTTGGCACCCATAACTGAAATGTCATTGACGGTTCCGGCAACACAGATTTTTCCTATATCTCCGCCGGGGAAGAACAAAGGTTTGACTGTGTGTCCGTCTGTGGTAAAAACAATATCATCTATCACAGCAGAATCATCCATCGCATCTAGTGGAACTCCACCTTCCATTTTGGGGAAGTGGCAGGTAATGTGCTTGGAGAGGAACTCCTGCATAGTATCGCCACCTGCTCCGTGATTCATGATGACTTTTTGCATGACACCGAATGCCCTTCTGGAATTAAAGCCTTTGACATAACTCTCAGAGAATCATATATAAGACGGGTGTGATGGTAGGTGTGGGCTTGTGGGGTAACTAGGATCATCCTGTCGGCTTTCGAAGCCGATTATCCGGGTTCAAATCCCGGCGGGCCCGCCTTTTTATGATATGCATGGGAATTTTTCAATCTCTGCTTTTATCATTTCCAATAATTCACCGCAGATTTTATATTAAACACGACCAATGGCCGTACATACGTGCGCGTATAATCCGAATAGGAGAAATCAGATATGACCGATACAAAAATGCTTGGAAAGAGAGTGAAAAAATACAGAGAAAATCTGGGCCTTTCACAGGAACAGCTTGCTTCCAACACCGGTCTAACCGAATCCTACATCCAAGATGTGGAATGCGGAGATATTTATCCTCCGATCGGACAGATTATCAAATTATCCAGAGCACTCGGCCAGCGTGTGGGTACATTCATGGACGATCAGTTCCAGCCCGATCCAATCGTTGTGCGCGGAGATAACCGTATGGAAGATACATCTTCCAAAGGTGCGGAAGGAAATTATCACTACTATCACCTTGGAAAAGGAAAAACCGACAGACACATGGAACCCATGTTCATCCGTATCGATGAAAACGAAGTTAAATCCCTTTCTTCGCACGAAGGAGAAGAGTTCATCGTTGTGGTTTCCGGTAAAATCTTGTTAAAATACGGAAAACAGGAAACAATCCTTTCCGCAGGAGATTCGGTTTATTACAATTCTGTCGTTCCTCATTTTATAGGAGCAATCGACGGTTCCGCGGAAATTTATGCGGTTCTGTACGTACCCGCATGAGGTGTTTTTATGCCGTGCATTCCAAGACAGAATATAACTTCCGATGAAAGACTCGGAGATTTACTCGATAAATGTATCAGAGAACACCCTGATAATGACGCTATTGTCTACGTTGACAGAGAATTCCGCCTTACCTGGAAACAATGGGGTGTGGAAGTCGACCGTGTTGCCAAAGGACTTATGGCAATGGGTGTCAAAAAAGGAGAGAAAGTCGCAGTCTGGGCAACAAACGTTCCCGATTGGATCACTCTCATGTTCGCAACCGCAAAAATCGGTGCGATTCTGTTAACAATCAATACAAATTACAAATCCAGCGAATTGGATTATGTTCTCAAACAATCGGACATGGAAAATCTGTTCTTAATCGACGGAGTCCGCGATTGCGATTATGTGGAAACAGTATATGGATTGGTTCCGGAGCTCAAAGTTCAGCCCCGTGATAATTTCCACAGCGAGACCTACCCTCATCTCAAAAGAGTTGTTTTCCTCGGACCCGAAAAACGTCGCGGAATGTATTCCATGAACGAAGTCAAATCCTTGGCAGTTCAAATTGATGATGACGAATATCAGGAAAGACAGGATACGGTAGACGTTTACGACGTAGCCATGATGCAATACACATCGGGAACAACAGGATTCCCGAAAGGTGTCATGCTTACCCACCATAACATCGCGAATGACGGTTATTGGCTCGGAGCGAATATGAATTACGATTTCAACGATCGTCTGTGTTTGAATGTTCCTTTATTCCACTGTTTCGGATGTGTTCTCGGAGTTATGGCTGCAATAAACCACTGCGTAACCATGGTTTTCTGCGAAGTATTCGATCCCATTAAGGTTATGACATCAATCGAAACCGAGAAATGTACCTCGGTTTACGGTGTTCCCACGATGTTCATCGCTATGATGCAAAACAAACTTTTCAACAAATTCGATTTCTCTTCTTTGAGAACCGGAATCATGGCAGGTTCCACATGTCCTATTAAGACAATGGAAGAAGTCGTTGAAAAGATGAACATGAAGGAAATCACGATTGTGTACGGACTCACCGAAGCATCGCCCGGTATGACTCAGACAACTTGGGACGAACCCTCTATCGAAAGAAAGTGTTCAACCGTAGGAAAACGTCTTCAGGGTGTCGAGACGGAAATAATGAATCCCGAGACCGGAGAGATTTGTCCTCCAGGTGAAATCGGAGAATTCGTATGTCGTGGATACAATGTGATGAAAGGATATTACAAAATGCCCGAAGAGACTGCAAAAGTAATCGACAAAGACGGTTGGCTTCACTCCGGAGATCTCGGAAAGGTTGATGAAGATGGTTATTTCACCGTTACTGGAAGAATAAAAGACATGATTATTCGCGGCGGAGAAAACATTTATCCCAAAGAAGTAGAAGATTTCCTTTACAAAATGCCCGGAGTCCTTGATGTTCAGGTTATCGGTGTTCCCAGTGAAAAATACGGAGAACAGCCGGGAGCATTCATTATTCGCAAACCTGGCGTAGACATGATCGAACAAGATGTGTTGGATTATTGTAAAGATCAGATTGCATGGTATAAAACACCGAAATACATAGCATTCGTAGACGAATTTCCTCTTACCGCAAGCGGTAAAATCATGAAATTCAAGCTGAGGGAAATGGCACACGAACTTTGGCCCGATGCATAAAATTTTGAAAAGGTGTCCGGAAGGGTTAAAGGGGCTGTTGTTTTTGCAACAGCCATTGTTGCGGTCATCCGTAGAGTCTTGCAGATTGTATTACAGATCTGTTTTCAGAGGAAAGTACCAATCGGTCATTTCTTTCCTTGAACAACACATTATCTTGTGTTTACAATCTTCGCCGCTTATCTTAGAGTCTTGTCGTTTGGAAATTGCTACTTACCTCCAAATTATCTATTGCGTTTCTACTATTTATAATAATTGTTCTACGAAATTCGTATTTTATTGTATATTTATTTCTGAAAAAAGCATTAAAAACAAGTTTTAAATCAATTGATTTTTTGCTACCCAGCAGTTTGATTTTGAGAAAATCAAATTCAGATTCGTATTTCGTAAAATTGATAGGATGCGATAACGATCATTCGAAAATCGTCTTTCGCAGTATGGTAAAAATCACAGTTTTCGCATGAAAACGTTTACTCGTAAAATCGACGTTTATTCAATAATCTAAGCTATTTTTGTCCAAAAGGAAGTCTATAACGTTCATGTAGACTATTCCGTATTCATCGCGGTTGCGTGGTACGTCATCCCCCGTAACAACAATCTTCTTGAAAGAATCCTTCACTTTCAAAAACGGTCTGATTTCCTGTTCAGTTTTTTCGGAATCCGGTAAACTATATGCAGATTGAACATAGTATTTTTGATTGCCTTTGTTCGCGACAAAATCGATTTCATATTGACAATATTTCAGTTTATCGTCAGCATGTGTTCTGCTTTTAACTATGCCCACATCTACGTTGAATCCTCTGCATCTCAGTTCATTATAGATTATGTTCTCCATAATGTGTGTATATTCAATTTGTCTGAAATTCAATCTGGCGTTTCTCAACCCGATATCCATTGAATAATATTTCAAAGGGGTATCAAAATACGAATTGCCCTTGACGTCGTATCTGAGGGCTTCTTCATACATAAACGAATCTTCCAGATATCCGATGTATTTGGTTACTGTATATTCATCAATTTTACCATACCCTTTTTGAATCATTGTATTTTTCAATCTCGTGGGGTTCGTCAAAGATCCGACTGCGGAAGAAAGACTGTTAACGATATTACCGAGGGCTAAAGGCAATCTTATGTTATGCCTTTCTTCGATATCTTTGAGATATATCTCATCTATCAATTTTTTTAGGTACGCAGATTTCTGTTCGTCTGATTTTAATCTGTGTAATCCGGGCATTCCGCCATAGATTTGGTATTCTTTCCAAGCTTCGCGAGTCTCGCCTTGAAATCCGTAACAGAATTCTGAAAATGAAAGAGGCCTAACCATGATCTCGTCGCCTCTTCCGCGGAATTCCGTAATTACGTCGCTTGAGAGCATTTTGGAATTGCTCCCTGTAATATACACATCGACATTTTTCAGTTTGAGCAGAGAGTTTACAAGACTCTCGAAATCATGTACCAATTGTATTTCATCAAGAAAAACATAGTATTCTCCATCATCCAACATTAATTCCAGTATTCTTTTGTGTAATTCTTCAGGATCGCGATATCTCTTATTTTCCAAAATATCGAGTTCAATGTTGATGATGTGGTTGTAGTCAACACCTTCCTCTAAAAGGTGATTCCTAAACAATTCCATTAAAAGATATGATTTGCCGCATCTTCTGATCCCGGTGATAACTTTCGCCATACCGTTCCATTTTCTTGCGATTAATTTATTCAGATAGTCGTCTCTTGGAATTTCCATGGAATCACTAATCGGAATTTATTGCACTATTACAATTTTTTCCGATTAGAATAATAGAGTTTTATGAGATATATAAATCTTTATTCCATTTTTTATAGATTTTTCATTGAATTTTGTTAAAAACTTCCTATGTTATCATATTTTATCATATTTTTCAGTCATTCATAGGGTATTTATAGAATATCTAATCGGAATTTATTGCACTATTACAATTTTTTCCGATTAGATATTTATGGATTTTATCGTAAGTCAAAGTAATAAACTTCATTTTAATGATCTTTAGTCCTGTTTATACACGGTATTAAATACACAAAATCTGGTTTGGTGGCTGATGGAAAAAACCGATTTAAAAGGACTATTATTGTGTGCGGTATTGACAATCCCTGCATTTTTCTTAGGAAAAGAATTTCCTATTATCGGCGGTCCGATTTTCGGTATTTTAATCGGATTGGTTCTGGCGTATTGGAAGCGTCCCGAATCTTTCGATGACGGAATTAAATTCACATCGAAAAAGATGCTTCAATTCTCTATTATATTATTGGGATTCGGTTTGAATCTTCAAGCCGTAGTCGCAGTCGGAGCAAACAGTATTTGGATTATGGTTTTCACATTGGCGGCAGCATTCCTTACGGCATACTTCGTAGGAAAACTTTTGAAACTTACCGGAAACGTACCCACGCTCATCGGAGTCGGTACCGCAATCTGCGGAGGTTCTGCGATAGCCGCAACCGCACCCATTCTCAAAGCGACAGACAAAGACGTTGCATTTTCCATTTCTACAATATTCCTTTTTAACATAGTCGCAGTTTTCCTGTTCCCTGCGCTGGGACACCTAATGGGAATGTCCGATTTGGATTTCGGTATGTGGGCAGGAACCGCAATAAACGACACATCGTCCGTGGTTGCAGGAGGATACACATATTCCAACGAAGCGGGAGAATACGCAACAATCGTCAAACTCACAAGAACTTTGATGATTATTCCAATTACTTTGTTCCTTGCGTTTTGGATTGCCCGTAAAGAAAAAGCAGAAGGCTTGAATTATGATTTCAAATCGGTATTCCCATGGTTTGTTTTGGGTTTCGTTGCCGCAACAATAATTGTAACATCCGGAATTCTTCCCGTTGAATGGACAAATTTCCTTAACGAAGCAGGAAAGGTGTTGATTATTATGGCCATGGTTGCCATTGGACTCAATACAAAATTGACGGATCTGATTAAAAACGGAACTCGTCCGATTGCACTCGGTTTGTGTTGTTGGTTTGCCGTTTCCGTTGTGGCTCTTATATGCATTTACCTCGTCTGAGGGTGGGGTAAATCCACTTTTTTCCAAAGTTCTGCTAAAGATTTAATACATCGAATCTTTATCAGTGTATTATATGGCCAACAACAGGTTTAGAGCCGTTGAAGAAGCTGTTGCCCGTCCGGCAATTTTTACGGAACCTCCAGCACCCGAAACATCTCAGTATTTTGGTTGCAAAGTTTTCAACAGAAAACAAATGCGCAAGTATCTTTCCGCCGAAACGCGTGAAAAGATTTACGAATCCATCGAACAGGGTGTTGTATTAGAGGCAGATGTTGCAGAACAGGTCGCGGCAGGCATGAAACGTTGGGCCATGGATATGGGCGCAACCCACTATTCCCACTGGTTCCAGCCACTTACCGGCGGTACCGCAGAAAAACACGATTCTTTTGCAGAACCCCATGGTAAGGGAGATGTTCTTGAGAGATTCAGCGGAAAACTGTTGGCACAGCAAGAACCCGACGCATCCTCATTCCCTAACGGAGGCCTCAGAAATACCTTCGAAGCTAGGGGATACACGGCATGGGATCCCTCGTCACCTTCATTTATAATCGGAGATACGCTCTGTATTCCGACTGTTTTCATATCATATACGGGAGAAGCACTTGATTACAAGGCACCTCTTCTCAAATCAACTTATGCGGTTACTCGTGCAGCTTCTGAAATCCTGGAATATTTCGGAATGGGCAAAGAACTTCTCAAATCTTATCTCGGTTGGGAGCAGGAGTATTTCTTGGTGGATACCGCGCTTTATGCACAACGCCCCGATTTGGTGCTTGCGGAACGTACGCTTATGGGACACAGCAGTGCCCGTAACCAACAGTTGGAAGACCACTATTTCGGATCGATCCCCCTCAGAGCGTTGGAGTTCATGAGAGATTTGGAATTCGAAGCATATTCTTTGGGAATTCCTCTTAAGACAAGGCACAACGAAGTTGCGCCGAATCAGTTTGAACTCGCTCCGGTATATGAAGAAGCCAACTTGGCAAACGACCACAATCTGTTGATAATGTCTTTGATGAAAATCGTCGGAGACCGTCACGGTTTCAAAGTGCTTTTCCACGAAAAACCCTACAAAGGCGTAAACGGATCCGGAAAACACTGCAATTGGTCGCTTGGTACCGACGCGGTAGGTCTTTTGTCTCCCGGAAAAACAGACACGGAGAACATTCGTTTCCTTGCTTTCATGGCAAACGTGTTGAAAGCGGTATATGACAACAACGCGTTACTCAAAGCAACCGTTGCATCCGCATCAAACGCACACAGGCTCGGTGCAAACGAAGCACCGCCCGCAATCATATCCTGTTTCCTTGGTTCACAGATGACCCAGGCATTCGAAGAACTTCTCGAATCCGAAGATATGGTGAAAATCGGTTCAAAATCCGGATATCGTTTGAGCATTCCTCAGATTCCGGAATTACTCATCGATAATACCGATAGAAACAGAACCTCTCCCTTTGCATTTACGGGAAACAGATTCGAATTCAGAGCCGTAGGTTCATCCGCAAACTGTGCGCTTGCAGTAACCGCAATCAACACGGTTGTTGCACATCAGCTTAAAAAGTTCAAAGCCGCGGTTGAAGAAAGGATTTCCGCAGGTGCACCGCCCATGAAGGCAATCTTGGATGAAACCCGTGAAACATACCGCTCCTGTAAGGATGTATGTTTCGATGGAAACGGTTATTCCGATGAATGGTTGATTGAAGCGGAAAAACGCGGTTTGGATACGGAAGATTCGGTTCCGAAAATGTACGATGCATGTACCAGCGAAAAAACAATGGAGATTTACAAATCCACAGGTGTTATGACCGACGTGGAAATGATCGCCAGAAACGATGTTCGTTGGGATTTATATAGCAAAAAGATAGAAATCGAAGAGAAAATCCTCAGCGATCTTTCGTTCAATCACATTTTACCGATTGCAATAAAATATCAATCTATTCTTTTGGAAAACATTTCCGGAATGAAAAACGTATTCGGGGATATCAAAGCTTCAGAATTGGCAGGTCCGCAGATTCTTGCGGTCGAAGAGATGTCCGGACATATATGCGCAATACGTAGAAAAGTTGCCGATATGGATCGTACAACCGATGAAATTTTCAAGATTGAAGACGAGCGCGAAAAGGCTTTGGCACTTCATGATAAAATCGTTCCATTCTTGGATGATATTCGTGAACACATAGATGCGCTCGAAATGGAAGTTGACGATCAGATGTGGCCTTTGCCCAAGTACCGTGAACTTTTGTTCATTCGTTGAGCTTTTCCGTATTTCCGGTTTTCATAGCGAAGAATATCAGTCCGAGACTTATCAAAATACCGATTGCCAATCCGCACAATCCTACCATAAGATCTTCTACGCTTCCGACACCAGGGTAGATTGTGATCGCAGAACCAATCGTAAGTCCCAGTACAACCAAATATGTTGGTGTACGGTGTTTTTCAATAAGCTTTTCCATAACCTTGGCAAAACCAATTGCACCGACAATCAATCCCAATCCCATTGGAATAAGGAAGTAAAGATCCATGTTCGTGAATGCGGAAATGTACAATTCATACAATCCTAATACGACGAGAAGCGTAGATCCGCTGAGTCCGGGAGCTACTTTTGCAATCGCAAGGATAATACCGCAACCGAACATAAGCATAAGATTTCCTATATCATGGGCGGTGGAATCGTATTCTCCGACACCGTACATTTCAATTAATGCAAGACCGGCTATAATTCCGACACCGATCAAAACAAACAGTAAATCTTTCCAACCCAGCACCTTTTTTTCTGAAATTGCTTCCGAATATACGCTGGGAAGCTGACCGATAATCAAACCTGTAAAAATAAAGTATGCAAACAAATGATAGTTGTCGATAAGATATTCGATTCCGTACGAAGGTAGCCACATACCCAAAAGGATACCGACCCCCATCACGAGCAGAAAGAGAAAATCATTACGAATGCTCCATGTAAGTCTGCTTATATCATGGATCAAACGTTCGTAAACTCCAAAGATAATTGCCATTGTGCCGCCACTAACTCCAACGAGCTGTGACGAGGTTCCCACCATGAAACCTGCAAAGAGATTTCTAAGATGGGATAGAACATTTGCCATGACGCGTAATGTACAGGTTTTCTTTTAATGTTTTGTAATAGGGCGTATTGATACAAATTCAAAATGTTTATATAGAAGGACAAACTTTATCCGAATCAGTATTCCATAATTGGAAGATAAAATTGGAGATAAATATCATGGGAATGGGTAACGCACCTATCTTGGTCCTCAGAGAAGGAACCAAAAGGGAAAAAGGAAAAGATGCTCAGTTCAACAACATCGCGGCCGCAAGGGCAATTTCTGACTCCGTCAGAAGCAGTCTCGGCCCCAGAGGTATGGACAAAATGCTCGTGGACTCAATCGGAGACGTTGTCATCACCAACGACGGTGTAACAATCCTCAAAGAAATGGATGTCCAGCACCCCGCAGCAAAAATGCTTGTTGAGGTCGCAAAAACACAGGATGCAGAAGTCGGAGACGGAACAACAACTTCCGTCATTCTTTCAGGAGAACTCCTCAAGAAAGCAACAGACCTCATTGACTCCAGTGTTCACCCCACAATCATTGCAAGCGGATACAGGCTCGCAAACGACAAAGCACAGGAAATTCTCAAAGACGTTTCAAAGAAAGTCACACTCGAAGACGAGGACCTCTTGAAACTCATCGCAGAAAACGCAATGATCAGCAAACAGGTCGCAAGTTCCAAAGAATTCTTCGCAGACCTCGTTGTAGATGCAGTTAAGACAATTGTCGAAAAGAAAGAAGATGGAAAATACTTCGCAGACCTCAAAAACATCCAGACCGTTCTGAAATCCGGAGCATCCATGGATGAAACATCAATCGTAAAAGGTCTCATCATCGACAAAGAACCTTCACACTCAAGCATGCCTAAATCCGTAGACAAGGCAAAAATCGCTCTTCTCGACACCGCAGTCGAAGTCAAAAAGACTGAAATCGACGCAAAGATCGAGATTACAGCACCCGATCAGCTCGCAGCATTCATCGCAGAGGAAGAAAACTCCCTCAAGAGAATGGTTGAACAGATCAAAGCATCCGGAGCAACCGTTGTCTTCTGTCAGAAAGGTATCGATGAACTCGCACAGCACTTCCTCGCCAAAGAAGGCATCTATGCCTGCAGGCGCGTAAAGAAGAGCGATATGGAAAGACTCGCAAAATCCACCGGTGCAAACATCATCAACAAGATTGATGAAATCGAAGCATCCGACCTCGGATACGCAGACTCCGTCGTTCTCAAGAAAGTCGAAGACGAAGAAATGACATTCATTACCGGTGTCAAAGACCCCAAGACAGTTTCAATCCTCATCAGAGGAGGAACAACCCACGTTACCAACGAAATCGAGAGATCACTCGTTGATGCATGGTCTGTCGTAAAGGTTGCAATCGAAGACGGTATGATGGTTACCGGCGGAGGATCTACCGCAATGGAAATCGCAATGGGACTCAGAGACTACGCCGCATCCGTCGGTGGAAGAGCTCAGATCGCAATCGAAGCCTTTGCATCCGCAATGGAAATCATCCCTACAACACTTGCAGAGAATGCAGGTCTTGACCCCATCGATGTTGTCATCGAAATGAGGAAACAGCACAAAGGTGGATTAAAATCCGCAGGTCTCAACCCCTTCTCCGGAAAGGTAGAAGACATGGCTGCCCTCAATGTTATCGAACCTTACAGGATCGGTAAACAGGCAATCAACTCCGCTACAGATGCAGCAGTCATGATTCTCAGAATCGATGATGTTATCGCATCCCGTGCAGGCCCCGGTCCTATGGACATGCCTCCTGGCGGAATGGGCATGGATGACTAAGCCCGATAAACAAAAAAGGGGCTTCGGCC
>CAYMPW010000007.1:0-61639 GCA_964392725.1 uncultured Methanomassiliicoccales archaeon
TCTGTCGGCCATTCTATTACCTTCAATATCTTATATATCTTATGTGTATATATAACTTATTGTTATATGCAAAAAAATAAGACGGACACCATACATAAAATTACTTTAAAAGATATTTTTTACTCTTTTATTCATTTTTTGTAAAACCAATTCGGTTCCTTCCAAAGCATCATCAGATCTTCGGAATTCTTACAAAATCTATCGCCTGCATAGAGTGCTTTCGGGATGGCCAAAACAAATGCGCCCACGAAAAATAAAACACAAGGTACAATGATTATTCCAAACGCTCCCAGAGTTCCGCTATCGACATCAAATGCAAAGGAATAAAGCAGATCCACAACGGATCCATGAGATACTACGCCGCTTAGACCAGCCCACAACCCACCTAAAAATATGATTACTGAATTAAGAGCTCCGATTTCAGGAGTAATAAAACACAAAATGGAAACCACAACCATAAGTACGACAATCAAACCCATGGCAGATCCAAAATTAATAGATGCCAATTCAAACAAAGACAATTGTTCATTGCCTATGACGATCTCCGTATAGACTTCACTTACTTTTATGTCAAATTTCCAGAAATACAACACTGCCAGATTAAAAACGACAGCAACAACACAAAATATGCGCCCGATATCGCGATAAATAACATTCGATTCTTTCTCCGGAACAGTCGGAGATTCTTTCGGTTCTTTTTTCGTTTCCCGATCTAACGGCTTTCCGCAACCGACACAATATAGATCTGCATCGATATTCTTCGTACCGCATTTTCCGCAATATTTCATAAAATCACTTTAGAACGTTAATATTCGCAATCATCATCTTCATCTTCAATCTCAATGATCTGAAATTGTCTTTTCTGTTCCATTTTTGCAAAAATACATTTCCTGCATTTTCCAACACAAAAAGTGTATGGAAAAATTGTACATCTTCCATTTTTCAGATAATATGCGTTTGAATCGTGAATAAAACATAAAATTACGAATACAAATGAAACAATCCACAACAATACGCCCATGTCTTGACATAATTGTTTAATCATATCCAATTCTGCAGATTGATTAATCGGTATGTGTGATCCGAATTCCAAAACAAAACATCCTGCTACAATCAAAATCAATGTAACAAACAATGGCCATAAACGCCTAATAACAATATCATCAGAATAATTTTCAACAGGTTTTTTAAAAGATTTTTGCGGTTCGGCTTCAGTTTTAATCGTCTCTTCTAGTAGATCTTCGGAGACAATCTCTTCTTCGATATCAGATAGTTGCGCTCCACATCCGATACAATATAGATCATCCTCGATGTTTTCTTTTCCACATTTTCCGCAATATTTCATTAAAATTCCTCATGGCCAATAAAAGTCAAAATGTGCTTGAACAAAATTAGGTTCTTCCAACGTTCTTTTGTGGGATAGCTTCGGATCCGTCTTTTTTTGAATCGTAATCAATTTGGAGAGTTCTCTCTGCGACTATTTTGTTCTCAACCGCAATTGTACAAAACGCAGTAACGCTAGCGAATAAGCCAGCATCCACCCATTCTTGAATTAAACTTACCTGCCCTTCAGGAATCATAATTTTAATGGGCCGTGTGTTTGACATACCGAATAGTACCATATTGGATACAAATAAACTAAATCGAACCGATTGGTAACTAATCGGTAACTTTTAAATACCATAGAACCGATTGGTAACTTATGAGTTCGAATAATTTCGTTAAATTAACTCTGACAGAAACCGAAATGACAGACCTTAAAGAAGCCGTCGAATCGGGACTTGGAAGAAATAAAGCAGATGTTTGCCGCAAGGCACTTGTGGAATACCTCAAGGAAAACGCAACAGATCCTGGAGTTGTAGAAGCATGACGACTACAGATTTCACTTCTTTACACCTTACACCAGAAAACATTTTATTATTCGCAAAAGAAAGAAAAACAAGCTTTAAAGTCTCAACAATCAAAAGAGCATTCAACAATAACGATGTTCCTCTGATCAATAAGAAATTAGAACTACTCTGCATCGCAGGAGATCTTGTTCGCGAAAAACCAGCCCAGGTATATATTTATCACATACCTGAAAAAAATTCCACGTTTTTAGAAGAACATATCATAATATGCAGTCCTAAGGCGGTGGAAGAATGATATACGTCTCGGATGAAGTAATCATCAACGTCAAAACCTGCGATTTAACACTCTCAGAAGCACTCGATAAGATATCCGTATATCAGATCAACAATCCCGATCGTGAATGCTTCCTCGATGGAGACCGCCATCAAGTTATCGGAAGGAAGGTGCTCGGATGATGTATCGCCATATCCTTAAGAGCTGTCTCGTAGGACTTATCGAATGCAAGCCTGGAATATCCACAATCCAAATACGCAGGGCACTCCCAGATGCATCGGTAACACTGATCCACAAAGTTTTAACCGAATTGCAAAAAGAAGGCATTATCATCCGTGATGAAAGAATGCACGCTAGATACTTTTTGAAGGTGGCGATCTAATGCTGGAGATAGATCCTTATCGCGCCTTCCACATTTCATTAGGCCATAATTGTTCCAATTGTTCACGTTTGTCTAAAGCAGGAAAATGCAGTATAACGCTCAAATTTCCCATAAACCCGGAACATGAAATTTGCGAAGAATACGCTGCAAAAACAGGCAAAATTCACTACTGCAAATTATGTAAATACAGCTCAAATTGTCCGCACGCAATCGAATCATGTCGCACAATGGGGGAATTCCTCACATACGAAGATCTTGTTCTCGATGAACCCTGCCGTTTGGTTTTAGAAGAAATCGAAATTGAAAAGAAAGGAGGGATTGCGTAAATGATTGAAAGACACATCTATGAATGTGAATTTTGCCAAAGAAGGTTTGAGGACATCATCGCAGGTAATAAACACGAGGCCGATTGTATAAAGAAACCCTCCCGCACCTACATAAATTTTGAAAAAATGGACTACAAGTACACATTCTTCGAGGCTTTAACCAAGTTATACAACGGAGAATATAGCAACATGGTAATGAAACACCCTGGGTGTACATACATTTCTGGTTTCTACATGAGAAAAACGCTCAATTTCACAGGCGAGACATTATGGGATTATTCAGCCCCTAGGGGGGCATATCAAGTCAAACGCAGCGATTTGGACACAAAATGGGCGGTGTTCGACAAGGGCGATTTGCTCTTCCCATGGGAGGTTTCGGAATGACATCAGAAACTGAAATTATATGTCCAAAGTGTGGTAAAAATATCGACTTAGAACACACTAAAATGGGTTCATTGGATTGTGAAACTGCGGACGGAATAACAGGGTTTGCAAAAATGAGCGGTACTATACACTGCCCCCACTGTAATGAGTATCTCCACATGTCCAATATTTGGTTCGGATGGGATTATCAAGCATGTTTGATCAAGGTTGAATGTTTCTATGATGGGCTGGATGTGTTATAATGTCCGATGATATATACTCCAGGGAAAAACAATACATTGTGGATCGTGGAATTGATCCAACAGCCGTAATAATGATGCTATATGAAAGAGTATACGTTTTGCAACCAAAGGACATGAATCGTTTACTTAACATGTGGGAGTTGCATAACGGTTCAGATCCTTCTGGAAAATTTTTGTCAATTGAAAATGGAGTGTACACTGCATGCGATAATGATTGTGGAGAATGCTTCATGGAAGATTTTTCAGATTTTGAACTCGCAATACAATATCTTCTCGGAGAACCCGAACCTATAGAAGATATGATAGCCGAATTTTCGAAGAACACATGGAGTTGGCCATTATGAGACATCCGTTCATGTCGGCCGTGAATGTATTCCTCAATGCATACCAAGGTGTGTATGCGCAGGGAATGTATTCGGAACTTCTCCGCAGATATCCTAAAATCTCCAAACAGTTGGATTTCCTGGAATCTAAAAATAAGATCTCATCAACGAACCCTGCAAAAATGACAGCAGAAGATGTTAAAGCATATGTCCAATTTCAAAGACAGCGCGGTTTAAAACCATCATCGATATCGCACGATATCTCGGCCATTCACAATTTATGTATGTTCACAGCCAACAATAATTGTGTTGAATATGCTCGTCAGAAATATCCGTTGCTTTTCCCCAAGCGCACACATAAACGTTTGCCGGTTATTGAGAAACCCGAATTTGAAAGAATATTATCATTCGCAGAAAATCTCACAGAAGATTCAGATCCGAAGAGAATCAGATGTTATGCAGAATGTCTTTTCGCAATCGGATCTGGAGCAAGAACCCAAGAACTTCAACATGCGAAATTGAAATTCATCGATGATGATTGCTGCAGCATTTTCTTTGATCATGTTAAAGGAATGGAATCCTACGGCCAGTGCCGTACTTCTCCGATTCGCCCGGAAGTACGTTCAACGCTGAAATTATGGTTACAGATCCGCCGCAGTGATTCAGAATTTCTTTTCCCAAACCACGATGGGAACTACCTCTCAACCAATTCTCTGACACGCGATAGAAAAGTTGTTTGTGATGAAACAGGCATTGTTTTCGACTATCGTAAGTGCCGTAGAACATACGCTCAATATCTCGTAGATGAGAACCTTCCGATCGATAAATTGGCCGTTATACTCGGCCACTCTTCAAGCAAAACCACTGAAACTTCTTACGCACGTCCGCGCGATGATAGAGTCGTGGCGGAAATAATTGAACAATGGAGTTGATAAAATGATTCAAAATAATTCAGAACAGTCTATAAATAAGGTTATTATCGCCGGCATCCGCACTCATTCTGTGATTTTTTTCTGATTAGCGTTGGCGCTAAAATACTGAAAATTTTTATTGTGTTGGATATCGAGAAACACAAACAATAATTTTTAGAATAAGATGAACAACGTCCGGGGGTTGGCAGACTAAGCAGAACCTGACCCTTCTTCCGGACTTCGTTGATAGTATATTTGTTAGAACTCTATATAAAACGTTTGATTTTAGAGTATTTTTCATACATTCCAAACACCGTATCAATAAGACAATCCTTTTGTTAAATAGTGTTAACGGCGATAAGTTTTATAACTTGATTTTCGATTCATACGCATGTATTGTTGGAAATGCGGAGCTAAAATTCCAGACGGATCTAGTGCGTGTCCCGACTGCGGATATGATGAGAGAGCGAGCAACGAATACGCTTCAAAACCGGTATCAGCATACACACCCAAGCGTAAACATGCTTCGAAAGAAGAAAAGGTTGTTGAACCAGCACCTGAAGCGGTTGAACAAAAGAAAGGTATCGGAGATAAGATATCATCTTTGTTTAAACGTAAGTAAAGTAGTTTGGAAATCTGAACATTCACAATGTGGATGTTCAGAATTCTTTGCTAATATCGAAAAGTAACTCATCTTCGATTTTCTGAAGTTCATCTTTTAACTTCTCCAATTCAGCACTGCAAAGTTCGCCTTCACATTTTTTAAGTTCTTCCAATGTTTTGGACATTTCTGAAATATCATGCTTGATTTCGTGAACAACTATTTTGTTGTGAATGAAAGAAATCAAACCCTGTCCTATTAAAGACGAACATGCGAATGCAATCGTACAAAATGCCAAAATGTAGAATCCAACGATTGCACGGTTTGCCTCGGACGGAACAAGATCTCCGAATCCCACTGTGAACACGGTTGTTACGGTAAAATATAAAGAATCCAAAATAGACCAATTTTCCAACAAAGCGAATAATACTACACCAAAAATGATTATACCCGCTAACGCCAAAGATGCGAGAACAAATTCATGAACTGCTCTGTTTGAAATCATATCTTCTTCCTCGTTCTAAGATCTGTCTTTAATCTTTCCAACAGCTCGGGATCTATATTGTTGCGACTTGCCCAATTATCCAAAGCCTGCATCTTTTTTTCACGTTTTTCCACGATTTTATTTTCTATACGTGATGTGCGCTCGGTTGATTGTTTGATTAATGCGGTTCCCACAATCGTAACCGATCCGAGAAATACTGCGATACCAAACAGCATAAAAATAATCGAAACTACTTTTCCCAAATCGGATGTGATCGGAATATCTCCATATCCCACGCTGAATAAAGTTTGAACCGTGTAGTAAAACGCGGTACCATATGTCAGATTGTCGATTGCCGCAAAAATGAATGTTCCAGAAATTACCAGAATTGCCATTATTGTTGCAGCTATCGTAAGTCTTAGGACCAGCGGGGAATTGAAAATATTATCCATAATTTCACCAAATTAAAAGAAATCCCCCGAAGGGGATTGTTTATTGTGCTTCCTGATCGCGGACTTTCTTGTCCTTGAGAGACATGGAAACCATGAACGCCAAAAGTGCAAACACACATGCAACAAAGAATGCGGGTTTGAAACCTGACATCATCCAACTCATATCTCCGGGAATAATAATTGCTGGAACAACAATCATTGCTGCGAATATTGTTTCCAATATTGCAACACCTGCGGTACTTCCTGCTTGTCTGAATGTGTTGATAATACCGGAAATTTCTCCGCTCTCTTCTGGTTTTGCGAATCCCATTGCAAGATTTGTAGATGATACCAATGCGGTACCTACTCCGGCACCCATTACAAACAGAGCCAAAAGAACAAACCACAATCCTGTATCGGGAGTAAACATAGTCATCATAAAGAATCCTATTGCGGTGACAATACAACCAACGGATATCATTCTGTTGTTTATTCCCGTGCGATCGGATATTTTTCCTACTGTAGGTCCGACAACCATCATTCCGATTGAATTTGCAATTAAAATCAAACCCATTTCGATTGTGTTGTATCCCTGTCCATATTGCAGGAAGTATGGCAGAAGAAGATATGTTCCGGCCATTCCTGCGAACAATAATACCGCAACCATATTCGCACCTATGATATCACGTATCGACATCAAACGGGGAGAAATCAAAGGATTGGTGTTTCTCTGTTCCCACCAAACAAGAATTCCGGCAGAAACAAGGACAAGGACAATCAAAGTTGTACCTGTTGTGGACATCCAACCGATATCGGATCCCGTGTTAAGGTAGTAAATCAAAGAGAACATCATTACAACCATCAGAATTACACCGACGATATCGAGTTTTTGTTCCGGTTTGAGTACTTCCACATCCTTGGGGAAAGAATACAAAGTCATAATAACACACAAAATACCAATGGGTATATTGATAAAGAAGATGAAAGACCAATGGAAACTGCAGAGCAATCCTCCCAAAGCGGGACCGAATGCTGTACCTGCGGATGCCGCTAAAGTGATTATTCCGACGGCGACACCTCTGCTTTTTGGAAGATAGATTGGAACGAGGGCCAAACTCATAGACATGAGCATACCCGCACCCAAACCCTGCAAAACTCTTGCAACAATCATTGTTTCGAGACTCATTCCGTTAAACGTACTTCCGAGTCCGATCCATAAAGAACATGCCGTAAAAACGATTACACCAGTTAAAAATATTTTTTTATATCCAACTTTGGAACCTAATTTTCCCCACAAAAGAATGAAACAACATAATGCCAAAGTATATCCCAAAAGAATCCAAGATATATCGCCTGTATTTCCCTCGTGAGCAAATTCGGCTGCGATCGTAGGTAATGCAACGGCAATAATCGTGGCATCCAATGCAGCCATAAAAGTTCCCGTAATTATGGAAATCAGCACTAGCTTATCTTTAGCTGGCATGCTTTCCTTTTTATTTTCATCCATGTGTAAATCTCCTGGTATGTGTATTAATTAATTAATTAAGTTACAACTTATTCCAAATACGAAATATCATTTGAGTTTAGAAACTATGCGGTATGGATACAACATAAAAGATAGAAAATAATACTAATTTTAGAAAAAATCCATATTTTTTAATGAATATGGATGTTAACCGACCAATCGTATTATAACAATCTTTTTACATACCTGTTCCAGGTATTCAAATGAATGATCAAATTGTCATCCTAGTGGGGTTCGCAATATACTTCACTATAATGATGGGTATCGGATACTACTTCTATAAGAAATCCAAAAATATGTCGGATTATCTTCTAGGTGGACGTACTCTTGGCCCCTATGTGTCTGCATTGTCGGCACAGGCTTCTGATATGAGTGGTTGGTTGCTTCTCGGACTTCCCGGTTCTATTTATGCGGGCGGTCTTGGAGGAGTATGGGTTGGAATCGGTTTAGCAATCGGATCTTATCTCGCTTGGCTTATCGTTGCCAAACGTATAAGGGTCTACTCCAAAAAAGCCGGAGACTCGATTACACTTTCAGAATTTTTTTCCAATCGTTTCAAAGACACAAAAGGTCTTTTAAGAACAGTTAGCGCCATTATTATTCTTGTTGTCTTTACCGTTTACGTCGCATCCGGTTTTGTTGCCGGTGGAAACGTATTCATGGCTATTTTTGACGGAGTGGATTATACCGCTGCAATGCTTATCGGTGCTGCAGTTATTGTTGTATATACCTTCCTTGGTGGTTTCAAAGCTGTTTGTTGGACCGATTTCCTTCAGGGCATGCTCATGCTCGTGGCAATCGTTATCGTTCCACTTGCAGCAATCGGAGAACTCGGAGGATGGGATAACGTCAGTGGAATTTTGAACGATGTCGGAAAAGATTTTCTTAATATCTTCTACTTAAATGGAGAACCTTTGGCAGGCATCGCCATTATTTCATCACTCGCATGGGGTCTTGGATACTTTGGTATGCCTCATATCATTGTTCGTTATATGGCCATTGAAAAACCAAATGATATCAAAGTCGCACGCCGCATTAGTTTGCTTTGGATTACAATCGCACTTACTTTTGCATGCCTCATGGGACTTGTTGCAAGAGCATACAATGGAGACATTGCAAACCCCGAAACAGCATTCATTGTTTTAGTCGGAGCAATGTTCGCCCCGATTATTATGGGTATTTTGTATTCCGCACTTATGGCAGCAATTATGAGTACCGCAGATTCGCAGCTCTTGGTTGTTTCATCAGCAGTCGTTAACGATATTTACAGCAAATATACAAGCAAAGACCTCAGCGAAAACCAGCTTATGTGGATTTCCAGAGGAATTGTTGTTGTAGTTGCAGTCATCGCTGCATTACTCGCATTGGATTCCAACGGAAGCATCATGAGTCTCGTATCATACGCATGGGCAGGATTCGGTGCCGCTTTCGGACCTATTGTTTTGCTCTCTTTGTTCTGGAGACGCTTCAACAACAAGGGTGCTGTTGCAGGTATGATTGTAGGTTTCGTTACAATCGTCTTGTGGAATACATTCCTTGTCAGCGGCGGAATTATTGGATCTGGAAGTTTGTGCTTGTACAACACAGGTATTTACGAACTCCTTCCAGGATTCATATTTGCTATGATCACAGCAATTGTCGTCAGTCTCCTTACTGAAGAACCTTCACAGGAAGTCTACGACGAATTCGATGCTGTAGAAGCAGAACTCGAACAGCTTAAAGCTGAATAAACTTGAATTATGGACCGCTTTCGGGCGGTCCAGTCTATTTTTATTTGTATTTATTCACATACCCTATTTGTACTAGGTAACATATTCAAGGTTATGGTCAGCAAAGTAAACGCGGCTCATATTCTTGTTAAAGACAAGAAAACAGCAGAAGATCTTCTTCAGAAAATGAAGGTCGGTGCCAAATTCTCCGATCTAGCTAAGAAAAATTCAATTTGTCCCTCCGGTAAAGCCGGTGGAGATCTTGGATGGTTCGGACCCGGACAGATGGTTCCCGAATTCGAAAAAGCAGCCTTTGATGGTGCAAAAGGTGCCATTGTCGGTCCTGTAAGAACCAACTTCGGATACCACTTGATTTTTATCAAAGATAAAAAAGATTAAACAGTTTTAATCCGGCCTCTGTCACGAGGTCGGAATTATTCTATTTCTATTGTTACGTTTCTCTTTAGACCCAAATCTCCTGCGACTTCTACAGCTTTCATTACTCCGCAGGGAACGGGACATGCCGCATGAGGAAGCGTTCTGCTTGCCCATTTGTATATTTCCGTTTCGCACATTTCTGCTTCAACTTCGGTATACGGACTGACAGGTTCCATTATCCAAGTCATACGCAAAACATCGGGACAATCACTTTCGATTGATAGTTCGATTAAACCCATATCATTCTCTTTCGCATGGATTGTGGTAATCCTTTTACAGACTCCCGCATCCACTTTAACAGTACATTCCTTACCCATAGAAAAAATATGGATGTTTGGATTTATAATAACGTCTTTTCGTGAAAACTTAAACGGATATTAACGTGCCTTAAATTCCAATTAAACATAGCAAAACGTAAAGTATATCTCCACTCATTAACGCTCATGGAGAAAAGCGAAGGAGAACAGCTTCAAGAAAAGCTCTTCATGAAAAACAAGAACCTCGGAGAGGATGATCCTAAATTCCTCGAAGAAGCGATTGAGTTCTGTGAGGATTACAAAACATTCCTTACATACAAAACCGAACGCGAAGTGGTTGACAATATTATTCCCCGTTTGGAAGAAAACGGATATAAGAAATTCGTAAGGGGAACTAAATATTCCCCCGGTGCGAAAGTTTACTTCTGCAACCGTGGAAAAGGACTTATTATGGTTACAGTTGGAAAGAAATCTGTAGCTGAAGGACTCCGTATGTCTGTAAGTCACATTGACAGCCCCAGACTTGATTTCAAACCTAATCCTTTCTTTGAAGATACCAATATGGCTTTCTTCAAAACACACTATTACGGCGGTATCAAGAAATATCAGTGGTCCGCAATCCCTCTCGCTCTCCGCGGAGTTGTAATGCTCAAAGGCGGAAAGAAAGTTAACGTTAACATAGGAGAAGACCCCGCAGATCCTTCATTCTGTATAACAGATCTTCTTCCACACCTTGGAAGAGAACAGATGAAGAAACCTGCATCAGAAGTAATTACAGGAGAACAACTCAATATCCTCCTCGGATGCTGGCCATACAACGATGAAAAGGTTTCTGAAAAAGTTAAACTCAACATCGCAAAGATTCTCTTTGAAAAATACGGAATCACGGAAATCGATTTCCAGTCTTCGGAACTTTGTGCAGTCCCTGCATTTGCTCCCAGAGATATGGGATTCGACCGTTCAATGGTTGCAGCATACGGACAAGATGACAGTGTTTGCGCATATGCAAGTCTCATTGCCGAACTTGATACAAAAGATCCTGAGTACACAACAGTCACGGTATTTGCGGATAAAGAAGAAACCGGTTCCGATGGAAATACCGGTTCCGCATCAACTGCAATGAGAGATTTCATAGAGGACTTTGTTTCCGCATATGGATGTGAAGTGCGTCATGTATTCGAGAGATCCGTGTGTCTTTCTGCAGATGTTAATGCAGCATATGACCCTGCATGGGGCGAAGTTTACGAAAGAAACAACGCTTCATACCTCAACAAAGGTGCGGTTGTTGCCAAATACGGAGGCGGCGGAGGAAAATATTCCACCAGCGATGCTTCAGCTGAAACCATGAGTTTCATACGTACGATTCTTGAAGAAGCCAACATTGTTTGGCAGGTTGGAGAACTCGGTAAAATCGATGCAGGCGGAGGAGGAACAATTGCTATGTTCTTCGCCAACGACAATATCGATACCGTGGATATTGGTGTTCCTGTGCTTTCTATGCACTCACCATATGAAGTTACATCCAAAGCGGATGTTCTTATGTTGTATCGTGCGGTTTATGCTTTCTTTAACAGCAACAAATCCAAGTAAACCCAAATCCGGCTGTGCTCTGGCACAGTCGGACCTATTTTTATAGTACAAATCAATTATCCGATTATGGATACCCGTACCCGTTATATCATCGTAATAGCAATGACTGTAGGATTCTTAGGCGGAATCTCAATGATGATGTATCTGTCTTCTGGAAACACACTTCCGGAGTTTGCAATCTATGCAATAATTGGAATAATGGTACTTTTCCTTGCTGTTTTAATATACGCAGCGATTAAAATCCGTAAAGAAAATTTGTAAGAATATATTGAAGGTATACAAATGAATGATGAAGACCAGGCACTTTTGTGTGATTATTACGAATACACCATGGGAAACGGATACATGGAATGCGGAATGGATGATTTAATTGTCTATTTTGATGTGTTCTTCCGTAAAGTTCCCGATAATGGTGGTTTTGCAATCGCTGCAGGTCTTGAACAGTTCGTAAATTATCTTAAAAATCGTAAATTTACAGATTCGGATATTGAATTCCTTCGTTCAAAAGGAATCTTTGGAGAAAAATTCTTATCTTTTCTTAAAAATTTCCATTTTACGGGAGATGTTTATGCAGTTCCCGAAGGAACGCCTGTATTTCCTGGAGAACCGATTCTTACAATAAAAGCAACAGCCATAGAAGCTCAGATTCTTGAAACTTTTATTCTGCTTACCTTCAATCATCAATCTCTCATTGCAACCAAAGCAAACCGCATTGTCAGAGCTGCGAACGGAAGAACCGTAATGGAATTCGGATCCAGAAGAGCTCAAGGGATGGATGCAGCCGTATCGGGCGCTAGATCTGCATATATCGGAGGATGCGGAGGAACCGCATGTACTGTTGCGGATAAAGAATATGGAATCCCTGCAAGCGGAACCATGGCTCATTCTTGGGTACAAATGTTTGATAGTGAACTTGAAGCATTCAAATCATTTTGTAAACTTTATCCTGACAACGCAACCATACTTGTCGATACATATGATACGTTAAAAAGTGGTATCCCGCATGCTATACAAGCATTCAAAGAAACTCTTCCGCCAAAAGGCCAACGTAAATGTGCCATACGTTTGGATTCCGGAGATTTTTCTTTCCTTACTCGCAAAGCAAGAGAAATGTTGGATGCGGAAGGATTCGATGATTGTAAAATTATCATATCCAATGCATTAGATGAATGGTTGATACATGATCTTTTAGACCAAGGTGCATGCATAGATGCCTTTGGTGTCGGTGACAAATTGATTACCGCACACAGCGACCCTGTGTTCGGTGGTGTTTACAAATTGGTTGCCATAGAAAAAGAAGGGAAAATAATCCCTAAGATTAAAATTTCTGAAAATACCGGAAAGATTACAACCCCTCACTTTAAAAAAGTATACAGAATATTTGACAAAGACGGAAAGGCTATGGCAGATCTCATTTGTATTCATGATGAAACTATCGATAAAACAAAACCATTGGATTTGTTTGATCCTGAAGCAACATGGAAAAAGAAAACAATCGTTGATTATACTGTAAAAGAATTACTTGTTCCGATTTTTAAAGATGGAGTCTGTGTGTATGATTCTCCATCTTTGGAAGAAATAAAACAATACTGTTCCGAACAGGTTGATACTCTTTGGGATGAGGTTAAAAGATTCTCTAACCCTCATACATATCATGTGGATCTTTCAGAAAAACTTTGGAAAGTCAAAAATGATTTGATTACCAAACCTGAATGATTATCCCAATTCAAACATGGAACGAATATCAATTGAACCAAAATAGTATTTCCATTCTCCAAAACAAAGGAATATAATCCATACTAACAAAAGGATAAGGATTAAACCCTCTGTGAATTCGAATGATGTAAATGCAAGTGAGGATACTGAAAGTAATCCCGCTAACACAATTATTGCGGACATGTATTTTCTTTCTGTTTTGTAATAATATATAACGGATATTGCCGCACCGATTCCCGCTGCACTAAACATCATATCTGCGAATATATCATGGATTGGACGATTGATTTCAGAAATCATCCCAAGGAAGATTGTTCCGACTCCTGCGATAAACATGCAGATAAAAATAGCCCTTGTCAATACTCTTGGAGATTTAATAACAATTGGAACCGCGCTGAATGTTAACAGAAATCCTGTTATGATGCAACCGATACAGAAAATGTATCTCGAACATGTTTCAGAAATTCCCATGTCGCTGATGATATCTTCTCCGAAGACCCAACTCGGATCGAAAATCATTCCAAGCGCCCACGCAACCAAAAAAGTTGCACCTCCGAGGGCACCGCAAAATAAAGAAAACTTAAACAGAGAATCGCTAACTTCCATTCTTTCCAATGATTTCACCTATGTTGTTGATTATGATACAAACACTTAGTCTGGAACTTCGGTTCGCAGGTGACATTTACACCAAGTTTAAAGAATATTGCATCGTCCACGGATGATAATATGGCGGATGCGTGAGCTTCACATCCAAAAAGCTTTGGAATTTCTTTAATGGCCCTCTCTGCCAAATCATCTGTTGTTGCACTGATTGACAATGCCAATAATGTTTCGTCTGCGTGAAGACGTGGATTTGAATTGCCCAAATATGTAGTCTTCATTTCTCTTACAGGTTCTAAAACCAAAGGAGAAATTAAGAATACGGAATCAGGAATGCCTGCCAAATGTTTTAATGCGTTAAGAATCACAGCAGATGATGCTCCCAACAAAGGTGAAGACTTACCGGTGATTATTGTACCATCGTGTAATTCCAATGCAACTACAGCGACTCCCTCTTCTTCAGATTTTGTTAATGCGGCTGATACAGCAGGGCGATCGGCAGATGTCAATTTTGCCTGTTTCATCAACAATTCCATTTTGTATACTGATTCGTCATCTGCAAACTCAAGCCTGCGTTCACGAAGTACATTGTAATAACGACGAATAATTTCTTGGTTTGCTGCATTGCGAACAACCTCATCGTTCACAACACAATAACCTGCCATATTCACACCCATGTCCGTAGGTGATTTGTATGGAGATTCCCCCATAATTTTTTCAAGAATTGCGTTGAGAAGTGGAAATACTTCGATATCACGATTGTAATTAACTGCAGAAACCTCATAAGCTTCAAGATGAAACGGATCCAACATATTTACATCGTTGAGATCTGCGGTTGCCGCCTCATATGCGAGATTAACGGGATGTTTAAGAGGAAGATTCCAAACTGGAAATGTTTCAAACTTTGCATATCCCGAATCGATTCCCATACGACTCTCATGATACATTTGAGACAAACACGTAGCCATTTTTCCGCTTCCGGGGCCGGGTGCCGTAACAACAACCAAAGAACGTTTGGTTTCAATATATTCATTTTTTCCATATCCCTCTTCACTTACAATAAGTGGAATATTCGAAGGATATCCTTCTATCGAATAATGCTTGTAAACTTTGATACCTTGTGATGTTAAACTATCTCTAAATTTGTCCGCTGCGGGTTGGGATGCATATTGTGTCAAAACAACCGAACCTACATACATCCCCTTGTCGCGGAATGCATCGATCAATCTGAGAACTTCCATATCATATGTTATTCCCAAGTCTCCACGAAGTTTATTTTTCTCGATGTCCCACGAACTGATTACGATTAAAATCTCAGCTTCATCTTTCAGCTTAACCAACATATTTAGTTTACTATCGGGACGGAATCCTGGAAATACGCGTGACGCGTGATTATCATCAAAAAGCTTGCCGCCGAACTCCAGATATAGCTTGCCGCCGAACATGTCTATGCGTTCATGGATATGCTCGGATTGGAGCTTCAGGTATTTGTCGTTATCAAATCCAACTTTCGACTGCACATAGAGACAAGGACAATCGACCCTATAAATTTACCCTCATATACTGTAATCTTGATATACTAAATATCCATTCTAACTTTGAGGTAATAATTATGCCTAAAGTAAACGAATCAGAATGTGTCGCATGCGGAGCATGTGTAGACGTATGTCCTGAAAACGCAATCGCCTGTGATGATGTTGCAGTCATCGATGCTGAGAAATGCATCGACTGCAACGCATGTGTAGACGAATGCCCTACATCCGCAATCACCGAGTAATCGGATTGCCAAATATTTTAAAAAAAACAACGCACCCGTGAATTTTTCACGGGTGCTACTTTAATTTTACAGTTTATGTTCTTCCGTACATCTTATCCATGAATGCAGGGTGTTCCCAGTTCCATTTTCCAAGAAGATGCATAACTGCGGGTACAATGTATGTACGTACAATTAATGCATCAACAAAGATTGCGAAACCGAGAGCGAATCCAAATTCTTGAAGCATAGGCGATGTTGAAAGTGTCATAGTTGCGAATGCACCGGACATGATCAAACCGCATATCGTAATCACTGCACCGGATTTCTCCACTGCGTGAATAATGGATTCGTCATTGGACATTCCTTTGGATACGTTTTCTTTAATACGGGTTGTAAGAAGAATATCGTAATCCATTCCGAGACCGAGACATATCACAAAGAGCATAATGGGCATAATCCAAATCACGGGAACTCCCATTACTTCCGAGAAGATAATAAATGTTAATCCAAGAGTCCAGATGATACTCATCACGATTGTGGCAACTGCACGAATCGGCATTGTGTAGGATTTCATTACAAAAAAGAGCATGATTGCAATAAGAGCCATAACTGCGATTTCAATCAAAATGAATTCATCATTTACAACCTGTGAAATATCATAAATTACCACACCTGTTCCAGTAACCCAGAAATTGTAGAATGAAGAAGAATTTTCCAAGTTTGACATGGGCTGTGCCGCATCGAATTCTGCAATGTTCTCCTTAACAATCTCTCTGATTGGATTGATATTTCCCATAGCTTCTTCAGACATGGGTTCTGATGCTACGATAACGGAAAGTCTGATGTATTGACAACTATTGTAATAAACAGATATATTTCCTGTTACATAATTAATAATGTAATCAATTACATGGGATTTTTCATATTTTCCATCGGTGAGGAATGTCCATGCCATGTCATCGATATCTAAAATTTCCTGAATTGGATCTCTGTAACTAGATGATACCTGATTGATTGCGTCGTCTCCGTACTCTTCAACCAACAAATCCCAACTCAGAATACCTGTAACGTCGGATACGCCCGTGATGGTTTCTCCGTTCATAATGGAATCGACTAGAGTGTCGCTATAACCAACATAAAGATCACGTAAATCATCACTCTCCCACTTCAATGCTCCGAATGTGAACTCTTTCTCTTCACCATCGATTGTAACGGTTTTTGAAATAGCATCGGGAATTACGTTTGCAATCTCTTGATTTGTATCCAAAACAACGTAGGTAGGCATAACCATACCTCCGTCCGAGAATTCGGTCATTACATCCATACCCTGTTTGGATTCTCCATCGGGCATTGTAGCAATCATGTCGTATGATGCACTGTGTGTAACTGTAACATACGCAAGAGGTGCTGTTGCAATAAGAGCCACTATAACAATTGCCCATGCATGTTTGATTGAGAAGTGGGCAGATTTTGTAAAGTAATTACGACCAAATTTGGATACTTTACCATACCATCCATTCATTGCTTTGCTACCGGGCAAATATGTTTCAATCTTAGAAGGCCAGAATATTTTCTCACCGACAATCATGAGAACGGCAGGAATGAATGTTAATGCTGCAATAAGCGCAAATACGATTCCCAACGCCATTGCAATACCCATTGTGCTCACCATAGAGAATGAACAGAATGCCATAATTCCGAAACCGATGATAACAGAACAACCAGAAATTGCAACCGATTCTCCTGCCCATTTAACTGCTTCTTTGATAGCATCAGAGTGGCTACGACCGCCAACCCTTTCTTCACGATATCTTGCAATTATGAAAATACAATAATCGCAACCGGCACCCATCATCGATACGAGAATGATTGTGCTTGTGATGTAATAGATATCCATCACGGATGCAAGGAAGAATAATGCCATCAAAACAATTCCGTATGCAAATCCAATTGTAAGAGGAGGTGCCATTGCGGAAACGAACGATCTGAAGAACAGACCGATAAGAATGAAAATAAGAGCGATTGTGAAAGGATCAATACGTTTGATATCTTCCATTGATCCAACTTCTGTGTCGTGATAAATCGCCGCATATCCTGTAAGATATGTTGTAAGCCCAAGACTTCCATCAGCAATAACTTCTGAAATCATTGTTCTAAGCGGAACGACTTCTTCTCCGGAATCTATTGTTTTATCTGTGAAAACAATCGCAAACAAAACTACTCCGGGATAACTTCCGTCTTTGGATTGATATCCTGCAGACACAACGAGAACTCTTTGTTCTCCTTCGTTATCCAAACCATAGTGTTCCTGTAGCTTACTTTCCAAAGATGTTAGGAAACCATCTTCATCATCGGTTCCTTCGATTGTCTTTAATTGTTCTTCGCTATCACACTCGATAACGAGAATATTTGAAAGACTGCTATCATCTGAATTGAAATAGTCGGAATCCGAAATGATCTCTAAACCTCTGACAGATTCAGAATCTCCAGACATTTCTGCCATATCATATGAGAAGATTCCGGTAGGATCTGTCAGCACTTTTGCTGCAAACGGAGATGCTATCAATAATAATACTATCCAAAGCACGACTATTTTCTTTGGATGTTTTACGATAGTATCCGCTAAACGCTCAAACATACTTATCCTTATTTTATTACTCCTATTTATAGGATTGATTAAAATCCACGGTCAGAATAATATATGGTTGGGATAATGTAGGGGGGATAACCATGATTGACGAAAAAGCCATCAAAGACGCGGAAGTAAAATTCAGCGCCCTTCTTAAAAGACAGCTTGAAAGAGTCGAGAAATTGAAAGCAGAAGGAGATTGGGTTGACTTTGATAATCTTGATAAAATGATTGTCGGTGTTTGCGGAGGAGATGGTATTGGACCATATATCTGCGCATCAGCTCAGAGAGTTATGGAATTCCTTTTGGCAGACAAACTGAAAGCAAACAAAGTTGAAATCAGGCAGATTGACGGACTTACCATCGAAAGACGTGTTGAAGTTATGAAAGCAATTCCCGATGACACTCTTGCACAGTTGAAAGAATGCCACGTAATTCTTAAAGGACCTACAACAACACCTAAGAAAGGTGACCCTTGGCCCAACATCGAAAGCGCAAATGTCGCTATGAGAAAAGAACTCGATCTTTTCGCAAACGTCAGACCTGTAAACGTTCCCGAACTTGGAATCAACTGGGTTTTCTACAGAGAAAACACAGAAGGTAGCTATGCTCTCGGAAGCGATGGATTGAATGTTACAGAAGATCTTGCAATGGATTTCTGTGTTGCAACAACCCAGGGAACCGAGAGAATCATTCGCGCAGGATTTGAACACGCAAAGAAAGCTGGAACCAATTACGTTTCACTTGTAACCAAAGCAAACATCATCAAAACAACAGACGGAAAATTCTTGTCTATTGCAGAAGAAGTTGCAAAAGACTATCCTGACGTTAAATGGGATGACTGGTTCGTAGACATTACAACCGCAAAACTCATTGATCCCGCACGCAGATCCGCATTCAAAGTATTCGTTCTCCCCAACCTTTACGGAGACATCATTACCGACGAAGCGGCACAGATTCAGGGTGGTGTAGGAACAGCAGGAAGCGCAAACATCGGTAAAAGATACGCAATGTTTGAAGCAATCCACGGTTCCGCTCCCAGAATGGTCGATGAAGGAAGAGGTCAGTATGCAGATCCCTGCAGTATGATCAAAGCAGTAGCTATGATGATGGAACACATCGGTGAAGCCGAAAAAGCCAAAAAATTGGATATGGCTCTTGACGTTTGTACACAGTTTGAAAAGAAACTTGTCATGACCGGAAGAGACACAGGCGCAACCGGAAACGAATTTGCAGACTACATTATGGAAACCATTCAGAGACCCGATCTCGAAAAAGTTTGGAAAGATTATGTAGCCGCATCATGCGACAAAAACTAAATTTATGGGTCTTCGGACCCAATTTTTTATTTTCCCCTGGGGAAATCTTATAATTGAAACAGTTATCATGAAACTTGGTTCTTATGCTCCTTAAAGCTCAAACAATAGCTAAAACGTTCGGTCCTGTCAGAGTTCTCACAGATGTTAGCCTTCAAATTAATGAAGGAGATAGTATCGGACTTATTGGAGTAAATGGAGCTGGGAAAACAACATTTCTTAAGATTTTGCTCGGCATCGAAAAACCCGATACCGGAGAATTGACAAGACAAACCTCTGCTATTGGATATTTGGAACAGTTTCCTGAATCAGGAGATATAACCGTTCGCGAAGTTTTGGGTCGTCCGTACGGACATATAGAAAATATCAAAACAAGAATGGTAGAATTGGACGAACTTATGTCCTCAGGAAAAGATATCGATTGGAACGAAGTTGCGGAAGAATACGCTACACTTGAATCCAAACTCGAAAAATCCAAATCCGAAGACGAAGGAAAATTAAAAGCAGCCCTTAGAAAGGTTGGACTTTCTGAAGATTTAATGGAACGTACAATGGAATCCCTCAGCGGAGGAGAAAGGACCAAAGTAGCGTTATCCAGAGTTGTTGTTCAGGCAGATGAATGCGATCTTCTTTTCTTGGACGAACCTACTTCCCACCTTGATATCGGAACCGTGGAATGGTTGGAAGATTATCTTTTGGACTCTCACTGTTCGGTTGTCGTTATAAGTCACGACAGATACTTTTTGGATAAAATCGGAACCAGAATGTTGGAAATTTCCAACGGTAAAAGCCGTGAATACAAAGGAAATTACTCTTCATTCATCATGAAGAAAATGCTTGACTTGGACCGCATGGAAAAAGAGTACAAAAAATACCAAGCACAGAAACGTAAACAGGAAGAAATAATGGAACAACTCCACCGGGATCAGTGGTTCCTTACTACACATAAAACAAGAGCAAAACTTGTTGCGAAGATGGAAGAAAAAGAGGCACCCGAAGAATCTAAAGAGATAACTGTGAAAATTCAGGCTGCACATAAATCCGGAAAAAATGTTTTCACAACCAAAGATTTGTCTGTGGAATTGGGTGGAAATACAATAATCTCCAATGTCAATATCGAAATTCATAAAGGAGATAAAATCGGAATTTACGGATCCAACGGAGAAGGTAAAAGTACGCTTGTAAAAGCCCTTCTTCAGAAAATACCTTCCAAAGGTGAACTTTGGGTCGCACCCGGTGCCAAAATAGGATATTATTCACAGCACCACGAACGCCTGGATCTTATACTTTCAGCAGAAGAACAACTTCTCAAATTAATTGGAACGGATCGCCGCGGAGATGCGAGAGCAATGCTTGCCCGTATGCTTCTTACAGGAGAAGACGTAGAACGTCCCATGAGTACATTATCAGGTGGACAAAGAGCCCGTGTTGCATTGTGCCTTTTGCTCTTGGACGAAACAAACGTTCTCATTTTGGACGAACCTACAAATTACCTTGATATTCCTGCAAGACACGCCGTGGAAGAAGCATTGAATGAATATGACGGTACAATCCTTACTGTTACACACGACAGATATTTCTTGGATACTGTTTGTACAAAAACCATTGAAGTAAAAGACGGACGTGTTATATTACGTACCGGAACATATTCCGAATCCAAAGGAAAACCCCATGTAAAAGAAATTGTAATCGATGCCGACGAATATCGCGTTGTTTCTCCGTTTACCAATTGGGCTTTGGGCAGAAAATACACCAAAGGAGAAAGAGTTCTCGTTTCGCCCGCAGATCAAAAAAGCTATCAATGGGCAATTGACCAGGGTAAAATCAAGAAGACCGGCGGTCGCCAAAGAAAGAAAGTCATGGTGGAAAACAAACCCACTGATGAATAATAATTTTAAATAATATTAAAAAAGGGGGGTTACCCCCTTTGTTTTATCAGTTTTCGTCGAAGATATCTACGCCGTCAACCATGTCGCAGTACAAAGAGTACAGCTCATCGGGGGTGAGGCAGCGGTGAAGACTCACGGATGCTCTTCTTACGATTTCGAGAAGCTTAACAGCCTGCTCGTTTTCGAGTGTTACACCGCGTTCTTCGAGATATGTAACGATTGTGTTACGTCCGGAGTGCTTACCAATAACTATTGATCTTGTAAGTCCCACTTCTTCGGGATTGTAAGGTTCGTAGTTGTTGTGGTCCTTTATGATTCCATCTGTGTGAATTCCTGCTTCGTGTGCGAAACAGTTGGAACCGAGGAAGGGCTTTGCTTTGTGAATGGGACGATCGGCTGCGATTGCCACGTATTCAGCAAGAGGTTTGAGCTTCAGAGGATCAATACCCGAATCCATGTTGAATAAGTGTTTGGAAGCCATTACGATTTCTTCCACGGGTGCGTTACCAGATCTTTCTCCGATACCCATTACAGTTGTGCTTGCGAATCTTGCACCGGCTTTGATACCTGCCATACAGTTAGCAGTTGCCATTCCGAAATCGTTGTGCGTGTGCATTTCAACATCTATTCCAACTTTGTCGATAATGGTCTTGACTCTTTCATAACAAGTGAAGGGATCTTCTCTTCCGATTGTGTCACAGTATCTGAAACGGGATGCTCCTGCTTCTTTTGCGGTTCTTGCGAATTCCACAAGGAAATCGAGATCTGCACGGGATGCGTCTTCTCCGTTACAGGAGATATAAAATCCATGGTCTGCCGCATAGCTTACGGATTCCGAAACTTTGTCAAGAACCCACTGGCGGCTTTTTCTTAATTTGTGTTCGATATGAATATCGGAAGAAGACATTGAAATTGCAACTGAATCAACATCACAATCAATACTTGTGTTGATATCGTTGATATCTGCTCTGTTCCATCCCAAAACGGATGCGCTAAGTCCCATATGTGCGATGTGACGGATTGCTTTCTTTTCGTCTCCGCCCATTGCAGGGATTCCGCTTTCGATCTGAGGTACGCCTGCTTCATCAAGAAGCTGAGCGATTCTGTATTTTTCAATGTTTGAGAAAACAATACCTGCGGTCTGTTCTCCGTCTCTGAGTGTGGTGTCGCAAATTACGACTCTACGGTCAATTTTCTTAATGACCTCTTCTTTCGTTTTCATGTGAATTCCTCTGAGAAATGTATATTGTGATTGCGTTATAAAATAACGTCAGTATACTAGGGTTTACGTACAATATCCTAAATAAAGGATTTCCTAACATTGTTTGCATTAACACGCCTAATGCATATGATTTCAGAGCTTGTATCTCAAAATCGCTGCGATTCCGCCTAATGCGCCAAGTTCCAAACCCGCATCGTGTTGACATGAAACAATGATTACATTACCCTGTTGATTCTCTACGCCTCTGACCAAATAGTCCAAATCTTCCTCACGGATTTTTGTATCTAAAATCAACAATGTTTCTATTGCTCCTGCATCGCATGCTTCGGTTAATTGTTGGATTCCGTATGTTGCAAGACCGTCCTTTCCGATTTCCATCATGACTTTCTCTACGGCTTCCATTTCGATTCCGACTCTGGAATCTCTTAAAACTTCGGCACCCAATCCTTTCTTGATCAGTTCGTTTACACCAACCATTCCGTTGTGTCCCGTGTGGTACACATGAACTTTTGAGAATATTGTCGGAGCGCGTTTCTTTCCGTCGTCTGCCAAAAGTTCTTTTTCGAATCCGGGTCCGAGAAGTACCAATGGCGTATTGTCTGTCACGAGAGGTGTGAGTTTGGATATTATTTCACCGTGATAATCTCCCGCTTCTGTTTTCTCGGTGTATTGTTTTCCGGAACGTCCGGAACGGATGGTAACGATTTCCTTTGGACCAAATTGTCTGAGGATTGCAATGGTTGCATCATCCTGATCCAAAGATACGAACACAACGCGGGGTTTGTTTGCATCGGATACCGCTCTCTTAATACGGTCCATCTGCGTAACTCTCCAGTGTTCTTTGGTTATCAGGAAATTATCCCCGACTTCGAAAATCAAAGTGTGGTGCTGGCCCACGTCCTGTGGTCCTTCTTCGATGAGACCGAGAAGTTTGAGTCTGAGGTCGCCTTCCGAGAATTCGATTTTTTCAACTCTTACTCCGAGAGTCATGCGTTTTTTCTCGGCTCTTTCGGCACGTAATTTATCGGAAGATTTTTCTTCCCTGCGGGTTGTACTTGCAGTAACCAGGTCCCCTACTTCGATAATATTGAACAGATGCCAAATATCGTCATCCGTTTCGATTTGAATCCGCATACTTCCCGCGGAAGGGTCCTGATTGATTAAACGCATGGAATGTCCAATGCTAAAGCACTTAATGTGTATTTCTATGAATGTACACATTTCGTTTGGAATAGGGTGTTATGTCTATTATTAGACACACGGTTAATTCAGCTGTCGTACAGATACGGAAGTAATTATATAGGAATCGAGGATGTGATTAACTTCCGATGGCATCTAATTATTTGGTCCTCGAAGACGGCACGGTCATAGAGGGCGAGGCCTTCGGATACAAAGATACTGTGTTCGGAGAAGTTAGTTTTAGCACAGGAATGGGCGGATATCAGGAAAGTCTTACAGACCCTTCTTTCCGCGGACAAATTTTGGTTAATGCTTATCCACTTATCGGAAACTACGGTGTTAACGACGATTTCGATCAGTCCGAAGACGTTCATGTCAAAGCATTGGTCGTAAGAGAATACTGCAAGGAGCCTTCCGCGATGTACGGCGGAAGAACGCTCGATCAATTCATGAAAGAAAACCGCGTACCCGGTATTTCAGGTGTGGACACCCGCGATCTTGTTATCAAACTTCGCGACCAGGGATCTATGAAAGGCGCTATTACCGACGACAAAGATTCCATTGAATCCATACTTGAAGAAATCAAATCCATGCCATCACCTTTGGAGCAGAACCTTGTTTCCGAAGTTTCGGTTAAATCCATTAAGAAAATCGAAAAGAGCAAAACATCTATTTCGGTAGGTCTTTTGGATTGCGGTACCAAAAAGAGTATCGTTTCCGAACTTTCATCCAGATTCAACGTAACTATTTTCCCTTATGATACACCGGCTGACAGAATAGTTGATGCTGGTGTAGAGGGACTTCTTGTGTCCAGCGGTCCCGGAGACCCTTCACAGGCACACATTTTGAATACAACCGTAAAAACCGTATCCGATCTTACCGACAAGATGCCAATCTTCGGAATCGATTTGGGATGTTTAATTATTGCCCAGGCATTGGGTGCAAAAACATACAAAATGAAATTCGGTCACCACGGTTGTAACCAGCCCGTAAAATACAACGGTCGCATTTACATTACGTCACAGGGCCACGGATTTGCGGTTGATGAGAAAACAATTGATGGAACCGATATCGTAATCGACCAGACAAATGTTAGTGACAATTCAGTGGAAGGATTCAGTCACAAAAACCTTCCAATTTTTGCAACGCAGTATCACCCCGAGGCTATTCCTGGTCCTCTCGATACCCGTTTCTTCTTTGATAAATTCGGTAAAATGATGGAGGCACAGAGATGAGAAAAGAATACAAGAAGCTCATGGTCATAGGATCCGGACCTATTGTAATCGGACAAGCAGCAGAATTTGATTTCTCAGGAACTCAGGCATGCCGTTCACTTCGCGAAGAAGGATACAAAACGGTTTTGGTAAACTCCAATCCCGCAACCATTCAGACCGATACCGACACTGCAGACAGTGTTTACATCGAACCTCTCTTTGCACCCACCGTTGCAAGAATTCTTGAAAAAGAAGGCGTAGACGGTATCCTTGCAGGTATGGGAGGACAGACCGCACTCAACATCTGTTCCGAACTTGCAGAAAGCGGAGAACTCGACAGACTCGGCGTGGAACTTCTCGGAACACAGCCCGAAGCAATCGAGAAATCCGAAGACCGTGAACTTTTCAAATTAACCATGGAAGAAATCGGAGAACCCGTTCCGATCAGCAGAAGTGTTAATTCCATCGAAGAAGCCAAAGAAGCTGTCAAAATAATTGGAAAATATCCAGTTCTTGTTCGTCCCGCATTTACATTGGGAGGAACCGGCGGCGGTATCGCATACAATGAAGCAGAATTGGAAGATATCTGCGGAAGAGGTATTGCATACTCCCGTATCCACCAGGTTCTCATCGAAGAAAGCGTACTCGGATGGAAAGAATACGAATACGAGGTTATGAGAGACAGCAACGATAACTGTATCATCATTTGTAACATGGAAAACCTTGATGCAATGGGAATACACACCGGTGAAAGTATCGTATGCGCACCTTGCCTTACACTTTCAGACCGCGATCACCAGCGTCTCAGAACCGCATCCTTGAAAGTTATTCGTGCCCTCAACATTGAAGGCGGATGTAATGTTCAGTTTGCATTCAACCCCGAAAACGGAGACTACCGTCTTATCGAAGTTAATCCCCGTGTTTCAAGATCATCTGCTTTGGCATCCAAAGCAACCGGATATCCAATTGCAAGAGTTTCCACAAAAATTGCAGTCGGATACACACTTGATGAAATACCCAACAAGATTACAGGCAACACATTTGCCGCATACGAACCGGCAATCGATTACGTTGTCGTTAAAATCCCCCGTTGGCCTTTTGATAAATTCCGCACAGTGGACCGCCACCTCGGAACCCAGATGAAGAGCACGGGAGAAACAATGAGTATCGGCCGTACTTTTGAAGAAGCCGTACTCAAAGGTCTCAGATCTTTGGAAATCGGAATCGATGGATTGGATCCTATCGATATCAAAGACGAAGACATCGAAGATGCACTTACTCATGCCACAGATGAACGTATCTTGGTTATGGCAGAAGCCCTCAGGCGCGGATGGACTACAGAAAAAGTATCCACTATCGCACAATGGGATCATTTCTTTGTTCTCAAACTCAAGAACATCATAGAAATGGAGAAACGCATTGCAGCAGGACTTACCGACGAAATTCTCAAAGAAGCGAAATTCATGGGATTCTCGGATGCCACCATTGCAAGACTTACCTCTAAAAAATCATTGGAAATCCGTGAGATGAGGAAGAACACAGGCCTTACACCAGTATACAAGATGGTAGATACCTGTGCTGCAGAATTCAAAGCAGAAACCCCCTACTTCTATTCAACATACGGAAGATCTTGCGAAGTTGTTCGCGACGAATCCAAAAAGAATGTTGTGATTATCGGAGGAGGTCCAATCAGAATCGGACAGGGTATCGAATTCGATTACTGCTGTGTCCACGGAGTTATGGCACTTCAGGAAGAAGGCGTTGATGCAGTTATCATCAACAACAACCCTGAAACCGTATCCACAGATTATGATATTTCAGACCGTCTATACTTCGAGCCTCTTACTCTTGAAGATGTTCTCAATGTTGTTGAGAAAGAAGACGCAGACGGAGTTATTGTTCAATACGGAGGACAGACAAGTGTCAATCTTGCTCTGGACTTGGAACAGGCACTCAAAGGAACCAAAACAAAGGTTCTCGGAACCAGTCCCGAACAGATGGATGTTGCTGAAGACAGAAGGAGATTCTCCGCACTCATGGATGAACTCAACATACCTCAGCCCAAATCCGGAACCGGATATTCGTACGAAGAAGTTCACGAACTTGCAACCTCAATCGGTTTCCCTGTTCTTGTAAGACCTTCATACGTTCTTGGTGGACGTGCAATGGAAATCGTATACTCGGTTGAAGAACTCAAAACATACGTCGAAACCGCAGTAAAGGTTTCACGCAACCACCCGATTCTTGTAGATAAATATCTCACAGAAGCCATCGAACTTGATATCGATGCACTCAGCGACGGAGAAAATGTTTACGTCGGCGGAATCATGGAACACGTAGAATACGCAGGTTGCCACTCAGGTGACGCAACAATGGTTCTTCCACCATTCACACTCAGCAAAGACATCGTAGAAAAAGTTGTAGATATTACAACACGCGTTGCATTGGCACTTAAGATTAAAGGTCTCATGAATTTGCAGCTTGCTGTTAAAGATAACGAGATTTACATGATTGAGGCTAACCCCCGTGCATCCCGTACGATTCCTTTCATCTCGAAAGCAACCGGAATCCCACTTGCAAAGATTGCAACAAAGATTATGCTCGGAAAGAAACTTTCCGACTTCGGACTTTCCAACTACAAGGAAATCGATCATTTTGCAATCAAAGCCTCTGTGTTCCCCTTCTTGAAACTTCCAGGAGTTGATTCAATTCTTACTCCTGAAATGAAGAGTACCGGAGAAGTCATGGGTATCGATGACGATTTCAACTGTGCATGTTACAAAGCATTGTTTGCTGCAGGAAACAAACTTCCTTCGGAAGGCGGAGTTTACCTTACAGTTAATGATGTTGATAAAGAACGTGTAGTAGATGCTGCAAGGAAACTCAAAGAAATGGGATTCACACTTTACGCAACAAAGGGAACTGCTACATGCCTGAAGAAAAACGGTGTCGACACGACAACTGTTTTCACACTCAGCGATAAGCAGAGTCCCAACGCAATCGGACTTATGAGAGAAGGAAAGATCAATTTGATCATCAACACACCTTCAATGAAATCCGGTGCACGCAGAGATGGTTTCCTTATGCGCAGACTTGCAGTAGAATTGGAAATTCCATTCATGACTACCGTACAGGGAGCAGATGTTGCTGTTGCAGCCATTGATGTTCTCAGAAATGAGAAATTCGATGTCCGTAGCATGAAAGAATATCACAATCTTTTGTGATTATCTTAAAATAATGCTGTCAACACCACGGCACGATTTCAGATACGGAATAAAATCCGATGGAAGAGTGCCGTTGGTGACAACTATCAGATGAGGTTTTTCATCTGTGACAGAATCTACCACAACCGCCTGACGTACACTTACGCCGGCATTACATATTACGGATGTTACATCCATAAGAATACCGGGCATGGTTGCATCTGTAGGTACAATTTCCAATGTTGTACAACCAATTTCAGATGCTACATCCGATAACATCATAATTGAATTCAATTTTGAAAAAATAGAATACAGTTTTTGATCTTCACAGATTTTTTCAAGTGTTGAACGAACAACTCTTCTGTCAACGTTTGCTGCTTTTCCCAATGCGGAATCCGCAATATGAATATCGCCACAGTACGCATCTCCGTCTTTTACACGAATACCGTGTTTCAGCATAACATTTGCAACCTTGTATTGTGACGGATATTTATCAAAAAAACTGCGAACAGAATCCATTGTCCATATATCAAAATTCAACTAAATAAAGGAATGCATATTTTTGTACATTACTTTGACAAATTATCTTAAAAATTCTGGCGACTACTATATAAATTAGGCGCATATACACATGTATTCGCACACGGAAGTGAAAATGAATGGATAAAATCAGCGTAGCAGTCTTGGGTGCAACAGGTATGATTGGACAAAGGTTCATCCAAATGTTGGAAGACCACCCTTATTTTGAGATTGAAGGCTTGTATGCATCAGAAAGATCTGCAGGCAAAAAACTCGGAGACGTGCTGAAAGTCAGAGACTACGACTACTTGGATGAAACCGTAAACATGCGCATAGAAGCTATGGATCTCAAGAAAATATCCAAAAATGCACGTATTGCATTCAGTGGAATTCCTTCGGAACTTGCAGGCCCTACAGAGACCGAACTTTCGGAAATGGGTGTGGGTATCTTTACGAATGCAGGTGCACACAGAATGGATGCAGATGTTCCGATTCTCATCCCTGAAGTGAATCCCGGTCAATTGGATTCTTTGAAAGATCAGAAGTCCTATGCAAACGGCGGATTCATTGTTACTAACGCAAACTGCTCTTCAACAGGAATTGCAGCACCTCTTGCAGTAATGAACAATTCATTTGGTTTGAAACAGGTCTTTGTTTCAACATACCAGGCTCTTTCCGGTGCAGGATATCCCGGAGTTCCATCTTTGGATACCGTTGGAAATGTTATTCCATTCATCGGCGGAGAAGAAGAAAAGATGGAAGCAGAACTTGCCAAAATGCTCGGAACCTACGAGAATGGTGCTTTCAAATATGCTGATTTCAAAGTAATGGCAAACTGTGCCAGGGTTCCGGTTATCGATGGTCATACAGAATCTCTTGTTCTTGAATTGGATAAAGATCCTTCTGTTGACGACATTATTCGCGAATTGGAAAACTTCCGCGGAGAACCTCAGAAACTTAAACTCCCATCAGCTCCTGATCAACCCATCATCGTAAGAAAAGAAGAGAACCGTCCTCAGCCTGTATTCGATGCAATGGCAGGAACTCCCAAACGCGCAAAGGGAATGGCTGTAACAATTGGAAGAGTCAGAAAGGGAAATGGATACTACAAAGCATTCGCAATCTCCCACAACACCCTTAGGGGCGGTGCAGGCGGATCTGTTCTCAATGCAGAACTTGTGAAAGCTAAAGGCCTTCTCTGATTATGGATAAAATATCCAACAAACTTATTTATTTCATTATTAATAAACAACGTAAAAGAGGCTTGAAATGACCCTTAAAATGGCAATACCCAACAAAGGAAGGCTCAACGAAAGAGCTGTAGAGCTGCTTCAAAAAGCAGGACTCGATTTGGGAGAAGATTGGGGCAGAAGACTTTACGTCACTGTGAAAAATCAGGACATTGAAGTTATGTTTGTTCGCGCCCAAGACATTCCTGAATTCGTATATTCCGGTGCAATCGATATCGGAATAACAGGCATAGACATGGTTGCGGAATCAGGTTATGAACTTGAAACCGTATTCGAACTTGCCTTTGGACATTGCCGCCTCTCAATCGCCGCACCTGAAGCCATGAATGCAACAAACTTTGATGATATTCCCGACGGATGTCGTGTAGCTACATCTTTCCCCAAGGTAACAGAGAAATTCTTTGCATCCAAAGGAAAGAATGTAAAAATTGCAAAAGTCACAGGTGCAGCAGAAATTATGCCCTATCTTGGCGTATCAGATGTAATTGTAGATTTGGTTTCCAGCGGTTCTACACTCAAGACAAACAAACTGAAAGAAGTTGCAACTATTCTTGAATCTCAGGCCGCTATATTCACAACTCCTGAAGCACACCAGAAAATGAAGAACGAGATCGAGAATTTCGTTAGCTCAATATCCAGTGTAATTGAAGCTGAGAAGAACAAATATCTTATGGCCGATGTGCCCAAAGATAAACTTGACAATATCAGAAAACTTTTCCCCGGTATCGGCGGTCCTACAGTGATGGATATCGCAGGAAGAGCAGACATGGTTGCCATTCATGTTGTCATCTCGAAAGATGATGTTTATGAATCTATCAACAAACTCAAAACATTGGGTGCGGAAGGAATTCTTACATTGCCTATCGACAGGTTGGTGCGCTGATGTCAGCTAGAGACAAGATGAGGGAAACCGCTAAAGATTTCCAAATGTACTACAACCCTGAAATCGGTGATGAAATCCGTTTGGATACCAATACCAATGTTTTAGGATCCAACCCTGCAGCCATGGAATATCTTTCAAAAGGTGCTGCAGACATCAGCGGATACCCTAACACATATTCCGATAATCTCAGAGATGCTTTGGCAGATAAATTCGGCCTTGAACGCGAGAATTTTGTTGCAGGAAACGGCTCCGATGAAATGTTGGATGTTGCTTTCAAAACATTTACAAATTGGGGAGACAACTGTGTTGTTCCCGTTCCCTCATATACATTATACGATTACTTCGTTAAAATGAACGGTGGACGTGCAATCGAAGTTGATTTGGATGAGAATTTCCAACTTAATGTAGATGAAATGGTGAAACAGGATGCAAAAATCATCATCATGCCTTCACCCAACAACCCTACGGGTAATTTGTTCAGACCAAAAGATATCGAAGAAGTTCTCAGTAAATTCGATGGAATTGTAATTGTGGATGAGGCATATGTAGAATATGCATCAGGCTCCATGATTGGAAAAGTAAACGAATTTGACAATCTTATTGTTATGAGAACATTCTCCAAAGCATATTCTATGGCAGGACTCAGAATTGGTTACGCGGCAGCTAACAAAGATGTTGCTAATGTAATGAACTGTGTAAAAATCCCATATTCTCTTAACAAATTATGCGAAGGTGCAGCTGTTGCCGCAATCAAAGATCAGCAGTTTATAGACCGCAGCGTAAACATGGTAAACGAACAGAGACCTAAACTTACCGCTGCTCTCAAAGAACTTGGATTTGAACCATATCCTTCCGATGCAAATTTCATCTTAGCAAAATGTCCTATCGACCACAGAGTTATGACCGACGGACTCAAAGCAAAAGGCGTCATCATACGTGATTTCGGTTCCAAACGTAGAACTGAAAATTGTGTAAGAATGACCATTGGAACTGAAGAACTCAATTCGATTATGCTTAGTAAAATGAAAGAGGTGATTTCTGAATGTCTTTGAAGGTAACCATTGCCGACTATGGTGTGGGTAACCTTCATTCAATCAGAAAAGCATTGGAAAAATGCGGTGCAGAAACCGAAGTCATAGACGATATGAGCCTTTTGGCCGATGCGAAATGCATTGTATTTCCGGGAGTCGGAGCATTCGATAAAACCATGGAATATCTTATTCCATACATTTCGGACATACGCGCATCTATCGAGTCGGGAACTCCTGCACTCGGCATATGCATCGGTGCTCAAATTCAATTTGAAAGCAGTGAAGAAGGCAGTTCTCCCGGATTGGGGACAATCAAAGGACGTGTTATCGGACTCGAAGCAGAATGTGTTCCACACATGGGTTGGAATGAGGTAAAAAGTTCTGATTCGATTTTTGATGGAATAGAAAATAAGCATTTCTATTTTGCACATTCTTTCCGTGGTCTTCCGGATAACAAAGAAAATATACTTGGATACACCAATTATGAGGATAAAACGATCCCTACATTATTCAGACAGAATAATATGTATGGATCTCAATTTCATCCAGAAAAAAGCAGTGAATCTGGTTTAAAATTCATTAAAAACTTTATACAATTCGCAGAGGAATCCCAATGATGATTATACCCGCAGTCGATATGATGGATCACAAGGTAGTGCAACTTGTAGGTGGCGTACCCGGATCCGAACAGATAGTTTTGGACGATCCCCTTTTGGTGGCAAAATCATGGGTTGAAAAAGGAGCACCGATGCTCCATCTTGTTGATTTGGATTCTGCCTTTGGAAAAGAAGGAAACATCCCAATTATCAAGACAATCGCAAAAGAATGCGGAGTGCCCGTAGAAGTCGGCGGAGGCATCCGTTCCGAAGAAACAATCAGAGAACTTGTTGATGCGGGAGTAGTCAGAGTTATTGTTGGAACCAAAGCTGTAAAAGAGCCTGAATGGCTTGCGGATATGGCAAACAAATTCCCTGGAAAAATAATGCTGGCACTTGATACAAAAGGCGATAATATTACGATTAAAGGTTGGCAGGAATCCGCACCTATTTCTATCGCGGAAATGTTTGATTTAATCAAAGATCTTCCCCTTGCAGGTGTTCTCAATACCAACGTAGATGTTGAAGGACAAGGCAAAGGAATCAATGAAAAACAGGCTTGTAAATTTATTTCTGCCTGCCCTCACAAAGTAGTCGCATCCGGAGGAGTTACTTCCGAGAATGATGCAAAAATACTTGCAGATTCAGGTGCAGATGGAGCTGTAGTCGGAATATCCATTTACACAGGTGTTATGTCCCCATGGGAATGGAAAACACCTTGGCACAGCCAATAAGAGAACCTAAATAATAAAACTGCATTGTATATCACAGTGTTAACATGAAATTACCATGCGAAGTCGTAGTAGCTCAACTCCTCCCCACAGCAAGGGGAACATTGGCAAAGGAACTTGTAAAAACGCATGGTCTGACACAAGTGGAAGTCGCCAAGAAATTCGATGTGACAAGCGCCGCCATATCTCAATACATCAATGGATTGAGAGGTGGAAATATATACATTGATGAAAGCAGATTTTATGATGCGTTCCATACTCAGATTGCGAACTCCGCATCCAGAATAATGGAAGGATGCGAAGTTTCCGAAGAATTATGCGCACTTTGCACATTTGTTAAAAAGTCTGGAATGTTGGATGAAATCTACAAGAGGATGGGTTCTGACACGCCTTTAACGGATTGTATGGATTGTCCTCGTAAAAACATGGCTTAATCCACTTCGTTTATTATATGTGCGCTCACGCACGATATTTTTTATATGGACATAGTAATCGAGATACGTTACTATGACTGCCAGAACAGCGAAAATGGAACGTGACACGAGAGAAACAAACATTTCTCTGTCTTTGAACATTGACGGAACAGGAAAATACAACGTAGAATGTGATATCCAGTTCCTCAAACACATGGTTGAAACTCTTGCTAGATATGCATCTTTTGATGTAGAACTCAAAGCTAGTGGGGATAATGACCACCATTTGATCGAAGATGTTGCAATAACTCTTGGTAAGGCATTCACCAAAGCAATGGATGACCGTTCCATTGAAAGAATGGGTACTGCAACCGTTCCCATGGACGATGCGGTAGTAACAACAACATTGGATATTGTTGACCGCCCATATGCAGACATTGACTGCCCGGATACTTTGTATCTCCACTTCCTCAGAAGTTTTGCAATGGCAGCAGGAATTACGCTCCACATCATAGTAATACGTGGATTTGACGATCACCACATTGTGGAAGCTTCCTTCAAATCACTTGGAGCGGCACTCAAAATTGCAGTTAAGGAAAGATCTTCCGAACTCAGTACCAAAGACAAAGTAAAGATTGCGTGATATAATGTTAGCAAAAAGAATCATTCCCTGTTTGGATGTTAAAGATGGAAAAGTTGTCAAAGGAGTAAAATTCCAGAATCTCCAGGATATAGGCAACCCCCCAGATCTTGCAGAAGCATATGAAAAACAGGGTGCAGACGAAATCACATTCCTTGATATTTCAGCAACACTCGAAGGTCGCAAAAATACACTCGATGTTGTTTCAGAAACAGCTAAAAAATTATTCGTTCCCCTTACTGTAGGCGGAGGAATCAGAACTGTAGATGACATGCGCAATGCACTCAATGCAGGTGCAGATAAAGCATCTATGAACTCTGCAGCGGTTTTCAACCCCGAAATTGTATCGGAATGTGCAGAAAGCTTCGGAAGACAATGCGTCATTGTAGCAATCGATGCTAGGCAGAACGGTAAATCCTGGGAAGTTTACACACACGGTGGAACAAAGGGAGCTGGTCTTGACGCAGTAGAATGGGCACAGAAAGTCGAAGATCTCGGAGCAGGAGAAATTCTCTTGACTTCCATGGATGCAGACGGTGTCAAAAACGGATACGATATCGAACTTACCGCAGCCGTTGCAGAAGCAGTATCCATTCCGGTTATCGCTTCAGGTGGATGCGGAAGCAAAGAACACATTTATGAAGTTCTTTCACAGACAGATGCAGCGGCAGCACTTGCAGCATCCATTTTCCACTACAAACAATACACTGTATCCGAAGTGAAAGAATACCTCAAGGATATGGGAGTTGTAGTAAGATGAAAGCACTCAACTACAACAAACACGGACTCATTCCTGTTGTTGTTCAGGATTACATTACAAACGAAGTTCTCATGGTTGCATGGGCAAACGAAGAAGCAGTTGGCCTTATGGAATCTACAGGATACACTCACTTCTGGTCCAGAAGCAGAGAAAAACTCTGGAAGAAAGGAGAAGAATCCGGACACGTTCAGAGAATCATTTCTTTGCAGACGGATTGCGATGACGATACATTGCTTGCAAGAGTCGAACAGACAGGAGGTATCGCATGCCACCTTAACAAACCATCTTGCTTCGATGAAGTCCTTATGGGAAACTTGGATCAGACTGCATCAATCATCCCTGATTTGAAAAGAGTCATCGATGACCGCAGAGACAATCCCTGTGAAGACAGTTACACATGCAAATTGATGTCTGATGACAACCGCATGTGTAAAAAGATTATCGAAGAAGCAGGAGAATTCGTTCTTGCGGTAAAAGACAAAGATACCGATGAAATGGCTTGGGAATTAGCCGACCTTATCTACCACACTCTTGTAGCGGTTGAAAAGACGGGACTCCCCATGGACAAAGTATTCGAGAAACTTTCGGAGAGAAGACAATGAGAGCAGATTTGCACACACACTCTATATTCAGCGACGGAGAACTCATCCCTGCAGAACTTATTCGCAGAGCTGTTGTTTCGGGTCATGACGCGATTGCGATTACAGATCACGTCGATGTGACAAATGTTGAATATGTAGTGACCAACGTTGTAAAGGCAACCGAGATGTTTGAAGATATCAAAGTTCTTCCGGGTGTGGAATTAACACACGTCCCTCCCGCGCAGATTGCAAAGGTTGCAAAAATGGCCAAATCGTTGGGTGCAAAGATTGTTGTCGTACACGGAGAAACCGTTACCGAACCTGTAGCTCCCGGAACAAACAGAGCTGCGGTTGAATGTGAAGATGTAGATATTCTTGCACACCCCGGATTCATCACAGAAGAAGAAGCAATGATTGCAAAAAAGAACAATGTTGTTTTGGAAATCACCGGAAGAATGGGACACAACATCACAAACGGACATGTAGTGAATATCGCAAGGAAAGCTAATGTACCAATGGTCATTAATTCCGATACCCACGCACCTGAAAATCTCATGACCGAAGAAGCTGCAATGACTGTTGCATTGGGCGCGGGAATGACTCAGGAAGAAGCGGAAACCGCAATCAACATAACACCTTTTGAAATCATCAAGAGACTTTCTTAAGTAATCGACCATCGGGCAATTCAGATTAAATATGTCTTGCCCGATAACTGATTATGCCTAAAATTGGAATAATCGGAGGAACCGGAATTTATAATCCCGATACTTTCGAACTTATTGAGACAGTATTTCCCGATACACCTTACGGTAAACCTTCCGATGAAATTATGATCGGAAAAATCAATGGTATAGAAGTCGCATTCTTATTCCGCCACGGAAAAGAACACCAGTTCCCACCAACAAGCGTTCCTTACAGAGCCAACATGAAAGCTCTCAAAGACCTTGGATGCGAATACATTATTTCCGCATGTGCAGTAGGTTCATTGGTTGAAGAAATGGCACCCGGTGATTTGGTTATTGCGGATCAATTTATCGACTTTACAAAAAGGCGTGAATTGACATATTTCAACGATCAGACCGCACACATTTCCACCGCAGATCCTTTCTGCCCATACCTCAACAAAATCTTCGAAGACGTTGCCGCGGATATGAAGATAAAATACCATGTTGGCGGAACATACGTTTGCGTTGAAGGACCAAGATTCTCCACCCGTGCAGAGAGTAATATGTTCCGTAAAATGGACGGTCATATTATTGGAATGACTGCTGTGCCAGAGTGCCAACTTGCACGTGAACTCGGTATGTGTTACTGCAGTCTCGCAACCGTAACAGATTACGATTCTTGGAAAGACGAAGCGGTAGACATCGGAATGGTTATCAAAACAATGTCCGAGTGTCTTGCCAAAGTTCTTACTCTTCTTGAAAAAGGACTTCCCAAGATTGATTGTGCTGAGTCACACTGCAACTGTATCGACGCTGCAGTTGGTGCAGGCATTATCAAAAAATAAATTATTTTTCACTCCGCGAATCCAACATATTATGAAGATTCGCGGAACCTAATTTTTCATTATTGCAACTCTTATTTAATGAATTCTATACAACTTAGATTGGTTGAAAATCAACCATAGAAAAGTGTTATAATAGTAAAGTGATTTCAAGAATGGGAAAAATATGGACGTAGAAGAATGGCTTGGAGAAGACAATAGTCTTGGTATCGATATATGGCAAAAAAAGTACTGTCATAACGGTGAATCATTTGATCATTGGTTGGATCGTGTAAGTAGCGGCGATGAAGAATTAAGAGATCTCATTGCTCAAAAGAAATTTTTGTTTGGTGGAAGAATTTTAGCAAACAGAGGTTTACAAAAGACAGGTCTCAAGGTCACACTATCCAATTGTTATGTGGTCACACCTCCAGAAGACTCTATTGAATCCATATTTGAAACTGCAGGAAAAATGGCCAGAACCTTCAGCTACGGCGGAGGAGTCGGTATTGATTTGTCCAAACTCGCACCAAGAGGTGCAAAGATTAACAACACCGCTTCCGAAACATCGGGTGCGGTCTCTTTTACAGATTTATACTCTATGGTTACCGGACTTATCGGACAGCACGGAAGAAGAGGTGCGCTTATGCTCACCATATCTTGCGAACACCCCGATTTGGAAGAATTCATGTCTGTCAAAACAGACGTAAACAGAGTAACCAAAGCAAATATGTCCATTAGAATGACGGATCAATTTATGGAAGCTGTCAGAAACAAAGAAACATTTGTACAATCTTTCAGCCGTCCTGAAACTGATTCTGTAACAACTAAAAATCTTGATGCACACGAATTCTTCAAAAAGATGTGTCATGCAAACTGGGATTATGGCGAGCCTGGATGTCTTTTCTGGGACAGAATTGATTCTTGGAACCTTCTCAGCGAAATTCCCGAATACTCATATGCAAGTACCAACCCCTGTGCAGAGGAGCCTCTTCCCGCAGGCGGAAGCTGTCTTTTGGGAAGCATAAACCTTTCATCATTCGTCGACAACGGAATATTCGATGAAGCAGACTTTAGAAACACCGTAAGAATCTGCATCAGAGGATTGAACGACGTTCTCGATGAGGGACTTCCACTCCACCCACTTCAGGAACAGAAAGATTCCGTAAGAGATTGGAGACAGATTGGACTCGGAATTATGGGTCTTGCGGATATGCTCATTAAACTCGAACTCACATACGGTTCGAAAGAAGCAATGGACTTCTGTGATAAACTCGGATTCATCATGGCCGACGAATCCATCAAACAGTCCGCACTCATGGCTAAAGAAAGAGGAAAATTCCCCAAGTGCAACACAGAACTTGTTATGAAGTCCCCATACTTCATGCACAACACCACCGAAGAAACAAGAGAACTTGTTCAGGAATTCGGTCTCCGCAATTCACAGATTCTGACAATTGCACCTACCGGTACATTGTCTACAATGATCGGAATATCCGGCGGTATCGAACCTATCTTCGCCAACTATTACGAAAGAAGAACAGTTTCACTTTCAGACCATGATGAATACTACAAAGTTTACACACCTGTAGTTAAAGAATACATGGATCGTCATAACATAGACGATGATTTGGATTTGCCTGCATTCTTTGTAACCGCTCAGAACTTGGAATACAAACAGCGTTTGAATCTCCAGGGAACATGGCAGATGCATATCGATGCATCGATCAGTTCCACCGTAAACCTTCCCGAAGACTTCCCTGAAACAGATGTTGAAGGTTTGTACATGTATGCATGGCAGATCGGATGCAAGGGAGTTACAGTATTCAGAGACGGATGCAAACGTTTGGGCATCCTTTCAACCAAAGAAACAAAGACCGAAGAACCCAAGGATGACTGCGCTCCGAAAACTAAGAGAGGATTCGTTGAGAATGTTGCAGATGATGTAGTTGGTAAAAAGAGGAAACTCGTTACCGGTTGCGGAAGTCTGCACTGTACCGCATTCTTCGATCCCCACAGCGGAGAATTGTTGGAAGCATATCTTAACAAAGGATCTACCGGCGGTTGTAATAACTTCATGATTGGATTGTCAAGAATGATTTCTTTGGCAGCAAGAAGCGGTTGTGACATTAACGCAATATTGGATCAGCTCCGCAGTTGCGGTTCATGTCCTTCATACGTTGTCCGCACAAGAACTCAGCATGATACAAGCAGAGGATCCTGTTGTCCTATGGCAGTTGGATACGCTTTGATTGACATGCACCAGGAAATGCAGAGAGAAGTAAAAGGAGTGGATTTCATACCTAAAGAGAAAGCTCCTGAAAAACCCAAAGAAGTCAAAAATCCCTGCCCAACATGTGGAGAGGAATTAAACTTCGAAGGCGGTTGCAATATCTGTAAAGCCTGCGGATGGACCAAATGTGACTGATTGGGATGCTTCGGTTTCCGAAGCATTCCCAAACCTTTTCCTTTTTGAAAATTATATCTGGGTCTTTGATTAAAAGAACCCTTCTGTAAGTTTTTCGTATGCTTTCGCATCCAACAAATCATCAACTTCGGAAGAATTGGATATTTCCAATTCTATCAACCAACCATTGTTGTACGGCATTTCATTTATGAATTCAGGTTTAACATCCAATAATTCATTGGTTGCGATAATTGTTCCGGAAAGAGGCGAATTAATCGAAAATGAATCTATTATCGTTTCGATAGAACAAATCTCATCTCCTTTGACAACTTCTGCGCCTACTTCTATGGGTCTTACACTTTCTACAGTTCCCAAATCATTCTGCCCATAATCCGTAATTCCGATTACGGCTTTGGTTCCATCAACTGAAACCCATAGATGAGATTCGGTATAATTCATCCAATCTTTTATCTTGTACATAATATGCAATCGTCAAAAATATTGAAATACATTCCTATCTGAGACAACCATATTTGATTTGTTTAGCAAAGTACATTATACATTTGGAGACATATACGGGGTTGTGAAAATAATCATACGCGGCATTGTACAAGGAGTAGGTTTCAGACCTACTGTTTATCGTGCCGCATTGTCGCTAGGAATTCACGGAAGGGTTTGGAACGATGGCCCCGATGTGGTTATTAATTCAGATCGTGGAGATGAACTTCTAAATTACATTGTAGCAAATCTTCCACCCTTGGCGAGAATAGAATCTATCGAAAAAGAAGATTCTTTATCCAATTATAATAATTTTGAAATAATTACTTCAGAACTCGGAAGTAAAGGTGTTGGAATTCCAACAGATACTGCTATTTGTTCCGATTGTTTGGAAGATATGCGCGCCGGTCGTAGAAATGGATACCCGTTTACAACCTGCACGAATTGTGGCCCAAGATTTACATTACTCAATAAACTCCCATACGATAGAAATTCAACAGCCATGGGTGATTTTCCCATGTGTCCCACCTGCGGAAAAGAATATTCGAATCCCGAAGATCGCAGATTTCATCATCAGACGGTTTGTTGTCCCGATTGCGGACCGAAATATTATTTGGTTGATCGCAAAGGAAACGAAGTTCCGGGAGATCCGATTCCAACATTTGCAAAACTTCTTTCCGAAGGTAAAATCGGAGTTGCCAAAAGCTGGGGTGGAATGCACATCTGTTGTCTTCCCGAATTTACAAAAGAATTAAGAGAATGGTATGGAAGAAAAAACAAACCTTTTGCGTTGATGGTAAAAAATTTGGATACCGCTAAAAAGTTTGGAAAGATTACAGATTCAGAGAAAATTCAATTGGAATCCGGACACCGTCCGATTGTTCTTATTGAAAAGATTTCAAGCGAAATAACTGAATTGCTTTCACCAGGATTGGATAACATCGGAATATTCCTTCCATACACGGGAATGCAATACGCACTCTTTGATTGCCTTGATTCAGATTCTTTGATTATGACTTCTGCAAATGTTCCAGGCGAACCAATGTTATTGGAAGATAAGGAAGTTTTCGAACTCGGAGCGGATTACTATTTACTTCATAATCAAAAGATTATCAACCGTGCCGATGACAGTGTTGTCCGTTCGGTAAACAATCACATTTCATTTATTAGAAAATCCAGAGGTCATATTCCGTCATACATTCCTTTTAAAGGATGCGATGCCGTGGGAATCGGAGCTCAGGAGAATTTGACGGCATCCGTTTTGTGCGGTAACAGAATACACACAACCCAACATATCGGAAACGGTGAATCGCTTGGTGTAACAGAATATTTGGAAGAAGCTACGCGCTCTCTTATTTCGATGGTTGGATGCGAACCTTCGGTTATTGCCATGGACCTTCATCCAGGATATTCGAACCGCAGATTCGGAAAAATATTAGCGGAAGAAAACTCCGCAGAAATTATGGAAATTCAGCACCATTGGGCACATTGCGCTGCATTGTTTGCCGAAAACAACGAAGAAAACGGAGTTGTATTGGCTTTGGATGGAACAGGTCACGGAGACGATGGAAACGCATGGGGTGGAGAAGTTCTATCCTGTGATTTTACTTCGTATCAAAGAATTGCCCATTTGGAATACGTTCCTTTGTTGGGATCCGAACGTGCATTGTACGATCTTCGCAGATTGAAATTTGCGGTGGATTCCATTAACGGAGTGGAGAATAATGACTTTGACGATCGTTCTTCTGCCGTTCTTGAAAAATTGATGAATACAAGTGTTAAAACATCTTCTATGGGTCGTTTGTTGGACACTCTTGCTTACACATTGGATGTTTGTAAAGAAAGAACATATGATGGTGAAGCTGCCATGAAAATGGAACCTTTGTTAGCCCGCGGAAAATTGATTTCCGGATTTGAAACCAACACGGAAAACGGTGTTGTAAAAACAGCACATATGTTTGAAAATATCAATAACCAAAAGAAAGAAGATGTTGCATATTCCATTGTATACAACACCATGTCGGAATTGGTAGAATCCGCACGCATGGAAGCGGAATCCAAGGGCATAAAGTCCATCGGATTAAGCGGAGGTGTTTCATACAATAATTCCATTTCACAGATGTTCCAACAACTTTCGGAAAAGACTGGATTGAAACAAATGTTCCACGAAAAAATTCCCAACGGAGACGGAGGAATATCCGTGGGACAAACGGCAATTGCATCGAGGCACTTACTATGAAGAATAATGTTCTTATGGTTTTATTAGACGGGGCGGAAGACCATCCGATACCCGAACTCGGAGGAAAAAAACCTCTTGAAGTTGCTAATATGCCATTCATGAAAAAGAAGTGTCCATATAAGTTGAAAACAACCGGACGCAGCCATACACAATATTATCTTCATGAATTTTTTACGGGATATCCGCCTGAACTTTCAAGAGGTATGATTGAAGCATACGGATTCAAACTCAGAATGGGAGAGGGTCGTGTTGCATATCGTCTTTCGCCTGCAATCATTGAAGAAGATACCGTAAAATGGGCATACAATTCAGAATCTTTTGAAAAAGAATTGATTGAATGCGTGAAAAAATTCGTACATATTTTAGATGATCCAGATATTGGATTTTACACCAGCGGAAAAGCGGTTGTTACATTCAAAGGAGAGAGCGTTGATTTGCCTCCCGCACCGGATGATCATCCTGTAATGGATATTCCCGGAGCATTAGGAGAATTCGTTGAATGCATCTGTAAAGAAATGGGCGGAAAAACAGATTATCCTTGGGGTGGAGGCGGTGTATGCAAAAGATACGATCCTCACTCATGCCTGAATTCATTGTATTCTGTTTCCAACAGCCCTGTTGCTTTGGGAATCTCAAGGTCTTTTGGGTATGAAGCTAAATTTGTAGATAAAATGGAAGACCGTTTCCCGGTTGCCAAAGAGGCTCTTAACCATGGAAATGTGTTCCTTCATATCGACGAAGTCGACGAATACAGTCACAAAAAAGATTATCGTAAAAAAATAGACATTTTGGAACAGGCAGATCGTCTAATGGAAGAGCATTTCTCAGATGTTGAAAATATAATCTATTTTGTAGATCATGGTACATCTTGTGTTACGGGAACTCATATTCTGATGGATGTTCCTATTTGGACCACAATAGATACCAGTTTACCCAACGATTCTCTCATCCAACTCAAGGATGTTTTACCCACTCTTTTGAAGTGATATTTTATAGAGTGGGACTTATACATAGTATCATGAGTCAGAACTTTGAATTACCTCCATCCCTCAGCATCTACGGAAATGAGGAAATCGCAAAAGATATTCTCTCCCGTATCTGGGGAAAAAGAGGAGTATTTACCTGCACAGTTGCCAATACAAAAACATCCACGATTCCAGGAGTTTCCGATGCCGGAGACACACCGGAACTTACTATGTTCACGCCTGCCGCAGATGCAGAATTGTTGGTTCTCGGAAAGACGGTTTGCATGAAAGGCATTCCCATAAATCCCGGTGGAATTCCTACACCTGCAACTCTTACAAAAGCAGCTTTGAACCTTTCTAGCATGCCTTATTTCATCGTTAACGGTGGAACTGAAATTACACCAAATGTTCCTTGCTTCGAAGTAGGCGGATCTTGCGGTGAAAAAATCATTACGGGAAAAGCTGTCAGTAATGTCGAAAGATGTTTTGAGCAGGGAAAGATTCTCGGTGAACTTCTTTCACAGAGTGCGGATTTCCTTATTGTGAGTGAAAGTTGTGCAGGTGGTACAACAACTGCTTTGGCTGTTTTAATGGCCATGGGAATTCTTAAAGAGAATCTTGTTAGCAGCAGTTCACCTAAAAATCCAAGGGAACTCAAAACAAAACTTGTGGAAGAAGCATTTGAGGCCGCGGGAATCAAAGCCGGAGAATTGGCCAATGATCCTTTGAGGGCCATTGAATGCGTTGGTGACCCTATGATGCCTGCCGATGTAGGTATGATTATCGGTGCTGCCAAGCATGTTCCAGTCATTGTTGGTGGTGGAACTCAAATGGCCGCGGTTATTGCAGCTGCAGTTAAACTTGACCCTTCGATTATTGGAAATATTTTCCAGGGAACCACACGTTGGTTGATGAACGATCCCAACTCAAGCATGAGTAAAATCATGGATTCAATTCACAAGGATGTGCCGATAGTTTATGTGAACATGGATTACAACAACAGCCCTTACGAAGGACTTCAGGCATATGAATGGGGATTCATCAAAGAAGGCGTGGGTTGTGGCGGAAGTTCTGTTGGAGCTATTGTCTCTACAGCCGGAAAAATAACCTGCGATGATCTTTTGGATGAAGTTCACAGACTTTACAAAGAAATCATGGGCTTCGAATAAACATATTATCGCAGTGAGGGTAAACAACTGCCATCGCTGCGATTTTTAAATTTGTTTTGATAAAAAGACCCCGAAGGGTCTTGTTTAAATTAAATGAATCAACAGGAAGATCGATATTGCTACGATAATAAACAAAAATGCACGTGAAAGTTCCACGGTTGCTACTATCGACTCTTCACCTACTGAACCAAATTTCTTTGCAGCATAATATGAAATCAATTTTCCTAAAAGAATTGATGCTGCTAATGCTATCAACATTGTGACAAAGAATACAAGATATACGGCATTGTTATAATTCAAACCTGCAATCTTAAATCCAATTAATACAACTCCGAGAGTTACCAATAATAAAACAATAGATATTATTGATGATTTAATCAAAGAGGATTTATTTGTATTGTCTGAAATGCCCTCGCCCGATCCAAATGATGCGGTTGCTACCATTGCATTATATGCTGTTATTTCTACAGCTCCGATACAGAATGCTAAGAATAAGCCTGCCTCGGCATACATTCCCAATGTAACCAAATATATGACTAAAACAACACCGAGGGCACCTGCTCCAATTGCTGTATCTTTCATAACTCTGCTACATTTTTCAGGATTTCCAGGGCATAAGAACCCGTCTCCGAATCTAGCAAGACATCTTGAATTGAAAAAACCGTTCAAAATAAAAATTGCAGACAAAGCAAGTACAGCAACTGACATAGCTCCGAATTGAAGTAACTCAGTTGAAATGAATACAACAATCATTGCGACTAAACTTATTAGAAAACCTGCAATGGGTGATAAAAATAACTTATCATTTATTGCTTTGATATTGCGTTCTTTTTTGTTTCCTAGTATTGTAAAGTATGAAAGTACAGACATAACAGATGCAGAATCGATAGAATCCATCAACTCAGAAGCAGTCATATGTTGAGAAGATTCTTCCGCCCTCTTATCTGTTTTAGAAGTCGATTCCTCTGCAACCGATGTTGTATATTCACGCTCTTCGTATGACTCTTCTACAGAAAGTTGAGGTTCTTCTTCGATTGGTTCTGAAACTTCCGGATAATTTTCTTTCACAGGCGTTGTACTCACCACTACCTGAGATTTTTCAATAACAATCGTTTCTTCCTCTTCAACTAGATTATCTGATTTGTCTTTATTTTCCGCATTCTTTTTAGAAGCATCATACACTTGAATCCTGGATAGCATATCATCTTCTGAATTTCCACTCATATCTCCTCACCTCACCAAACCTATTGAATTTATTTCCAATACAGTTTAAGTAAAAGGTTATATGTTAATAAAAATATCTAAGAATAATTTACAATTATTCACGGAAATATGTACGTGCCAGTTGAAGTTCTGACATTGTGTTGACATTAATTGCGATTTCAAACCAATTTGTCTGCAATGGGAATTCTTTTAGATATTCTCCGGACAAGGTACGTTTTCTATCCATAATCGAAAGACCGGAATAAACCCAAGATTTTCCTTCGATTTCACTTGTATATGATGGAACAATTCCCGCTGCTTTTACCGCATCTACATCGACCAAAGCAACAACGGATTCCATCTCCTCTTCGTTAAACATTTCAATCATGGAATTGACTGCGGATTCTGTTAAGAGTGGTAAATCGGAAGGAGTTACAAAAACAAAATCCGAGTCCAATTCTCTCAAAGATTCATGAAGATCGTCCATGAAACTTTCACCGGATGTTAGTTTTACTTCTATTCCTAGTGATTTTAGGTATTTGCATGTCTCAGGTGTATTATCACTTACAGATACCAAAATACGATCGATATGAGGAGATGCTTTGAGAGCGTTTATTACCCTCATTACAGTTGGTTGTCCTCCTATATCCAACATAGGTTTCTCGATACCACATCTTCCCATACGGGTACCTTTTCCACCTGCATTAACAACTGCATCCATTGTTTAAATCACCATCATAAAATCATAACCATTGCGTAGAAGAATATCAACATACACGCACGGGATATTTCGTTTGTAGCACCAAGAATGTCTCCATTGACCATTTCGAATCTTTTGTTTGAATAACTTGCCATAAGCTTTCCGATTATAATTGATACGAGTGTAGTCAGCAGAATTACGATAGTTAAAACACCGGCCGAATCTGCTAATAAAGACAATCCCAAACCATTGAAAACCACCAACAGCAACAGGAATGCGGCAAATGCTAAAACCAAAGAAATCAACGTTGAATAAATCAAACTCTTTATGGTTGTATTCTTAACCTGATATCCGGCCATTCCGTTTCCGGGAACTCCGAATGCTGCTGCGGATACCATGGCATTACGCGTCAATATTTCTACAACCATTATTGAAAGTCCCAACAATAAACCCATTGAAGAAAACATAGCGAAAGATATGAGAGTTATTACCAAAGCAACGGCAAGTCCTCCGGCTCCGATTGTACTGTCTTTCAATGCAATTAATCTCTTCTCCATACTGCTTTCACAAAGGAATCCGTCTCCGAAATCAACCAATCCGTCGAAGTGAAGGAAACGTGTAGCCAAAAGAAGAATCGCGATTGTAAATGCGGCAAGAGCGATTCCTCCGAAGTTGAATCCGAAATTTGCGATAAGAACAACAACGGTAGCACACAAACCAACCAAGAATCCGACAATAGGAACAAGATGGAAATTACGATCCATGGCATTGATATCACGTTCGGTAATATCGAGACGGAAAATCATGAAAAATGATAGCATAGCCTTGAGTGCCGACAATGCGCCTGCTTGCTTTACTAAAACTTTCGAATCGTCCATTTTATTCCTCCATGTATTTTTCAGTTAAACCAGAGATAATTCCGGATATAATAGGTGAGATAAACACACCTAAATCTTTTGAAATAAGATTTGAAATCGTAATATAATTTTCGGAAGAGTTGGAAATACTTTTTGCAATTAATTTTCCTAATTCTTCGGGAAGATTGTTGAAATCATACGAAGACAAACGTTTTTGATCATATGATTTCTGCAAAGAAATCAACGCTTCCGTTGTATCTTTGACAACGCCGTTGGATTCTAAATCTTCAAACATTTCCATGTATACAACATGGTTTAGGGATTGAACACAATCCAATGACTCTTTCCAAATGAGTTCGGGACTTATCCCTACGGAGGACAGCAGCTCCATTAATGTCAAAGGAACGGGATAATCTCCGCGTTTTACAAGGGCCTCACAGACCCCGTCACGGACAGAACGAGCAACAGATATGCCCAAGGTTGTTCCTGTTCCGGAATAACCCACACGGTCTTCCGAGATTGGAGAAACAATTGCTACAGCATCGGACGTTGTACCTGTTTCTTCATAACCCATATAATGCATTGCGGCAGACTTCGCTTCGGTTATCGGAAGCATAAGATTGATTTTTCCTATTTCCGACAATGCAACAGGGGATATTGCAATGATGTTTATTGTTCCGGCAAGATTTGCGGCTCTTTCCGCAGAGATACGGGATCTCTTTGCCCAATCTTTGAGAAGCTCTCCCGCAATTACATGGTTACTAAGACCTGCGGTAACGAAAGCTTCTGTTTTCATGCCTTCATAATCGGTTTTTGTATTCGAAAATACGTATTTTACTTCTGCAGCCGTCATAAATCCGACTGCATCCGAAGGTAATCCCAAAGCGGATCTTACCGAATCCGCATGTTCGGGAGGATTATCATGCATGTAGTTTTTGGAAACTTCCATAATGAAAAGAGTGTCTGTTTCTGTCGTTCCTCCGTTGTATACCGCAGAACTGAACACTTCCATTCTCTCATTCAAATGAATTATGGCTACAGGGAATCCGTCATACTCTACGATTTCAGAACTGATCATAACAAACCTCCAATGAAATTAATCAATAAATTTTCAAAAAATAACTGTACGTGAACTCCCGCAAAAACGAACAAAGGAAGCATAATGGCACATATAAAAATGATTGAGGATACTTCGATTAAGAGATAACAACGGGATATATCCTTTGGAGTTGGCATAGGACCTGTTCCCATAACATATTCTCCTTTCTTTTCCATTGATATTCCCAATGCCGCCGCGGTTGCGGTCATAGACCATCCGCTATTCGGACTTGGAGTCTTTGTATGCTCTTTCATTGCCGCGGATATCACTCCGCGCCAATTCATACGAAGTATAAATGCGGCGATTGCTACAAAAATCGGAGAGATTCTTGCAGTTAAGAAACCCAAAATATCATCAAACTTCGCGGGGAAGTATCCCAAGTCTCCATATTTTTCATTAAGATATCCCCACATGGCATCCATGAGATTTGCACATCTGAAAAGTACCGCTCCGGGAAGACCCAGAAGTCCCATGAAAAATGTTGGGGAAAATACACTGTCTACGAGATTTTCGGATATTGTTTCACAACAGGATGATGCGATGTGTTCGGAATCCATTCCTTTTGTGTTACGGCTTACGATCATCTGAACTTTGGATGCCGCATCCTCGATATTTCCGTCTTCCAAATCTTTACGGATCGGTTTGCAATGACGACGGAACGAAAATGCCGAGAATGTAATCTTCAATAAAACCGCAGATACTATAATCCACGGAATTTCTCCGAGATAGTAACGGGTAGCCGCAGATATTGCGATACCCGCAAAGGAGAATAAAACGAATACGAAAAGATAGGACAGGAATCCTTTGAATCTTGTCGAGTGTTTTCCTTTACGGTTTATGTGTTTATCGAACCATGAAAGAATGTTTCCCATCCATCTCAGAGGATGAATACAATTTGGAACATCTCCGATTATTGCGTCGATGAGCAGCACGCCCAGAACAATAAGTGATGCGGATATCCAAAGTTCGATAATATCACAATCCCATTTCCGACATTACTTTTGATACTGCAGAAACAAAAAGATCGTTACGAGCTTTATCTTTGACACTGAATCTTACAAACCATTCAAAAGGTTCACCGAAAGATGCACAGTCACGAACCATGATTCCGTGTTTCAACATTTTTTCCTGGAATTCGGAACATTTTATTCCCAATGATTTGAGTGAACAGAAGTAGAAGAAAGAATCGGATACATCTCCGACAGGGAATCCGAGATCTTTGAGTTGTTCATTCATATTCTTGGATTCTTCGGCCATGATTCTTGCTGCTTCATCTACATAATGCATACGAGTAGCGATTAATTCGTTGGCAACCGTTTGTTCAACTTGACCCACATTCCATGTCATGCGAACCTTTTCCATTTCTGAAATTATGGAAGGATTTGAGAATCCGAATCCGATTCTGATTCCCGGGATCGCAAATGATTTGGTTAAGGAACCTGCAACGACAAGGTTTGAGAATTTGGTAACGTATCTTGCACAGGATACTTCGCTATAATTTTCAACAAGTTCCAACAAAGTTTCATCCAAGAACACCAAAACATCGGATTTTTCGCATTCTTCTACGATTTCCAAAATCTTGTCTCTTGGTTCCACTCTTCCCGTAGGATTATTTGGATTACAGATGTAAACTGCTTTTGCACCCAATTTTATCTGTTCCGTAATAGCATTTCTATCAATACGGAAGTCGTTTTCTTCTGTTAAATTATTGAAAACAACATTTGCTCCGACGATTTTACATTGCTGAGTATATTCTGCAAAAGAGGGACGGTGCATTACCACTCTGTCGCCGGGTGAGAAAAAGGTATTCGGAAAATTGCGTATGATGTCGGAGGATCCGGCACCGATCGTTATGCATTTTTCCGGAATACCAAATACTTGAGAAATTGTATTTTTTAATTCAGTACAATAGTCATCAGGATAGTGACCGATATCGGAAACTGCTTTCTGCATTATTTCCGACAAGTCTTCGGGAGGTCCGAATGGATTGAGGTTGTGACTATAGTCTTCAACCTTTCCTTGTTTCCATGCCTGTCCGCCGTGAACGGTTTTCGGAAGGTCTCCCAATTCTTTTCTGGACTGAATCATCTAATCAATCTGGTTATGATGGATGGATTAATAATCCTTACTGTTTACAATTTTTTTAGTTTATCAAAAATATCGACAGAATAGTTCATATTTCACATATTAGTACCCAGATATTGATTTACTCCTTCTTCGGCATGTGATATCTTTTTGGAAGAACGAACAATTCTCCATCGTTATCAAACCCAACGGAAGCGGAAACTTCATAAACATCTTCAATCAGCTGAGATGTGATTACTTCTTTTGGTTTTCCTATTGCAACTATGTTTCCTTTCTTCATAATAATACAAAGATCGCAATACCTTGCCATCAGCGAAATATCATGTTCAGCCACAAGAATAGTCATATCTTTTTTTACCATCGCGGTAAGATATTCCATAACTTCAAGTTTGTATTTCATATCCAAATGTGAAGTTGGTTCATCGACTAACATCAATCTTGGTTCCTGAACATACGCTTTTGCAATCAAAACACGTTGACGTTCTCCCGAAGATAACATATTTAACTGTCTATTTTGTAAATGATCTATACCAAATTTTTTCAGTGTTTCTACAACTAAAGATTCGTCTTCTTCCGGTTCCCACCAAATATTTTTGAGATGAGGATATCTTCCGAGCATTACGGTTTCATAAACGGTAAGTCCGAAACTTGCTTTCAGCTCTGCTGGAACATTAGAGACTATTTTGGAAACTTCCAACGGAGTTTTTTCCAATACGGATTCTCCATCAATCTCGATTTCACCACTTGTAGGTTCATGCATTCTGTTGATGCATTTCATCATGGTAGTTTTACCACAACCGTTTGGTCCGATTAAACCGACTAACATTCCCGAAGGTATCGAGTATGAAACATCGTGAACTGCATGATATCCATTATCGTATACTTTGTTGAGATTCTTAATTGTTAAAAGTGGATTATCCATCGTACATCCTCCCTCTGCTGATAAGGAGATATGCAAACATCGGAACTCCTATAATTGTGGTTATCGCACCTACAGGCAATTCCTGTCCGATGAATAGCATACGCGAGGCGAAATCTGCCAACATCATCAGTATTGAACCTACAATGATTGATGCGGGAAGAACCATTCTGTGATCTCCGCCCAATACCATACGGCAAAGGTGGGGAACAACCAATCCCACAAATCCAATGATTCCAACAAACGCTACACATATTGCAGTGAGTACGGATGCAAAAATCAACATTCCGCGGTTAAACCATCTTACGTTCAATCCCATCTGTTTTGCCTGATCTTCTCCGAGAAGAACCAAATTGAACTCTTTGGCCCAAATTAGAGGAATTAAAGACAAAACAATAATCGGGATGAATACCACGGACACTTCATTCCATGATATGTTGGAGAATGATCCGAAAAGCCAAGATAAAACATTTGTTACCTTATTTCCGGCCATGGACATCATAAGTGTCTGAACAGCCGAGAATGCCAAACCTACAATCACTCCCGAAAGAACATAATTGATTGAGGTTCCGCCTGCCTTTTCTGCAATAATCATCGTGCACAAGAATGCAATTACACCACCTACGATTGCAGAGAATGCAATGAGATACAATGAGTGGCTGGAGAACAATCCAAAGAATGTGAAATCAAATGCAATGACTGCGATTGCTGCTGTTCCTGCACCTGCGGATACACCCATGATGTACGGATCAACCAATGGATTCCTGATGATTGCCTGATACATCGATCCTGCTATGGATAATCCAATACCGACTGCCAATGCAACCAATGTACGTGGGAGCCTTGAACTGTATACGACAGTTTCTTCGTATGTCATTCCAACTCCGCCTTTTCCAATGGCAGAGAATAATGCTGAAAACATTTCTCCAAGACTGAGCGAGGAAGTTGAACCGAAACACAAGGAAATTAACATAACACCAAATACCGCGAGAATTCCGATAACCAATGTTATCAAAAGACGGTGTCTATTCTTTGTGTTATGAGTCAGGTCCTCTCCACGGATGTACATTACACCTTTCTCCCATCCTTTTCTAAAAGGATGTTCAATCTTGAGTCCAAATCTCAATACACAGTACAGTAAAACAACAATTGCTACAATGATTGCAAACACAATCAAAGCTTCAGATGTTCCTGCTACAGGAGATACAAATTCGGGAAGCAAACCAACTATCGAATACATACCTGAATCATTTCCAACAAACAACATATCTCCAATTACTGTTATCGGAGACATATTGAAATTAGAAACTTCTGTGGGAGGATCCATCAATCTAAGAATGTCTCCATCTGTATTCAGAATATAATTGGGCTTGCCTGCAGTGTAACTTGCAAGATACAACAATTCATTGTTTACCAAAACCGGAGGTGCGTGAATTTCTGCTAATTCTGAATTTATTATGGAGTATGATCCTGTTGAATCAACTTTGAATAATCCTTTGGATGAGGGGAAAATTACACCTTTGAAATCTCCACTTTCGAATTTTTGAAGATAGTTCGTAACCATTCCAAAGTTTGTCGTATCGGTCATGATTTTGGTCAATTCGGTGCCATCGAAAGAATATATTGAAATTCCTCCAACGGTGGAACTCATACCGCGACCATCACTGATTCCCATGAATATTGTATAATCAGAACCTTCTTTAATGACAGTTGGAGCCGATACAGATCCGTATTCTGTTCCATACAAATCCCTGGTGTAAACTTTTTCTGAAACAATCTGTTCTCCTGTGCGTTTATTCATAACGTACAGTGTTCCGTCCAATGCTCCGGTGAAAACATAATCATCTACGATTGTGGGAGAAGTGTAGTAAATGTGTCCATTCATTTGACTGGACCAAATTAATTTTAAGTCCATGTCGAAACAGTATACCATTCCGTTGGAACATTGTGAATATATTACTCCCGAATCATATACCAAACTTCCGCTTCCTGTTGAATAGGAAGATCCTGTGTAATCGATTCCCGTATCGTAGGGAATTGCACCTGTTTTTGATGATACTTTCTTTTCATCATATGGTGCGTTATTGAATGTAGATACATTTTCGTTATTTTCACCCGGACCTTCTTTCCAAGGCATCTTTAGAATGTATCCAAGTCCTATTCCAAAGTAAATGTAATCTCCTACAAGAACGGGAGTCGAGGTTTCATAAAATGCAATTCCGGGGTATGTGAATTCCCATTTTTCATCACCGTTTTCCGAGTAACATTTCAAAACGGCTTCTCCATTGCCTGAACTCATTCCGGAACCTGTACCGAATTTAACAAAAACATGACCTTGTGCATACAATACTGCTGCATAAACTCCGCTCTGTCCGCCTCTTACATCGGTCCATTTCACTTCTGCAGGATTTCCGTTAGAAAATGATGCATCTTGCTGTCCGGTCTGTTCTGCATCTCCGCGAATCATAACCCATGCGTTTTTATGAATAGGGGTTTCGATGGGTTTGACGTCTTCGGGGTAGAAACCGAGTGCATAATCTCCGGGGATGTATGTTTCGGATAAGGCACCTAATTCCAATTTATCCCAAACGGATGTAGATTCGTTCCATTTGTATAAATTCCATTGAGCAGTAACTTTCACACCCGTACTTCCAGGTTTAACGAAAGAAGCTCCGGTGGATCCGGAACCTATAACTGAATCTTTTATTCCATCAATTGTTACAGATCCGGATTCGTATTTGTAATCAATACCTTTGTTTGATGCACTTTTATCAATAATTGTATCCAGAGATTTATCGGCAAATTGAACTCCTGACCATTCGGCTTTACCGTTTCCATAATCAAAGAGGATCGAATGTTCACTTTCTCCTCCCGAACTACTTGAAACATCAGCCAAAGGTAACATAAATCCCGATAATATTAGCAATAATACTGATGTTATTGCTACAATCTTAATCGACTTGTTACTCATTTTACACCCCTATTTCTTTTGTATAACTCAAATAATTGTAATAATCATCTCCGATGAATTTATTCATTTTAATATCATCAAAAACATCGGGATTAAGAATGCGAGCTGTTAACTCCGCCATCTGCACAACTCTAGGCCCGGGACGCTGGGATAATTCTCCTGCAGCTTCGCAGATAACATATATTTCTCCATTTTTGTAAGCATCTGTTCCTTTCCATTCATTGGACAAGGATTGCAAGATCATATCATATTCTTCTTGCGTAGCTGCGTAATCGTAAGTTAAAATTATTATTTTGGAAGGATTATTTTTCATAATCATTTCTGAATTTACATGAGCCCAACCGTTCATGTCCTCGAATACATTTTTTCCATAAAAATCTGAAAGAACGGATCCTGCGTAAGTGTACTTTCCGGCAACATAGGGAGACATGTCGGGAGATAAAGCAACCATAACGTCTACCTCTTTTGTTAACGGAGAATCGTGTAATTTATCTTCCATCAAAGTATACGCATAATCCAACGTTTTAATCTGGTCCTCTGCTGCCAAATCATATCCGATAACCTGACCTATGATGAAAATATTATCTAGAATTTCATCATAATTTTCGCCTGTGTATAACAATACGGATTTGTATCCATCGTTTCTCAAACGTTCCGAAACCATGTTGTGATTGTATTGAGATCCGTCACAGAAAATAATGTCCGGATTTGTCTTGATGATTTTTTCATAACTAGGTGTTGTGAAATCCCCAACAATTGTTATATCTCCAGAATTTTGCATGTCCACTACTTTTTCCGGATAATTACTATATCTGTCTGTACCCACCAATATATTTACCGCACCAACGGAAGCAACGGTTTCCGTTATGGATGGTGTTAAAGCTACAACCCTATTGGCTTGCGAATATCCATAGATACTTTTTCCGGAGGCATCGACACCGACGGTAGGAAGTTCTCCATCAGCACGATATGCCCAAGATGAAACAACATAATCTGAAAGTGAATAGTTGTATGGGGAATCTAATTCTATCCAGTCATATTCTCCGACCTGTACAACCCACAATCCCCATTTTTTACCATCGGAATTTGATTCTACCCCGTCAATACTAACTATTTCTCCGGTGGGACTTAAAACATATTCGAATCCATGATTCTCACAAGATTCTTTTAGAACATTTAATGCATCGGAACCTTTGGAAAAATCAGAATCAGTCCAAAAAATATCTCTCTCATTGAAATCTATAACAGATCCTTCTGATTGATATACAGATGTAGAAAAATCATGTGGAATAATTGCTACTAAAACTACACCTACAACTAAGATTAATGCTGTAATTATAATTTTTATTTTAGTGGACTCCACAGACATACCTCAATGTAAAAAGTTTGGAAAGAGTTTAGTTAAAAGTTATTTCTTAATTATGCTGTGGCGAAGGGTCCGCCGGTCTTCCAAGCAGTAGTTGCATTGGGGTTCATTTCGTATTTCATAGTGGACTCCGAAAACGTATATTCTGTAAATCCAACATATATAACATTAGAAACTTCAGTTCCAGGCCCTGATGTGCTGTTCCATCCCCAAAGGTTTGAATCAAACTTGTTTGCAGTCCATTGCCAGGTAATCCAAGATGTTGTTGAACCGTCACCTACAATACCGTTAATGTCTGCAAATCCACCATATGAATCCAATTCAATTTTCAATCCAGCTTTATCCATTGCTGCTTTCATTGCAACTGAATAATCAGAACCGTTTGCTGTGTACCATCCGTTTACGTGTGTGGCATCTGCTTTATCTCCATAGTCAAGATAAATTGAATAGGAATCATTTGCACCATCATCGGTGTGGAATGCAACGTATCCAATTCCGACTCCAACTCCGGCTCCAATGAGGAGCGCGGCGACCAAATATGCTATTGTAGTATTATCCATAATATCACTGTTGGATGATTAAGCCATCCTATTTTGAAAATGAGTATTATAGTATATAACTTATTACTAAAGTAGTTTTAAAAATAGTAGAAAAAATAACTGAAATAATAAAAAAAATTATACAATCCTATATATTTCATAAAAATCACAAAACCCTATTAAATGAGATTAAAGATACAGCATTATGGGCATATTATCCGACAGAGACATTATGGAAAGCATGATGACAGGTTACATTGGAATCTCCGACTTCAGCGAAAGAGGTCTGACACCCAACGGCTACGACCTCCGTATAGCAGAGATTGCAATCAGAGGCGGAGAAACCGTGAAAGAAGGTGTTGTTACGATTCCACCTCACACAATGTTCTATGTATCAACCGTCGAAAGAGTCAGAATGGCTGCAGATACTTGCGCCCAACTCTGGTTGAGAACTACCTGGATCAGAAAAGGAGTTATGGGTGCATTCGGTAAAATCGATGCCGGATTCGAAGGAACACTTACCCTCGGAGCATACAACGCAACCGATGAACCCGTTGAAATCCCGATCGGAGAAAGATTCTGTCAAATGATTTTTGAAACTTTGAATTCGGAAACCATAAAGACCTACGCCGAAAGAAGCGGAAACTATCAGGGTCAGACCGGAATCACTTTGGATCCTTTGAAAAAGAATTAAACACGAACGATATCGAAAACATACACGCTCATTGTGGGCGAGTATGTTTTCAGTTCGGTTACATTTTCCACAATCATCGAATATCCTTCGATATCCATTTTTTCTTTTAATTCCGTTGTAAATGAATCTAAAAGTTCTCTCTCGAGAATTGCGTGCATATGAATTACGCCGCCTTTCTTTGTTACGGACAAAGCATCGGGAAGGAACTGATATGCAATCTGTGGAAGATTCATAATCACGCGATCGGCTTTCGGAAGAGTTTTCACAACTTCTCTTGCGTCTCCCGTGATATATTTTACATTGTCAATATGGTTTAATTTCAAATTACGAAGCGCGAATGCTTCGGTCTCGGGATTCAGATCGATTGCATATACGATTTCAGGATTAGAATGACCGCAAACAACCAAAGGAAAAGGTGCCACTCCTGCGAACATGTCGATAATAATTTCACCATCTTTTACCAAAGATGCAATCCTCATTCTTTCAGTGGAAAGCCTGGGGTTGAAATATACCTTAGCTGGGTCTGTAATCATCCTGAGTCCGAATTCTTTGTGAATCGTTTCCGATGATCCCGAACCTGCGATTTGTTCCAAATCCCTAACCCTGTATTCTCCTTTTACACCAGAATCCAGCATCACCGTGCGAAGGTTCGGAGAAACAGCCAACAACGCATCTCCGATCTGATTCTTGTATGGTAAAAGCGGGTCTGTAAGTTTGATTATGGCAACATCTCCGATTACGTCATACGAGTTGGGAAGTTCATCCAATAATTCATCTGGAACTTTGGTTAATACGCGATAATCCGTTTCCGCATGTTCCTGTACTTCCATTTCCGCTTCTTCGACTTCATAATTCTCGAAAGAATCACCGAGAATCGGAATCAGGAGATGATCTCCATCCGCACGAATCCTAGCATCAAGATTCAGCATATTTGCCGAAACAAGAGCGGAACGGGCTTTCTCTCCCTCTTTTTTTAGGACGCGGATACACAATGCCATTAATTCGCCATAAATTCTCGGGGTTATAAATTCTCCTTAACAGAACCGTTTATATTATGCGTTGATATCCACAATATAATGACATCCGAACTTGTTTTCGTTGGACTCGGTCTCAGCGGCGTCGACGGAATGACCGTGAAAGCACTTGAGGCTTTGAAAGAATGCGATAAGATTTACGCTGAATTCTATACATCAGTTCTCATAGGAACCAAACCTTCCGATTTGGAAGCCGTGCTTGGAAAACCTGTAAAAATTCTTTACCGCGCACAGGTAGAAGAAGGCGAAGACATAATCAAAGATGCCAAAACAATGAGAGTCGGATTTGTAACAGCCGGAGATACAATGGCTGCGACAACCCACGTTGATTTGAGAATACAGGCAGCAGAAGAAGGAATTCCCGTAAGGATGTTTCATGGAATTTCCATATTCTCCGCATGCCCCACATCACTCGGACTTCAGCCCTACAAATTCGGAAGAACCGTTACTCTCCCTTTCATCGAGAAAGAGTATCACCCCAAATCCCCTTATGACAACATTAAAGAGAACAAAGACCGCGGACTCCACACAATGATTCTTTTGGATATCCGTGCCGATGAACTCAGATATATGACGGCTAACCAGGCTATCGAATGGTTGCTTTTGGGCGAAGAGAAATGGCAGGAAGGTTTGATTAAAGAAGATACGCTTCTTTGCGTTGCATCCAAAATCGGATCTCCCGAAGAGAAAGTGTATGCAGGATATCCCAAAGATCTCTTGGAAATGGATTTCGGAGAACCTTTGCACACCGTTGTTCTTCCCGGAAATCTCCACTTTATGGAAGCTTATGCGTTGGCATACTTTGCCGGTGCACCCAAATCAATAATCAAAGACGAGTAATCGTCTTTTTTTCTGGCTCTTTCACAACATGTGAAAACAGACAGATTGGTTTGCTTGGAAAGGGAATTCGATAATGTATTTAGATGATGTTCTAATGAAATCTTCAATTCTCTTCCATCAACCAATCCAACAGAGAAACTACTCTGATTCCGTCAACGTCTTTCATCAAAAATCTATCGTATGTAATAATGGTCTTGGGATAATTATCCTGTATTAATTTCAACGGACGCATCTCTCTTTCCAATGTTGTGGAATCAGCAACCGAGAGAGACACCTGATAATACGACGGAGTTCCCATGGGATCCACGATGAAATCAATCTCGTAAGAATCCACATTATATATTGCAACATCTCCGTAACGATACACCAATTCGTTATAAACAACATTTTCAAGAATACCATCTAAATCATTTACATGGAAAGGAAGTTGACTATGGCGGATTCCCAAATCCGCAGCATAAAATTTGTCCGCGGTTCTGAGATATTCTTTTGTTTTTGAATCCAATCTTTTGGCTCTTCTGAACAACAACGCACTTTCCAAAAATCCGATATATTGATTTACTGTCCTGGAATCCACTTTAATACCTTTACTGGTGAGATAATTGGATACACCTCTTACGGAAACTCTGTCTCCAATATTCTTCATCATATATTTCGATAAATTGGAAATCGAAGAACTGTTACGGATTTCATATCTGCCTGCAACATCCTTGTTGAATACGGTATTGTAAATTCCGTCTAAAATATCAGTGGTTTGAGCCGGCATTACATCTCTTACTAATGCAACCGTGGGAAATCCTCCGAATCTGATGTAATCTTCAAGAAGAATTTCTTTTTCGGGGATTTTTCTAAAATTTACATATTCGGAAAACATCAAAGGCTGAACCATAATTTCCAAGCATCTTCCGGAAAGTTTTGTAGAAAGTTCGGAAGACAACATATCGGAATTGGATCCCGTTACATATACGTCCACATTCGAATTGTATAAAGAAATAACCGTACGTTCCCACTCTGCAACATTTTGGACCTCGTCAAGAAATACATAATTTCCTTTGGACAAAGTGATTTTCGACGTGACTAAATCTGTAAGGGCTCTATGATCCAAAGGAACATCGGGATAATCCATATCGAAATTCATATGGAAAATATTCTCTGAAGGGACTCCCGATTCAATAAGTTCTTGTGTGTACATATCCAACAACGTGGATTTTCCACATCTACGAATTCCCGTAATTACTTTAATAAACGGAGTATCACGGGATTGACGGAGTTTTTCAAGATAATGTTCTCTTGGAATCTGACGATTGTTAAGCATTATGATACATTATAATGTATACCTTTTATAAAGTGGTTTCTATTTGATACATTATAATGTAGCAAATTTTGAAATGACCGAGCACACAAATAAGACACCTTCTGTACAATCGATGAATCGAATGCAGATCGAACTCCATTTTATTCAAAATTTTACCAGGTAGTCGATAAATATTCTGAATATATAGCATGTTAAAACCTTTTATTAAGAGGGTGTCGCGCATTTTTACATAATTTATTAGGTCAAATCACTTGCAGAAAATGGCTCAAATCACTTGCAGAAAATGGCTCAAATCACTTGCAGAAAATGGCTCAAATCACTTGCAGTTTATATATTAAAAACACAATGTAGATACTATGACAGAAGAATACATTACAAGATTGATTGATTCTCAATTAGAATTATATCTTGAAACATTTGGCGCGATTCTTATAAGAGGTCCAAAATGGTGTGGTAAAACTACCACTGCAGAAAGATACGCCAAGAGTAAAATAAAATTACAGGACCGCATAAAATCCAAAGATTATATTGCTGCTGCAGATACAGATCTTAATTTAATTCTAAAAGGAGATAATCCTCATTTGATTGATGAATGGCAAACAGTCTCCCATGTGTGGGATGCTATTCGTAATGATGTTGATGAGAAAAAATCTATGGGGTTATATATCCTCACAGGATCCAGAGTTCCGGCTGAAAATTCATATATGCACAGCGGCGCTGGAAGAATAGGAACACTATTCATGTATCCTATGAGTCTTTTTGAATCCGGAGATTCCAATGGTTCCATATCTCTATTGAATATATTTTCAAATAGCGAAGATATTAGTGGAAAAACATCGGATCTTTCAATAGACGATCTTGCATATTGTATTTGCAGAGGTGGATGGCCTGCTAATATTGGTATTGATTACAAAAAATGTGCATTGAGAATCGGAAGTTATTTGGATAGAATCTATGAAAGTGATGATCTTTCATTAAAAAAATATGCTAAAGATGTTAATTCTGCAAAAACAATTGTTCGCTCATATTCTAGAAATATTTCGACACCTGCAAAATTAAAAACAATATATGATGATGTTTCGAAGGATGATCTCTCTATTTCAGAATCTAAATTTTATGATTATATTACAGCTCTGAAAAATACATACATCATAGAAGATGTTCCTGCTTGGAATCCCGCGATAAGATCGAAAACATCCATAAGATCCACTGATAAAAAGAATCTTATCGATCCGTCGATTGCCGCGTTGTACCTTGGAATAACTCCTGAAAATTATATGGAAGATTTCAACACTTTTGGATTCTTGTTTGAAAGTTTGTGTATAAGAGATCTCAGAGCATACGCATCAAACATTGGAGGCACCATTCTGTACTACCGTGATAAATATGGTTTGGAAG
>CAYMPW010000008.1:0-60149 GCA_964392725.1 uncultured Methanomassiliicoccales archaeon
AATTTACACATTTAATTACAAGAAAAACACACATTTTACTTTTTAAGATTTGCAAATCCAATCAATATTCATGATTATTGACCAATTTCAAGATTGCGATTTTTAACAGCATACACAATAAATGATATTCCCGTAAGAACCGTTACTCCCAATCCAATCACTGTAGCGATTGAATAATCGATTCCGAATCCTTCTTTTGCAACCAAGATGTATGATACCGTTACGGCCGTCATGAACAATGCAGGAAGTACGGTAAGCAAAGCATAGTACATTTTATCCGCATGTTTCAAAAGATATACCGATGCCGCCCACAGAACAATCATTGCAATTGTTTGATTGGACCAGGAGAAATATCTCCACAGAACGTTGAAGTCAATGAATAAAAGTCCGAAACATACGATTGATATTGCAAGCGTAAGCAACAATACGAATTTTTTGTCGTTGGAATCCACTTTCAGATAATCCATCAAAATCAATCTGGTGGATCTTAACGCAGTGTCACCGCTTGTAATGGGGCAGATTGCGATTCCGATGAATGTTATCGCCGCACCTACGATTCCCAACGTACTAAGAGAAATATTGTATATTGCTCCGGAAACTCCGTTGTCGCTTACCGCGTTGAAGATTCCTTCGCCGTTTCCGTAGAATGCTATTGCAGCCGCTGCACAACACAAAGCAACAAAACCCTCTGCAATCATCGCACCGTAGAATACGTGTCTTCCCTGTTTTTCACTGGTTAAACAACGTGCAATCATAGGGGATTGTGTTGCGTGGAATCCCGAAATCGCACCGCATGCTACCGTGATGAACATAAACGGCCACATCGGTAAACTTTGGGGATGTTGGTTTTCAAAGGACATTTCCGGAAGGGGATATCCGTTAAGCGAAGTTCCCAAAACCAAACAGATAACCATTATGATAAGGATCAAACCGAATATCGGATAAATACGGCCGATTATCTTATCAATCGGAAGTATGGATGAAATAAAGAAATAAACTACGATTATTCCAACCCAAATCCATACGTCGGTGTTTGTTACTATGGAGATAAGATCTGCGGCGCTTTTCGTGAAAACCGCCGTAACCAGAATGAGTACGATAACGGAAAAAGGCAAGAAGAGAATTTTTGCCACTTTTCCGAGATATTTTCCAACTATTTCCGTTACGGAAGAGCCGTTGTTTCTTAAAGAAATCATTCCGCTCATGTAATCGTGTACCGCTCCGCCCAATATTGAACCTATAACAATCCATAAGAATACGGTGGGTCCCCACATGGCACCCATTACGGCACCGAAAATCGGACCGGTTCCCGCAATATTCAGAAATTGGATGATGAAAGATTTCCATCTTGGTAATGGTACGTAGTCCAAACCGTCGTTGTTGGTTATCGAGGGTGTTTTTTTATCAGTGGGTTTGAAGATAAAATCTACGAGTTTGCTGTAGAAAAGATATCCTAGAATTAAACCCAAAGTGGCTATTATGAACGTGTACACATCACAATCACCGGAGTGGTTGTATTTTAGTTTATTCTACGGGGATTCGGATTTGTTGAAAAAATCAAGGGGTTGTGTTTTGTTGTCTGGATTAAGCAGGTAATGGATGTGTTCGATGTAGTTGTATGGGGTGTGAAGTTCATATCTTAATAACTATAAGTCAAAACATATTAGATTCCAAATGTGATATTTGAAGGGTTATTGTCGCATTTATTTTTATTGTGATTATGATATTATTAACGTTTTACAACCCATTTTCTGGATTGTTTGCTACCAATCCTGGAGACTATGCTGAGAATTTTTATCTTCTCTTTATCCATGGGTATAATATTAAATATGCCGGAGGTGAATCAAAGTGCATAGTGTGTGTTGTATGCCGCAGCGGACACTTGATTTGAAAGAGTTTTAGAGATAACAAATCGCCCCCTCCGGGGCACATTTCTTTCTATTCCATTAATATTCTAACTAAGACACATCAGTTGTTCCAATTCTGTTGTCGGTTATTATTGTTTTAACTTTCTTTCAGAACATTAGGTGTACTTCGTATTCTATTTTTGATTTTTGATTGGATTCATTATCCAATTTCATTGGTGGTTGTGGTATATATACTTCCGATTTCGTAGTTGGATGTATATTCCAATTAAGAGGGTAAAGCGGGGAGTTTTCCCTAAGATTGCGGAATATGAAACGATCGCATTGGAGATTGAAATTTGAGGTTCTTCGTGCGAACAAAACAATTAGTTTAAAGAGGAATTGAAAATGAAAACGAAAATGTTTGCAATATTCGCAGCTGTCATGATGATGGCCGTTGTGGGTGTTGCTTTGGTAGGCGAGACCGGAGAGTCCGATGCAGATACAAGTGCAGCCGGTACATTTACAGTATTTTTGTACGATGGCACATGGTCTCATTCTGTAGTAAATGCATACGATGCAGCTGAAGCTGTTAAGAACAGTTCCTTTTGGAACTCTAATACCGATTCTATGGGAGAACGTACAAAGTTAAATTCCTATGGAAGTTTGGATATTAACGAAGATTATGGAGATATTAGTAAATTGAAGGGAGTTGCAGAAACAGAAACTACTGTTTGGAATGTAAAGATCTATAACGGTAGTGCATGGGTCAATGGAGATTCATCACTCGGGTTCTACAGACCATTTAGCGATTATAATGAAAACTTCAAAACAGCGAACATAGCATTGTATTATGGGAATTTCAATTTCCCTATGATGGTTGCATTGAATACATATTCTGCAGATAAATTAACATCGATTACTAACGTTGGTAATGAGTCAACATTCCAGATGTCTTTCTTCTTTAAGTGTCCTTCATCATCTGTATACGCACCAGTTATAACAAATCCAATTACTGGTGTTACCGAATCAAGTTTTGAAGATGGATTCTATATTACGGGTTATGGTTCAGATGTATATCTTGCTTTGAAGAATGCAGTTGGCAGTAATGTGAGTGCATATGAGGGAATACCCTATACAACCGTATCTAACCCCTGGGGTAACAGCGAATACACATATTCATGGATGCAGAATTTGTTTGGATTAACGGATACTTTAGTTAGTAATAACGGCACTCCAGATAATTATAATGATGATACATGGGCATGGTGGAGTTTTGGATTCAATTACAATGGATCTTCTTACACGTCTGCATCCTTTGCACCGGGATGGTACACACCTATCGCTGGAAACGGCAGTAGCACCATAAGCAATTGTAGTTACATCTTTACAGAGGTATCTTACGCATAATTGTAAAACATTTCTTGGGGGGCTTCACCCTCCTTTTTTTCTTAAATTAAAATGAAATTTGAACAACAATTATATTCTTTTAAATAGCAATGTCGAGGTGTATGTATGAAAAGATATGTTTTCCTTTCAATATTTATATTGATTATCACCAGTCTTATAGTAGCAGGACTCGGAGAGTCATTCTACTCAGATGGTGAGGGCGAATCTGAGTTAATTGAAGGTAATATGAACACGGATGTATTCGAGATTACAAATAGTAATAAAGCAGAAATATGGGGTGAGAATTATGCTGATAAGACGGAAATTACAAAAGTGATTGTAAAAACTGAAGAAGTGCCAGATAAAGCGTTTTTCGGATGGACTGCCTTGAAGGAAGTTACGTTTTCAGATGAGGTTATAACTATTGGAGATAATATTTTTGGTAAACCTGCAAGCATAGATATGGGTATGGGCGATATATTCTTCGATGAGTGGGGGGACATGGGTATGGGAGATTACGATCCCATGTATGAGCCTTATGTTCATTTTCCTAATAGGGCTTTAGATGTAATCACATTTGGTACAGGATTAACATCTGTTGGAGATGGGGCGTTCAGTGTATGTATGGGTTTGAAAACTCTTGATTTTTCTATGTGCACAAATTTAAACACTTTTGGTAGTAAGGTATTTGCCATAACTCCATTAACTGAGATTAAGTTTGGTGGAACATTTGAAGAAATGCCCAATTTGAGTGGATTAAATAAGTTGGAAAAAGTTGATTTTTCAAGAACAACCAACATAAATCAAATACCCGATAAAGCGTTTGATAAGACGTTAATTACCGATTTGGATTTATCAGCAACAAAAATTACATCTGTGAACAAATGGTTTACAAAAAATGCGAATTTTATCAATATTACCCTACCCGATACGGTTAATGCAATCGAAGAAGGGGCATTTAAAGATGTTAAATCTCTTAAAGAAATAAACATTCCAGATTCAATTAAAATAATAAATAAAGATGCATTTTTTGGATGTTTGGATTTAGATACAATTACGTTTGGGAGCCAACCGTTGCTTAAAACAATTAAGGAGAATGCGTTTGGCAATACTGGTCTAAAAACATTCACGATCCCAGATTCTGTTGTGGATATTTGTTATGGGGCATTGGCGATAGATGGAGTAACTAATTTTGAGATACCTGAATCGATAAAAACAATGAATGACCCCTTTGGACAGAAGGTTGGAAAAAATCTAACGTTTAAAGGAGTGTATGGAACTACGCTTGAAGAAGTACCTATATTTAGGTTTGGCGGAGTACAATCATTCACAGTTCCGGAAAGCGATTTCGAATCGAAATATTCGAAAATAATGATGTGGAATTTGTATAACGATGTGCAAGTCAATAAGGCGGTCATGTCTGTAATTAATACGAATGGAGACTCGATAAATTCCCTCGTGAAAGAAAGCACACTGATTTTATACGTGGGAAGTGGAAGTGAATATACAATTCCAGGCGAGATAACGAAGATTGGGCCAAGCGCATTTGCATCATCAAATATAACAAAAATAACATTTTCAGAAGGACTAACCGAGATAGGAAATAATGCTTTTGATGGGTTGAATCTTGGAGTGATTAATCTTCCAGCTTCATTAACCACAATTGCTGAATCTGCATTTAATGCGAGTGGACTCACAGAGGTAACATTTTCTACGGAATCACAATTGATAAATATTGGAGATAATGCTTTTTATGGAAATGGCAATATGACCAAATTCGTAATGCCAGGTTCTGTGACCACTATAGGATCTAAAGCTTTCTATAACTGTGGTGCTTTAAGTGTTGTGAATGTTTCCAGTGCTGTTACAACCATCGGCGAAAGCGCATTTTTGAAAACAGGAATAACTTCTCTCAACTTGCCAAACAGTCTCACCGAAATAGGAAAAGATGCTTTTCAAGGATGTTTCGATCTCAAAACCGTGAGTATCGGGACAGGATTAAAGAATATAACAGTGGGTATGTTCAAGGCATGCTATTCTTTAGAATCTATTTCAATACCAGGTAATGTTGAAGTAATCGAAGATTCGGCATTTGAGAGGTGCAATTCACTTAAAACTGTCACATTATCAGAAGGATTGAAAACAATCGGGAAAGATGCATTCAAATCATGTCAATCTATTACAACGTTGACCATCCCTGCATCTGTTACCAATATGGAAATCACAGTGTTGGAGTCTCAGGGTAGGATTATATGGGCTCATCCATTCGATGGATGCATAGATCTTGCGGAGATAAACATCGAGTCAAATAATACAACATATAAATCAGAAAATAATCTGATTTTATCGAATGACGGAACTGTTTTGTATTATTCCCCAGAAGGATTATCCGAAATAATAATCCCAGAGAGCGTTACTTCAATTCACTCGGATTGGGTAAAAGAGGGAAATGTTCCAATGGAAGAGGGCGATACCGTTGAGAACTGGATTTCCACCAAGAAAGCTGAAAAAGGAGAAAAAGTCCTTTCAGTCGAATCATATGCCGAGAATAATAAGACATTTCTAAAGTACGAGTACCAATATCCCATATTCCAAAATCATATAAATGCGAAGAAAGTTACATTCCAATCTTCCATACCTGTTGGATATCGTATGTTTGAAGGATGTATCGATCTCAAGGAAGTAATTTTATGTGAAAACATAACAGAAATTGGTAGTTATGCATTTTCAGATACACCACTTATGAAATTGATAACAGCCGATTTGGGTGAGAATATAAAATTACCAGATCATCTCGTTCGCATAGGAGATTATGCATTTTCGGGATGTTTCAATCTATCGGGCACATTTGATTTCAACAACGTGACAACTCTCGGAAATTATGTATTAAGAAATACCAACGTTGAGACTGTAGTGATTGGAAGTTCAATGAATACAATGGAAGATAATGTATTTGACGAATGTTATTCATTAGCAACAATATCAAGTGAAAATACAAGATATAATGTAAAGAATAATGTTTTGTATGATGGTACTGTTTTGTTCAAGGTTCCGGGAGCATTATCCGGCGTGGTTACAATAGATAGTACAACAACAGATGTAAGAACAGGTGCAGCGCTGGATTCATTTGAAATATCTGAATATGTGATGTCTGATGGTGAATCTGTATTTACTGTAGAAAATAAATGTTTGATTAAGTCCAGTACTTTGTATTTAGCACCATCGAATGTATCTGTTGTCACAATTCCTTCAACTGTAAGTGCTGTAAAAACCCATGCTTTTTCAGGATATATTGAAGAGATAACCTTTGACGGCGGATCAATATCATTTGAGAAAAATTCAATCCAGGGGTTGAATAATCTTCATACGATTTCAATAAAATCGAGTGAAACAATAACCTTGGCTGATCTATCGATACGTGATTGTACACACATGTTGTTGCTTAATTTGGATGGAAAGAAGATTAAATCAACAGGAAATAGCGTTCATATCTGTGGAACTTCCGATTCGACAATCATACTTAAAGAAACAGATGAAGAAACTGGAATCGCAAATACAATTGTAAATGGTATGACTGCAAAAGTGTTGGTTGTTGAAGGCAGTATGGTGATTACACAGAAACCCAAAGAATTGGAGATTTATTGTTCGAATGTAGACGTATCTACAACATTAGAACTTGGGAATGTTATGAAATATTCTAATGGAACATGGACTGGGGTTGGAACTTATAAGATTGGAGATGATTTAGAGGTTATTTTATTCGATAAAGTTTCTAAAATTGTCGTCGACTCGATAATAGGTGGAATTTCTGTTGAATTTATAGGTGAGAAATCAATAAAGCTTACATCAAGTATAGGTTTGACACATCACGATATAATAGTAAAAGATGGTTCAACGGTTTTAACAGTAGGAGATGGGTTCACATACACCTCATCCAGTACTGATGAAATAATAAAAATATCAATCGAAGAGAGAGTATCATCAACTTTACATACGATTTCCTTTGATTCTAAAGGTGGTTGCGATGTTCCGTCGTTCTATGTTTCCGATGGTAGAACTATCTTACCAGCACAATTAGAAATGGTGCCTGTGAAAGATAAACACACATTTGACGGATGGTATATCAATGAATCATGTGAATCAAAATATGTGTATGGTACACCTATTTCAGAAGATACAACATTCTATGCCAAGTGGACTGAAAATGCTAATCCCAGAATATATCTGGAGGAGTTCCCTGGTGCAGTGTTGGTTAAAAATGGAGATACTGTCATCACGAAATACTTTACATCCGGTACAAATTTAACATTAAGTTACGATTCGGCGCCCGGGTTCGAATTTATTTCCTGGTCTTTTGAAATATCTGATGCAAAAACTGAATCGACAGAAAGAGTTGTGACATTATCAAACGTAACCGCGGATGTATATATTTCAGTCAATCTCAGATATGTATCCGAATCTTCTGTTGTAACTCCAGAAACAATTGTCGAATCTATAAAACCTGGAGATGACATTACACTATTGTGGCGTGTTGATACGGAAGTAGATATGGGCCACAACACATGGCAGATGCCCAGTTCTCCACTTATTGTAGAGAATGTGGTATACATAAGATGTAATGGTGTTTTGTATGGATATGATGTTGATACAGGGCAGCAGAAATATAAAGCAACAGAATCTGAAAGATCACAGTCGTTTTACCATAATCTTGCATATGGTGATGGAAAGATCATAGATATTTTTACCAAATCTGTTTATGATTTGGAATTAAAGAAGATAGGTACTATGTCCAAAGAATACAGTGGAATCTTTTATGATACAGATAACGGATATTTCTACGGAACTTCCGAAGGTCTTGTTTATTGTTTCACATTAGGGGAGAATGGTGTGGAAACAATGCGTAACGGATATACGGCACCAAATTCCAACTGGTATGGAATGTATGGCATTGCATCAGCGCCTGTATTCAAAGATGGCTATGTCTATTTCATCGAAACCGATGGTCGCGATCGTATTGTTTCTTCAATATCGCCTACTGGTGTAAAGAAATCAGTTACATTGGATGAAATCGAAGGACATAATCTTGATGATGGATGGCTGACAACAAACGGAACTCATCTATTCCTTACCACATACACCGTCGGTCTTTTTGGATCGATTGTAGCTGATGGTCCGGGGCAAATCGTTACTATCAAGATTGAAGACGAAGGTGCATTATCTGTAACAGAATATAATTCGACTGGTAATGGAAATGCTTCTTCGGCTTTAGTAACATTCAATGGTCGTGGATACCTGAACAACGGAAAAGAATTTGTGGTATTCAATTTATCTAAATTGACTGATGGAAAAACTACGGGGCGGAATTGTGAACCCAAGATATACAGCGAATCAAGTGTGTATTCACACGGTTCCATCGTTGTAAATACATCCTATGCAACGAACGAGAATGGATATGAAGTCTATGTATATCTTCTTGGATACCATAGTCGTGATCAAGCCATCCATGTATTTACTGATAATCAAAACAAGAAATCAGCAGATGAAATGTTTGTGACGACTCCTGCTGGACCTGGAAATTATTGTTCTCAGGCAGTGAGGGTCGGCCCGGAAGGACAGTTGGTATGGTACACAGATACCGGATCTTTGTTCTGTTATTCAAGTGCCGAAGATAATCCATATTATTTCTTAATTGACAAAGGAGATGAAGCAGTTTGGGTTTCTTCTGTGGGATCCAATCCATATGATGCATTAAGCAATGTATCAGAAGTAGAACTTACTAAATTTGGAACTATTTCTGAGGTTATGGGCGTTGATTCAAGTACAATTGAATGGAAATTCTACTATCCTGGTGGAAGTGGTTGGACAAGTTCTACACATATAAGGGACGATTCATTTGATGCAAATAGATTCTGGGTCATAACTTCTCAGCAGTCGTTCGACGATTCTCAGAAATGGTTATATGTAAATGATTCAGGCGTAGTGAAACAGAGAACAATTGCAGACATGATTTCTGACAAATCTACACAGGTCATCGAATACGGGAAAGATGTTTTGGTAGAGATTCAGAGAAATGGAACTAAAACTACATTCATGATAGCAACAAATCTTGATGACGACGCTCAGATATCTCTAGAATTGAAAGTGATGTTTGATAACAATACTTTCATGCGCTCTGCAACAACATTGGATAAGAGTGATGATATAGCATGTCAAAAAATACAGATACAGAATGCAGTCATGCCTTCTGAATATTTGGTATCTATATATGATTCGGATTCATGGTATAGTTCTGGAGCTGAAGCACTAAAGAAGATAACTGAAACTCTGGTGGAAGTCTGATAGTATGAAATTAAAAGTATTGGCGGTTGTATGTATATTGCTGTTTTCAGCAGTGTTGATTCCTATTTCTTCAGTGAATGCTGAGAATATAGAACTTTCATCTGAGGCTACATATACTTATACAAAAGCTACCCAGACTGGTCTTGTGTCTATCAAAGGTTCTGTTCCTGCAGAGTACTCGATAGTTGATTTCGATATATTGAAACCGAATGGAGAATCAATATCTACAGGTTATGCAGTTGCAAATGCAAATGGATCATTCGAAAGAAATGTTTCCGTTATGGCACTCGAAGAAGCTGATGGATATGTCATAAAATTCAGAGCTGATGGGAAAACACCTGTTTTGAAATTTCACTGTACTTTCAACGTGTCAAAAGATATGGCTGGTATTCCTGTAAATTCTATTTCTATTCCTGAGTCAATCTCAGTGATAGAAGGTAAGACTGAGATTATAACAGTAACTTTCAACCCAAATAATGCATCATTTAAAGATATTGTTTGGAAATCAGATGATACTTCAATTGCTACAGTAGATGGAGGAGTTATAAAAGGAGTAAAAACAGGTACGACTAATATATCAGCTACATCTGTTGATGGTGGAAAAACAGATTCATGTATTGTTACTGTTACAAAGGATCCAAGGAATATTGTTGTTTCTCCAAACGATCTTAAGTTATATTTGATGGGCGGTGCATCTACTGCAACAATCACTGCAAATTTGACAGATATTGAAGAATCAGATTTAACCTGGATTACCGATTCATCGACAAAAGTTAAATTTTTAATCGACGGATCTCAGAAAGATAGTGTTTCCGGTTTGCGTACAGTAACTGTAATGGGATTGGAAGAGGGTTCTGTAAGTATAACAGCATACTCGGGAGATATTTCCGACACATGTTCCATCTATGTGTCCGGTGGAATGAAACCGGATGACACACCCAAAGAATACACATTTAACATCAAGATGAATACTGATGCAGAAAAAGTATCACATGCAACATATACACAAAATGATTTAAAAAGTGGTATAGAAATTAAAGGAACGGGTATAAACGCAGCGGATGCTTTAGAAGATGCATGTGAAAATGCCAAGATTCCTTTAAAATTGATATATGTGGAATCAAACGGTCAAACTCTGAAAGGATGGATTGACAAGATGTTTGGACTAGGCGATGTAAATCTTGGTGGGGGTGCATATACATACTGGGCTCAGTACCACAACGGAGAATATAACCAATTAACGTTGGGATATTACACGGGGGGTGGTGTTTTCGATATAATTCGTTTAACTTCAAATTCTGATGGTACAGTTGTAACACCAGGTGGAGATGATAATGATAAACCAACGACACCTCCCGTGGATGAAGGCGAAACCGTAGTCGGAGAAACCACAACCGAGAAAAAACCCGATGGAACCGTTGTAGAAAAGACTCCCGAAACAACAACATACAAAGATGGATCCGTGAAGGAGAAAGAAACAACCAAAGAAACATCCAAAGATGGAAATTCGGTTGTTAAAACAGAAAGTTCCGTCTCCAAAGACAAAGACGGAAACGAAACCAAATCCGAAATTTCCATCAACGCCGAAGATAAAACCACCGGTCTCAAAACCGACGCAACCGTCATAAAAGACAAAGACGGAAACGAAACATCCGAAATTAAAACAGAAGTAAAAACCGAATCGTCAAAAGACGAATCCGGTAAATTAACCGCAGAAGTCGACGAGGTTATCATCGAAAAAGCGGTTAAACAGGCTACCGATGTTTTGGATCGCGTAAAGAAACATACGGAAACAGACGTAAAACCCGTAGTTGATATTAAGATCGAATCCAACGATAAAGATCTTAAATCCGCTGCGGCGTCCATTCCAAAATCCGCAATCGCAGCGATAAAGGATGCCGACGTCGAAGTCAAAGTTTCTACGGAAGTCGGTTCGGTCACATTATCGACCGAAGTTCTTTCCAAGATGACGGAAACCGAAGGTGAAGATGTAAGCATAAGCACCGGTAAAGTGGATAAAGAAGAACTCAACGACAGGCAGAAAGAGAAAGTCGGAGACCGTCCGATTTTCGAATTCTCCGCATCCGTCGGTGACAACAAAATCCACGATCTCGGAGGAAAAGCCAAGCTCGTTCTTCCATACGAACTCAAAGAAGGAGAAGATTCTTCCAAGATTTCAATATGGTATCTTGACGACAACGGAAACATCGAAGCTTTCAACTGCGTTTACGACGAGAAGACAAAATCCGTATCATTCGAAACGGAACACTTCTCTGTCTATACAATAATGTATGACGTATCCGCACCGAGTTCCGGAGGGGATGTTCTTCCCATCGTAATCGGTGTAATCATCGCACTTTTGGTTGTCGGAGCCGCAGCATTCGTCTATCTTAAATCAAAGAGAGAATAAACTTCGGCTTAAACTTTTTTCAAACCTTTTTCTTTTTCTATTTTTTCATGCTGGCTCTGTTTTATCTCATCTTTACGTTTTTCTATTGGATATATTATCCTATGCGGTTGGACACGGCAGTATAAATAAATCCAATATCCATAAAAATGCGGTAAGTTAGGTAAGGTGTTTCCGCGGACTTCGCGAACACCGAGGAGGAGATGGAATGGATAAAAAAATATTGATTGTATTATTGGCAGTCGCGGTCGTGGCTGTAGCCGCAGCATTACTACTGCTTCCCGGAGATGTTCCCGAACAGAACCCGGATTCGGAGTCGATTCCCAATGTATTGGATTGGAATCATTGGAACGGAAATTTGGATTATTCGGGAGTTTCCGATAGTAAAACACCGATTTCCGAAAAAGATATGATCGAAAATTGGAAAGTGGAACTTACCGCGGATGCTTCTTCCATGAATTGGAAAACCGCGGGATCTTCAATATGCATCGATGACAAAACATATTATTGGAACGGGGGAGACGCATCGTTGTATTGCGTCTATACCGCAACGGGAAAAACCGTAAACAAAGTATCATGTCCATCCAACTCGGTTTACAACATGGCAATTTCGTACGGAGACGATAAGATATTCGTTCCCGTTCTCGAAAAATCAAAAACCGTTCTCCACGCATTCGATGCCAAATCTTTGAAGCTTCTCTTTAAATCCGAACCTATTTCCGGAGGAGAAGTACAGGGTCCCGTTTCTTATCACAACCAAAGTGTTTATTTCGGAACATACAGCGGTGATTTCGCCTGTATCGATTCCAAAACCGGAAAAACAAATTGGATTATAAGCGGTGACGGATGGTACAACGCACTTCCCGCATTCTTCGGAAATTATTGTATCGTTACGGAAAAGGGATACCTTAACGGCGGAGCAACCATCTACTCCGTAGATGAAAGAACCGGTGCCATAGTCGATTCGATCAAACTTTCCAAAGAATACTGCACATCGGGAATGACCGCATACAAAGGCAGAGTATACGTTCCCGTAAACGTCACCGCCGATGATAAGTACGCAACAACCGAAGACAACAGGGGAAAGACACTCAGAATCAATTCGTTTATTATCGAAGATGACGGCAAATTCAATCTCGGTTCCAAGAAAGTCTGGACCTCGGAAACAGGTTTGGGTACCAATTCCGACGGAAGTCCCAAAAGCGGAGGGACACAATCAACCGCGGTAATTTGGAACGATCGTCTTTACATCGGAGGCGGCGGAAGTACCATGGGAACCGATGAACCCTTTACGGTTTTGAATATTTCAAAAGACGGTACAATGTCCGTAGCATACAAAATCAATTCTCTTTACACAAAAGGCGTACCGATATTGGCAACGGGATACGCGGATAGCGAAAATCCCGAAGTTTACATTTATTTGGTGGAATACGGAAGAGTCTTGGTCGGAGAATCCATGGACAGTACAAAAGGTTCCGCGGATATATTTGTGATTAAAGATAAAAAAGGTCAAACATCCCCTTCAATCGTTTTCAAATTAACACCTTCGGTTCCTCAATTCGCATACCAGAGTTTTACCATATCTCCCGAAGGATATGTTCTGGTACGTAACGATTCAACGCTTTTCTGTTATGGAATTGAAACTTCATATTCTTCGGAAGATGTCGAATCCGCGATAGATTTAGTTATTTCAAAAAGCAACAACGGATACGTTAATCCCATCGAAGTAAAAAAAGTCGAGGAAAGATATTCTTTGCTCGGGGATGAAGAAAAATCCAAAGTATCCAATTACAAAGATTTCCAGGATTTGTATGTTGATGTAACATTCGAAATCGATGGTAAATCCCATGTTACCGAAGTTTTCACCGGATCTCAGATTTTAGATGTTCCTGATGTCGGAAACAAATTCGTTTCCGAATGGAAAAACGGTAATGAAATCTGGTCAATCTCCGAAGACATCGTTACAACCGATTTAGTTCTCGTTCCGTCGTACGCGGATAGCGTAACCGTTTCGTTTGATTCCAAAGGAGGATCTTCTGTTTCAAAGATTTCGGTTCCGTCGGGAAGCAATCTCGGATATGTGAAAGATCCAATCAGAGACGGATATTCATTCGGTGGATGGTATTCCGGAGATACGCTTTACGAATCTCAGAAAACAGTTGTGGTTTCAAACATAACATTGAATGCGAAATGGTTGAAAAACAGTACAATATCTTTCAACAGCGAAGGAGGATCTTCCGCATCTCCCATTTTGGTTACGGAAGGTAAAGAAATCGGAAGTCTGCCTGAAGTTTCCAAAACAGGATTCAGTTTCAAAGGTTGGTTCTACAACGGTACGCTTTACGAATCAACTACGATTTATTCATTCGATTATGATATTGCGTTAACCGCTAAATGGGAAGCAAACAGCAGCACAACGATTTCTGTTGGAAAAGTTACGGTTACGGCCGATATGCCAGCAACAACGGAAATGACGGTTGCAAAACTTCCCGAGTTCCTTTCTTCGGTTAAAACAATCCGTGAATACGCCGGAGCGGATACGGAATGTTATCGCATATATCTGGGAGGAGACGGAATAACGGGAGACATGAATTTCCGTCTTGGATTACCGGTTGGTAACAATTATAACGGATCCGAAATGGAAGTTTACTGCTACATCGTAGATAAACCCATGACAACTATCAAAGGAACGGTTACCGACGGAATTCTTTATGTCGATATGAACGGAACCACCAATTCGTTCGGTGCGGATTTGGTATTCGGAATCGAACCGGGAACAAATCTTTCCAAGGAGGTTAAATCATGAATAACAAAGTAAAGATTGCTTTGATTGCCGTTTTATTGGTTGCGGTTGTTTCTTTGGCAATCGTAGGACTATCCAATATAGGACAACAGGAACAGATTGAAAAACCACCCGCATATTCCGCGGTTGTTTGGTTAAACGACGAAGAATATGCAGGTGAAGGCGACAATCTGCAGGAGATTTTGGAATCTTCTCTCAAAGGCCATAATATCATTTTCAACACAAACGGAAGCATAAAAAGCGTTGACGGAAAAGGAAATACCGATAGCAGTCTTTGGTCGGTTTACAAATGGGCTTCTCCCGACGGATGGAAATCTTATTCCAAGATATCCGGAAAATTCGTTGAAGGAACCAATCTTTCCGTCCATTATTCGGAAAAGACAACCGATGACAAAGGAAACGTATCGTATTCCATACCCGAAACCGAAGTTGAATTCGAAGTTCATTATTTTGTTCAGTTTAAAGAACAATCCGATGCAACAGAATGGATGACCCAGATCGCTACTCCCGATGACAGAGAGAAAGGATTCTGGATTTCCGGAAAGGGAAGCAACAACAACGAAGCGTTCGCGAATGCGATGTACACGAATTTCTTCTCAGATTCTAAATTGGATGTGGTTAACAAAGGCGGAGCCGTAACTTATCTTATAGATGGAAAAGAAGGTATGTTCAGTCACGGAACGAGAGATGGAATGTACGGTTGGTTCCTTTGGTTTTTGGGATGGACCGATACTAAAGTGAACAACAACGGCGGAGAATACGGAACATGGACTTATTGGTCTCAGTATTCGTACAATCCGAATGCGGATTCTCTTGATACTCCCGAAGAATGGGGATACAACGATTGGTCCTTCGGAATGTATGACATAACCGATTATCGCTATTTTGCATTGGTTCTTCAAACGACAACCGCCGACGGACTCGAAACCAAATTGCCAGCACCTTCCGAGATGTGATTCAATGAACGCAACCGAAATCAAACTCACCGCATCATTCGTCGTTCTGATGGTGGTTATCGTTATTACTCCAATGATGGGGTTGACAACGCTTGAAGCAGATGAAAGAGAAGGTGTGGTGATTGATTTCGGGTATTGGAATGTAGTATGGACGGAAGTTATTTTCACCGAAGAAATGAACGGAAACGATGCTTTGGAAGCTGCGTGTCACATAAACGATTTCACGTTTGTTTTCAAAGACGAAGAGAAATCCGAATTGTTTTCCATTGACGACCAAGTGAATCTTTACGGCATGTCTTGGAAAATGTACATTCTTAACGAAGGAAAATGGGTTTGTGCGGAAGATCCCCGTGAAATAAAAGTCTCGGATTATTCCATAGTTTGTTGGGCGAGAGCGGCAGGTCCTGATACTGTAATTCCAGGAGTGGATGCAACGGGATTTGCATACTACAGTTATGCAACCAACGGAATTTCATACAAAACAGGTGAAAAATTAAGAGTTGTTTCTTTGGCACCTTCTATTACCGAAACCATAGCATCCGTCGGAGGTACGGAATACATCGTTGCCACGGATCTTTATAGTGATTATCCTCGGGAAATTGTCGATTTGAAAGAAAAAGGCGATATTTCCGTTATCGGAGGATACACGGATCCGAATTATGAATGGATTATAAAATCAGATCCGGATGTGGTATTTTGCGAAGGTGGTACCGGAGAACACGTAAGCATGGCAAACAAATTGCGTAAATCCGGAATCGATTGTGTTGTTTTATACAACAGTACCGACGTGGAATCATTATACAACAACGTATGGATCGTAGCATCCGCATTGGGATTCGCGGAAAATGCCAATTCTTCCATTACTTCGTTCAGAGAAACATTGAATGTTCTCACGGGAGTAATCGGAGTGCAGCCTTTGAAACGCGTATTCGTTTCTTTATCCGCAGATCCGTCTCCCTGGACATCGGGTTCGGATACTTTCCTCAGCGATATCGTATCCAAAGTTTCCGGAACCAATATTTTCGATTCACAGTCTTCGTCTTGGTTTATGGTTTCCAAAGAACAGATTCATGCAAAACAACCCGGCGCAATCATCATTCTTTCCGAAAAGGAAATTTCCACCGAGACCCAGTATCAGGAAATCGTCAATAGATTGGATCCCGTTTGGAAAGAAACCCCCGCATACAGAAATGGCGAAGTTTACATTTTTTCGGGAGATGCCGCGGACATAGTTCAAAGACCCGGACCAAGGTTGGCCGAAGCAGCCGAAATTCTGGGAAAAATATTCCACACGTCTCAATTCACCGATAAAGATCCTTTGGATTTTCCTCCTAAATTTTTCGGTGATGATTATCGCGATTATCTGAAATATCAGAAGGTGAGAGCATAAGAAAATTGGTTTTATTATTCGTAGCAATGCTTTTGCTATGTTCTATTCCGATATCGGATTCCGACGGCGGAAGCGATTCGAATCTTTTGGTGGATTACGGAAACGGAAATTACAATTGGTATGAAATTACTTCAACCGGATCTTACGAAGATATTCTGAAAGCATCCGTACCCGAATCCAAACTTCCGGATCTCAGAGAAACATCTTCCGTTTCGGGAACAACATCCGTAAAAGCGGAATGGAGAATATTCCAATGGGATACCGAATGGAAAGATCTGGGAACCGATTATTCCAAATCCTATACGGGAGGATATTGTGCAATCGGTTTCTTCACAAACGGAGTTTCACCCGCGGCAACACCCGACGAACCCAATCCCTGGACTCAATTCGGAGGTTCTTCATCAGGTTCCGGAATATCCCAATCAAAAGGATTGAACGAACCCCAACTCCCCGTTGAATGGTATAATACGTACACAACGGGTTTCGTTGATTCGGGATTGGTTTCTTCGGGAAACATGATTTATCATACAACCGGCGGAACATACGGTGCTGAAGGCACAGATGCGGATCCGTGGGTTTATGCTCTCGACAGATACACCGGAAAAATAATTTGGAAATATCACGGAGAATACGGTGCGGGTTACGAAGTTACCACGCCGATTATCGTTGATGAATATCTTGTTGTAACGACTACAAACGGAGACGTGTATATTTTCGATAGAATCACGGGTGAAGTAAAAGACAAAATTCATTTTGATTTCAAACCACCGCTTGACGGAGACGGAAACATCGCATGGGACGGCAGAACATTCATAACCGGTGCAACAACACCTGTTTATGATTCCGGAGCATTGTTCTTCGGAACCGCAGACGGAAAAATTTATTCGTATGCATTATCAAACGAAGGAAAACTTTCCGAAATCTGGTGTTATGAACCGGATGCAAAAACAAGCGGAAGCGAATACAATGGAAGCAGAGGATGTTTCTATTATCATGCTCCGACCATTGCCGATATAGACGGTAAAAAAATATTGTATATGGGTAACTACGAAGGATATATTCATGCCGTGAATATGGAAACGGGAAAGCCGTTGTGGGTTCACAGGGCAATCGATATGAGGGAAAACAACACAGGAGTTCCCGGAACCCCTGGTTCCGTTTCTTCGATTTCATTGAGTCCCGATGGTAAAATTCTGATGGCGGGATGTTCCGACGGAGGAATGTTCACGCTTACGGGCGGAGTAAAAGGTTTTGATCCTCTTACGGGAAAACCCATAACGTTTACGGATGGAACACCTTGGAAAATCGATGCGCTTCTAACATCTCCCATATGCGTTGAAGATGGTTTTTACACCTATGTTTCTCCTTCCGCGGTCGGTGCAACGGAATTCGTTAAACAGGACGGAACCGTAGTTCCGATATCTACCGCGGTTTACAAATTCGATTGGGACGGAAAAGTAATTTGGCAATCAGTTGATTATCAATTGATAAAAGCACCATTGACACTTGCCGACGGTATCCTTTACGGAACGGATTATTCCGCCGGTTCTTTTTGGCCTACGGGCGGTGCTTTAACCGCAATCAACGCAGAAGACGGAACCGAAGTTTGGAGAGTTCTTCTGAAACCATTCACCGCAGATTCATATTCAATGGTTCAACCGACGGTAATCGATGGAAAAATCTATACCGCAAATGATTTCGGAGCCGTTTATTGTCTTTCCGATATTTCCGGTCCAGAACCCGAAGGCGATCCTTTGGAAGTTTTGGAAACCGCAGGTTTCAATCATTGGTCATGGTGGGTTATCGGAATCGTAGTTATAATTTCAATTTGGCTGTTAATAAGATTGTATTGAGGGGGTAAAATGTTCGAAATAAAAGATACGGACCCAGACGATTCAAAAGAATCGATTTGGGACAAAGGAATTGCTTTGTTTAAGAGAGGATACGAAGGTTTGAAAAAAGATATTTCCAAACCCCCAGATTATGATGATTGGAGTGAAATAAGAAGAAAAAAACACAGATTCTATCTTATCTGTGCATTTGGAATCGTAATGTCGATCGTGGCATTTTTGATCTCCATTTCAATTTCTTCGGGAGGCGTTATTCCCGTATCCGAAGCGGTTTCCGCAATGATTTCGGCAATTCAAAAAGGCGGAGAAAATCTTAATACGGTGGAACTTTACATCTACCAATCAAGACTTCCGAGAGCTCTTGCAGCAGTCGCGGTAGGAGCAGGATTATCCATAGCGGGTTGTATGTATCAGGCAATTATCAGAAATCCCCTCGTTGATCCATACATAACCGGAGTTTCATCGGGAGCCGGATGTTTGGCTATCGCGGTTGTGGCAATCGGTATTTCTTTGCCATTTTTCGGTGATAATTCCCTTTACATAATTCCCTTGGCGGCAATTATCGGAGGATTGATCGCATTCGCAATCACAATGGGAATCGCGGAAGGTTCCGGAGGTTCATCCACGAATTACATTCTCGGAGGTGTAATCGTAGGTTTTGCATTTGCATCGATTCAAACCATATTCTTATCTTTGGCCAAAGAAAACCTTTCCAATATTATGTGGTGGTTATACGGTTCATTTTCCAACATTACATGGGAAAATGCATGGATCGTATTCATTCCCGCAATGGGAATATCCATTGTTGCCATGTTGTGGGCAAGAGAATTCAATCTTTTCATGAACGGTGAAGAACAGGCCAAACAATTGGGACTCAACGTAAAGAAATTCAAACGTTCCATGATGATTATTGCTTCGGTTCTTACCGCGATTTGTGTTGCATTCGTAGGTATAATCGGATTTGTGGGATTGGTTGTACCCCACGCATGCAGAATGGCTCTCGGCGGAGATCACAGACTTATCATGCCCGCATCAATTGTCATAGGAATCATGCTTATGCTGTTCGCGGATTTGGCTGCAAGAACCGTTATGATTCCCTATGAATTGCCCGTGGGGGCAATCACGGCAATCATCGGAACTCCCGTGTTTGCATACATGCTCATGAAAAAGGGGCGTGAATATGACGGATAATTTAGTTCTCAACATTAAAAATCTCAACAAAGAGTTTGACGGATTTCATGCATTAACCGACATAAATTTAGAAATTCCCTCGGGAAAACTGGTTGGTTTGATCGGACCGAACGGTTGTGGAAAATCTACGATGATGAAATGCATCTGTAAAGTTCACGAACCCACATCCGGAGATATTTTCGTAACGGGTTTGAACACATCGGAAATGAAACCCGCACAGGTTGCAAGACTCGTTGCGAATGTTCCCGCGGAAGCAGGTCCGACATTCGGAACCACGGTTATGGATATGGTGATGTTGGGAAGATATCCTTTCGTTGACAGAATATGGTGGGAAAAACCAGAAGATGAGCTTGCTGCTTTGAAAGCATTGGAAACATTCGGTTTGAGCCATTTGAGAAGGAAACAGGTTTCTTTGCTTTCATCCGGAGAAAGACAACGTGCATTGATAGCAAAAGCATACGTGCAGGAACCTAAACTCATGTTGGTTGACGAGCCAACATCGCATTTGGACATGAAGTATAAACTTCAGGTTATGGAGTATCTTCAATCGCTTGCAAAATCCGATATGACGGTTATGGTTGCGGAACACGATATTTCTCTCATGGCAAGATATTGCGACGTTTGCATCATTATGAAACACGGAGAAATCGTTACCATCGGAGATCCGAAAGAAGTAATCACCGAAGATTTGATTCGCGAAGTTTACGAAGTCGAATCAAGAGTTGGATTGGATGCGGACGGTGAGATTTACGTTTTACCGAAGAAGTATATCGATGAGGTGTAAATGTCGGAAACGGATGTGATTACACAGGAAACAATCAGTCTTCCCAATTTGTATTGTTACAAATGCGGTCATTATTGGAAATCCCGGAGTATTAAACCTCCGAAAACATGTCCCAGATGTAAATCGTCGAGATGGGATGTCCCTACCAAAAAAGAAGCTGAATGTAAATTCTGTCATCACACCTGGATCTTAAAAGACATTAACGAAGTATGTCCATCCTGTGGGCGAAATCAAACAGAAGGAGATACAAATTCATTGCATTGCAATCAATGCGATCACAATTGGCATCCTCGAAAGAATATTCCTCCACAAAGATGTCCCGTATGTCTTTCTTCAAGTTGGAACGAACCCAAATTGAATCGTTTGCATTGTTACAAATGCGGACATATTTGGAACAATAAGAACAAAAAACCAATCAAATGTCCCAACTGTCAATCCCGTGAGTGGAATGTTCCCATATTGAAACTTCAATGCAGAAGATGCGGGTATAAATGGATACCCCGAGGAAGAAAAACATCCGATGAAATCAAGATGTGTCCTTCATGCAAATCAAAAAAATGGGATGAAACACCGCAGATTTTTTCATGTTCAAAATGCGGATTGAAATATACCGCAAAACACAGCAATTCCGGAAGTTGTCCGTCCTGTAACAGTAAAAGATCTTATCGGGAATATGTCTGCGATTTCTGTAAAAATACATGGCAATCAACGAAAGACGATCCCACATGTCCAAGATGCGGAAAGGTAATCCTAGAACAATTAAAAACGGCCGAAGAAATTTTTGATGTTTGGTCCGATAAAAAATTATCTTTGAGATATGTTTATTCCGACGGATTCGCATGCTTGTATCTCTGGGAAAAAGATATTCCCGTAGCTTCAATGTATATTCACGACGTATGCAGATTCTTTGAATGTACAGTCGAAGAGATGACTTCCAATTTTTCGGATAGCAAGTCGATTAAGAAATGGAAATCATTGGCAAAAGAAATGTACAATCATCGTATGGATTACGAAGAAAAAATTCCGTATTTCACCAAACGTCTGAATTTGAGTACATTCGATGCTACGGTTTTGGCAATACATTTTACGGGAATGGGGCCCGAAGCAATATCGATTCTTTTCAACGTATCTTTGGAAGATACAAGAAAAGCTTTCGACCGTATAATGGATGCTTACATAGACTCAGGGATAATTGTTGACGACGAAGTCTTCACAGAGAATCCGTTTGACTTTTACTGACCTTACTTTAGATACTGTTGTTTGTTGTATTTGGGGTAAATTGCTATCGCTGTTTTACCTAAGTTACCATATTTTGTCAGATAAGATATATAGCCTAATTCAACTATATTGGATTATACATCCAATTAGGGGGGCAACAAAATGAGCGGTAAAAGAAATGATTCGAATCCATCTGATGAGGGTGGACATCAGTGCAATTGCAACATGTGCGGATACTCTTGGAAGTCTTCCGCCGATAAGCAATCCAACCGTTGTCCTTCGTGCAGATCAACAAGATGGAATAACAACAATCTTTCTGAATACAACTGCCTTAGATGCGGCCACTCATGGGTTACGCACAACAATCCAAAAAGATGTCCCGGATGCGGAACAGAACATTGGCGTGAAAAACCGGTTGATTACAATTGCGTTAAATGCGGCCACTCATGGAAATCCAGAAAAGCCGGACTTCCGAAGAAATGTCCTGCATGCAAATCCTTCTTATGGAACAATAAAACAGTACTTGGATACTGCAAGACCTGTAAATTGGAATGTATTGTCGAATCTTCAGAGACCAAATGTCCTGCTTGCAACAGTTCTCTTAGAATAAAAAGAAACACTGAAAAAAATAAAGTTTCAAAATACAAAGAAAGTGATTTTTCCATTAACAATCAAGAATCCTCTTTCAATCATGTATCCGCAGACACAAAAACCGCAGAAATATTCGTTCTTTTGTTAAAAGGATATTCTCCCGTAAAGATTGCGATGAAAACCGGTTGTTCTCTTAATTTTGTTATGGAAGAAGCAAAGAAAAAGTCCGCGTTAGCGCCGCAGATCAATTTAGGGGGGGGGGCTTTTAATTGAAATTAATGGACATTTCTCACAGTGGACCCCTTTCCCGTTTTTCAGATGCTCAGATTTATCACGCATTGTATATGCTTTCCGAATCCGATGTTAGAATTTCCAGAGGGTATCTTTCGAAAAAGCTTTCAATCGGAGAAGGAAGCACCCGTACAATCCTGCATATTCTGAACAGTTGGAACTGTATCGATGTTACAAGACGCGGAATAAAACTTACCGATACGGGAAGGGAAATCCTGAATGAAATTCCTATAAAAGTTGTTGAGGTTCCCGCTTCCGAAGATCTTCTTATGTACAGAAAAGGCGCGGTTGCTTTGAAAACCCGTGCGAATATTCAGGATTGCAATATTCAAAAAGACAGCGGGATAAGAGCCGGTGCAACAAACGCATTCATCTTTTTCAAAGAAGACTCGGAATTGAAAACAAAATCCAATCTTTATACGCAAACACTATCCGACGAATACATGGATAATTTGAACAAAACGGTATCAATGTCCGAAGAAGATATGCTTATTGTGTGTGATTCTCCGGATGAAGGAATAGCGATGCACAGTGCAATATCTGTTGCATTATCGGTATTATGAAATCTATTCTACGTTTTCTGTTGGTTATCTCCATAACATTGTTGATATCTGTTTCAGTTACACCTTCATCCGAAGATATATCCGCATCATTCTTCGAAGATCCTCTTGGAACCAGTTACGAATATGAAACATACGGATCCGATTTCGATTCTTACGAATCCAAGATTTTGAAAATCGGTTCAAATTCGGAAGTTGTCTTTATCAGTACGGTTTTGGAAGGTTACGAAGTAAAATCCATATCGGATTCGGCAATGGATGCTAATGAAATAACTAAAACGATTGTCATACCGGAAAAGGTAAAATCCATAGGACACAAAGCATTCGCCTCATGTACAGCTCTGGAAACCGTATTCTTTATGGGCGATTATCCAGATTATTATTCGGATTCTTTTCCAAAGGATATTTCGATAAATTATCTTCCTAATGCAGAAGGTTGGAAAACCGGAAATGAAATTCCCGTAAAATTTGTTAAAAATCCAAACGGATCTCAAATCAATCTTATTGAAATCTGTTCCGAATACATAGTAATCGGAGGTGTTCCTTTCAATGGTTTTATGACGATTCCATCCACTGTCGATAATATTCGGGTATCGACAATAGGACCGTATTCATTTTCAGGTGTATTTGAATCCGAACGTACCGATATCAAAGAAATAACAATCGAAGACGGAATATCCAGAATCGCAGAAAGGGCTTTTTACTATAATACGGGAATATCCGACATACATTTTCCCGATTCTTTGAAAATAATTTCGGATGAAGCCTTCAGAGTAGCATCCAATCTTTCGTTTTCAGCTCTTCCTTCCAATCTTATATACATTGGGTTTGAAGCCATGCGCGAATGCAGGGCAATAGAATCCGTAAATATTCCTGATTCCGTGGAATTCATCGGAGAAGGTTGTTTCAAAATCTGTACATCTTTAAAAGACATCGAATTGAGTGAAAAATTGACTACGATTTCCAAATGGTGTTTTGCGCATGATACTAATTTGGAATCAATTAAGTTTGGAAACAACATCAAAACAATCGAAGAAAATGCGTTTTACATGAATCATTCTTTGAAGTCAGTTTCAATTCCCCAACATGTTTCCGATATCAAATTCCAGGCTTTTTACAAGTGCGGTTCTTTAAGTTTTGTTGATATGAACGAAGCATTGATTTCAATCGGATCTCAGGCATTTTTTGAATGTGAATCTTTGAAAACAATATCCATTCCCGAAAATGTTTCTAGTATTGGAACCAAAGCTTTTGCATATTCGGGATTATTGGATGCTTATTTTGCAGGATCTATGCCGGAATTCGGATCCCATGTTTTTCATTCTACGGATGTAATCGTACATTGTACGGAAGCTAACAAAGAATCGTGGGCCGAGTATCCGAATGTTGTCGTAGATTATCCGAATAACAATCTTTGGATTTATATCGGAATTTGTTTGGCTTTGGTATTTGCGATAGGCGTTATCATATTGATTTATCAAAAAAGATTCCAAGCATAACTTGAAATCGATATTTTCATTCTTTTATGGCAACGATAAGAATCTCTTTGGAATTTTTATCGATGGGTCCGAGTTTTTCGTTCCATCTTCCCGCACGAACATATCTTGAATCCAGGATTTTAAATCCATTGTTTTCAACAAGATTGCAGATTTCTTCCATGGTGTATCTTTTATCGCGTATGATATACTCGGCTGGAAGTGCCGTATCATCATAGAACTGTTCTTTACGGTATACAAGTTTGGAAACAATATCAATCGCATAATGCCGGGGATTAAACACATCACCGCATTTGTGCATAATATCTGCAGGTTCAAGATTAAACAATATCTCCGGATTTTTGGACAAGTCTCCGGTATTTTCTTTCAATGCAAGGTGTTCGGTTAATTCCATATTCATTACGGATATCACAAGGGTTCCGCCCTTCTTGCAAGCTTTGGAATATGTTTTCAAAAGAGCTTCATTATCTTTTGAATCCGGAAATGATCCGATTACATCATATAATGATAAAACCACATCAAATTCATAATTTGAATCAAATGTACGTAAATCTTCTTCAATGAATTCTATGTTATTCAAATCAGAAGATGCCGCTATAGCTTTTTCAATATTTTTAGAAGAGAAATCTACGCCCGTAATTTTTGAATCGGGATATCTTGTTGCGATTTCCACCGAATGTCTGCCCACTCCACAACCGCAATCCAAAACAGATACACTATTTAATTCGGTCACATCGGATATGAAATCGACTTCTTTCGATGTGTGTGATGCCCAGGGTTGTTGTTCTATTTTCATTCTTCCGTAAGCATCTTTGAGTTGGGATTCTGAAAATTCTATCAATTTTTTAAGTTCATCTATTGAATATTCATCCATTGGTTGATCTCTGAATGTAAAAGCCAACCATTCATATCCGGGGGAAAGATCACCCAGAATCCAATCTTTTCCATACGCATTTAGAGATTGTTCTATTTCCGAATGATCAACATAAAATTGAGTGTCAACAACAGATTTGCATTCATTTAATTCAAATCCACGAATAAAATGAATCGAATTGCACATTTTTTCAATAAGTTCGATGTGTTCAATAATGTTTGATGGATTAACACGACGTAATGTTGCAGTTTCAAGTGTTTTTACAGTAAATGGGTTGGCAGTTGCCAATCCCCAAGCATAATCACTAGAAAAACCCCAGATGGAATGAAGCAATTTACTTCCAATTCCACATTTGCGCCATTCTTTATCAACAACTAATTGTAACACCCAGGTTACAACACCATCCTTTAATTTTTCTCTGATGTAGAATGCTTGAGCAATGATTTTATTTTCATGCTTAGCTAATGCGACACGATGATTGTCTTTAATGTAATACCTTTTGTAGTATTCTGGCGACATTTTTACTTGTTTTCCAGATCTGCCTTTCGGATCTTCAAAACTATAAACGCCATAATCTTTAGAAAATAATTCAGAACATTGAGTAAGTTCTAAATCTGTCAATTCCGCAGTGGGTTTGGAAATGTATGAAACAGTGTTCATTCACTTCTGTATCGCTCATCAATATTATGTATTTTGTTACGTTTTTAATACGCATCTTACCCTCAGTTCTGAATATTCATTTGTTTTGCAGGTTACGCCAACATTTATATAGAAAATAATCATACTCAAATTGTGTGCTATGTGTTAGCACACTACACAGGTGAATAAATGACTCTATTAGGCATACCCGACCCTTGGATTTGGATGGGCTACGTTGCGTGCTTCGCTACGGTGATATTCTGTTGCGCATACGGCTTGTTCAAGAAAGAAGAAGGTGATGACAATGAATAATGATATTTTCTACATTGTCGCCGCTATCTTCGTTGCAGCTACCCTTTTCTTGGGATGGTATGGTTATAGAAATACCAAGAACAGTGATGATTTCTTATTGGGAAGACATAAAACAAGCCCGGTAATCATTGCATTATCTTACGGCGCAGCTTTCCTCAGCGCATCCGCAATCGTCGGATTCGGAGGACAGGCAGCACAGTACGGTATGTCTTTGATGTGGTTGGTTTTCCTGAATCTGTTCATGGGATTGGTTGTAGCATTCCTTATATTCGGAAAGCGCACCCGTAAATACGCCAAAGCAGAAGGATCTTTCACGTTCTCGGATTTCCTGGGAAAACGTTTCAAATCTCCAACCATAAGATCGTTTACAGCATTGATCATTCTGATCGGAATGCCGGTTTACTGCGCAGCAGTTCTCCTCGGAGGAGTTAACTTCCTTGCGGTTACCGTAAATCTCGACAGGAATGTGGTTCTGCTCGTTCTTTCGTTGATTGTTGCGGTATACGTTACCTACGGCGGTATTGTTGCCGTTATGTACAACGATGCTTTGCAGGCAACAGTTATGTTCGCAGGTATGGCATTGATTCTTGTAATAACGTACACAACACTCGGAGGAGTTGAAGCAGCACACGAAGGTTTGACCAATCTTTGGGATACCGCCGTTGTAGAATTCCCCGAACTGTTGGGATCATTGGTATCCGGTGGAATGAACGGTTGGACCGAATTCTCTACATTCGGAAGCGATGTTTGGATGATCGTGGTTACTACGTTCCTTTTGGGAGTCGGAGTAGGTGCATTGTCCCAGCCTCAGTTGGTTGTAAGATTCATGTCCGCAAAAAGCGACCGTGATTTGAACAAATCATTGATCATCGGAAGTATCTTCATGATGATGATTGTGGGAACCGCATACACCGTAGGAGCTCTTTCGAATCTGTACTTCTACGAGACAACGGGATCTATTGCAATCGGAATCACATCAATCGATATGATCATCCCCGAATTCGTTAACCAGATATTCTCTACGGTATCTTTCGGTGACGTCTTCATTGCGGTGTTCGTACTTGCGGTTCTCTGTGCTTCGATATCCACACTCAGTGCGCTTCTTCACACAATGGGAGCGGCAGGCGGATACGATTTGAGATCCGTATACAATTCAAAGAAGAACAAGAATCAGATTGATAAGCCATCGTTGAGAGCAAACCGTATCTTTACTTTGGTCATGATGATCGTAGTCGTGGTGTTGGCATACGTTATGCCTAACAACATCATTGCGAAAGCAACCTCGATCTTCATGGGATTCACGGCAGCAACTTTGCTCGTACCATACGCATACTCTTTGTTCAGAGACAAACCGGATAAGAATGCCGCAAAAGTCAGCATTATTTCCGGAGGAGCCGTATGGGGAATATGGGCATTCCTGTTCTGTGACAGTATCACAAAAACATTGGGATACAGCGGTTTGATTTCAGGAACAACCCTGGCTCATTTGGATCCTTTGATCATTGCGCTTCCGGTTTCGGCAATATCCTTGTTGCTGTACCTTTGGATCAGCAAGAACAAAAACAAAGAATCCGCTTCCGCGGCTTAAACAAAACAATACCTTCCGGAATTGCTCCGGAAGGGTTTTTTCTTTAATTCAAAGATTCTGCGAGAACTTTGAGTTTCTCGATTGTTTCTTCTTTAACGGAAGATTTTATCGTAACCGTTGGATCAACGATTTCAATATTATCCAAAGAACCGAGAGCATCTTTGATGTGTTTTCCGGCAACAGGACCCCAAGTTCCGTTCTCTATCACTCCGACTTTGCGGTTGCAATAGTTCTTTGCTTTGAGTCTGATTAAAAACAAATCCATCGCGGGAAGTATTCCGCCGTCGTATGTTGAACAGGCAAGAACCATTCTGTCATATCTGAAAGCTTCAGCCAATGCGTAAGAGTGGTGAACTCTGTTCAAATCGCAGATTGTAGCTTCTACGCCTTTTTCTTCAAGAATGGATGCCAATTCCACTGCGGCTTCTCCGGTATTTCCGTGAATCGAAGCGTATGCGATGAAAACCCCTTTGGTTTCCGGTTCGTAGTTGGCCCAGGTTTTGTATAAACCCAAATAGTGCGATAAATCTGAATCAAGAACGGGGCCGTGGAGAGGACAGATTACTTTAATCTCTAAGTCTGAAATCTTTTCAAAAAGATTCAGAACCTTCGGTCCGTATTTTCCTACGATGTTGTAGTAATAACGTCTTGCTTCGTCATCCCAAGGTTCGTTTGTTTCGGATGATCCGAACTTTCCGAATGCATCTGCGGTAAAGAGTATTTTTTCTTTTGAATCATACACTACCATAACTTCCGGCCAATGAACCATGGGTGCGGTATAGAAAGTAAGTTCACGGTCTTCGAGATTTAATTTTTCTCCGTCTTCGACAACGACTCTTCTGTCTTCGTAAGATTCACCGAAGAATTGTTCGATCATGGTGAAGGTTTTCTTGTTTCCCACGATTTTCATATTGGGATATTTTTCCATCGCCAAAGCGATATTTGACGAATGATCGGGTTCCATATGAGAAACAACAAGAAAGTCCGGTATGTCGGATCCGAGAATTTCATCAAGATACTCGAACCAAGTTGTTCCTGCCGTTGCGTCGACCGTATCTAAAATTGCAATCTTCTTACCTTTGACAACGTAAGAATTGTAGGTTACTCCGTTTTGTACGGGATATTGTCCTTCGAATAAATCAATTTCAACATCATCCACCGTAGCACAGAATATCGAATCGGTAACTTTTATCACACTCATATTTCCACCTAAATACAATTAGGATTTCATGGGATATAAGGAATGTTGCATCGGCTTATATCCCATGAGTAAAAATTCTTTAGTTTGAACAATCGGAACATCCGCAGGAGTGTTCTTTTCTATATTCTTTCATTTTGTCCGCACCTTTGTTTCTGTTCCAATAGAACGCAAGAGTAAGCGAGTTGAGAACAACAAGAATCGCTCCTATGTTGTGGACCAATGCACCGGTTACCGGATCCAATACATTCATGAAAGACAATCCCAAGGCAACAAAGTTGAGGATGATCGAAATTGCAATGTTTACATTAATTTTTCTGGAAGTTTTTCTGCAGAATTCGATTGTCTGGGGAACTCTTACCGTTCCTCCGCTCATGATGACCGCATCCGCAGATTCGATTACAACATCGCTTCCTCTTATCCCCATTCCGATACTTACGAAAGCGGATTTCATTGCGGGAGAGTCGTTAATACCGTCTCCGACCATGCAAACTTTTTCTCCGTCCTTTCCGAGTTTTCTGAGTTCGTTAAGTTTGTCTTCGGGTTTGCATTCACCGATGAATTCATCTGTTCCCACGATTTTGGAAACATTCTCGGTAACTTCTTTTCTGTCTCCGGAAAGAATTTTTGTTTTGATTCCCATTTTTCTGAGTTTGGAAATAGCGTGAACGGATCCTTTTCTTATTATATCGTCTAATTCTATGGATCCCAACACAACGTTGTTTTCCGCTACGAAAATGGTTGTTTTCGCACTTGTGATTTCAGGAATTTCAGAACCGATGGATTTCATTAAATCCACGTTTCCAACATGATATTCGTTTCCGTCAAAAGTAGCTTTGACTCCGATTCCCTCAATCATTTCAAAGGAGTCCGGCTCTTCGATGGAATCTTCGAATTTTTCCATGTATTCGTTAACAATGGATTTCGCCAAAGGGTGTTGGGATCTGAGTTCTGTTCTGGCTGTTATCTTAAGCAATTCGTCTTCGGTTTTGGTTCCATAGATGTTAATATTGGAAATCTTGAGAGTACCTTCGGTCAAAGTTCCCGTTTTATCGAATACAACCGAAGAAACCTTCGCCAATCTTTCAACGGTTTCTCCGTTTTTAATCAAAACACCAGCGGAAGATGCGGTACCTATTGCCGCGGTAATCGCGGTAGGTGTCGCAAGCAAAAGAGAACAGGGGCAGAATACGACGAGAACGGTAACCGCCATGATGTAATTCTGGGTAAACACCGCAGCTCCGATTGCACATAACAAGGCTGTAACAATCATCACCTGCGATACTTTTTCCATTTTCTCTATGATCGGAATTCTATCGTTTTCGGCGCTTTTCAAAAGTCTGACGATATTCATCATCGTACTGTCTTCGGGCTTTTTCTCAACAACAAAATCAAAAGATCCGAATGTGTTTATGGATCCGCTGCTGACTTTATCGCCAATCGAAACTTTGATGGGAAGGGATTCTCCCGTAATCATGGATGCATCGGTTTCTCCGTTTCCTTCAACGATTTTACCGTCGGCCATAATCATGTCGCCTGTTCTTATTCTTACGACATCTCCGATGTTCAAAGAATCGGTTTCCACGGTTTCTTCTCCTTTGGAAGTGATTCTGTTCGCGGTTTTAGGGTTAAGGGAAATCAGAGAAGAAATTCCGTCTCTGGTTCTGGAAGTTGCATATTCTTCTATCAATTCTCCCGCAGACATAATTACGGCGATTTCTCCCGCGGCAAAAGGTTCGTTGATTAAACATGCAGCTATAATACCGATGGAAACCAAAGTTTCCGTGTTGATTTTTCTGAATTCGATGGAATCTTTTACGGATCCGTAGATTATCGGCAATCCGCAAATCGCAACCACGATCCAAGATAAACCTCCAAACGGTAAAAGTTTGAAGAAATCGATAATCAGAAGTGCTACGGATATGGAAATAATCAATATGGGAAACGCAACGTCTTCTTTCTCTTCGTGAGAAATTTTGCACGTACCGTGATTGTTACAACTGCAAGCCATGATACCCCATGGGGGTATGGGGTATATGAATTATTCGCCTTAATTGATTTTGGAAAATTGTTCGATTGCTTTGGCCAATTTATCTATGGTTTCTTCGGAATCGCCGCTTTTCAAACCATCCAAAACGCAATGGTGAAGGTGACCCTCCAAAATAATCTGCGCAACTTTGTTCAATGCGCTTTTTGCCGCGTTGATTTGAATAAGAATATCTTCGCAGGGAACATCTTCGTCGATCATGCGATCGATGCCGGAAACCTGACCGTTTATTTTCTTGAGTCTGAGGTGGAGTTTATCCGCATCCATGCATTGTTTCATACCCTTGGGATAGTTTTCCTATATATTCAATCTACCGTATGTTTCAGATAGAATTTTTCAATGCATTCATAGGAATTTAATTAAAGAAAAAGAATGATTCAAAAGAGCCTATGGAAGAAATCGGATATTTGATGCTGCAGATATTTTTGCTGTTGTTTATGGCGGAAGTATTGGGAAAATTATTGAAGAAAATCAATATGCCGGAAATGGTAGGATACATTATTGCAGGTATCATTTTCGTTAATCTTTCCATATTCGTACCTGAATTCGGTACGTTGCTTGATTTTAACATATACGAAGTGGAAGCCGACAAGAATCATTTCCTTAATGTAATGGGACAGGTCGGTTTGGTATTCCTGATGTTTGGAATAGGTTTGAAAACCCGTTTGGACGAATTGATAGGAATAGGAAAAACCGCAATTATTGTTGCGTTAATCAGTATTATTTTACCATTCATTGGAGGTTTTTCAATATATTTCCTGTTTGGAAACGATCCGAATGTTGCAATCATGCTCGGTACCGCATTGTTCGCTTCGTCTACAACAATCACGGTAAACATTCTGAAATTCTATGAGATGTCGGAAACCAAAGAAGGTAAGCTGATTATCGGAGTTTCTATTTTGGTCGATATAATATGTCTTATTCTTTTGGCCGTAAACACGGGAATCGTATCTCCCGTTCACGAACATTCTTTGTGGATGAACATTGCGGTCATAGTAGCATTCATTGTTTTGGTATTCTTTTCCATATACAGATCTTCGAAGAACATGGATAAAAAAGAGGAGATTATCGGACGGTTCAACATTACTCTCAACGATATCAAAAAAGAGATGTTTATTGTCGCAATCGTGGTTTGTTTCGGATTGACGGCATGTTCGTATCTTGTGGGTTTGTCGGGAATCGTAGGAGCTTTCTTGGCGGGAATGTATTTTGCCGAGTTCGAGAGTTCTTCCCATATTATAGAAAAATTCGATACGTTAACCAGATTCCTGCTTCCGTTCTTCTTCATTTACGTAGGATTGCGTTTGCATTTCGATGTTATGGGAATAAATTCTTTGATACTTGCGGTAATTTTGGTTGTAGTTGCTTTGGTAACAAAATATGCCGGAGCATACTTGGGATACATGATTTGTAAAACGGAAAAGAACTTCGCATCTTTCGCATCCGCATGCGTAATGGCAAGAGGGGATATCGCGATTATCGTTGCAACCTTAGCATATGGATTAGGTTTGTTTTCCACGGATCTTTACGCTGCGGTAATTATTATGGCCGTAATCACACAGATACTGGCACCTATATTCATCAACAAAATCTATAAAAAATCCAATTTGCCGGAATCGGTTTGATAATAAATAAAAATGGGGGATTTCCCCCGGTTTTGTTTATACGGATTAGTATGTGGTCACGGTCGAAATATATTTTCCGTCTTCGAATTCCCATGCTGTTGTCGTTAAAGTTCCTTCATCGATAGTTCCGACAACATGAATATTCACACCATCGCATACGTATGCCATAATAACTGAATCTCCGAATATGAATCCCCTGACGGCACAGTCTTTGCCCATATGCGATACGTTTCCGGTTACCATTCTTCCGTTTTGTAAATCAAAGGTTAAGATGGATTCATTCGGATTATCTATGATCTTTGATTCGGATGCGGCGGATTCCGCGACTTTTGATTTGGTTGATTTCCACGTGGTTCCTTCCAAATCCAGGATTTCACTTTTAATTTCGGCTCCGTCACGCGAATACTGACGATCGACTACCACAACATCTCCGATTGTTCCTGTTATTACGGACTCCATCGTAGTACACATGATCAAATCGTTTCCATCGGTATACAGCATCCAATTTTCTCCTGCGACGTAAAACATCGCAGTAACGTATCCGGAAGTTTTTTCATAGAAGAAAACGCCGTTAAAGTCCAGAGGAACAATCTTGTTTCCGACAACCTGTTCCTGTGTTCCTTTGAATAACATTCCATCCTGCTGGGTAATTTTTACGTTTTCTCCCGAGAGTTGTTTTACAGCACCTTCCGCGAGTCTAACGGCTTCGTATGCTTTCCAATCACCCTTTATATCCATGGCATCAACCGCTTTGTATTGGGTTGAAGAATCTTTGGAATATGCCGCAAATACAACTCTGGATTCGTTGTTTACGACTTCGGAAAAGGATGCATACATGATTTTGCTATCAATATATCCCGTAAGATACGATTTTATTCCGCCGTATACCCCGTAGAATTTCAGCATACCGTCAACATACGTTCCGGATACGGGAGAATCTTTAAAGAGTCCGGTAAAAACACCGTCTTTTTCATCTTTTATTTCAATGGTGTATTTATCTACATCAATATCTTCGGTATTTGTTGATTCATATGTGCCATCACGATATACTTCGTAATAGATTTGGTGCCATGTTCCTTCCAGTTCTTCGTTTTCCGAATTATTGTTCGGCATAAAAATGTAAGAACAGATCAAGATGGCAACCACGCACACTGCAATAATGCCAGCTAGTGTTTTGTTATCCATGGGAATAATATCTGCGCGGATGCTATTTAAATATTATTTCAATCAGAATTCCGAGTGTTTGTTTAAATTGTGTTTTGTAAAGGAATGAAAAGAAAAGGTAAAAAGTTTGATGATGTTTTAAGTCTTTTTGGAAATCATTCGGTTTCGGCAAGCATCATTATGGACATGGCCATCTGCATGCCCCTTCCCTTGTCGTTGGGATCCATTGCATTCATGTCTGCGATATTCTTTTGGAATTTTGCTATGGCGTCATCCCATTTGTCATCGGGTATGTCGCACAATTCTACGGGATCTTCGCCGACGGGTTCGTTTGTAAACAGGAGTGTGTCTCCTGATAGGCACAAGTAATCTTTTCTTCCGCCTTCAAGGCCTTCGATAGTTTTGTTACTAATCAGTTCTAATTGTATCATATTTATTCCTCCTAGAATTTATGCGTAAGGTGAATAAAGATTCACTTAGATAGTATTTAATTGTGATTGTGGCTGGATTTTATCCATGGTTTGTCGGGATGGAGGGTGTTGATTTTTTCACATAATTCCTACGAGTAGTTGGAGTCGATGTTGGTTTATTTTGGAATATGTTGTATATTTCACAGTAAACAAATATATTCTCATTCATACATATTCCATATGCACATGGCCAGAAAAGAGAATTTAGATCTCAATCAAACCGAGATTATTTCTTTTGATTTTTCTTTAGAAGGAAAAGAAGAATTGAAAAAAATTCCATACAGTAGCAATTGGCCTGTTGTATATATGATTCACAATAATTCTGAAATGTATGTTGGAGAAACATGCAGCATCAATAATCGTATTTCTCAACATCTTTCAAATAACGAAAGAACAAAGCTTGAACGTATAGAAGTTGTATTCGATTCAACATTTAACAAATCTGCAGTTCTGGATGTGGAACAATCTCTGATTCAGCTTTGTGGTGCCGATTCAAAATATTCTTTACAAAATTTAAACTCAGGTCAATCATCCAAACATAATTATTTTCAACGTGAAATATACATAAATAAAGTTCAAAGAATATGGGATATTTTAAAAGAAAGAGGTATTGTGGATCATGATTATTTTACATTAAAAAATTCTGACCTATTCAAATATTCACCTTATATCTCATTAACCGAGGAACAGAATGCTATTTCAAATAGCATAATTTCCGATATATTAGAAAAATTATCAAACGGTGAATCTGGAACATCTGTTATACACGGGTCTGCAGGAACTGGAAAAACAATACTTGCGATTAATATGATTTTCCAATTGATAAATGCAGATAAAATCAGAGTTGATGTTGCAAATACAACATATGGTTTTTCAGATGAACAATTAGCAATACACGAATTGCATTCTTATGTAAAATCAAAAGGTTCATTGAAGATTGGATTTGTTTTGCCAATGACATCTTTGCGTTCAACTATAAAGAAAATATTCAAAGAGTCAAGAAATGGATTAAAACCAGGTATAGTAATCGGACCAGCTGAAGTTTTGAAAAGAGATTATGATGTATTATTTGTAGATGAAAGTCACAGACTCGCACAAAGAAAAAACATCACCGCCATGGGTGCTTTTGATAATACATGTAAGGCATTAAATCTGAATAAATACGAATCAACTCAATTGGATTGGATTGTCAAGTGTAGTAAATATCAGGTTTTATTTTATGATGAAAATCAAAGTGTCAAAGGATCTGATTTAACCTCAGAACAATTTAAAAAATCAATAGGCCAAAATGCCACCCAATATCGTTTAAAGACTCAGATGAGATGTCTTGCTGCAGATGAATATCCATTTTTGCTGAAAGATGTTTTCAACTGTGTTGAGTGTGTTAAAGAGTTTAAAGCAGGAATCGAAGGATATGATTTGAGATTGTTCGATGATGTCAACGAAATGATTGAAGAGATTAAATCATTGAATAAAACCTATGGACTTTGTCGTAATGTTGCCGGATATTCCTGGAAATGGATATCCAAAGGCAAAACAATGGATGAAATTCTTCAAAATAATTTGGAAGACATCAATATTGGGCCATACAAATATATCTGGAATATGACGGGATCCGAATGGATTATCCGTGAAAATTCTATCAATGAAATAGGTTGTATACATACAACACAGGGATATGATCTAAATTACGTCGGAGTTATCTTTGGAAATGAAATCGATTATGATAAAAATACTAATCAGATCACAATCGATACTTCGAAATTTTACGATAAAGGTGTAAAGAATTCTATGACGCCCGAAGTGATTAAAAAATTCATAATAAATGCATATAAAGTTATGATGTTAAGAGGCGTAAAGGGTTGCTATGTGTATGCATGCAACCCTGGATTAAGAGAATATTTTAGACAATATTTTGATTCAGATGGTGCATAATTCCACATGTTTGAATCTTATTAAATTTAATTATTCAGTTCAGACAAATCTGCGCCCATTCCAAAAAATATAACAATCAGGCCCCCAAAGTCCCGCAGTTATGGCAACTTTTACTCTTTCCCATTTGGTAAATCACCAAATACTGTTTATTGCCAGATTTATCAGTTGATATTTTGTTTTATTGAGATTAGAGTGCTGCAAATACACTCGACATATGTTTGAAATATAATCCCAATATGTAAAAAATACTGCAAACTTTAAACTCTTCAACGCTATGTTTCCTTTGAGTGTTACAATGGATTCTGACACAACAATCAAAGATCTGAAAGAAATCGTCCGCGCATTCTGCGAAGAACGCGACTGGTCCCAATTTCACAACCCCAAAGATTTGGCAATCGGCATGGCAACAGAATCTTCTGAATTGTTGCAGATATTCAGATTCAAAACACCCGAAGAATCCGCAGCTTTGATTTCGGAAGACGTAACGGGAAAACACATCAAAGAAGAATTATCGGATATCCTGTATTTCGTTCTCAGGTTCGCTCAGATGAACAATATTGATTTATCTTCCGAGTTGGAATCCAAAATCAAAAAGAACGCAGAGAAATATCCATTGGATAAATCAACGGGATCGAATAAGAAATACGATGAATTGTAATTCTTATCGATGCACTCAAATTTGATGGATAAAAATTTCAGTGGCCATATAACCACTGATTTTCTTTAGAAAATGTTTATTTTGATTTGTTCTCTTTGTCCAAACGATATCTGCCAATGAAGTATGGTATCGTACTAGATGCAATCATAATAGGCGTAAGCGTACCAAAAATATCCCTGTGGCCTATATTATTCATTGTGATCCCACCAATCGTTGAAATCAATATCAACACAATAGATATGTTACGCAATGTTTCAAATTTCATCCAATATCCCGCCCAATCGGACTCTGTAGTGAATAAGAATTACAACGATAGTCCTATTCCTAGTCCAAATATTCATGCTATATATTTAATGAAAATTTTACCATTTGGTACATTACCAAATGGAAATAATGCGGAAATCGAACTATCCGATTATAAAGTACCAAAGTTTCGTAAATATTGAATGTCCGTGAATAAATGATATATACCGAATAAAAAGATGCGCGTAGCGTATGGTAAATAAGAAGGACGAAATAATCGAATCCACGATCAAAGCTTTTTTTATTCGTGGGGAAAAGTGGTCTTTGGATGATGTAGCAAAAGACGTCAATTGTTCAAAAACACTAATTATTCAATATCATTCCAACAAGGAAAATTTATTGGCCGATTGTTTCGATGTAATATGCAAAGACATCAAATCATCCTTGTCTTGTGTTCCTTTTCCAATTGATTGTTCTGTTGACAATTTAAAAGATTATTTGTGTAAGACTTGGATGCAATATTTTCATTATCTGTTGAACAATCCCGAAAGAGCGGAATTGTTTATCAGATATACAACGCACCACCAATACGCTCCCGGATGTATTGCATTACATGATTTGCCTTTGGAGTATGCTCTCAAAAAAATTCTCGGGGATAATTATTCTGTTATCAAATCAATCGATGAGGATTTTGAACTGATTGTAAAATACATGGTTTCCGTAGCAAATGCTATGGCTACAAGCGTATCAAAAGGTGAATTCAAAGATGATTCGGATCTTCCCGATAAAATAATCAAATTGATTACCGACGGAGTATATCCGAAGTAAATATTCGGACTTGAACAGCGGCAATATTTGCCTGAGTTCAAAAAGATTTGATTGCATTATGTTTACGGTTAGTAATGGTATTTGCAGTCGTATGTATTGCATGGAGATGGTATTCAATTTTGAAATATATTCTCAAATTCTTTGAATATATTCCCTATCAAAACATGTAATTTTACTTTCACTTTCCCTATCAAAACATGTAATTTTGGTCCTACATTCCCTCATGAAACATGTAATTTAAAAAAGAGCCAGACATTATATTTTTACGTATCAGAAAAAAATTAAAATTTTTGTATGTAAAATAAGCATGATTTTACCGAATATCTTGGTCCATACATCTATGTTAAAAATTCAATTCGTATGGTAAAAATTTTGTTTAAATGCACCGTTATTTCTTATATTCTTTTTTTGACATCGTAATTTGAATTGTTACATACAACTGTTTTATCAACATTGAAATTCATTACCAAATATGGACAATAAAACTCTGTCAATAATTGTTGTTGCAGTATTGGTTGTTGCTGCCATAGGTGGTGCAATCGCACTCTTAGGTAATGGTAGCGGCGACGATCCTGTTACAGAAGGTGTCATCTATATCGGAAACGGTGGAAAAACATCTAGCGGAGAAGATAAATCCGGATTAACTTCCCAGACTGTTTCTAAAAATATGTTTACATATGCAGATCATAGTTTTGTAAAATGGAATACCAAAGCTGATGGAACAGGTACATCTTATGCACCGGGAGATGCAATTTCATACAGCCCTACCGTAAAACTCTACGCACAGTGGGGATATACATTATCTACAACTTTTGTAACAAGTGGAACTTCCATTCCCGCTAGCATATATCTTGTCGATAGTTCTTCACATGCAACGTATATTGGATCTAATGGAGCTGCATTACCATCAGATAATAAAGCCGCAATCTTGTTTTCCGGAGGAGAGGATTGGACATTCAACAGTGAAACATCAAAGTTTGAAGGAAAATTCCTCAAAAACGATGTTACATACACTTGCACATTGAAGATAACATTTGAAGGTACCATTGGAGAACCCGAGTACAAAATAACAAACGAATTCCCATCTGTATTGTTCCAATATAACGGCCCCGTGGATGTTACATTTTCAACCAAATCAACCAAAGCAGTCTGATTGAAACAATAAAACAAATTAACAGAGATATGTCTGACACACATCCAAAAATCCGGGTGTGTGCCAGGCATTGTTTTTCTTACTTTTTTAACGCTCTTCTTGCAATGCTCATACACAAAACCGTAGAACATATCGCAACAGTAATAACAATCAACAAATCCCCTTCGAGAGAAATTCCGGGTAACGAAATCAAACTGTTCGGTACATCGATTGCAGCTCTGCGAACCGCATCCGCGGCATAAGTCAAAGGATTGAGATTACTGACAGCCATCAACCAATCCGGGAATGCGGATGTCGGGAACATAATTCCCGAAGCCATCATTAACGGAAGGTTCAGCAGATTCATGAATCCGAAGAAAGTTTCCTGTCTTTTAATCACGGATCCCAACAAAACGAACATAGACGAGAACGTCAAAGATACGGAAAGGATAACCGTGTACAAAATCAGAATTCCTCCGATATCGAATCCTCCAACGTACTGCAAACCCAACAGCGTAGCGAATATCAGGATGATTGTACACTGAATCATGGATTTTATCGTATTCGCTAAAATTTTGGATAAGGGGATCAAACCTCTTGGAACGGGAGATGCCAATAATTTATCCATGAAACCTATTCTTTTATCCCAAATCATGGATTGTCCCACATTCAAAGATCCCGTAAACGAGGTCATGACAATCATTCCGATTGCCAAGAAACTGAAATAATCCACACCTTCTATCGCTTTGTTTACAAATCCGCTCATGGCAAATCCAAACAATCCCAACCATGCCAAAGGTTGGATAAACGTAACGAAAAGAAGCACTTTGCTTCTGTACCAGTGTTTCAATTCTCTTCCGACCAAAGCTTTGGTCTGTCTTACGCAAGACATAAATGTCATCAGTTGCGCCTCCTGTTTTGAACGTTGTATACCCTTCTATCGAATTTGGCACTGTTTTCATCTCTGATGCTTTTTCCCGTAAACTTAAGGAAAGCATCGTCCAAAGTCGGTTTTTTCAATACGATGGAATTCAAAAGAATCTTGTTTTCGGCAACCGCGCTCAGAATATCTTTCATCGTATTTTCTCCGTTTTCCGTCAATACGGAATATACATTCTCTTTTCTGTCAACCGATTTGATATTTTTCATTCCGTTGAGAACATCATAGATATCGGAGTCGTCGGATTCGATTTCGATCCTGTCTCCGCCCAAAGACGATTTCAATTCTTCGGGAGTTCCGGTGGCAACGATTTTTCCCTTATCCACGATGGCAATATGATCGCACAGAGAATCCGCTTCTTCCAAGTAATGCGTAGTAAGAATCACGGTCATGTGTTTCCTTTCTTTCATGTCTTTGATGTATTCCCAAATGGTAGCTCTTGTCTGTACATCCAATCCCAATGTGGGTTCGTCCAAAACCAAAATCTTCGGACTGTGAATCAAACCTTCAGCAAGATTCAGACGTTTTCTCATTCCTCCGGAATATGTTTCCACTTTGCGGTTTGCGGCTTCTTCCAAATCCGTGATTTTCAGGAGTTCGTTTATGCGTTCTTTTGCTTCCGATTTGGGAAGATCGAATAAGGCTGCATGCAATTCCATGTTTTCCCTACCCGTCAATTCCTCATCGGAAGTCAGCAGTTGGGGAACCAAACCCATCTTTTCTCTGATCTTGTTTTCGTTTCCTTTCAAAGGCAAACCATCAACGGTTATGCTTCCCGAGGTGATGTCAAGCAAAGTATTCATCATGGAAATTGTGGTACTTTTTCCCGCACCGTTCGGCCCTAGAAGTCCGAAGACTTCTCCTTCTTCCACGGTAAATGAAATCCCGCTGACCGCTTTGACATTTTTATCGTAAACTTTTACGAGATCATCCACAATTATGATGGCACTCATTTCTCTCCCTCTTCGTTTCTTTGATTTTTTCTCTTACTCTGGATAAAAGTTCTATGGCGATTTCTTTCTCTTCGTCGGTGAAATCTTCGAATAATTTGCGATTGGCATTTTCAATCGATTGACGTACCGATTGAACCAAAGATTCTCCGTCTTTTGTAAGATACAGACTATACGTTTTCTTGGTTCCGCGATTTTCAACCAGATCTTTTTCGATAAGCATTTTTACAGTTCTCGTGGTCATTGCCCTATCAACATCCATATCTTCCGAAAGTTCTTTCATGGAACATCCCGGCTTGAAATTAATATGCATCAGATAATGCCCCGAAGACCAAGTGATGTTCTTTTCTTTCAGAGCATCGTTGATATGAGTATCATAATACCACGTAATTGCACGCGGACGGATGAAGTCTCTGCGATAGTCGATTTCTTTCATAACGAGAAATATGAACGTTAGTATTTATAATGATTGACATATCAATCCTGGATTCTTGTTACTACTTTTTCTTTTGGTATAAACGTTAAATAGATGTCTTAGAATCACAGATTATGCGGAAAATTCTGTACACCGGATGTACTATGTCCGAAGAAGATATCGAAAAATATTATTCTTTGGGATACGACGTTAAAGCAACAAAGCCTCTTTGCGAAGAAGATTTGATCAAAGAAGTCAAGGGAATGGATATTCTGATTCCCGGCGGTGAAGAGCAGGTTAACAGAAAAGTATTGGAATCCGCAAAAGACACACTCCGCATGGTGGCTTTTCACGGAGTGGGATATGAATATTACGTGGATGTAAAATCCGCGAGAGAGTTCGGAATAACCGTAACCAACGTTCCCGACAAGAATTCAACCGCGGTTTCCGAATTTACCGCAGCGGTTATCGGTACCGCAATGAAAAGAATCGCATACATCAGTAACACGACAAAAAGCGGAATCTGGACCAAACACATGACTTTGGATATTGCCGATATGACAATCGGAATCGTCGGAATGGGAAACATCGGAAAGAAAGTTGCCCGCATTATGAACAAAGGTTTCGGATCCAAAATAGTATACAACAGCCATTCCAGAAAACCCGATGTCGAAGAAGAATTCGATGCTGAATTTATGGATCTTCACGAACTTTGCAAAGTTTCTGATGTTGTTACAATACACTTACCCTTTACAAACGAAACCGAAGGTTTGATCGACAGTGTTTGCATCGAAGAAATGAAAGAATCTGCTTTGCTTGTAAATACTTCAAGAGCTGAAATCGTTTCTTCCGATGCGTTGTACGACGGTTTGGTTAACGATAAAATACGCTGTGCGGCAATGGATTGTTACTACACCGGAAGAATCCCCGTAGAAGGAGATACATTCGGTTTTACCAAGCTCAGCGATGACAAGTTCATACTTACGCCTCATGTGGCATATTGGTCCCCCAACGCACTTCGCGCGGTACAGGATACAATTATGGATAATATTTTCAAAGTGATGAACGGAGAAGATTGCGAGAATATCGTGAACTGAATATTTCATGTTTGAATGTGGATTATTACTCCATTTTTCCTAAAATTTCAATGCTTATTTTTTTAAATAAACAACTCCATCATAAACTACTGGAGGTTTAAAATGAATAATAATTTGAAAATTCTGGTTGTTGCGATAGCAGTCGTTCTTGTCGCAGCAGGCGGATACGTGGCATTAAATCCGAATAATGCCGAAATAAAAAAGACGGTTTCATTCGATGTAAATCCGTCAATTCAGATGGAATTGAATGAAAACAATGAGGTCATTAACATTCAAATCTCGGATGGGATAACATCAGATGTGGTTGAATCTACCAAACCATATTGGAACGACATTAACAAAACAACGGAGAAAATAATCGAGTATCTCTTCACCGAAGAGTATCTTAACTCTGATAAAAATTCAATTTTAATATCTTCGAGTAAAACGGTACCGTCCGATTTATTGAACAATATTTCCGGATCCGTATCCAATATATTCGATGAGAATTCCGTCAAACCCGCAATGTTGACACAGACCGTCAAAGATTCCAAAGATGTGAAAGATGCAACAAAGGATTTCAACATCTCTGCTTCAAAAGCTTCTTTGATCGACGGTATCGTAAATGCCGACAAACTTCAGACGGTTTCCAATCTTGCAAGCAAGAACATCAATGATCTTAACCTCATCATTTCTACAAACGATCTTGCTATCGATGATGTGGAAAAGAAAGGTGTACCAAGTCAATCCCAATACATCGGAGAAGATGCGGCGTTCAATATCGCGCTCAAAGATTCCGGTTTAACTTCTTCCGCTGTATCGAAAAAATCTATTGATATCGATGTGGAAAATGGAAAAATGGTATACGAAGTCGAATTCAAGAACAACGGATTCGAATATGAATATGACGTATTGGCCGAAAACGGTACAATTTTGGACAAATCAAAATCCGTTGATGACGATACCCCTGTTGTACCGCCAACCGGAGACATAGGCGTTGAAAAAGCGTTGAGTATCGCATATGCCGAAGCTTCCGTAAATCCCAAAGATGTTGTATTTACAGATATAAAGCAGGATTTTGACGATGGAATATTCGTTTATGAAATCGAATTCGGAACAGCTACCGTAGAATATGAATACAATATCAATGCGAAAACCGGTAAGATTATCAAATCTTCCACAGAATCTTCTTCCGTGCCCAGCGGCGGTAATGCCGTTGATGAAAATCAGGCAAAATCAATCGCATTCACTGATGCGGGTGTTCCAAATACCACAACCGCAAGAATCAGTTTGGATGTCGATGACGGAAGATCCGTTTACGAAATCAAATTCGAAAACACGGATTTCAAATTCAAATATGTGGTTGATGTCTTAACCGGAACAATTATCGAACAATCTTCGGAATTGAATTTCGGTGCCGAGATACCATCCGATGTTATCACGGAATCCGAGGCAATAAGCATAGCGTTGAAGGATGCGAAGCTTTCCGAATCTGATTTGGTTTACTTACCATACGCAGAATTCGAAGACGGAAAAATCCAGACCTATGAGGTTGAATTCGAAACCAAAACAACAGAATACGAATACACTATCAATGCAAAAACAGGAGAGATTTTGGATGTTGAAATCGACATCGATTCCGATGCCGGAGAAGATCCGGAAGTACCTTCCGATATTATCAAAGAAGATGCTGCATTGAAGATTGCTTTGGATGATGCAAAATATTCCAAAGACAAAGTATCCGATATCGAAATTGATTTGGAAGCAGATGTTGCCGGATTCATGTATGAAGTCGAATTCAAAGCCGATAACAAGGAATTCACCTATATCATCGACGCAAAGAGCGGAGCAATCATTGTAAGTTTAATCGACACCGAAGATACGGATGAAGATGAAGACGATGACGACGCTGAAATAGACGATGAAGAAGATGAAGAAGACGACGAAGACGATGAGTGAATTTGACGTTTGAATCAAAAACTAAACTTTTTACTTTCCTTTTTCTTATTATGTTTGACGTTAATGTCGTTATAGCACGTGTTAATTTGGCGTTAATATTTATATATGAATCACAATAAAATCATGTGAAGAAAGACATTGAGGCATTGCTTGCAAGTAATTCTTTATTTGTAGAGACCAAAGAATCAAAAAATGAATTGCCCAGAAGCATTTGGGAATCATACTCTGCATTTGCCAATACATTCGGAGGAGATATCATCTTGGGAATCTCCGAACAATTCGATAATTCTTTCAAGGTTACGGGTGTCGAAAAATCCGATGCAATAATCAAAACTTTTTGGGATACTGTAAACAATCCAACAAAAGTAAGCGCTGTTCTTCCAAAAGTCGACGACGTATATGAAGATAAAATCGATGGAAAATCTATTGTTGTAATTCATGTACCCCGTGCGGATCGTTCGTTTAAACCTGTTTACATAAACAACAATCCCAACACCGGAACATTCATGCGCAAACATGAAGGTGATTACAGATGTACGAAGGATGAAATTTCTTCGATGTTCAGAGATGCTGACAACATATCGCAAGACAAAACAATTCTTACGGGAATTTCCACCGAAGTTCTCAACAAATCTACGATAAAGGGGTACAGAGAGCGCTTGAGAGTACGTGATGTAACTCACCCATGGTTATCGTTGGAGATGGATGAATTTTTACGTGTACTCGGTGCTGCAGAAAAAAATTCAGATGGAAATTACGAAGTAACAAGGGCCGGACTTCTGATGTTCGGTAATGAAATCGACATTACAAACGTAACCCAATCATACATGTTGGATTTTAGATTAATCCATAATAACGAAACAAGATGGGCAGACAGATTGGAATCTCAATCCGGAACATGGAGCGGAAATATTTTCGATTTCTTTATGGAAGTTTCACGCAGGATTCATTTGCAATTGGAACATCCGTTCGAATTGGATGGGATGAGAAGAGTAGACGACACAGTAATCGAAAAATCGATAAGAGAATTACTTTTGAATTCATTGATACACGCGGATTATTTCGGAAGAGGCGGAGTCGTTATCGAAATGGATAGGAACAGAATTTCATTTTCAAATCCAGGATTGTTCAGAGTTCCCGTAGAAAGGGCAGAATCGGGAAGACTCAGCGACCCCCGCAATTACACATTATCCAAAATGTTTTCTTTGATTGGATTTGTTGAACGTGCAGGTTCCGGACTATATTCGGTTTTGGAGACATGGAAATCTTTACCCTGTTCGGAACCGAGAATCATAGAAGATATCGATCCCGCAAGAACAACCGTCATGTTGTATTTTCCATCCGTTTCCGTGAACATAGATAAGAAATCAAAAGAAATCATCCGCATGATTGAGGAAGATTCCGAAATCACAATCGGCGAGATGTCAAAAGAAATCAATGTTTCGAAAAGAGAGATCGATCGCATGATCAGCGAATTGAAAATAAAACAGATTCTTATCCGTGTCGGCGGTCCGCGTAACGGAAAATGGATTATTAAGAGGTAATTTTTCTAAAAATTTACCAATATCATTATATCGAATAGTGTTTTCTTCTAACCATGGAACACCATGCACGAGATATATTCTCGTCCAAAATAGGTTTGATTCTCGCAGTTTCTGCAGCAGCGGTCGGAATGGGTAATTTATGGAGATTTCCCACTATCGCAGCAGAGAACGGAGGAGGAACTTTCCTTTTTGTTTACGTTATTGTTGTTCTTACTTTTGGATTATGTATGGTACTTACCGAAATGGCTATCGGTAGAAGAACTTCCAAGTCTGCGGTTACCGCATACAAAGCACTAAGTCCGAAAGGAGATTTTATTGGAAAATTAACGGCATTCGTTCCATTCATCGTTTTATCGTTTTATGCCGTAGTCGGAGCCTGGGTTTTAACATATTTCTTGGGATACGGAACAGGTATCGAAGATTCATTCCTCGGGGATGATTTTTTCAATAATATGGCATCGATGAACGTTCCAGGAATTGTTACCAACCCTATGATTATGTTCTTCCTTTTCTTGGGATGTGTTTCTGTTGCATTGTTTGCAGGTGTAAGAAAAGGAATTGAAAAATTAAACATAATTTTCATGCCGATTCTTTTGGTATTGCTTGTTTCCATAACAGTATACACATTATCTCTTCCCGGAAGCGGCGAAGGTCTTGGCGTATATCTCATTCCCGATTTTTCCAAAATATCGGGTTCTATGATTTTGGATGCAATCGGACAGGCATTCTACTCCTTGTCGATTGCTATGGGAATTACAATTACATACGGTTCATACACCAAAAAGACGGAAGATTTGGAAGGAACTGCATTCCGTGTAACCATTATCGATCTTCTTGTTTCATTCCTTGCGGGTTTAATGATTATTCCCGCGGTTGTAATGTTTATCGGTATCGGTCCCGAAGGTATTCCCGCAGGTCCGGGTTTGATTTTTGAAGCATTACCAAAAGTATTCGCTTCGATGCCATCCGGAAATATTGTAGCATTTGCATTTTTCGCAATGACATTCATCGCGGCTTTAACATCCGCAATAGCATTGGGCGAAGCATCCGTTTCGATTCTTAGAGATCAGTTTAAGATTTCAAGGATGAGAGCTGTTTGTTATACTTTGTTGTTAACCGGATCTTTAGGAACATTGGCATGTCTCGGTTTCGGACCTTTGTCTTCCATATCTTTGGGATCCATGAATATATTCGGAATACTCGATTATTCCATGAATAATTTGGTGATGCCGATTATCGCAATCTTAACCTGTGTTTTCATAGGACATGTTATCGGAATCAAAGTAATCGAAAACGAAGTGGAATCATCCGGAAAATTCAGAATCAAAAAGGCGTATGCACCCATTATAAAATGGGTTGCCCCGATTATAATTTCTTTCGTCCTTATTGCAGGACTGGGTATTTGGTAAATAATGGACTGAGTCCACCTATTTATCAATCATAAATCAAATTGATTATAGGTATAAAATCCAAAGTAATGAAAGAAAAGGGAAAGAGTTTGTAATTTTAATGAATTAAAATTACTGTGATATGGAACTAAAAATATTTATTCCCAGAGCAAAAAATATGATGCCGATTACGAATAAAATAACCCATATCACAATCATTGCAAGTGCCCAGTTCTTCTTTTCAGGCCTTGTATCACTCGATAGTCCCCAAATCAGGATTGCGATAAATCCAACAACTGGAATTATTGCAATAATCATAGTGATTATCCAATCTCCAACAGACATGCTTGCATCAGGTGAGCCAACCATAGTTATACCTCGTTTATCAATCAGAATAAATCTATATAAAGCCTTTTAAGTAATTATTTAAATAGTATCCTGATTATTCTAAAAAATACTAAATACTGTGCACATATCGTTCATTTTGAAGGCGCAGTATGGTTAAAAATTCTGAAGAATCCAAAAATCCGTTGAATTACACATTGATTTTGATTACACTTGGAATCGTATTGATTTCATTCAATTTGCGTGCACCGATCATTGCGGTTGGTCCGATCATTGATTTGATTTCATCGGAATTTGGATTGAATGCCACGGTTGCCGGATTTATAACAACAATTCCTTTGCTTGCATTCGCAGCAATATCTCCATTCGTTCCAAAACTTTCAGATAAAATTGGAATGAAGCGTTTGATGTTCATCGGTTTATTGATGATTATACTCGGAGAAGTAATAAGATCGTTCTGCGGTGTTGTAGGTCTTTTTGCGGGTACGGCAATCATGGGATTGGGTATCGGTATCGGAAATGTAATTATTCCATGTCTTATCAAATCAACATATCTTAAGAAATCAGGTCCGATGATCGGGGTCTATACAACTTGTATGAGTATATTCGCCGCAATCGGTGCGGGAACAAGTATCCCTCTTGCAAACGGTCTCGGTCTCGGATGGAATCTTGCACTCGCAGCATGGATTATTCTTGCGGTAATCGCACTTTTGATATGGGCACCACAGGCAATATCATCCGAGAAAAAGGAATGTGTTGCATGTGAAACCGAGAAAAAGAAATCAATTTGGAAATCTCCCGTTGCATGGTGGGTAACAATCTACATGGGAATGCAGTCACTTGTGTTTTACACATTAGTCGCATGGTACCCCACAATTATCGTAGCTAACGGAATGACCGAAGAATTCTCCGGAACTTTGGCAATGTTGTTCCAATTGATTAGTATCCCCGCAACTTTGCTTATTCCTTCAATTGCTTCCAAAATGAACAATCAGAAACTTCTCGCGGTTGTAATATCAATTTGTTATCTTGCGGGATTGGGATTGATGTTTACCAATTCCGAAATTTTAATGACACTCAGTGTTGTTTTAACAGGATTAGGTATGGGCGGATGTATCAGTCTTGCGATTTCATATATTTCGTTGCGTACTGACAATTATAGAACTTCTGCAGATCTTTCGGGAATGTCTCAATCATTCGGATATCTTTTCGCTGCGGTTGGTCCCATAATCATCGGATCCATGTTTGATTTATCCGGAACCTGGGTATATTCAATCGTTGTTTTGATTGTTATCGAAGTCGTAGTGATGATTGCCGGATCGATTGCAGGTCGCAACTTATCCGTTGAAAATTCATACAAAAATTGATTCTTTTTACTCTGTGGTATTTGCCGATATCACAGAGTATTTACCCTATTTTTCCAAACATTTCTGGCGTTTCAGAGAACCATATTTATATATGGTAATTCTACCGAAATTTGCAGGTAGTATTACGGTATTTTTTAACGTTGAAAAGAAGGTATTTGTCAAATGATTTCAACAGAAGTATTTACTTTTGTTTTGTTCGTTCCAGCGTTAGCAGGTATCTTGATTTCATTAATACCGTCAAAAATAGGTTGTATTCTAAGCAGAGCATTGTGCTGTGTTTCCTGTTTTATCGGAATTTTTACATTCTTTGTTACTACAAACTCCGTAGATAATTCGGTTACATTCCAATTATCTTCGCTTTTGGGCGATTACAAGTTATTGTTTGATGATTTATCGGCATTGATGATTTCGTTATCGTCAGTCGTATTTTTGTTGGTAACATTGCATTCAATTAAAAACTCCGAAGTTCGTGGAAATCATCATTCTACGCTTCTTTCGATTCTTTTCATTTCCTGCATTCTTGCAATGTGTGCGGACAGCGTAATTCTTTTGTTGATTTCCTGGGAAATGATTTCCCTCACAACATTCCTGATGTCATACGGAGCGGATGACAAATCAAGGTGGAATTATTTCATAATAACACATCTCGGAGGACTTATGATTATGTGTGTCTTTGCGGGATTATACGTAATTAACGGAACAGGAATTCTTTCCGAAATGTCGCAGATCGACGATGTTTTCATTTCTTCATTAATGATTTTGATGTTGTTCTTGGGATTTGGAACAAAATTGGGATGCATTCCTTTCCACACATGGATGCCGAATCTGTACAAAACATCATCAATTCACAGTACAGCTTTATTGTCTACTGTTTGTTCAAACGTAGCCATTTTACTTTTAATAAAATCATCATTCCATTGGATCGGCGTACCGGAAACCCCCGTGGTTCCCTTGATAATTATTCTTTTAGCATCTCTATCTGCTATTTGGGGTGCTATGGAATCTTTGATTCAAATGAATCCCCGTCGTATTTTAGCATACTCAAGTATGGAAAATATGGCCATGGTTGCAATTTGTCTCGGTCTCGGAATGCTATTCTCCATAATGGATCTTGATACCGGATACGTCCTTATGATCGTGGTTGCGGGAATTCTTCACGCAATCAATCATTCATTCTTCAAATCATTGATGCTTTTGAACGTCGGTACAATCGAAAAGAGTACCGGAACAGGAAGCATCGAAAAAATGGGAGGACTTGCCAAGATTCTCCCCGTTCTTTCGATATTTGCATTAATCGGAGTATTGTCTATGGCTGCAGTTCCTCCGTTAAACGGTTTTATCAGCGAATGGCTGATGATTAAAACCGTCATCAGTGCAGGTGTTGGAGATTCGATTATAAACATTGTATTGCCGTTGATTATCACAGTTTTAGGAATTTGTGGAACAATGGCGGCAGTATCTTATGCTCGTCTTTACGGTTTTACGTTCCTTGGTCGTCCAAAATCTCCCGAAGCAGCCAATGCAAAGAAAGTGGATAATTTGTCCATGGTTCCCTTGGGCGTACTTTCGGTATCATGCGTTGTTTTAGGTGTATTCTCCATGCCTTTGATCAGGTCGATCATCGAAAGTTTATGCAATACTTTGGAATTATCTTACGTAATCAGAGATATCATTCCAAATTCACTCAATCCTATATTCTTAACAATCATGATTGTTTCTTCCGCAGTTGTAATTTTTGTATTCTTCAAACTATTCCGTAAAGACCGCAAAGAATCCCAAACATGGGCTTGCGGTACCGATTTGGATTCAACCATGCAGTATTCGTCTGTAGGTTTCTCGCAACCTTTGGTTCACGTGTTCCACCCCGTATACGGAGATAGAATCGAGGTTACGGATGATAAAGCGGGAGATGTCGAATCATACAAAGTCGTGTTCTCCGAACCTTTCGATGATTATGTTTTGAAACCATTGGGAAAAGTAATTTTGAAAGCTTCAAAATTCATAAGTAAAATGCAGAACGGAAACATTCAGACCTATCTCGCATATCTTTTAATCACGCTTATCGTAGTTTTATTGGGGGTCAGATTCTTATGAGTGTCGAAATTATCGTAAGTTTACTCCAAACAATAATTCTGTTGTTGATTGCACCTATGATTTCCGGAATTGTAGGAAAATTCAAAGCATGGATGCAACACCGCAAAGGTGCAAGCATATTCCAACCCTATCGCGATTTGATTAAATTAGTCAAAAAGGATGAGGTTGTTTCCGAAAGCACATCATGGCTTTTCAGAGTAATTCCTTACGTATGTTTTGCAACGATGGTTGTTCTCGCATGCATGATTCCATTCATGTTCACAGGAGTACTGGCACCCTTTGGAGATTTGATTTCTTTAGTCTATATTTTAACACTCTATAGATTCGCAATGGTGTTGGGCGGATTGGAAGGAGGATCTGTATTCGGAGGTATGGGAAGCAGCAGAGAAATGATGATGTCTGTTTTAATCGAACCCGCAATGTTGTTGGCATTGATGGCAATCTGCGTATTGAGCGGAAGTGAAACAGACATTTCGGAAATTCCCAGATTGCTTTGCACAATGGGATTGGTCGCAATAAGTCCCGCATTGATTTTGGGTGCAGCATCATTCATGATGACATTATTGGCAGAGAATGCAAGAATTCCCTTCGATAATCCTTCCACACATCTTGAACTTACAATGATTCACGAAAGTATGCTTTTGGAATATTCCGGTCGCGGATTGGCTATGATGGAATATTCCGCTCAGCTCAGATTGGCTATATTCATGACGATGTTGGGTACTATATTCTTACCCTGGGGAATTTCATTGGATACGGATATTATCAATCTTTTAATCGGATTGGTTGTAATTATCCTGAAGCTTGTTCTGTTTTCGTTTATTTTAGCTTTGGTTGAAAGTTGTTTGAATAAAACAAGACTGTTCAAAATACCCAATTTGCTTACGGTATCTTTCGTATTGGGATTGTTGGCGGTTATTTCGTCTTATATATTGTGAGGTGGTTGAAAATGGATCTTCAAGTTTACATAAATCTGATTGACATTTGCGCGGTTGGAATGTTATTGTTATCGTTATTTGCAATGGCAAGTTCGCGTATGAGAAGATTGAATCAGATTTTTATGCTCCATTCTCTTCTCTTAACAATCTTAATCTTCATTGTTTCCCAATACACGGGAAATAGTCACATTCTGATTATCTGTGCTTTGACTTTGATTTTAAAAGTAATAGTTATTCCAAAATTCATGAGTTATACGATGGATAAAATCAAAACCGAAAAAGAAGTGGAACCGATTATCGGAATTCCCGGATCTTTGTTGATATCTTTGGCTTTAATTATTGTAGCTTATTTGGTAACCGAACCTATGGTTGCTTCTTTGCCTACATTGGGCGGAAGCTGTTTTGCAATTTCATTATCCATTGTTTTCATCGGTCTTTTGTTAATGATTACGCGCAGGAAAGCATTAACGGAATCCATCGGTCTTTTGCTTATGGAAAACGGACTTTTCCTCGGAGCATTAACGATTTCCTATGGAATGCCTCTGATTGTAGAATTGGGAATATTCTTCGATGTGGGAATTGCAATCGTGGTTATCGGAGTATTCGCATACAGAATCAACAAAACATTCGATTCAATTGATATTTCATTCATGAGGGGGTTAAAAGATTGAATTTAACCGTAGAATTGATCTTTTTAATTCCTATAATCACAGGATTATTGTGTTTCATATCTCCAAAAGATAAACTGATTCCCGTATTTTGTATATCCGGAGCAATAATCGGTACGATATACACATTCTTTGTATGTGTCCCCGTATTTTTAGATCATACGATTATAGAATACGGTGTTTGGTATATCGACGGATTGTCCGCATTTTTCCTTATGGTTACATCAACGGTTGCGTTGGTGGTTTCAATGTATTCCAAAGGATATATGGAAGTTGAAAAGAACGAAGGAAAAATCAGATTCAGAAACAATAAGCAGTATTATCTTAATCTGAATTTATTCATCGCAATCATGCTTTCTCTGTTCACGGTATCTTCTTTGGGATTGATGTGGATTTTAATCGAAGTTACAACTTTGGCATCCACTTTCCTTGTTGGATTCTATTCCAATGAAAAATCTACCGAAGCTGCATGGAAATACATGATTATTTGTTCTGTCGGAATTACGCTGGCACTAATCGGAATATCAATCGTTTATGCTTCAACAATCGGAATAGTCGAAGACGAATCTTCCGCTTTGAATTGGTCCGTCCTTTTGGGATTCGCATCACAACTCGATCCGAATCTTATCAAAACCGCAATGGCCTTGATTATAGTAGGATTCGGTACCAAAGTCGGATTCGCTCCTTTGCACACATGGCTTCCCGATGCGCACAGTCAGGCATTGACACCCGTCAGTGCTCTGATGTCCGCTACGCTCCTTAATTGTGCCCTTTATTGTATTCTCAGATTCTATATCATATCCGAAATTACAATCCCGGGATTCGCATCCAATCTTTTATTGATTTTCGGATTCCTTTCTTTAATTGTAGCAGCATCTTTTATTCTGATTTCAAGAGACATAAAAAGAATGCTGGCATATTCAAGCGTAGAAAATATGGGAATTATCGCAATAGGTTTCGGTATTGGAACTCAAACTTCTATTTTCGCGTCTCTCTTTATGATTATGGCACACTCAATAGTAAAACCGATTCTTTTCTTTTCCGCGGGAAATATTATGCAGGCATACGGAACAAAAGATATGCCTTCGATTAAAGGATTGAAAAACAGTATGCCGTTTACGGCCGTAATGTTTATGATCGGATCTTTGGCAATTTTGGGAATGCCTGTTTTTGCTTCGTTCGTAGGCGAACTTATGATGATAATTTCCGCATTCGAAACCGAACTTTGGTGGATTGCGATTCCTTTCGTTGCTTTACTTTTGATAATATTCGCGGGATTCATGTCTCATGTAATTCCCATGTTCAGCGGAGAATCAAAAGAAGACGTAAAGGAACTTCCCGGTTTTTGGCGTAAAGTTCCATTTTTATTATTGGTATCAATAGCAATATTCTTCGGTCTTGTTATGCCCGAATCTATTTTTGACGGTCTAAACTATATCTCTGAAAGTATATTTGGTGGATTGTTATGATAAATGAAGTCTCGATTCCTATCGATGGATTAAAAACATATTTGAAGTCTGAAATTTCAGAAGATGTTTGGCCTTTGTGCATGTATGCAACGGAACCTGAAGATTCAACAGGTAAAATTCATACAATTCTAAGAAAAGGAAACGAGATTACACACATAACTTCGGAATTGGAAACAAAATTCTACAATTCCATATCAGATGAATTACCGTTTTTCCGTCACTATGAAAGAGAACTTCAGGAAATGAGCGGAATCGAAGTTATCGGATTGAATGATTACGGACCGCTTAAACTCATGAATCCGTACAAAGGCGGATATCCTCTTCAAAAAAGTGATCTTCCGACAGAAAGATACAATGTTCCGATAAAAGAAAACGGAGTTTCGGGAGACGGAGTGTTCGAAGTTCCCGTAGGTCCCGTTCATGCAGGCGTAATCGAACCCGGACACTTCAGATTTTCAGTAGCGGGAGAACACATTCTGAAAGTTCATTCCCATTTGGGTTACACCCATCGTAACGTAGAACGTTTGTTGGAAACTTTTGTTTTGAAAGACAGTTCTCGTATGATCGAAAGGATTGTCGGAGATTCCGCGGTATCAAGCTCTTTGGCTTACGTACACGCAATCGAAGGTGAAACCGAGATTCCGTATCGTGCACGTATTTTGAGAGTCATATACGCGGAATTGGAGCGTATAGCAGTATATCTCGGAGACATCGGAGGTATGGCTCAGGATACGGGATTTTCGGTGTGTGCGGTTACCGCAGCAGGTATGAGAGAAAAATCACTCAGACTCAACCGTATCATAAGCGGACACAGATTTTTGATGGGTACTGTTTGTTTAGGCGGAGTAAGAATCGATATCTCCGATGATTCCATCGAAGAAATAAGAAACCGTATGATGAAAATCACTTTCGATTTGGAAAAATTAATGGAAATGATGGATTCGGCTCAGATGTTTACCGATCGTACCGAAACAACCGGAATTCTGACAAAAGATGTCGGTATCAGATACCGTGCAACCGGACCCGTTGCAAGAGCCGCGGGAATTAAAACAGATATCAGAAAAGATCGTCCTTATGATGCATATTCCGAGTTGGGATTCAAAGTTATTACAGAATCCAAAGGGGATGTCGCAGCAAGACTTCATGTGAAATCCCGTGAGGTCATCGAATCAATAAGTTTGATTACCCAGTGCTTGGATAAATTGGAATCCGGAGAATTAAAAACAACCATTCCAAAATTCTACGAAGGATTCAGAATCGGATTGGTAGAATCTCCCAGAGGCGAGTTGATGCACGCAATCAACGTATCCGACGGAAAAATTTGGAGATACAAAATAAGAGATCCGTCTTTTGTAAATTGGACGGTATTGGAACGCGTACTTCCTGGAAACATCATTCCCGATTTTCCCTTGATTAACAAGAGTTTTAACTTATCTTACAGCGGAAACGATCTTTGAACGGTGATAAAATGTACATAAAAAGTATCAAAAATATGTTTTCGAGAATGAAACCTTATCAATCGTTCGAATCTATGGAAGAAAACAATCTTCTTATGCCGATGGCCGGAGAAGTTTGTTATAAATGCGGAAAATGTTCCAGCCATTGTCCTTCTAGAGCAATAACCGTTGAAGAAACATGGTCGATTGATGTTGGAAAATGTGTATTCTGTTTGGAATGTTACAATTCATGTAAGAATATGATTCTCGTTCCCGCACCGTTTTACGTTTTAAAAAGAGAAGATCTTTACTTTAAGAGAGAAGATTTCCTTCCTGATTCCGAAGAAAAGAAGACAATCGAATTTCCGCAATTGCCAAAAGAAGAAATTAAAGCAATTGGAAAATCCATCGCAATTAGGGAATTGGATACAGGTTCGTGCGGAGCCTGCGAATCGGAAATCGCCGCAATGGATAACAAATACTACGATGTCGGAAGATTCGGAATCAAAACGGTTCCTTCCCCAAGACACGCGGATGTTGTTTTAGTTACAGGTCCAATGTCAAATCATATGAAAGAAGCTGCGGAAAAAACAGTTGATGCGGTTCCCGATAGGAAGTATATCGTTGCATGCGGATCCTGTGCAATTTCCGGAGGTGTATTCGCCAAAGGAGATGTTGTTGGAGATGGTGTCGAAGATACACTTCCCGTGGATATTTATATACCGGGATGCCCGCCCGCACCCAACAGAATCATTGTTTCGTTGGTTAAAGCGTTCAATCTTCGTCACTGAACAACTATAACAACAGCATTTGTCGCGTTACGAATGACATATTCGGAAACGCTTCCGAGTACAGCTCTGTCAAAAAATGATTTATCGGAACGTCCTACGACAACAGCATCTACATCGAATCTTTCGGATGCGTCGATAATTCCTTTTCCGGGATGTCCGGAGTCGAGAACGGTCTGAACCTCCACACCCTGGGATATTGCGGATTCTTTGGCCTCGGAAAGATATGCTTTGATTCTTTCCATTTCAATTTCCTTGTCCAAAGTATCTTTGGATGTGATTACGGAAAAAATGTATAATGTCGTATTGAACGCTTTCGAATGTTTAATCGCATAATCTAAAGCTTTCTTTGTATGATCTCTGCCATCATATGCTACCAATACAGACATTTTATCAATCCACCTATATTGAAAATAGATATATGTGTTTTGGATTTTTACATTTTTAAGATACGTACAATCTACAAAATAGAAATTATTCGCTCCATTTTGTTGCATTAATCCAATCCACAATCACATGGCCAGATATCAGAATCTGATATGGTGGATGATATTATTTTACACGTTGGCGACTTGTCGCAAACACAGAATATTCAAGCGAATACTCCGGTAAGAAAAATGTTATTCTCTAAAATCCACAGGTATCAGATGTGTTCTGATTCACCTGCGGGAAGTCTGGCTAAAGTAATGAGTGGACAATGCGAGATTCGAACTCGCGACTTCTTCGTTGCGAACGAAGCGATCTACCGGGCTGATCTAATTGCCCATTTCCGGTAAGTCTCCCTATCCTAGCAAAGAATATAAACTTGCTGGAAAACAAACAATTTAAACATTTTTTTCCATCCAAAAAACATTAACCTTGAAGGTAGTTCCAGATTCCATGGCAGAAGATTCACAATGCAAAAAACCAACAGGTGCAGATGGTAAAGAGACATTGGACAAGATGAACGATCATCACAGACCTTTGGCAGAATGGGCACTCTCCAAGCTCCCTGAATTTGATTGTGAGACCATTTTGGATGTAGGTTGCGGCGGAGGTATGCTTTTGGATTTACTCTCTAAAAAGTACCCCCAAGGAGGCTTCTTCGGAATAGATTATTCTCCCGATGCAATTCACGTAGCAACCGAAACATGTCAAAACATGGTATTTTCCAGATGTTTGGCTCTTATGGTTGCTTCCGTTTCCAAGATGCCATTCCCCGACGGAAACTTCGATTTGGTTACCGCAATGGAAACATATTTCTTCTGGCCAAACTTGGAAAAAGATATTCAGGAAGTTGCAAGAACCATACGTTCCGGAGGTATGTTTTTAATCATTTCCGAAGCATACCCACATCCTGATTTCAACGAAAGAAATGCGGAATGGGTTGCAAAACACAATATGAATCTTGTGACAAACGAAGAAATGGTTTCAATGTTAACCAACAGCGGATTCTCTGCAGAAGTATTCACCAAAGAAGATTGCAATTGGGTCGCATTCCTGGCAAAGAAACTCTAATCAAAGTTCTTTGATAACTCTAGCAGGATTGCCAACAACCACGGTTCTTGGTTTCACATCTTTGGTAACCACGGAACCTGCCCCAACGGTTGCTCCATCGCCAATAGTTACACCGGGAAGAACAATTACGTTTGCACCGATCCAAACTCCGTTCCCGATAACCACGGGTTTATTCAGGAGTACATTGGTCTTTCTTTCTTCGGGATCCAATGGATGGTTTGTTGATATGATTTTAACGCCGGGTCCTAACATAACATTGTCGCCGATTGTTATGCCGCCCTGGTCAATAAGTGTTAAATCGAAGTTGGAAAAGAAATTATCTCCAACGGTTACTCTGAATCCAACATCACAATGGAATGGCGACAGTACAGTTATGTTTTTACCGCAAGGTCCCAAAATATTACGAATTTGTGTATCGCGGGATTCGGCATCGGAGGTGGGTGTGTTGTTGTATTTGATGAATTTATCGGTGGTTTCACGATATATTTTCTTAAGATCCGGATGATTGCCATCATAGGGTTCTCCCGCAATCATCTTTTCCACTTCCGACTTCATATTACTGTATCCCAGTTACATTTAAAAGATATGTCTGCAATCGTCCGTATACTATGACAGAATACGACAAGCTCGTCCGCGACTTTATACCCGACATGATTGACCTCGACGGTTTGGAATGTGAAACACGCATCGTCAAGAAAGATGAACTGTACACATACCTCAAAAAGAAACTCGATGAGGAAGTAGCCGAATTTTACGAAGCCGACGAAGTCGAAGAGCTTGCCGATATTATGGAAGTATTGTTTGCAATCGCAAAGCTTCTCGGATATACCGAAGATGAACTTGTATCCACACGCAGGATCAAACGCAAAGAGCGCGGCGGATTCGACGAAGGTATTGTTCTCGAACGTATTTTGGATTAAATTTAATATATGATAATAATTAAGCTATCAACTAAACTAGCTTAATTATTATCAATATGTTTTCCATATAATTATTCTGTTTTACCCAAGAGCCATTTCAATACATTGATCTTTTTTATTCCGTTGTGCGTTGTCATGGGCTCGTTATCCATAGTCAACAGATATTTTGCGTTGTGATCTTTGATATTTTTAAGAGGATTCAATTCTCTTTTCAGAGTATCGGGATTTGCAGTCGAATATGATACCTGATAATATTCCACGATTCCATCTCTGGACTGTGCAACAAAATCCACTTCCTGTTCTCCGAATTTACCAACATTGATTTTATATCCTCTGCGATACAATTCCAAAAACACAATATTTTCTAGGATATGTCCGAAATCTGTATCTTCTCTACCAAGTTTCATGAACCGGAATCCAAGATCGACAAGGTAGTATTTCTTGCGGGTTTCTAGATATTCTCCGCCTTTTATATCATATCAGGCCATCGAAAGTATTTTGGAAGCTGCCAGAAAGAACGCTGCCGCAGAACA
>CAYMPW010000009.1:0-56378 GCA_964392725.1 uncultured Methanomassiliicoccales archaeon
CATCTCAATATACAATTTAGGGGAACTTTCCACATCTGGTTTACCATGGAATTTTTATTTAAAAGATGTTTCATTCATAATAATCTCTGTTTTCATTATATTATTGGTTCCAAAAGATGAAATAAAAGGTGCAGGAGTAATAGCTGTTATTTTCGGTGTTGCTGTTTTGTATCAGGCATTTTTTTCAATGACTGTACCAGATGTTTCCGTCATATTCATCTCAAATATGATTTATGCTGTTCTTGCTGTAATCTTGATAGTCGGCGGTTTCGGATATTATTTTGGAAATCTAAAATATGTCTTGTATCTGAAAATATCCGTAATTATAATGTTTGCAGTAAATATATTGGTTGTTATATACATGGCCCGTTGGGGTTGGGACATTATAGGTGCATGGGAAGTCGTATTCCTGCCTGAAATTCCAGAATATTTGACAGATATAGTTATAATTCTTCTTTTTTCATCTACCGATGTTAAAAATCAAGCTTATATCCTTAGATCAAAATCTGCATTGTATAATTTGAAAACATCAACATCTACCGATGACATATCATTTATTGTTGCAGAGGACGCAATCAACATCAAATCATGGATTGTGGGAGATGCAGATATTTTGAATATTCCGATATATGGATTACAAAAGCAAATCCGTACATTGCACTTCTACAGAGAAAACGGTTCATTGAACGGAATATTGCTTAACGAATCCGCAGAATCATTCATCGAAGGATTTAGATTTTCGGTTGAATCAATCGTACCAGATACTGGAAATCTTGAAACCTGCAGTTCTGTAAGAATATACGGTTTGGACGGAATGTTCATTCAGATCGGAATCAATGTTCCAGCAATCAGGATTCCCGGTTCTGAATATTATTGATTCCAGAATTCTCTTCCTGCAAGACCCATTGCGATAACGTTGGCATCAGGTGCCGTAATGGGTGTTTCACAGCCAGGAGCAAGGATATATCCTCCGTCGCGACCTGCAACATCAATTAATCTGTAACACTCTTCTCTAATGGCTTCAGGATTACTTTGAAGCATATAACGAACGGGATCTATATTGCCCATAAGAGACATCTTATTTCCCGCGTTGACTTTTGCTTTGGCAATATCCACTGCATGGTCAAAACTGAAACAGTCCACTCCAGCTTCGGGAACATCTTTCATAATATCAAGGGAGTTTCCGCAAACATGTAAGAAAGATGGAACATCGCTGTATTCTTTATTTACGTTGGAAATCACACCCGCAATTTCCGGAAGTGAAAATTCGTTAAACATGTCCGGGGAAAGAAGGTCCTGTGAAGATGTAGGGTCTGCCATCCACATTATTGATGCACCCGCTTTAATCATTTCAGTTTGCATTTCACTTACAAAGTTTGTTGTACTCTGAATAACTTTTTTTGCTAAATCGGGATCAAAAAGGATGGACATCAAAAGATTCTCCGCACCCATTAGATATCCTGCTACGGAAATAGGACCCCATGAAAGGCCCAGTATGTGCAAATCTTCTTCCAATCTTTTTGCGGTTTCTTCTAATGCGCCAATGATTGCACCGTGGAATTTAGGACATTCGGATGCAATCGAAGGATCAAAGTATGCGATATTGTCAACATCATCTGCTGTTTCAACGCAATGGCTTTTTACAGATCCGTAATCGTTTTCAGGGAATTTTACATCCATTCCCATATCTGCAAAGGGAATTTGGGAATCAACAACGGGTTTGACAAAATCCGAGTATGTTTTCATAGAGAAATCAATCGCAGTCTGAGCAGAGATTTCCGGATGCCATCTTGCGTAGTCTACGGACACGCCTGCACTGAATGCAGCGGTTGCCAATGCAAAATTGTTAACCGGTGTACGGTCTGATGTTTCATGATTTAGAGCTATTTCTACGCATGTTCTGTGTCCGGCATCTTTCATTTTAATTCCCTGTCATTCAAATGTGTCTGGTACATTATATATTCTTGTCTATAAACAAAAGTTTTTTTGATAAAAATTAAGCATATTGTTACCAAATTACGGGTTTTAATATACATTATAATTATGTCTGTGAGTGCGAGATTAAATATTCCCATTACCTTGTTTTTTCTATGGCAGTATTCGAACTATCTCACCCTCTGGTCAAACATAAAATCGGGTTGCTACGTGACCATAATACAAAATCCAAGGAATTTAGAGAATTGGTTGAAGAATTAACTACATTTTTAGTAATCGATTCAACAAAGAATTTTGAAACCGAATCATACGAAGTCGAAACACCAATCGCTAAAACAGAGTGTTTGAAACTTAAAGACGATATTGTTGCGGTACCGATTTTACGTGCGGGGTTGGGGATGGTAAGCGGAGTTCTAAATCTGATTCCAACCGCAAGGATGGGTCATATCGGATTGGCGCGCGATGAAGAAACATTCGAACCCAAAAAATACTATTATAAAATGCCGGACAAATCTTTGGATGCCAATATTTTGATTTTAGATCCGATGTTAGCCACTGCCGGTTCTATGATGGCTCTTTTAAAAATTCTAAAATCTGAAGGTTACAAAAAAATCACCGTTTTGAATATCGTATCTTCAAAACAGGGTCTTGCCGAGATGGAGAAAAATTATCCGGAAATCGATATATATACATGTCAAATCGATCCGGAATTAAATGAAAACGCATATATCGTTCCGGGTTTGGGTGACGCGGGCGATAGATACAACGATACTTTCAAGCTGGTTTAAAAAATAAAAATTAAAAGGTTTGAATGGATTCTGTTCCGTTATTGCTTCATAATGATGTGCGCTCCAATTGCTGCAATTGCCAAGCATCCAATTATTGCAACCAATATCTGTGGAATTATATCTGAGTTCAATGCGTATGATTTATAATTCACATGGACAAAGCCGTCAGCATACACTAATGTACGGTCAGTCAAAATCTTATGGTTTCCATCTTCATCATATATAACAACTGAAACAAGATCTCCAACTTTTAAGTCAGTATGTTTTGTTTTTATGATTAGATTATCCATAACGATGTTTTGGAGATAATTCTTGGAAATAAAAATCGCAGGTAAATCATTCATATTGCCGACGTATGCTTTGTGTCCATCTGATATGTGTTGGCTTGCCGAGATTACATGAGAACCTGCAAGGCGCGTATCTTTGTAACCTGTCACACCAATCGAGGGGTTTCTATCACCGTCGGATTTTTCACCAACAACTCTGAATTCAAATTCAGTGTTGCTGACACTGGATAGGCCTGTGATTTTGAGCCAAATTTCTGTATCTTCCGAGTAGTCTATATTTGTCAGAAATTCATTGTCTGAAGGTATCCATTCTGAATTTATCTGTTCATAGAATTCAAATCCAAGTTCTGACATTGAATTTATAGGATACCAGTTACCTTGCCATTTCAACTCCACTTGATACATTTCAGCCATTGCGTCGAAACCTGTATTGTTCGGATGTTGTAAAAGCATACAAATACTATCGGCGGTAGGATCATATGGACTGGACTCCCCAGGAACATATGTATCAGGTGCAAGAGTTGCCAATGATGCTGCGACCGAATGATTGTTTACGGTATAGCCTGTATGAACATAATTACACTCAGATCCGTCAGTCAATGTTACTGTCCGCAAATCTGCCCAAAATGTCCCATTCATGTCATATTGGCTAAGAACAGATTGAACATCTGTTTCATCTCCAATATAATTTTTATGCATTCCCTGGTAGAGCTCGGATGTAAACGATTGTCCGTCTGTATGTCCAGTCATAAAGGAATTCGCCCCTGCCCCGTTTACGCTTCCACCAATATCAAATAAATTTTTTATATGTCTTCCAAGACCTATGCCACCATATCCACCATGACTATATGTGTCAGAACTACTCTCCGAAAGATCTATGCATGTGCCTATGGTAGCTAAATTTCCACCTGCTTCATAATATACGTCTTCAGAAATAATTGGGTTGTTAGATGTAGTTTTGTATGTGGATATATCTCCCTCTTTATGTTCGTTATTTTTGATCTTTCCTACTTCTACAAAATCTTCCCCATAGAATTGTTTGCATTGCAAATTATAGTTATCAATAAATGTGCAATATTCTTCATAATCCATTATAGTCTGTACAGGGGTCTGTGTGTTTGTCAACAAATCCCAGGATTCTTCGTATTTTCCATCAGATGTGGGTGTGTACAGTTTGTAAACATAGAAATCCATGGGAATTATCCAAATTGCTACGGAATCATTGGATGAATTGAAATTTTTGGAAATAGTTGTTGTAATTGTTGTCTCACTATCGCACTGATATGAATATCCCGCTTCCATGTTGAAATGCCATGTTTTTTCAAATTCACCAAATATGCCACAATCGACGGTAAATGTTGACGATTCGGATTGTGATTCTGAAATATATTTGGAATATGATGTTGTACCTATGCTATTCGCACCAAGCCCAAGAACATTTGAAAGATCTTCTTCATATGGAACTCCTGCAAGGAATGCTATAGGTTTCGGATCTGTATATCCAAACCATCTTCCTTCTATTTCTGCATAATATACATCATTGTCAAAATTGCCAACGAAGCATCTACCCATGTTGTAAAGTCCTGATCCCCACTCTCTCAGATCACGATATCCTCCGGACATATAGGGGCTGTAATTTGCATACACTTCTCCGTCTTTATATTCGTTATATACAACATAGACCCATTCGGTAGAACCTCCATCAAATGATGATTGTAAATCCGCTGCATAATGGAGATACAATTCTTCCTTTCCATCGATTGCCGTATATGATTGATTGTAGAGTACACCCGAAGTCAAATTATTGCAAATTATGTTGTTATTATCCATAACTATGCCCAAATCAGGTGTTTTGGAGTGTACAGTGAACGAATCTCCGTTAAGTCTGTAAATCCATTTATCGAAGAACACTTGATCGTTTGTGCAACCCTCATAGAAACCATCAATGCTAACGGTTTCCATAGGAATTGTCCAATTACACCAATTTGGCGATGTGCATAAACCATATGGGTCATCACTTGAATCTGTGGTATATAACGACGTGTCTGAAAGATTACTTCTTTCTAAGTGATAATAGTCTTCAAAACTGTCATTTCCGGGAATGAATCTTGTTGTTGCAAGTCCATTTCTCTCAGATAGTATTGTGGTGGCTTTCCACTTTATATTTTTGGAACTGTCATATTCTGAATATGCCAAATACAGTTCTTCTTCAGATTTCGTTTGCGCTCCTCCATCAGAAGGAGTCATACTATTGTTCCAAAGATATCCTCCAATGATTATTTCCATATCTCCGTCACAGTCTATGTCACCTACAGATACAGAACTCATCATGGAGTCCAACTGTGCAGTGTTACGTACAGGATCGGGAATCCAAATAGTAGTTTTAAATACATTATCGGACGAGGCCTCAAGGAATGAAACTCTTTTATTGTCCGTATCTTTATTGAGACTTATAATAACCAGATTTGTATACACATCATTATTGGAAGCACCGTATGAATATGATACCATGGTGGCCAAAAGTTCTGGAATGCCATCGCGATCCAAATCTCCCGATGTCATACAAACCGGGGTTGCAAAATTACCTGAATGTTTACCTTGTTTAGCTTTTGTATCTGCTTTGTAAAGGTATTGTAGGGAAACACCATCTTTTTCAATACCAAAGAAGTATATTTTAAATTGATGGAAAACTGCAATTTCTTCGTTTCCATCTCCATCAAAATCACCTACTTCATAATTGAGAATGTTGGCAGACTGTATGGATGAGATTTTATTAATTTCAGATACTAAATACGGTGTTGTACCCACGGTTGAATCTATATTAACAACCGAGGTATTCTCACCATTTGTTGCCATAAGCATGAGATTTCCAGAATTATTATCATAGTACAGTGAACAGAACCAATCTTGTTTATTAAATCCTGTTTTGTTCCAAAGGCTGTTGGGATCCTGGGATACATAATCTGAATTGCGGGTAAGTGCCGCTCCGAATCCAATAGAATGGTACGAATCTGTATTTACATTCGTAAGAGCAGTTTTAATTTCCGATTCGGAATTATGCTCGCGTGCATGGAAAGACGTGTTATCGCCTCCGCCCCATGTAGCAATTTCCAACGGAGTCGAGGTCATAGCGTCGTGCCCAACCATATCATCTACGTCAGATGGGTTTCCCGTACATTTGAACATATTTTCTAGATATTCATTTTTGATAATGAACATCCCGTTTTCATCAATATATTCTATATTTCCTGGTTTAATATTTTCAGACGAAGCCTGCGTGTTGTCTGCAGACATAGACATGAATCCAGTCGATAAGAATATCAAGGCGATGAAAACAGATGTTATTTTTACAATCTCAGGTTTCATATTTTCCCTCTGATAATTAAAACAATATCGTAGTACTGGGTATATATAAAAGTCTACACTTAATTATGACATGTCATCAAAACATATTCCCGCATGTAAAAAATATCACACGATGTGATTATCTGCAAGTTTTTGAAAAAGTTGTACCGCCGGTATACACCGGCGGTTATTGTGTTTAATCTCTGATTCTGAGAATGTTGTAGCGGAATACTTCGTCTTTGCAAGCTCTTTCACAGCGCCTGCACGCGGTTCCACCACAGAGATCGGATCTAACGGTTGCGTTGAATCCAACATCAACCTTTTCGATCTTAAGTGCGTTTTCAGGACACTCGTTTTCACACTTTTTACAGCCGGTACATTCTTCAAGAATTCCTTCAAGAATAACTCCGGCTTCTTGAATGATTTTAACTCCGAATTCTTCGACGTCGGGCAAATCTCTTGCTACGACTCTCTTGGATGTTGATTCAACAGGTTCGAGAGGAATGGGTTTGATATCATTCAAATCGAGCATATCGTTGTATGATGCGAAAGGCATATTGTATGACCAATATGAAATTTCTACGCCGTATATATCCTGGAAAACTTTGGATGTTGCGAACATACAGTGAGTCGCTTTGAGACGTTGTGCAAATTCTTTCAAATCATCCATGGAGACTTCTCCGAATACGATTTCTCTTGCAAGAGTAATGGATGTGTTTCCGAATTGAACAAGACGTTCTGCACCGGGTGTAACCATTCCGATTGCCTGTGCTTTGCGTGCATCCACGTAAAGACCGGTTGCACCAGACATATATGCAATCTTAATATCATCAACCCAAAGTCCTGCTGCATCCATGAGTGTAAGGAAACCAGCTCTTAATGCACCGATTGCTTTTCCTGCTTCATCGATGTCTTTGAGTCCGATTACAACATTGTTCTGAAGGTGGATTTTCTGATCTTCGGAATCAATGGTGGTAGGTGTTGCGATTCCTGATTTGAATCCGCAAGCCATTGCAGATACGACACCTGTTCCGGTAATTCCGATTGCTCTTCCGTGCATGGGACCTTCTACAACTGTTTCTCCGGTTCTTGGATCTACAATATCTCCTTCCTGGACAGACATTGTTTCATCGAGAACGAAACATTTCCATCCTTTATCGGTTACTTCAACGTCACAGATTGCACCTTCTGCTGCAAGCATACCGTTTTCAAGCTGCTGACCTTCGAGTGCGGGACCTGCTGCTGCAGATCCTGTGTAAACATTTCCATTAACAATAAGTGCCATTTCAGCATTTGTACCGTAATCAACCATAAGACACGGTTCTTTACTGTCAAGAATGCCTGTTGCTTTGAGCATTGCAATTGCATCCGCACCGATTTCGTGTGTAACTGCCGGAGGTATGAACACGGTTGCGTTAGGCATTCCAACGAGTCCAACATCAGATGCGGGGATGATATCTCCGTCTCTGGGAGGGGAAACAACACCGAGTTTTTCGAGTTTGTTTTTACCTGCATATGCCAAATCTCTGATTTCGATATTCTGGAATATTGAAAGCTGGAAAGGATTTCCGCAAACTCCGACCTTTACAACTTTTGAAAGATCAATGTTAAGTTCCTCGAAAAGGTTGTTGATCGCGCCAATCATAACATTATGTGCTACATCTGGTCCAGAATCCATGGCGAAATTTACGTGATCGATAACGTTCATTCCGGGAATGGGGTGGCGGGCAGTGATTGCCGTTGCAAGTGTTTTTTTAGTTTCAATATCCACAGCTTGACAACGCAAACCGCTTGTTCCAATATCTAATGCAATTCCGTACATTTCTCTTACCTTTTTCTAATGTCTGTATATTTGTTCGAATGGAAGCTGGCACATGTTACTGCCATAACCGTTACTCCAATATCCAAAGGATCGAAGATAACTTTGGCGTTATCAGCTTCTGTATTTGCACCTGGTGAAGATATTACCGCACCATCTTTAACGTGTTTAGCAGGTATTCCTTCATCCGATGCGTTAAAAATAATCATATTGTCTGAAATTGATTTATTTGTATCAATTTCATATGAAATGTTAAGATTGTCTGCAACTTCTTTTGCTTTTTCCGGGACTATGTCCGTAATGGCAACGTTTGCACCCATATTTCGAAGAATTTCTGCAGCTTGTGATCCGATTCTTCCCGCACCTACAACAAGAACATCTTTTTTAGAAAGTCCATCGGCGGCAAGTTCCAATGCCGCTACGTATCCTCTTGCAGTACATTCAACATTATCTGCATATTTTCCGGCACGGGTATTGTATGCGATAAATCTGCGATCGTCCGCCATGAAGATAATATCTGCATCTTTGGAAATTGCTTCTGCAATTCCTGTAACATCGTATGTTTCTGTAATAAAGTGTTTTATTTCCACTCTATCCAAAACAGACGCAACAGATTCCGAGAATCCGGATATCACTCCTTTTCCTGCAGTAATTGGAACAATTCCGGCAATGATATCATCAAATCTTACATTCTTTTCGGGAATGTCTGTCGCATAGCATGCCAATCCTCTGACATCTGTTCCAATTTTCTGTTCAAGTTCTTTATCCAGCATTGTTTTGTTATGCTTGATGGATGCAACTTCTTCCAGTGTAAGTCTTGGCATTAAATCATCTCCGGTGTAGGGTCAACGTGTTCGGAGAGGTTACATTTTTCCATAATATTGTGAATAATGGAAAGTCTGCGTTTATCAACTTCTTCCATCGTTTTTCCGGAAGTAATCATTGTAACTCTCCATTCGGATTTTCCTTCTTCGTAATCTGTAATCATATCATCAGATCCGAATAATCCGTTTACAATGCGAGGGTTGTTAACATGAGAAAATTCTTTTTCTCCGCATGCGGTTATTTTGCCATCTTTTATGACAAAATGTTCGTAGGCGGCAGCACCCAATCCTTTGTATGTAGGATGTTCTAACTTCAATGCGGTGCAAACCCATTCTTCCAAAAGATTAATTCCCGTTGCTGCGAAAATAGCTGCGGGAGTTTGACTCGGAATTCTGGAATCTATTTCTAAAACTCTAAGTCCTTTTGAAGTTACAATGGCCTCTACATCCATAAGTGCTTCAAGTTTGATAAACTCTGCAATATCCTTTCCAATTTTTGCAAATTCTGTGTTTTGTTCAGGCGATATTATGTCGGGGTGACATCTTACCATTTTACAATCATATCCCGAATCTAAAACGACTTCAGTTGTTACGTATGATGTTGCGGTTTTTCCGTTTCCGATAACTTCAATGGAAATGCTACGTCCGGATACAAATTCCTGCATAACAGGAACATCACCTATTTCTTCTATGAATTTTAATCCATCTTCTAAATCTTCTTCATTTTCAACAACCTTTACACCTATACTTCCACTTTGAGAAGATGGTTTTACGATTGCAGGATATCCGCATTCAGGCCAAGGTTGGGGTATTGGAACTCCAATCTTTTCCATAATGTCGTTGGATTCTTTTTTAGAACAAGAAATTCTATAAGCATTTAAATCAAAGAGAAGCGGAATGTTTGAACCCTTGACAATATCCGTTAGAGTTTCCAACATGTCTAAGTTTTCACATGCAGGAAGCACGGCATCACATTTCAAAACAGCTTCTTTTACGATATCGTAATCTTTTACGACATCTGCAATCAATATATTGTCGGCGAGTGCAAGAGCGGGAGCATTTGACCTACGATCAATTACTGTAATTTCATAACCTGCTTTTTTTGCAAGATATGATGCTTCCATTCCCTGTAGTGCACCACCAACAATACAAAGTTTCAGAGAATCATCTCCATTTGTTTATCAATGAAAGATATTCGTTGTTGGTTGTAACTCTGCGACCCATATCATCAAGCATTTCCATAACATGTTGAACGGAACGGTTTCCATTGTCAATGTCAAGATCGTGTTGTGCAACGCCTGCAAGATCTTCATGCGGAGGTACGATTGATGTAATTATGTTGGCACCGGCATTTACCCTGGTTACCAAACCATCGATTCCTTCAACATCAAGGCTTGCGGGAATGAATCTATCGGGATATGCAAGTCTGAGTAAAGCGATGACTTTTCTTTCATCAATGGAATTTGATGGATCTCTCTGTTCCATAGGTGTTCCGTTTTGAGGAACAAAAGTCATTGCTCTTACCTGTTGACATCCAAGCGGACCCATTGCCATAATCGAATCTGTACGGTCTTCCGCGGTTTCTCCGATTCCGACAAGGATTCCTTCTTCAGTCAGGATACCTGCATTATTTGCCCATATTTTCTGATTAAGACGGCGGTCATAATCCTGATCGAGACGAAGTTTCTTGAAAAGTTCACGGTTATGTGTTTCTTGATAGCATGCAAACCAATCTGCACCTGCGCTACGGAGTTTGGGGAATGTTTCTTCATCCAAAGCTCCGGGGGATGCCATGATTGCAACATCAACGGAATCGCGGATTGCCTGCACGGTGTCAAGAACTCCTTTGTATCCGTTGGCGTAAAGAACAGGGTCTTCACCCATTGTAAGGTCAACCAAGTTAACACCTGCATCAACCAAATCACATGAAAGTTCTACAACTTCTTCCGTACTTTTTCTGTAACGCGGAAGAGCGGAGTTTGTTCCCCTGTAGTAGCAGAAAGCACATTGATTTTTGCAGTATGTGGAGAAATATACGAAACCGTAGATGGAAATTCTGTTTCCGAATACTTTGTCTCTTACGGCTCCTGCGGATTCGAATAACAAATCGATATCCTTACCTTCGGTTTTCATAAGAGTCAAAATCTGATCTCTGTCCAAACCTTTGCCTTCTTCGGCAATACTCAGTATATCTTTAATTGTCATAAAATCCCTTAATCTATTTTTGAACCGTTAAGGTATGTAATACTCCTTGCGGTTTTCTTAATGTTTGTTTTTCCTTCTCTAAGCATGAGAAGACGTTCTAATCCAAATCCGACTCCGCACCATGCTTCGTGAACATCGTGTGCGGCATCAAGTATATGGGGGCCGACTGCTCCCGATGCAACTTCCTGTCCGTTTACTTCTACATCGATTGTGCTTTTGTAAACATCGGATTCTTCGTCAATGAGTTCGTACTCCAAACCTGCAATATCCATAATTGCGGACATGTATGTTTTGAGTTCTTCTACAGGATCTCCTTCCGGGCCCAAAACAACAAGATTCAACATCGTGAATTCTTCCAAATGGTTGCTGCTGTGGGATTCCTTTCTAAAACAGGATCCGATTTCAAAAATCTTTACAGGACCTTCAGTGTGGTCTCTAAGTTTTCTCATAACATAATACAAGTTCATTGCATGCATGGGTCTGAGACATCTTTTATTATCGATGAAAAAGACTTGTTTGAAAAGAGGATGATCCTCAGTAATTGTCATTTTAGCCAAAGCAGCCTTTGAAACTACGGTTGGAGTTCTTACTTCAATAAATCCAAGTTCGTTTAATTTAGCTGCAATATCTGCTTCTAATTTGGTAAGAATATGGCGATTCGGGTTGTTAATACTGAATTGGATACCCTCTTCATTCTTCTTTACCAATCCGGACAGAGTCCGAGAAAATTCCTTGTCGCGTGCCTCGGCGCTTTCAAAAGATTCCGAGTACGAATTTTCCCCGAATTCTCTTAGGCGCTGTTTCTGCGCATCCGTAAAATCTACATTGATGTCATCACCACCAAAGAGAGTAAAAGGCGAGAGACCGGGGGATCGAACCCCGCTAGTTCAGCTTTAGAGGCCTACCGGTCCCAGACCGTCCCCCTTTTTCATTCTCTTAATGTTAGGTATGTCTTGCATCCGAGGTATATAATTATTTTGTAGCATGGTTATTTTATGGATGCTTGTTAGTCTGATAAATGACATTTGTATGATATATACTGGCACAGATATTTTTCAACACAGAAAATAAACCTTTTTCACGAAAAGCTTTTATTGTAGGTCAATACCGATTTCAGATAAAACAATCGCAGCATTGTCATACACTTCTATGTGTTCATCCGTTGGAGTCAGAGTCTTTAAATCATAACAATCCTGGAATCTTTTTCCACTAGGTGCATGACTGAAAGAAGGTTCATAACTTCCTATTAATGTTTTAAGAATTGCATTAAGTTCTTCTACATCTCTTCCTGCAACCGCGGTAGCAACTTCACCCATCATTCTTGATTCCATAGGTGTTGTTTTATCCATAACCACTCCTTTTGCAGAAGCACATCCTGATATGAGCGCTCTTCCAGATCCCGTATCTGTTATTGCTTGTGCCGCAGCTTCCAAAAGACACATTTCTGTACAAGGTCCGGCCAAAGTATAATATTGGTTTCCTAAGAGGAGATCTGTACAACTTCCAACAGCTGCTGCAGTATGTGCCGAAATTTGAAGTGTTGCAGCGGCAGTTGTTACACCCCATCTTATGTGAATGGGGCCGCCAAGATGTAAATCTGCGTTGAACAATGCAAAAGATGCAAGAGTTGTTGCAATATCACAAATGGTTGTTTCTTCAACACCACCTGAATATCCTCCGAAAATAGGCATTTGTTCCATCAGGATTGTATCTCCGTTGGCATACCAACTAGCAAGCATGTTCAATCCCATGTTGTCCATTTTCAATTCATTAAGTTGGGAACATTCATGTAAATCTGTTTTTCTTAGACCAAGGTCTGTTAATCCTGATGATATGCGTCCCGCTGTAGACAGAGGAGTTTCAGGACCCTATATGCACATTCCGGATCTTCCTGCTCTTGCAAGAGCTTCTCTTACAAGGCGGATTTCTGCAATTGTTGCATATATTTCGAAAGGTGTATTTGTTGTTGAAGGAATTCCGTTTAATGTGGATAAAACTCCGCTAACTAATGTATCTATAACAGGTTCTTGGGCATATGCTTGGATCATTGGTGTAAATACATTTTCTGAAACCGGGGCACCTGTTGGTCCACCTTCTATAATCGGTTTCATTCTATCATTGCCGTGGCGGGCTTTACAAACAACTTGATCTTTTCCCTCTCCGAGTTTGAGACTGGTTGGAGCACGTTTGAGTCCTTCATAAATCTCATCCTCAGTAATCATAAGAGTACGGCCGGTATCGACATTGTAGAATCCTGTACTAACGAGCATATCCACACCCGCCATGAACAAACGGTCAATCATATCCTGATCTGTTGGGATAATTTCATTTTTAAAATCAATACGGTATTTCTCTTTAATTTGGAGTGCATTCGTGGGTACCGTAACAAAATCCCACGTATCTTCTCTGACCTTTTTTCCCTTGTTAAATCTAAGATATGATTCAAACAAGTCAACATATTTTTTAGCGGTCATTTTTGCACTTCCATTCAGGTACCACATACATTATTTATGTACTTTTATCAATTGTTTTAGTTATATCCTGGGTTTAGAAGTACTCATCTCTGGCACTCAAAACAGCCATTGCGGATACACCTATGCTCAAAGGATCGTGTATGATAATTTTGGCTTTATCTTCTCCCTTTTTATCAAACGCATATGGAATTCCGGGGGCAGATATTATTGCACCTTTTTGGACCCATTCTCCGTCTATTAATCCGGGTGAAGCATCCAAAATATTCATGTTTGAACGCACAGCTTCTTCAATATTTTTTACGCAATATACGTTGGGATATTTAGATGCAAGATTTTCTGCTCTGGTACAATCAATATCAGTAACAAAAACTTTGGAACATTTTTTGGAAAGAATTTCAACAGCAACTGTTCCAACTCTTCCCGCACCGATAACCAAAACTTCGTTGTTTTCAAAAGTTCCCATTGCAAGTTCTAAGGCGGAAATATATCCTTTTGCAGTGGCGATTGTATTGTTTGAATATACTCCAGTTTTCAGATTATATGCAATAAATTCATAATCGTCGGCCATAAAGATAATGTCCGCTCCTTTGGACATGGCTTCAGCAATTCCTCCAACATCTGGGGAATTGGTTACGAAAGCTTCCATACCAAGGTACTCGGATATGGCTTTTACAGATTCTGAAAATCCTCTTATGACTCCTTCGCCAGAAGTAATAGGGACAACACCGGCTTTCAGATTTTTAAAATCAAAATCTCCAGTCATTCCGGGAATTGTATTGCTTGCAACTCCCAATAATGTTGTTCCAACTATGTTTTTAAGTTCTGTATCGAGTTTCGAAACAACTGGTGTTTCTTTTATATCATCGGATGTCAGACGAGTCATTCAGTTGACCTCAAATGCCCAAGATCTTCATCTTTGAGTTTGCATTCGGAGATAATATTGTCAATACAGTTATTTCTTTTTTCTTCCACGTCTTCACGATTATTGCCGCGAAGAATGAGCATACCTCTCCAATTATCGGAGTATTTGGTATAGTCTGTAATCATTTCATCGACGCCAAACAAATCATATTTGATAGACGGTTCGAATATACGATGGAATTCTCCAACTCCACCCGATCTTATCTTTCCGTTTGAAACCACAACATGTTCACAGATTGCACATCCGTTGAACTTGGGCGATAACTCTCTCATCTTTTCTTTCGATTTAAATTGTTCTTCCAAAAGATTGATCCCGGAGCAGGCGAGTGTGCATAACGGAGTCATTAAAGAAATACGTCCATCCATATCTAAGATGCAAGGATTGTTTTTTATGAATGTGCCTTTTATGGACATAAATCCATTAAGTGCCATAACTTCTGCAAGATTTCTTGATATTTTTCTTATATAATTTAAATTTCTTTGTTTATTATATTCTTCATCACAATATGTTCTGCAGATATCATTATCGCTATTGTATTCTAATTCATTTATTGGAAACAGTACATTTCCTTTTTCATTACCCAGCACATCTACAGAAACATATTTTCCTGAGAGGTATTCATGAATTGTAGGTTCTTCTCCGATAGATCTTATTGCTTTTATGTATCTGTTAAGATCTTCGGAATTTTCAATTATTTCCGTAGGAAAATCACAGGTGGTTTTCGAAGGTTTTGCTAAAACAGGGAAACCACAACTGGGCCATGGAATCGGAGTGGGGATACCAATCCCTTCAAACACCCTGCTCATGATATTATTGGACGAAGATGCGGTGTATGTTGCAAGATCAAAAAGATCTTTCTTTTCAGAATTAATGAGAAGGTGCATCTGTTTTAAGATAGTCAAATCATCGATGGCAGGAATTATCGCATCAAATGATTCTAAACTATCTCTTGTCTTTTTCAGATTGTCCATTAAATTTATATTGATATATTCGTCAATAAAATCCTTGGAATAGAAAGAATTGGTTGGGCTGACAACAGTTACGCGACATCCTGCTTTTTTTGCAAGATATGCATATTCTAGACCGTACGCTGAATCGCCTAATATGCATAATTCCATTCAACATACTCTCCTGTCATATTTTTCGCCTGTAATGGTTGGATTCTGTCCGCTGCTGACTAAAGGAGGAAATCGCACGCCCGAGCGGACAGAGTCATTATTTGCATCATGGAGTGCATAGGGCGTTTTCCATAATACATTTTTCAAGGATGTTCCTCTTATGTATTAAATTTCAGTTTATGATATTTAAAGATTAGCTTTTTTACAATTGTTGAAAAAAATATTATATTTAAATATTTCTATCAAAATGTGGTTTTTTACTTCATTATATTTAATATTTTCTATTTATATTGTTTTTGAATATTTTTCTGGAAGAATTCGTTCTTTTTCCACAGTTTTTGATTATATGTGGATATTTTATGTCCCTTATAATAAACTAAAAAGAATCAATAGTCTTTAGAGTAGTAGGTTTAAGTCCTGGTTGTGTTGTGATTTATTTCGGAGAGAAAAGATCCATATTTTTTCCGGCGGCGCCATATTGTGTGCCAACATGGATAGGATGTATCCAATTATATTGAAACATCAATATTGAAAAAGATATCTTTATATATGATATCAAAAAAAATTAATAAATAATGCAATGTATTATATACAACTTTTTTTCATAGAAAAAACCCAACAGTAAGATTTATATATTGTGGACAAAGATGATTACTTATTCAGAGCCTAAGGGGTTCTGTTGACTATGGATGTATGTATCATGTCGGAACTTGAATTAACACAGAATGAAAAGCCCGAGAGTGTATTACCTAGGCGTTTCGTTATGCGCGACAAATCTCCCTTGAAATACGGCGTCCGTCAATGCGGTAAAGTGCCACCGGCAGATCGCATTGCAGCCTACAAAGCTGGTCTCGATGAGGAAGACCCCTTGGGAAGTCAGGTGTGTAAGGACCCTGACGTCTGAAATGGAGGAAAAAATATGTCAAACGACGAAATTATCGCAGATTTGAAAAAATCTATCGAGACATGGAACGTAAAACTTGCACAGGAAGCAACACAGAAAGCTATCGATGCAGGTATTGAACCAAAAGTCATCATCGAGAAAGGACTCGGTGCAGGTATGGAAGATGTTGGTGTCAGATTCGACAAAGCAGAAATCTTCCTTCCTCAGGTAGTCGCAGCATCCAAAACAATGGAAGCAGCACTCAAAATTCTCGGACCTCTCCTCTCTGCAGGCGATGGTGCAATGCGCGGTTCCGTAGTTATGGGAACCGTTGAAGGAGATATTCACGAAATCGGAAAGAACGTTTGTTGCGCTATGCTCCGCGGAGCAGGTTTCACAGTAACAGACCTCGGATGCGACGTATCACCCCAGGACTTCTTGGACGCCGGTGAAGAAAACGATGCAGCCGTTCTCGGTGGATCCGCACTTATGACAACAACACTCCAGGTTCAGAAAGACCTCGTTGACGCAGTCAAAGAAGTCAACGCACCTTTCAAATGTATCTTCGGTGGAGCACCCTGCAGTCAGGAATGGTGCGACGAAATCGGAGCAGATGGATATTCCGAAAGCGGTGCCGAAATTATCGACCTCGTAAACAAACTTCTCTGAGGGATTAAAATGGCAGTAGAAAGAGCATTCAACATTTGCGATATTTACGATCGCTTTGCAAAAGGAAAGAAAGTTTCCGAAGAAGAGTGGGACTACACAATCATCCCCACAAACGCAACAGCACTCAAAGAGAAATACAATCTTGACTTCGGCGGTAAATTCATCCCTGAAGACAAAGAAACAAAAGACAACTTGTTCTACGCAGGTCTCGAGATGCTTGTTACAACCGGTTACTACAACCAGGATTTGAAACGCACACTTACAGTTACAGAAGAAGAAGTTCTTGAAGGTATCAAAAAGACACCCAAGAAACTCAAACTCGGAGAGGGAAGAGACAGCGCATACTTCTACCCCCGTCGCGGAAATTCATCCGTAAAGCCAATTATTCAGGGTGGACCTACCGGATCACCTGTTTCTGAGCAATATTTCACCCAGGTTATGCAGAGTTACGCACAGGAAGGAGTTGTTGACCACATCGTTAACGGTGTCATGTGCAACTTCGAAGGTCACCCTGCAACAACCAACACCCCTTACGAAATTCGTGCTACAATGGCAGAACTCAGGGCGGTTAAAGAAGCAAGAATCAGAGCATCACGCCCTGGACTCGGAATATAGGGACCTGAAACACCCTTGTCTGCAGCAGCAAGGCTCGCAGCCGACATGCAGTATGCAGGTCAGAAGCCCTGGGAAGCACACGAGTGTTCCCAGCTTAACGAATTGAAGATGGATATGGCCGGTATCAACATGCTTGCTGGATGGCAGGCAAACGGTGACATGGTCATGATCGAACAGATGCCTATCTTCGGTGGTTACACCGGTGGCGTCGAAGAAACCGCAATCAGTGACGTTGCAACAACCCTTGCATCTTTCGCACTCTTCAGCGGTAACTTCCACCTTGACGGACCTATCCACATCAGATGGGGTATTACCTCTGCAAGAGAAACACTCCAGATTGCAGCACACGCTTGTGCAGCAATTGATGCACACTGTGACTTGCTCCTTGCAAACCAGTACTACGAAGTTGCAGGACCTAACACTGAAATGTGTTTCCTCGAAGTCGCAGCACAGGCAATCAACGATACCGCATCCGGTAGAGAACTTCTCTCTGGTGCAGCACCTGCAAAGGGTGTTGTCATGGATAAGACAACCGGTATGGAAGCACGTATGATGGGTCAGGCAGCACAGGCAGCAGCAGGCATGAAGATTTCTGACGTAAATGAAATCCTCGACAGAATTGTCAGCAGCTACGAAGGCAGCTACACATCCGCACCTGCAGGTCAGGCATTCAAGGACTGTTACAACCCACTTACCGTTAAACCCACAGCAGAGCACCTTGCAACCTATGATAAGGCATGCGAAACACTCCGTGGATTCGGTATCGACGTTAGTGACAACTTCTGATTAACGCGTATTGGAAAAAATACGATCTAAACCTTTTACCTTTTTTTTCCTTATTTAATCAAATGAAGGTGATTTAATGGAAATTTCTGATGTTGCAAAAAGAATGATAATTTTCGTTATAATAGCTGTAATCGGCTTGGTTGCTTTGGCATTCATACCCTTTGATCCAGTTATTTCTGACGGAGTATTACAATCAAATTCAGCTCTTTTCGGAAAGAATCTTGATGTTTGGTTCATGTTGATGCTTGTTGCATTCCTCATGCTTTTCATTAAGAAATTCGAATGGGGTGTAGCACTTGCAGTTTTGCTTTCCGCAGCTACAAGCTACATAGGATATCTTTTGATTCAGCAGTTCTGGTTCACAGAAGATATTCTTAGTCAGGCAATGATGTTTAAGGCAGTCGTCTGCTCTATTACATTAGTAATCGCAATCGGTGTGTTCCTCGGAACCGTCAAAATGTGGCAGTATCTCTTGATTGGATTGCTGTTCGCTCCCGTATATGCGTTTGTAGAATGGTTCATGTTCTCAGACATTACAGGATTGGTTGCAACCGATCCCGGTGGATCAATTCTGGTTCACATGTGCGCTGCATACTTCGGTCTCGGTGTGGCAATGGCTATCCGTGATAAAAGAGCATTTGACGAGCCTATGTACACATCTACACACAGTGTGTCTTTCGTATGGTTGGCTTCAATGCTTCTTTGGATGCTTTGGCCCTCTTTCGTAACCGGTGGTCTTGCAGAAGACCAGGTTGCGGGAGCAACACTCGTATGTTTCATGGCAGGAATCGGTTCAATTATCAGTACATATATTGTATGTATGGTAATCGAAAAGAAAGTTAACCCTCTCATTTACACATATGCAATGCTCGCAGGACCTGTTGCGATTGGAGCAACACTTCTGATAACCTCTCCTTGGACCGCATTGTTGCTTGGAGCAGTAGCAGGTATTGTATCGGCACTCTGTTTCATCTTCCTCCAGCCTCGCTTCTGTAAGATGCTTGGAGTCCTTGATGTAATGGGTGTTCACAACTTACACGGAATGGCCGGATGGATCGGAGTTATTGCTTCGTGTCTCATTCTTGGAGCATATGAGAACATAATATTCGCAGTGGCAGTTGTAGCAATTGTTGTAGTATCTGGATTCCTTATCGGTTTGGTTACCAAGTTCACCCGTGGTGAAATGGAAATCATTTGCGATGACGATACGGACTTCATCAAGAACGAAGAACCCGCTTGAATTTAAACAGGTGCGGCTAATCCCGCACCTTTATTCCTTTAATTAAAAATTAATTCATTTTTCCACAGATTTTTGCAACTCTGTCTGCAAATTCTTGGGTTCCCATACTTCCGCCAATATCTGCCGTACGGGATCCTTCTTTGTATGCCATTCTAATTCCTTTACGGATTTTATCTCCTGCATCGATTAACATAAGGTGATCCATCATCATTGCAGAAGATAATATTGCAGAGGTGGGGTTAACTACATTTAAACCAGCTTTTTCAGGCTCTGCACCATGCATAGGTTGAAACAAACCCATCGAGTCTCCAATGTTTCCAGAAGGTGTTATATGAGTTCCACCAACCAATGCAGAAACTTCTTCTGAAAGAATATCTCCATACATGTTTAGTGTTACAACAACATCAAGTTCTTCAGGATTGGAAATGAATGTGGCCGCGGCTTTATCTGCATACATATCGTTAATTTGATATTCAGTCCCTGCACATTCTTGATAGAATATATCTTTGAACAAACCATCCGCTGCATGAAAAGCGTTTGATTTATGAACGCATGTAATTTTTTGTCTATTTTTACGTTTACAAACTTTTAATGCAGTTTGACAAATACGCGTACATGCTTTGATACTAACACGTTTGTTAAGTGTTACGCCATCTAAATCTTCTACTTCTGATACAGCGTGCATACCTTCAGAATTTTCCCTGACAATATATGTATCAACACCAGGATATCCAATATCTGGACTTAACTGTCTAAAGGTTCTGATATTTGCATAAAGATCTAATTGTCTTTTAAGGTCAATAACGGGGCTGCGATATCTATTATCATTTTCATTATCAAATATTGTACCTAATAAAATTGATTCACATTCAGATATAACATCAAGAGTTTCTGATGGTAAGTAAGATTCATAATGATTATACGCAATCTGTCCGATGTCTGCATCTATGAATTCTAAATCAACTACTGAATTCAATACCGTTAATGCCGCATTAGTTACTTCAGGGCCGATTCCATCTCCACGTAGGACTGCTATTTTTTTCATGTTTTCACAAAACTCTGTCAATAAAGACTTGTGTAAGCCAAAGATGTGTAATTATTATATCAATTTATATAACGTTTTTATTACTTGTTTAGAATTTCAAGGCTCTATATTTACATTCATCCTTGTCTGGTAATATAATCGAAGACAATCTAATTACTTAAAAAATCTTCTGTTGTTTATCACGTTACCTACTTTACATAATAAATGTGTGTAGTAAAAAATACGAATTACGGCGTGTTTTTATACAAATTCTACGTACATATTCCATATGATGTTGATGGCCCGAAATCGTACATACGATGAACTTTTAGAAGATCTCAAAGGACATTCTGTGCTTATATGGACCTGTAAAACATGCATACGCCTGTGTGGAAATATCGGAGGATTAGAATCATCAGAAAGACTTTCTAACCGTTTGAAAGCTGATGGAATTAATGTTACCGGCATAGCTTCAACATCTGCAGGATGTCTTGAAAATAAAGTTATCGGAAAGATAGATTTCGAATTGCTGGCACATTCAGATATAATCTTAGTTTTAGCATGTGATATCGGTTCTGAATGTGTTAAAAATATTTTCAAAAAAGATGTTATAAATCCAATATGTACACTTGGTTGTGGCTATATGGATTCAGACGAAAATCTGTTTTTATGTGTGGATGACAATGGTAAAAAATCATACAAGCTTTTATCAGATTTCCTAAAAAATTCAGATTTGTCCGTAGGACCCTTCGTATAATCGAATATTTTTTCCTTTCATTATTCGCGTCTAATATTATATATGTTGAGTTTGTACAGGGATTAACTCATAGAAATGGGGTTAATTAAAAATGATCGACATATTCAGTACTGAAAGTCTTTTGTTTATAATCCCTATCGCGGCTGTCATTGCATTGGCATTCGCTTTCTATTTCTTCAGAGATGTCTGGTCAAGAGACAAAGGCACCCCTGAGATGCAGAAAATCTCCAATGCAATTGAAACTGGCGCTATGGCATACCTTGCCCGCCAGTACAAAACGATAGGAATTGTAAGCATTATTTTGGCAATTATCCTTGCTATCGCAGGATTTATTCCCGGATTCGAGAAATACCTCGGAATCCCTGTTGCCATTGCCTTCCTTATCGGTGCAGGATTTTCAATCCTCTCCGGTTATATCGGAATGAAAATTTCCGTTAATTCGAACATCAGGTCCGCATCCGCAGCACGCAAGTCGCTTAACGATGCATTTGTCTGCTCCTTCCGCGGCGGTGCCATTTCTGGTATCGCTGTTTCTACACTCAGCCTTATTGGTCTCTTTGCAGTCTTCGTAGTATACTACTACGCAGTCGGTGGACAGGACATGACCTCTACACTTCACGCAGTTGTCGGATACGCATTCGGTGCATCCTTCGCAGCTCTCTTCGCACAGCTCGGCGGCGGTATTTACACCAAAGCAGCAGATGTCGGAGCTGACCTTGTCGGTAAAGTCGAAGCAGGTATTCCCGAAGACGATCCTAGAAACCCCGCAGTTATTGCAGATCTCGTTGGAGACAACGTTGGAGATTGTGCAGGACGCGGTGCAGATATCTTTGAATCCACAGCAGCAGAAATCATCGGTGCAATGGTTATCGGAACAGCAGTTCTCGTAGCAGCACCCACACTCAGCGCAAACTGGGTTTTCCTTCCCTTGGTCCTCATGGCCTTCGGATTGATCGCATCCCTCGTTGGTATCCTCGTTGTTCGCCTCAAAGACGACAACGCAGATGTTTGCAACTCGCTTAACATCGGATACTACGTCACAATTGCACTCGTTCTTGCAGCATTGGCATTCACAACATATTGGATGCTCAGCGCTGACACAGCTATGTGGTACCTCTACTTCGCATGCGGAGTTGTCGGTATCGCACTCGGTCTTGCTATTGTGTTCCTTACACAGTACTACACCGGTGACCACAAGCCCGTTAAAGATATCGCAGCAGCATCCGAAACCGGACCTGCAACAAACGTTATCACAGGTATTTCAACTGGACTCGAATCCACTGTTCTCCCCGTCGTTTGTATCGCAATCGCCATCGTCGCAACCTACATGCTCGGATACTTCGCAGCACCCGCAGGCGCAGATGCAATGGTTTTCGGTCTTTACGGAACAGCAGTCGCAACAATCGCTATGCTCGCATCTTCCGCATTCATTCTTGCAGAAGATACCTTCGGACCTATTACCGATAACGCAGGCGGAATTGCAGAAATGTCTAACCAGCCCGATGAAGTCAGGGTAAGAACTGACAAACTCGATGCAGCAGGTAACACAACAAAAGCACTCACAAAAGGTTACGCAATGGCATCTGCAGCACTTGCAGCATTCCTTCTTTTCGCAGCATTCTTCGAGATTGTTGCAGAAATCAAAGGCGTATCACTTTCTGAAGTCTTTAACGTTAACATCGGAGACCCCTTGGTATTCGTTGGAGCACTCATCGGAGCAGTTCTCGTATTCTTCTTCGCATCCCTTGCAATCCGCGCAGTCGGAACCGCAGCTGGAGAAATGATCGAAGAAGTTCGCAGACAGTTCCGCGAACGCCCCGGTATCATGGCAGGAACAGAAGAACCTGGCTATGCAGAATGTGTTGATATTGCAACACGCTCCGCACTCAAAGCAATGGTTGTTCCCGCACTCTTGCCCATATTGGTCCCCGTCGTATTCGGTGTAATCTACAGACTTTGTTTCAAAGACCTCTTCCCAGATGTCGCATACATGGCTGTCGGTGCATTGATTATGGTCGGTACCATCGTCGGTATTCTCATGGCAAACTTCCTCAACAACGGTGGAGGAGCCTGGGACAATGCTAAGAAGTACATCGAAGAAGGTAACCACGGCGGTAAAGGTTCACCCGCACACGCCGCGGCAGTTGTTGGAGACACAGTCGGAGATCCTTTCAAGGACACCGCTGGTCCTTCAATCCACGTTCTCGTTAAATTGTTGTCCACCATTTGTTTGGTAACAGCAGTTTTGTACGTCTGATTAGGATAAACCAATGGTGGGGGCAATCCCCACCTAAAACCCTTTAATAAAATCGCGCGTGTTGGCGCACCTATTTTATATAAGAGTGGCATAATCCGAAATTAAGAGGATCCACCATGTATATGTTAACACAGGCCGAAAGGACAGTCCGCATACCTCCTACTGAACTCAACGAAGATATTTCCAAAGTGATCGACGCGCTCACTTGGGACAGTTTCGAAGGCAGATTCAACGAAGACAAGACACTTACAGTTCTTGTAAAAGATGTTGAGCCCCTCGGACCAGGACGTATCGTTCACGGCGACGGAGCAGTCTACCAGACCGTAAAATTCGATCAGGTTGTATTCAAAGTCAAAGAGAACGAAATAGTCGAAGGTGTCGTAGTAGAAATTCTTAAATTTGGAGCTTTTGTAAGATTTGGACCTTTGGATGGTCTTCTCCACATCAGTCAGGTAATGGATGATCGTGTCGATATCGATGTCGAAAACCAGAGACTTGTAGGTGGAGAAAGCAACAGGTGGATCGGAGTCGGTGACAAACTCAAAGTGAGAGTTGTCAGTATCGACCTTGACGAAAAGAATCCTCAGGACAGTAAAATCGGTCTGACAATGCGCCAGCCCGGTCTCGGAAAACTTTCATGGATTGAAGAAGATCGTCAGAAGAGGAGGGAAGAGTAATGGTAGTCGGACCAGTTCAGAGAGCATGCAAACAGTGCAGCTTTGTCTGTGAAGACGAAACATGTCCCCGCTGCGGCGGTCAAACCTCAAAAGAATGGCAGGGATACCTCGTTGTTGTAGATTTTGAAAAATCTGACATCGCAAAGAAAATGGGAATCACCTCCAACGGAAAATACGCACTCAGGGTTCGCTGATCACCATGAGCATTACCAATCGCATCCTTCCTTCTTGCAAGCGCGAGGAGTTCGGGGAGAGAATTGGTAGTGTGTTATCGGAAAGTTCGCTTCCCGATATCCTTGACAGCAAAAAACCAATCATTTCGGTGGGCGACGTGGTATCGCTCACATTGAGGAAATATGGCATCACGCCCGACCTCTCCGTTTATGACGGAATGACGGAAAGACGTGAAATGACTGAATTTGCAAACCTCGTCAAAAGCGAGGGTTGGGATGAAGTCGTTGTCCAGAACCCCGCAGGTATGATTACCTGTGAAATGTTCGAAGCCATAAAAGAAGCCCTTGCAGGTAAAACGCAAATAATAAGGGTCGTAGGGGAAGAAGATTTGGCAACTTTGCCTTGTATGATTCTTGCCCCGGTAGGATCCAGTATTGTTTACGGTTGGCCCGGCGAAGGCATGATGGTCATCACCACGGATGAAAACATCACAAAGAGAGCAAAACAACTCTATGATTTGATGGAGGAGTCAGAATGAAGATGGAAATAACAGAAAAGAAAGAGAACCCCACCCTTAAAAGAGTCGAAGTTAAATTCACAGTCGACCACCTCGGTGAGGCAACTCCCGGAAGAAATGCAATTGCAGAAGAAGTTGCAAAACAGATGAAAGCCAAAAGAGAACAGGTTGTCGTTGACAACATCGAATCCGTTTACGGAAAAGGTGTTTCAAAAGGATACGCAAAAGTATACGACAACAAAGAAGCAGCTCTTGAATACGACAGAGAATACCTCCTCAAAAGGAACGGTATCGAAGCTGACAAGCCTGTCGAAGAAGCACCCGCAGAGGAGTGATATTAATGGCTAAAGCAGCAGCAACCAGTAAAGTTACATCAAAGAAAGATGCATACTCCGTTGAAGGCGACAAGGTCGTAAGGACCAAACCCGTCTGCCCCAAATGTGGCCCCGGAGTGTTCATGGCAACACACAAAGACAGAGTCTCCTGTGGATGCTGTGGATACACTGAGTTCAACAAAAAAGAGTAAGTAAGGAATCTTCATTCGGCTCCCACCCTCTCAATGGGAGCCCCCAGGATCTACGGGGTCATCGCCCGGAAACAATTTACTTCCTTACACACTCTTATTTTACAAATTAGGGCTCGTGGTATAGCTTGGATAGCATAGTGGCTTCCGGAGCCTTTGACTCGGGTTCGAATCCCGACGAGCTCACTCTCGTCCTAAAGTTTTTAGTTTTATAATATTATATTTGATTATGTCTTGCGAATCAGGCGTAGCCGAAAACTGTACATGTCTAAAAACTGACTGTCCCCGTCACGGAAAATGTTGCGAGTGCGTTGCATTTCATCGTGATGTGAAAAAGAACATTGTATTTTGTCTTCGTGATATTCAATAAATCTGATTTTTTCAAAATGAATTTGTTTGAATTATCGGGTATACATATATTGTAAGATTGCATAGCGAAGCCTATGTACCTTACGAATGAAGAACAATCTATACTGGACGGGGAGTCTGGAGACGCATCCCGTAAAGCTATGGAATTAGTGGTTGCTTTAGGAAAAATCTATGGTGCCGAAGATTTAATCGATATTACTTCTGCACATTTATCCGGGGCATCATACAAAACCATTGGTGATGGCGGTATAAAATATCTTGAAGATTTGGTAGCAGGCAATGCACGTGTTTCAATCCCTTCAACTTTAAATCCAGTTGGAATGGACCGTGAAAGATGGAAAGAGATGCATATCTCTCCTGACTTTGCTGAAAAACAACTCAAGATTATTGAATTATATGGAAGTATGGGAATCAAAACATCTTGTTCATGTACACCATATATGGGTGAAAACGTTCCCACATTGGGCGATCATGTAGCATGGGCCGAATCATCCGCTCTTTCTTTTGTTAATTCGTATATCGGTGCTAGAACAAATCGTGAAGGTGGCCCAGGTGCATTAGCGGCAGCCATTCTTGGAAAAACTGCAAATTATGGTCTCCATTTAACAGAAAACCGTGCACCAACTGTGGTGATAGATGCCGAAATCGACGGATCTATGTTTTCACATTCACTTTTAGGACAAGCTGTAGGTATGGCAATCGGCACAGGTATTCCATATTTTAAAGGAATTACACCCACTGTTGAAGATGCAAAATCTTTGGCTGCAGCAATGGCTGCTTCCGGATCAGTTGCTATGTATCACGTAGAGGGTTTGACGCCCGAGGCAGGAAATTACTCGATAGATGATTTGGAAGTAATTCATATTGGAAAGAAAGAGTTGGATGCTGCATATGAGAAATTGAATACAGTGGATGATGTTCAACTCATTGCTTTGGGCTGCCCTCATCTTACGGCAAAAGAGATTCATGAAATTGCTTCATTCCTTAAAGGAAAAACAAAGAAGAGAAAAGATGTGGAAATTTGGTTCTGTACATCTGAAAAAATAAGATCTGAATGTCCGGAAGATGTTAAAATCTTGGAAGAATTCGGACCTGTTCTCGCAGATACATGTATGGTTGTTGCGCCGATTGAAGGAACATTCCAAAGAACCGCATCCAATTCAGCAAAAGCCGGAAATTATCTTCCTACACTTTGCTCCCAGAAAGTTATGTGTAAAGACATTGCAGCCTTGATGGAAGTGGTAATGTGAAGTTTGAAGGACGTTGCATATTCAAAGGAAAAGCATCCGGAAAAGTCTTGAAACTCGATGAAGCATTCAGTTTCCTTGGCGGTGTAGATACAGCAACAGGTGAACTCAGAGTTGGTAACGGCGGAAACATGCGCGGACGCGTGTTTGTTTTCCCCAGAGGAAAAGGAAGTACAGTCGGATCCTTCACAATGTATGATTTATCTGTACGTGGAAATGCACCGGCTGCAGTAATAAATCAATCTGCCGAAACCATTGTAACTACAGGCGCAGTCATTTCATCAATTCCAATGGTAGATTCAGTCGATGTTGATCTCATATTCGATGGAGATGAAGTTGTTGTTGAAGATTCAACAGTAACAATCGAAGGAGTTACAGAAATCGAAACAGTATCTTCTGCTTTAATCAAAGATGGAAAGGTACTCATGCTTCATCGTCCTGATGATGCAAAATCATTCCCTTCCAAATGGTCATTGGTTTCTGGAAAGATTGAAAAAGGAGAATCTCCAGACGAGGCAGCAATTCGTGAAATTATGGAAGAAACACAGATTAAAGTTTCTAAACCAAAGGTTGCTTTCCCGTATGTATACATTAGAGAAGGAAATATTATTTGGAAAGTTTGGCCTTTCCTTTTTGATGTCGATTCAGAACCTATTCTCAACCCTGAAAATATTGGTTTTGAATGGGTAGATCCAGAGGATACGGGAAAGAAAGATACTGTTCCAAAGCTCACAGAAACTGTAGATAAACTTTTGAAAAATTAAACAAGAACGGGGCGGGTTTCCCGTCCTATTCTTATATTATTTTAGGCATATCCTATTAGTTCGATTTCAATCCTAAAGTATATATGCAATGATGTCATTTTAGGGATTACTTAATTGGGTATGTACCCAAGAAGGAATGCTAATGAAGATAGCAGCAACATATGAAAACGGAGAGATCTTCCAACACTTTGGAAGAACAGAGAATTTTAAAATATATACAGTTGAAGATAAGAAAATTATTTCATCGGAAATAATCTCCTCCAACGGTATCGGACACGGAGCATTGGTGGGATACCTTCAGGAAAACAATGTATCAACACTTGTATGTGGTGGAATCGGAGCAGGTGCAAAGAATATGTTTGCATCCGCCGGTATCAATCTCTATCCCGGTGCATCAGGAAATGCGGACGCACAGGTTGAAGCATTGCTTGCAGGAAATCTTGTTTTTGATCCTGAAACTTCATGCAATCACAAACATGATGATGAAGAGCATGGACACGAAGGACACGAGTGTACTTGCCATTAAACCTATAAAAATCCTATAATGTTTCACGGAATATTATGGGATTTTCCTATATTTTAATCAAAATCTAAGTTTAAGTAAAAAAAAACATTGGAAGAGAGTGCTGTTTCCAGCACATCTCTTCTTTTTGTTATAATGTTTATTCGGTTCTGTTCAAGACGCCTGCGTAAATCAAGGGGAGTGAAATTGTTGCATCTCCTTCCACAATGATACTGTCTGCATCAGGTTTGATTTTACCCCATGAAATTGCTTCTCTGGGACGTGCACCTGAAAGTGAACCATCATATTCTTCAGCAGTTGTGAGGTACACGTAATAATCAAGACCTCCGCGGAACTGGTTCCACCAAATAACGTGGTGTCTGGAGATACCTCCACCAACGCTAATTGCACCTGTGAATTCTGCTTCGTTGGTCATTTCACTGAGCATCTGTTCGTCTTTGAACAAATCAATCCTGAGATCTCTGTGGGTCTGGTAGTACATCCAAAGCTGGCATCCGAAAGAACCATCTGTAATTCCGGGTACAACTATGGGTACATTGTGTTTGTGGCACTGGTACAGAAGAGAATCCTCGTCATTGAGTCTTGAACCAACAGCATCGATGATTTCTGCGGTGGAAAGTGATTTCGTCTCTGCAAAAATTTCATCGAACATTGGAAGGAGATTGTCTTCAAGGACAACTCCGTAACAGTCATCGGGAACCAAAACGTTACCGAGTCTGCTGACTTCATACTCTTCTCTGAGCATGGTATCATCCAAATCAAAATCTCCCTTGTAGTAGTGTGCCCAAGATCTGGAAAGATCGTGGTCAAGACAGCCACATGTTGTTATGATGAGGTCGATCATATTATTTTTAACAAGATCTACAATAACTCCGCGTGTTCCTGTTGCCATAATACATGCAGGGAATGAGAGGATTTTGAGACATCCTTCTTTTTTAATCATTTTTTCTGCAATATCAGTAGCATCTGCGAGTTTCTGTGCGGTGAATCCGCCTGCTCTGCCCATTGCCAACAGCATCTGATCAACAGTCATATCTTTTGTTACTTTGATATCCTCTACAGGAATCATTTCCATATCTTCACTGATTTTCTTTGTCATTTTATTACCCCTGATTTATGTTTAAAGTTCGGAAGAACTTATTCCGATTACGATGTCTTTTCCAGTTATGTCCCAGGTCTTAACTTCGTCTCCGCCGGGGCTGTCTGTAAATGCAAAAGATTTAGCTCTGACTTCGTTGGCGATGTGATCTTTCCAGGATTCGAACAATTCAACGAGGTGCGGTTCAGCATCCACTTCGCAGTTGATATATTGTTCAACTTTAAGTTTCATATCTTTACGCATCTGCTGAATTCTACGGATAAGTTCACGTGCATATCCTTCTGCCTCGATTTCAGGTGTTATGCTGAAGTCGATGAATATGGTTCCTTCGTCGAATTCTACGGGGAGAATATCTTCACCAGCAGGAGTCTCATTTTCACCAAGGTAGCTAATGTTTTTGATGTTACCCTGTTGAGCGAGTACATGACCGAAAGTCTGAACTGCTTTGTTTGTTCCTGCATCTTTTCCACGAACGCTGACTGCAAGAAGAGGCCATCTGAGTTTGCTACCCATCTTTGCTCTTTCCGCTGCAATGATTTCAACAATATTCTGGATAAGTTTTGTTCCGTGTTCCAATTCTTCATTGATTAATGATTTGTCTGCAACAGGCCATTCTTCCATGTGAACGCTGAGGAGTTTTCCACCCATGTGTTGGTAAACTTCTTCTGCGATGTGAGGGCAGAAAGGTGCAATGATTTTTGCAACATTCATGATTGCGTAGTGCAACGTGAAGTATGATGCCATCTTGTCTTTTTCTGCATCTGAATCTTCAGACCATGTTCTGTCTCTTACGAGTTTAACATACCATTTCGACAAATCTTCTACCATGAAGTCTTCCAATGCACGTGATGCTTTGTGAAGTTCTCTGGATTCCAATCCTGTGGTAACGACTTCCTTCATTTTTTCGGTACGGGACAAAATCCAAAGATCTTCTTCTCTAAGATATTCTTTGATGTCGTCCATGGTGTACATATCGGGATCGTATCCGTCGATTGTCATATATGTGGATGCAAAGTTTACAACATTCCAATAGATGTTGAGAGATTTCCTTGCATTCTTGGGACCGTCTTTCTGGAAAGCAGTATCTTCCCAAGGTGCGTTGGATTTAACCAAATACATCCTGAGTGAATCTGCTCCGAGTTCATCAATGATGCTGAGAGGTTCAATGATGTTTCCTTTGGATTTGGACATCTTCTGTCCTTTTGGATCCAAAACCCAACCATGCATCATTACTTCATCGTAAGGTGCGCGATCGAAGGAAACAATACCTGCTCCAAGTTGAGTGTAGAACCAACCGCGGGTCTGATCGTGTGCTTCAACAACGAATTTTGGAGGCCACCATTCATCCATTTCATTTCCGGATGCGGGATATCCAAATTCTGCCCATGCTGCAACTCCTGAATCAAACCAAACATCAAGAACATCTTTTACACGGTGCATTGTTTTTCCACAGTCGGGACAGGTGAATGTAACATTATCTATCCAAGGCCTGTGTGTATCCATACCGGGTGTATAACCCTCTCCGGCTTCCAATTCTTTGTATTGTCCAACAACGTGGATTTTACCACATTCGCATTCCCATACAGGAAGTGGAATACCCCAGTATCTCTGACGGGTAATACACCATTCTCTGGCGCCTTCGACCCAGTTCTTTTCTCTGGATTCTCCTGCCCATGAAGGATCCCACTTTACGCGGTCCACTTCGCTGAGCATGCGGTCTTTAACCTGAGGAACATCGATAAACCACTGACGGGTGCTTCTGTAAATAATTGGGGATTTGCATCTCCAGCAGTGACCGTAACTGTGTTTTATTCTTCCTGCGTTGTATAAAATTCCCTTTTCGTCAAGGTATTTGATAATATCTTCGTTGACGGTTTTGACCTTTTTGTTGGCCATCATGGGGAATTCGTCGGTGTATCTTCCAGCCTCGGAAACGGGGCAGAAGGGGAATATTCCATATCTTTTTCCGGTTTCGTAATCGTCGGGACCGAATCCGGGGGCAGTGTGAACCAAACCTGTGTTATCTGCTTCAACATATGTAGCGTTAACAACTTTGTAGGTCCATTCCGATCTGTGAATTGCTTCGTCGGACATCTCGAATGGAGGGATATATTCCAAACCTTCCAATTCTTTTCCTTTCATTTTTTCGAGAATTTCCATCGAAGTGAATCCGCCTTTTCCCATAACGTATTCCGCCTGGGATTCAAGGCAGAGGATGACATCTTCTTTGTCATCGCCTTTGAATTTAACTTTAACGTAATCAAAGTCGGGGTGAGCTGCAACCAAAATGTTGGACGGAAGAGTCCAAGGGGTTGTTGTCCAAATCACCAAAGATGCACTACCATCTACAAGTGGGAATTTTACCATGATTGAATGGTCATTTTCATCACTGTATTCGATTTCTGCATTTGCTAATGCGGTTTCACATCTGGGACACCATGTTACGACTCTGTGTGCGGGGCCGAGCATTCCGTGTTCGTATGCACGAGATACGGTCCACCATGCAGATTCCATGAAGTCGAGTTTAATGGTCTGATAGGGATTATCCCAATCCATCCAAACTCCGAGTTTTTTGAACTGTTCGGTCATATTACCGTGAAGTTCCAACGCGAATTTTTTACAAGTATCGACGAATTTGTCAATACCGATTTCTTCAATTTCTTTTTTGGAGTGGACACCAATCTTCTTTTCGACCTGAACTTCGATAGGCAAACCGTGCATATCAAAACCGGGTTGATCGCGAACGTTGTATCCCAACATTCTCCAATATCTAATGAAAATATCTTTGATGGTTTTATTCATGGCAGTTCCAAGGTGAATAGCACCCGATGTATACGGGGGACCATCCACGAAGAAAAACTTCTCTCCGTCTGCCCTGAGTTCTTTTGTTTTTTCGTAAGCATTCTCGGTTGCCCAATAACCCTGGACATCCTTTTCTATACTGGGCGCATCATAATTCGCGCGGACCTGCTTTATCATCGCTCATCCTTCTACTCCGGGTTCTATCTTTCCCGGGGCAAAACTGGGTATGCTTTAGCGTTAATATAGTTTATTAAAACCAAGCATCTAAAGAGCGTTGACGTTTGCGAGCAATCGCAACTTTCCTTGCTTCTTCAATACGGTCGATAGTGGAATTTACTCTATCTTCTGAAAAATCTCTGGAAACCATCAGTTCTAAAACAGCTTCACGATCAATCGGTTTAGGATTTACATCGTAGTCATCCGAGTATTCACTGTCAAGGAAAATAGATCTTATTTTGTCGTAGTTTTCTACATCCTCATCTATCTTTGGAAGAATATGTTCCAGATCCCCATATAGTTTAACAAGTTTCAAACCTTTTTTAGGTCCAATTCCATTAATTCCTGGATTAAAATCTGTACCCATCAAAATACACAAATCTACAAGTTGTTCTCTTGTAATATCCAAGGATTGGAGAAATACATCGGATTCTATAATTTCAGTTTTAATGTCCTTGTATTTACCCATTGAATTTTGTTTGCGACGTCCTGTGATAGTAACGTTTCTTACAAGATTGGGTGCACCGAAAAGAAGAGAATCGTAATCTTGTGATGCCGCAGCCCATACCGAGTTTTTCATACACATATATGCGCCCTGAGCTTCTCCATCGGAAGGTGCCTGAATAACAGGAAGACCCATTGCTTTCAAAAGTTGTTTTGATGAATCCCTTATGTCATCGGTCATAACCGAGGTCTGTTGAGCTTTGGAGAATGCTTTTTTCATATCTCCTTCTTCAACAGCTTCTTCCCATTCTTTCGTAGCTTTTTCGCGACGTTCTCTACGACCTCTTAACGTTTCCATTTTGAGTTCATGTGGTTTTCCATCGAATACAAAAGAAGGTTCAATTCCTGCCTGAATTAAATTTGAAGTTCTGTATAAAAGACCTGACAGATGGGAAGAGGTTCTTCCCGTAGTGTCCTGAAGAGGACGTCCGTCAGGTTGTCGGATTATAGATAAAAATTGATAAATGGTGTTGTATGCATCGATTGCAATGGTCTTACCATTAAGATCTGCTAACTCGACGCTTCTGGCTTCGACCAGACCCGAGAGATTTACTCCCAAGGAACAACCCCCTCATTCTTTCTTATTTTCGTTGCCGTCGTATACAATGTATCCGAAGATAAAGAATACGAGTGCAATCATGATAAGAATGATAGGTACGATTACGTTCACTTTGAGAATGAACAATACAATCGAGACAACAGCAAGTATCAAGATTAACTTGAGACTGAATGCCGCACGATCTTCTGGTATCTTAAATTTCATACACCTGTGATTTCATACAATATAATAAAACCTTGTGCACGTAGCGTTGAAATAATTTATTTTAAATCAGAATTTTTTCCACGTCGCAATTTCCGAAGCCATATCTTTTGCTTTGAAAAGAGAGCTTCCTGCGGCAAGAACCGTTGCCCCTGCATCCGCACAGATTTTTCCTGTTTCGCTGTTGATCCCACCATCTACTGAAATTTCAAGAGAGGGATTATTTTTCTTTGCCCAAGATGAAATCGCAGAAATCTTTGGAACACCTTCTTCACGGAATGATTGTCCTCCGAATCCGGGTTGAACCGTCATAACAAGAACCAAATCAACTTCTGGAAGATATGGAGCAAGTGCCGTATAGTCTGTGCCAGGGTTCAAAGAAATTCCTGCCTTCAGACCTCTTTCATGAATTTTATCTATCGCACCAATAATATCTCCTTCAGCTTCAACATGAACCGTAAGAAGATCTGCACCAGCATCCGCAAATGCATCGATGTATCTGATTGGATCTTGAATCATAAGGTGAACGTCAAAAGGCATATCCGAAAAAGGACGCATGGCTTTTACAACCAAAGGTCCGATTGTGATGTTAGGTACAAACATACCGTCCATAACATCGATATGTGCCCAGTCTGCTCCCGCATTATCAATAAATTTGAGTTCATCTCCTAATTTGGAAAAATCTGCAGAAAGCATAGACGGCGCTACTTTAATCATCAACCCTGTATGGGTTTAATTATATAGAAAATTTCCTCAATTTTTAAATTTTTCACGTCAAAGTATATATCATTTGGACCTTATTTTATTAGTATGGCATTAGCAAAACACAACGTCGAAGCAAAAACCTGTGATGTAGCAGGTTGCAGCAACGAGGCCGAAAGGTCATTAAACAAAAAACTCGTCGAAGGATCTTCCTTGCAGTTTTCTTCACCCGATCTTCGCAGTGTGCATCTTTGCAAACAGCATTACCGCGACATAAAGAAAGAAACAAAGACAAACCGCGAACTGAACAGTCTTTACTGACGGTGCGTCAATGGATGTCTTGTTTTTGGGTACGGGTGCAAGCACACCATCCAGGGTACGTTCTATGCCCTGTATCGCAATTCGGGACAATTCCGATATTATATTGTTCGATTGTGGAGAAGGATCTCAGCGTCAGCTTATGATCTCTCCATTTTCGTACATGAAGATTAAAGCAATTTTTATTTCACATATGCATGGAGATCATGTTTTTGGAATGCCCGGATTATTACAAACAATGGGTTTGACGGGAAGGAAAGAAATTTTGCATGTGTATGGTCCAGAAGGTTTTTCAGAACGTTTGAATCAGATTATGAGTGCTTGTGAAGGCGAGATTGAATACGAACTTCAATTGCACGATTTAAATCCCGGAGATGTTGTTCCGGCCGGTTCAGGAACGGTAAAGGCAATAAGAGCAGACCATGGTTTGCCTGCGTTGGGATATGTGTACAAACAGAAAGATCAGGTTGGTAAATTTAACAGAGAAAAAGCGGAAAGTTTGGGTTTGGATCCGGCTGATTTCCCCAAGTTGTTTGCCGGTGAATCGGTTGACGGAGTATTACCTGAAGAAATAATAGGCCCCGCACGTCCGGGAATGTCCGTGGCATACACCGGAGATACGAAAGGATTCGAAGAGTTGGCCGAGAGTGTTTCCAACGCGGATATTTTAATTCATGAATCTACATTTATGGAGACCGAATCGGCAATGGCCGAAGAACATTACCATTCAACCGCAGCACAGGCGGGAGAATGTGCCAAAAAAGCAAACGTAAGAATGTTGGTTTTAACACACATTAGCAATCGGTATGACGATCGTAAAGCTGTTTGCAATGAAGCAAAAGCAATTTTCGAAGAAACGATTCTTGCGGACGATATGATGTTTTTGGAAGTATCTCGCAAATCAATCAGATTAACTTGAGAATGTCCGCGTTTGTAATCATTCCGATTATGTGTCCCTTGTGACTTACAAGTATGGCATTATTCTCTATCATTATGTTGGCAACTGAAGTCATTGGCATGGTTTCGCTAACAATGGGAAAAGATTCTTCCATAATTTCTTCTAATTTGATTTTACCGATCTCATTCATTGTTTTTCCATCAACAAGTAATCCAAAAATTTTCTTTTCGGATATACTTCCAACCGGGATATCACCATTCATCACAGGGAGTTGAGAAAAACCTGCATTCATCATAATTTCCGAAGCGGTATGAATATTATCTGTGGATTGAATCGAAATAATATCCTTGGAAAGAACATCTGCGGCAGTGATTATAGAATAATTACGATCTTTCAATTCTTCCAGAGTTTCAAAAAGTTTTACAACCGTATCATACCCAGCAGAAATATTTTCAGCCTCTATTTTCGCAATGGTGCTTTGACTCACTCCCGAAAGTTTTGCGAGTTCTGCCTGAGTTACATCCAAATTTTTACGAATACTTTTGATGTCTGCGGTTTTTGGAAACTTCATATTATGATAATAAATTATTCCTATAAGAATATTTTTTCTAAGAGAGTTTATTAACCTTGATTTGTTCATATCCTTTAGATTGTATATTTCAATTAAATTGAAGTGATATTTATGTCTGGAAAGAACATTTACGTGGAAGGAATTAACGAACCTCCACTCCCTATGAGAAAAGTTGAGCTTGTCGAGAGAAAAGGTATTGGTCACCCCGACAGCGTAGCAGATGCATTGGCAGAAGAAGTCAGCAGAGCTCTTTGTAAAATGTACATCAAAGAATTCGGACACGTCCTTCACCACAACACCGATGAAACACAGATTGCAGCCGGTCAGGCAGCACCTAAATTCAAAGGTGGAAACATCATTGACCCTTCATACATTCTTTTGGTAGGTCGTGCAACAACAAGCATCGAGTTGGAAAAAGAACTCAAACAGCTTCCCTGCAAACCTGTTGCACTCAAAGCAGCAAGAGAATATCTCAAAAAGACATTCCCCTACCTTGACGTAGATTCCGAAGTTATTTTGGATGCAAGACTCAGCCAGGGATCTGACGACCTTACAGGCGTTTACAAATCATCTGGTTTCCACGCAAACGACACATCTTTCGGAGTAGGTTACGCACCTTACTCTATTACCGATAAACTCGTTCTTCAGAGTGAAGAATACATCAACGGTAAACTCAAATCACAGATGAAAGGAACAGGACAGGATGTCAAAGTTATGGCTTCCAGAGTTGACAAAGACGTCACTCTTACAATTGCATGTGCAATGATCGACAAAGAAATCGACGATGTTTCTGCATACAAATCCTGTGTAGAAGAACTTCAGTCCAAAGCATACGACAACGCACTCAATATCATCGGCAGCGAAGATATCAACCTTAAGATCGATGTCAACACAGGCGACGATTACGACAGAGACGTTTACTATCTTACCTGCACCGGTATGTCTCAGGAAATGGGAGACGATGGATCTGTAGGAAGAGGAAACAGATGCAACGGTCTTATCACACCTTACAGGCCCATGTCCATGGAGGCAACATCCGGTAAGAACCCAATCACACACATTGGTAAGATTTACAACGTATTGTCCAAACTCATTGCAGACGATATCGCAGAGAAAGTATCAACTGATGCAGAAGTTAGAGTCAGGCTTCTTTCTCAGATTGGTAAACCTATCTCCGAGCCTCTCAACGCAAGCATTCAGATTGTTACAGAAGAACAGTCCAAGATTGCATCATGGCAGTCCGAAGCCGAAGTTATCGCAGCAGATTGGCTCGACAACATCGATAAGGTCACTGAACTGATCATCAACGGAAAAGTAAGGACGTTCTGAACGTGAAATTAATCGACACACCCCAGTACGGACCGATGTTCAGGTTTACTGACGCAGACGTATTCTGGACAGTTTATACTCTTGCAACCGGCAAAAAAATCGGTCGTAAAAAACTTGCAGACCAGGTCGGAGTAGGCGAAGGAAGTATGAGGCGCATATTGGAAACATTGCGCACAGAAGAATACATAACCATACACCAAACAGGTATTTCGATAAGCCAGAAAGGAATCGAATTTTTGGATACGATTCCAATTTCTGTAATCGGCATTCAGTTACCTAATTCAGTTGTTGGAATGTATCAACAAGCTGTTTTGGTAAAAGGTGTGGCAAACAAGATTTACAACGGAATGGAGCAGAGAGACGCAGGCATCAAAGTTGGTGCAGCAGGTTGTACTACTGTTGTTATGCGTGACGGATTCGTTACAATCCCCCCCGATTGGATAGTCGATAATGAAGATCCGGAATTGGCGATTCAGATTCGTGAAACCGGTATGACTGAAAACGATGTTATAATCGTTGGAAGTGCTTCAGATCCATCCGCTGCTTCCAGTGCCGCTGTAATGGCCGCGTTGGACCTTATCTGATAAACACAGGGGGTAATCCCCCCAATTTTTATTTATTCATACTGCGGTCTATTTGTTATGAAACATTTTCTGTCATATTCAATCTATGAAGATTATCATCCTTTTGCATCTGATTCAAAGGGATTGTTGGAATTGTTAAAATCTCAAGGATGTGACGGATTAGAACTTCTTACGGGTTATACTGAAATTAATACAGACATGCAGACATGTTCTCCTGCTGTTCATCTTCCATATGCAATAGATTGGTATGCGGCTTGGAATAACGAAGATACAAGCGATCCTGAAGATTCAGATATGTCTCGTTACATCTATTATGGAAAGAATCGTGAAGAGGTTGTAGAGAACGTTTCTGTGGCAATTAAACACGCCGCCATGATAAATCCTGCCTACGGCGTTTTACACGCAGGATCTTCAAAGATTGATGACGTATTCTTAAGACAGCAATCTCGTTCTGATCAAGAAGTTTTACACAGTTTTACGGAATTTGTGAATACCGTAGCTTCGAATTTTGGAGGTAATATTCCTTTCAGAATACTCTTTGAAAATCTATGGTCTCCTGGACTCAAATTAATAAGTACGGACGGATTCAAATATTTGGATTCCCACATTGAATTTGATAATTGGGGATTGTGTTTGGATACAGGACATATGTTATGTTCTCTCGGAAATATAACTTCTGAAGAAATGGGAATTTCTTCTTTGAAAAAAATATTTGAGAAATATCCCAAAGATCTCATTGAAAAGATAACAACAGTTCATTTTCATACTAATTGTTCTGGAAACTACATCCCTTATTTCGATGAACACACCCGTAATCCAAATGATTCGGTTGTAGATATAATTGCTATTGCAAACGAACACGTTTCCAAAATGGATCAGCATCAACCTTTTACGAACAAAGCTGCAAAAGAGCTTATCGATATTTTACAACCAGATTTTATCACTCATGAGATGCTCGGTTCTGACTTATCCCAAAGACTTTCAGCTTTCTCTTCCCAGCGTTCTTTGTTTTAACGTCTAACTCTGCGAATTGTATATATAATACTTCTATAATGGTCTGCCAGAGGAATATCAAATGGCACGTTTCAAAGAGGCCGAGCACAGGCTCCTTGACAAATCCGTATGCATGGGATGCTACGCTACAAACCCACCCAAAGCAGATAAATGCCGCAAGTGTGGAAGCAAAAATCTCAGGCCTAAGGCAAAAGAGAGCAGAAAGCAGTGATTTCTGCTAAATTCATTTTACGGCCATATGGCCGTTTTACCTTTATTTAAGCTGGGCTTTCTAAGACCAGCGTAATTTTTCATCTTTATTTAATTTTCATATCGTATTTTTTGATTCTGGCCTGTTTATTTCTTGGTTCAAACACTATAAATATCTTGTATATACTAGGACGCTTGGAGAATCATCCAAGGGGAGATTGGAATGAGGATTCTGATAATTGATGACAGTCCTGCTATCAGGAATATCTTGGAAGATGTTCTTGGAGATAAAGGACATAAAACAGAAACTGCAGAAACCATAGACCAAGGTCTTTTGGCAATAGAACGTTTTGAACCCGATATCATAATCGTAGATTCAGAAGTCAACAAAGACAGTGGAATTCGTTTAATCGATGAATTAGACGTAAATTGTGGTTTAAAAATTATAATGATGGTTACAGGCAAAGATCACAAACCTGTAGATAATCCACTTTATGCAGGTTCAATTAATAAACCATTCAATTCAAACGATGTATTGATATTAGTTCAAAAAATTGTTGATGAATCTTCACTCGAAAGTGAACCAAAAAAGATTTTAAAAAATGGATTTTTTAATTTTAAGAAAAAATCTGAAACTGTGGTTGAAATCCAGAAGGGTAATTTTGTGTTAGGTAACTCTTATGTTGTCTTTGAAAAATCACCCTCTCAGGTGTACAAAGTAGCATCGGATTTCAGATCATCGGGAAACAGTGTACTTGTTGTAACTTCAGAGAAGGCAAAGGCAGTGCGCGAAGCGTTGAATGATAAAACAATTTTGGTTATGGGAGTTTCCCCAAAACCTCGTGGAGATGTTCTTAATATCTCTAAATTAGGTTCTTTGTTGAACAGAGTTGTAGAATTTATCAACTCGGCGGAGAAACCGGTTATTGTATTGGATAATCTCAAAATCATGGTGGAATACAATGATTCAAATTCTATTCTTACTTTGATTCATCAAATATTGAATATTAAAATCGATAAAGAATTTTCGTTAGTTGTTTCAACAGACGAAGAACCTTTAACAAAAAAGGAGAGGTCTTTCCTTTTGGAACGCATGGAAGAGTGTGTTCATTAAATTCATTACATTCAGAGGAATATTATGCAGATAGAGAAGGTATGGGCAAGAGAAGTATTGGATTCCCGCGGTAACCCCACGGTAGAAGCCGAAATCACAGTAAAAGGACACAGAATTTCCGCAATAGCACCTTCAGGTGCTTCTACAGGATCTTGGGAAGCAAACGAGATGCGCGATGGCGGTAAAAGATTCGGTGGAAAAGGTGTAATGAATGCCGTGAACAACGTTCGTGGTGAAATCGCCAAGACATTAGAAGGAATGGACCCTTCAGACCAGAAAACAATCGATCAGACAATGATAGATTTGGATGGTACTGAAAACAAGAGCAGACTCGGAGGCAACGCGCTTACAGCAGTATCTCTTGCTATTGCTAAAGCAGGTGCATTTGCGGAACACGTTCCTGTGTATCAGCACATTGGATCCAACAATGTTACACTTCCAGTTCCTATGCTTAACATCATTAACGGTGGAAAGCACGCAGGTGGAAATCTTAAGATTCAGGAGTTTATGATTATCCCCGTTGGCGCATCTTCATTCTCTAACTGTTTGCAGATGTCTACCGAAGTATACATGGCACTCAAATCCATTCTCAAATCCAAATATGGTGTTGGAGCAATCAACATCGGAGATGAGGGCGGTTTCGCACCACCTCTCGACACAGCATCCGAAGCCATGGATACAATTATCTCAGCTATCGAAGAAGCAGGTTACGTTCCAGGTAAAGATGTATGTCTTGCTCTTGATGCAGCATCAAGCGAATTCTACACGGATGGAGTTTACAACGTAGACGGTATGGATCTTTCCGCCGGAGAGCTTGCAGACCACTATTCTGATTTGGCTAAGAATTATCCGCTTATCAGTATCGAAGATCCTTTCTTTGAGGATGATTTCGAATCTACCGCACTCTTGACAAAGAAAATCGGTTCCACCGTTCAGATTGTCGGTGACGATCTTTTCGTTACAAATACAAAACGTTTGTCTCGCGGTATCGAAGAGAAGGCAGCAAACGCACTTCTTCTTAAAGTTAACCAGATTGGTACGGTTACCGAATCCGGAAATGCAGCACAGATGAGTTTCGATAACGGATACGGTGTTGTTGTTTCCCACAGATCCGGAGAATCCGAAGATGTTACCATTGCTGATTTATCAGTCGGTTGGGGATCTGGTCAAATCAAGACAGGTGCACCAACCCGTGGTGAGAGAACTGCAAAATACAACCGTCTTCTTAGAATCGAAGAAGACCTTGGTTCAAAGGCAATTTTCCCCGGAAAAAAGGCATTTAGATTCTAAATTCTGGCGGGGTTTACCCCCCAGATTTTTTCCATATTTTTACAAGAATTTTTTATTGAATTCTCTTTATTTTTTCACTTTGTATCGAACTTCACAAGGTTAATTTTTTGCCTATATATACTCCTAAAAATAACTTTACGGAAGACTTATATGTAGAGTATTACTCTCATAGAATACGGCGAACATGGGGTTTTTCATTCCAGGATTTGGAAGGAAAAGTTTGACCGATCCCAAAGGGGAGATTTAAATAAATATAACGTCCAAGACAGTGAATACTATATCAAAATCGAAAGCTTTCGGTGCTTTTGATTCTTGCGCAAGAGCACCAATGGTGCTAACATACTGCAAGTGTGGCGCCATAGTAGATTTGGACAAATCTTTCGCACTACGCAAAGTACAATTGGGCAAAGAAGTTGAATGTCCAGCATGTAGAAATATGCGCATTTCTAACGATATCGACTTCTTAAACGATCATTATAATAATGTTGATATCAACTGTGAATCATTGTAAAAATAGTTTATCAGTCTTCGTTTCCGAAGACCAATAAATGTTCATTCTTTCTTCTTTTTCGCAGTTGTCTTTACAACCACTACTTTGGATTCTTTTTCTGTATTTTCTACAGGTGCTTCGACACTCTTTTTCTTTTTTCCGGGGCAGTCCGGACTGATACACATTTCGACGTTTGCAAACAGAATCATGGGTGATTCACAGTGTTCACATTTTTTGTCTGTAGGCTCAATCGTACCCCTTGGTCTCAAAGGATAAGTTTGCGTACAATCGGGCCACGAAGAACAGCCTGCAAAGCGTTTTCCTGCGCGAGAATACATGACTCTTATCTGACCCTTCTTACAAGTAGGACACAAGCCTAATTCTGTCTTAGAGGTGTTGCTTTTGCATTTGGTATCTATGCATTGAATAGAAGGGGGTGTACCCTTTCTAATAACTTTGATTTGAGGAAGGTTACAGATGGGACATGTGGTTTCCTGTGTCTGAACCATTGCACCTCTTGGAAGAGGGTATGCACGGCTACATTCGGGGTATCCGTTGCATCCTATGAAATTGCCGTTCTTGGATTTTTTGATAATCATATCATTTCCGCAATCCGGACAGATTCCGATATGTTGCTGTTCTCTGAGTGCACCGCGGATCTCATCGCCGATATCTTTGCTGGAATCGGAGATTTTCTGTGCTGCTTCATGAAGCATGTTTTGTGATTCTTTTACGACTTCATCCAAAGTGCGTTCTCCTTCACTAATCTTCAACATATCGTTTTCCAATTTGGAAGTCATATCAGGTTCTACGATTCCTCCTCCGTGTTTTTCGAGAGACTTAGTAAGTGCTATTCCGCTCGCGGTAGGAATCATATAATTTCCCTGAACATAGTTTCTGGAGAATAATTTTCCAATGATGTCGTGTCTTGTACTCTTGGTACCCAACTGAAGACGATCCATTTCTTGAATAAGAGAACCCTGATTGTATCTGTACGGAGGTTTTGTTTCAGATTCGTCCAAAAGCATGGATCTGACATCTATTTCATCCCCTTCTTTGAGAACGGGAATGTGGCTGTTTTCCATTTTAAGATACTTTTTGTAGTATTTCTTCCAACCTTCTTTCTTAAGCACGTATCCTTCGCATTTGAAATTCTCGTTTGCAACTTCAACTGTACAAGCGGTGATTTCTGCTTCTGCGTTAGGTCCAACGGTTGCCAGGAATCTTCTTACGATTAATTCGTAAAGTTTCCATTTATCTCCTTTCATCTTGTCGGATTTTGCTCCCGCGGTAGGATATATCGGAGGGTGGTCCGTTGTGCGCCTTTTACCTTTTGAGGGGTATATTTTTTCTTGTGCAAGGATTTCTTCGGCTTCTGCTTTGAAATCTGAATCTTTAAGTTTTTCAAGGACATTTCTAAGTCCCAAACTTTTGGGATATTCTGTGTTTTCAGTACGGGGATATGAAATGTATCCGCTTGTGTACAAATCCTCGGCAAGTTTCATAGCAACAGTTGGTGGAATTCCAATTTTGTTTGCTTCTACTTGCATCTGTGTTGTATCAAAAGGTGTTGGTCTGTATTCTTCTTTCATAGAAACTTCGTATGAAACAACTTTTCCAACTTTTTCATTAACACATTTTTCATGAATTGCTACGGCTTCGTCTTTTTCCCAGAATGGATTTGATTCGTGTTGGCCTCTGAATGCAAGCATTCCGAATCTACCAACAACATTCCAAAATGGTACGGGGACAAATTTGGCTATTTCTTCATTACGGTCAACAAGAAGTTTCAAAGTAGGACTCTGAACTCTTCCTACGGACATGAAATTTTTACCAACTTGTCCTGAAGATAATGATAAAAGACGTGTAAGAACCGCTCCCCATGTAAGATCGACAATCTGTCTTGCTTCTGCGGCAGCAGCCAAACGTTCATCGGGAAGTGAAAGATCCGAAAATGCGGCTTCAACCTCTCCTTTTGTAAGTGCACTGAATTTTGCTCTTTTGACTTTGGACATGTTGACGTTAGCGGCACGGACGGTTTCCATACCAATAAGTTCTCCTTCTCTGTCAAAGTCAGTTGCGATTATGATTTCGTCTGCGTTGGCAGCAGCTTTCTGAATTGCTGAAAGAATTGATTTTACGCGGACGTTTTTAATTTGAGGTGCATACACAAGATCCACAGGAGAACTTCCTGCCCAGTCATTGTACTCTTCGGGGTAATCCAATTCGATAATATGTCCCCTTAGACTGACGACATCATAACTGTCATTACCGATTTCAAAAGAGATGACGCTTACGCCGCCTTCATTTTTTGAATGGGAATTTCCATCCGATAATATGGTGGAGATTCTACGGGCCGCGTTTGCTTTTTCGGTAATAATTAGCTTGTGCATCGAGATTCCGAGGCCCTTCTAATTATATAATACTTTTAGGGATTAGTGTCTGTGTCCAACATGGTGGATATTGCCAGAGTTGGGAGATGCGAGAGTAAGTCTGCCACGTAATACACCCTTAATCGAAAGAATCTCGTCAGCTAAAGATTTGAGATTTTTGAGTTCCCCTTCCACAATTAAAATTTCCATGCATTTGTCATGATCCAAATGCACGTGTACGGATGTGGTTATACTATGACCTTTTGAATGTTCCAGGGTTGTGAGTTTATCGCCTACGAAACCAACGGTGTGGTCGTATACCAAAACAATTACTCCAGTCATATACTCGTCTTCATTTTTCCACTCATCTTCTGCAAGAGAATCTCTAACAAGGTCTCTAAGAGCTTCAGATCTGCTTCCATAACCTTTGCGGGCAATGGCTTCGTCGAATTGTTCGAGTAAATCGGGTTCGAGAGAAACACCGATACGAGTAACACCATCCATGTATATCGTATGCAAATTCGATTATATATCGCTTATTGGACAAACCCTATTATATCGCAAAGATGCTGAAACCCCTATGAAGATGGGTCCAGAAGAATTAGCCGGAGTATTGGATGCGGCAGTTCGTGTTTGCGTTGAGGGAAAAGACGTAGCCGTGGCTTTTTCGGGAGGTGTGGATTGTACGGTTGTTGCGCTGTTAGCGAAAAAATATGCTCATAGCGTTCGTTTATACACCGTAGGAACAGAGACTTCTCACGATGTTATTTTAGGAAAAGAATCTTCAGAACATCTTGATTTACCTTGGACCCACATAGAAATAACTGAAAATTCTTTGGAATCTTTGTTGGAAAGAATGATAAAAATAACGGGTACAACAGATCCTTTGATGATTTCTTTTGAAATTCCATTTTTTGCAGTTGCAGAAAATGCATCTGAACCTATTTTAATCGGAGGACAGGGTGCCGATGAAATTTTTGCAGGATATTCAAAATATGTTGGCATATCCGCAGAAGAAATGCGTGAGAAAATGTCAGAAGATTTCGAACGTTTCCATTCATGCACCAAAGTTCACGAACGTAAAACCGTTGATTACTTCGGTAAAGATGTATGTTATCCTTACATGGATGACGAAGTTATCAAAGCAGCGTCCATGTTTTCTTTGGATGTTATGAACGATGATGATCTTCGTAAACTTCCATTAAGGAAAGCTGCTGAATATCTTGGTGTAGGAAAATCAGCATCCGAAAAGAAAAAAGCAGCACAGTATGGTTCGGGAGCAATGTCACTTCTCCGTAAAATTGCAAATAAAAAAGGTAAATCCGTTAATGAACTCATTGACGACATATGTACTCGGTGTATCGAAAATGAATGATAATTCTCAGATATTGGATTGGTTGTACGGATTAAACGTACATGGAATAAAATTAGGATTAGAAAATACATATGAACTTTTATCCAGACTTGAAAATCCTCAAAATTCATTCCATTCAATACATATCGCAGGAACCGATGGAAAAGGTTCTGTTTCTTCCATGTTATTTTCTATATTGAATGAATCTGGAATCCGTTCGGCTCTTTACACTTCACCGCATTTGGTAAATTTCAACGAGCGTATGCGTACAACAGACGGTATGATTTCCGATAACGATTTATTGTCTCTCGCAGAACGTGTTCGTCCCATTGTGGAAGAAATGGCTGAAAAAGGAATGTATTGTACATTTTTTGAAGTGACTACGGCAATGGCATTCCTTTATTTTTCAGAAAGTAAGATTGAATATGCTGTTATCGAAGTTGGAATGGGTGGAAGATTCGATTCCACAAACGTTCTTGTTCCTGATGTTTGTGTCATCAACAATATTAGTTTGGAGCATACGGAATATCTTGGATCAACAATTGAAAAAATAGCTTTTGAGAAAGCAGGAATTTTAAAACAAAACGTTCCGGCTGTATCAATCAATTCTGACATTGTTGTTAACGTTCTTCAAGAAGTTGCAGATGAGATTGGTGCAGATTTTGTATCTCTTAATACGGATAAGATTAAGATTCTAAAAAACGGACCCGATGGTGTATTGTTCGAGTACGAAGGAAAAGAATATCTTACAGGTATTCCGGGACGCAGACAGGCACGCAATGCAGTGTTGGCAATCGAAGCAATAAAAGCAGCAGGATTGTCTGAACGTACAACAGATTATTTGGATATTGGATTAAAAAATACATATTGGCCGTGTAGATTGGAGAAAATTCCGGACGTACCAATAATTTTGGATGTTACGCATACCGCAGCCGGATCCAAAGTTTTAATGGAAGATGTTTCAGAAATATATGGAAAAGTTACGTTGGTATTCGGTGTTTTAAACGATAAAGATTTGATTCACATATCAGAAAACCTTTCGAAAATTGCAGATAATATTGTCATAACCTCTCCTGATTCGGATCGTGCAGAAATAACCGAAACAATATTATCAGCATTTGAAAAATTGGGATTTAAACCCACAATCTGTAACGACGTGGGTCAAGCTATAGATTATGCTTTAAAAATCAGAAACGGAAACATTCTTGTAACCGGTTCTTTGTATATGGCCGGAGATGCGATGAAATGGTTGAAAAGGACATTTGTTTGATTCTGGATACTCTTTCGAAAGAGTATAACAAGGGTGCATACCCCGGAAGATCTTCCGAAGGTCTTAATCCTGAATGGGAACCCGATCCATTTCATGTTCTTATTGCTACAATTTTATCTCAAAGAACAAGAGATGACAATACTCGCAAAGCATCGGATAATCTGTTTAATTGTTACAATTCTTTATCCGAAGTCGCATCCGCAGATGTCGAACATATTGCGGAACTGGTACATCCTGCGGGTTTTCCAAGACAAAAAGCAAAAGCAATTAAAGAATGCTGTTGTGAAATAATTTCAAGATTCGATTCAAAGGTTCCAGAATCCACAGAAGAACTACTTTCTTTGCCTATGGTTGGAAGAAAAACAGCAGCTTGTGTTCAGGCATATGCTATGGACATTCCTGCTGTTTGCGTAGATACGCATGTACATAGAATTTCAAACATAATGGGTTTGGTACACACATCGGATCCCGAGAAAACCGAATATGCGCTTATGGATTTAACTCCAAAAGAAAGATGGAATGATATTAATCGTTATCTTGTTCGTCATGGACAAGTTGTTTGTATTCCCAATCATCCCCGTTGTGAGAAATGTTCGGTTAGGGATATGTGCGATAAGTACGTAGAATCGAAAAATTGATATTTATATTTTGGATTTGGTAAATTATGATATCACTTTGCCAAAGCTGTGGAATATACATTACAGAAACTACACGCGGTACAGAATCTGATGGAAATCTCAGCGAAGAATATTGCAGTCGCTGTTACATGAATGGTAGTTTTACATCAGACAGTTCAATGGCAGAAGTAATCGATTCTAGTGTTGTCGTTATGATGGAAGATCAAAATATTCCTGAATCCGCAGCCCGTGCAGTCTTGTCTTGCACACTTCCACGTCTCAAACGTTGGTCATAATAAACCCGTGTTATTGCGAGGGTATAATAGAGGGTTCTACCATTACCCACCGATGCACGAGGTAGCTGTTGTTTCCGAACTGGTAAATGCCATTTTCAAAGAACTTGAAAAATATAAAGTGTCCAAAGTGGACGAAGTAACTTTTACAATCGGAGATTTAACTAATTTGGGCGGGGAACAAATGTCCTTCGCTTATGAAATTGTAACTCGTGATACAATACTCGAAGGATCAGAACTGCATGTAGTTGTAGAACCAATCGAAATCGAATGTTCCGAGTGTGGATTCAAAGGGCCGGCTAACGTAATCAAAGACGAAGAGTACGGAAGCCATTCAATTCCTGTTTTATCTTGTCCTACTTGTAAAGGTCCCGTAAAAGTTACAGCGGGACAATCATGCAGAGTTTCGTCAATGAGATTCGAGGAGGAAGACTGATGTTCAAATACAGAGACGAAGAGACGGCAAAAGCTATTTTAGAAAAAATACGCGAAATGGATGCCAACTACAAATTTATGCACGTTTGCGGAACACACCAAGACACAATAGTTCGTTTTGGATTGGAAGAAATGCTTGCAGACGTGGGAATCGAAATCTGTCAGGGGCCCGGATGTCCCGTTTGTGTAACAACCAGTCAAGAATTAGCAGATGCCATAACTCTTGCACGTAATGGCGTTACAGTTACCGCATTCGGAGATATGATGAGAGTTCCAACATCAATCGGATCTCTTTTTGACGCTAAAGCCGACGGTGCGGATGTTCGTATAGTTTATTCAATCGAAGACGCGGTCCGTATGGCGAGAGAACAGACAAAACCATTGGTTTTCGTTTCTGTTGGATTTGAAACAACCGCGCCTTCAACATGTGTTCCTCTTCAGAAAGGAAACCTTCCCGATAATTTCAGCATTTACAGTTGCCACAGGGTATGTCCTCCTGCGCTTGAAGCAATTTTCAACATGGGAGAAACAAAAGTTAACGGATTCATAATGCCCGGACACGTTGCTGTAATCACGGGTTTGGACATTTTCTATCCTTTCGCAGAAATTTACCATATGCCTCAGGTTGTAGCAGGTTTCGAACCTCTTGATATTTTGATGTCCGTATACATGCTATGCAAGCAAATCAAAGAAGGCCGTGCCGAAGTCGAGAATGAATATACAAGGCTTGTAAGAGAGCACGGAAATCCCATTGCAAGGAAACTTATGGAGGATACCTTCGACAACGTTGACAGAGCATGGAGAGGCTTCCCTGTAATTGAAAAGAGTGCATTGGCACTTAAACCGGAATTTGCAAAATATGATGCGAATGTAGTTCACGCCGATATTCTTGCAAAGACACCTAATGTAGAAGATGAGGCTACAGGATGCAGATGTGGAGAAGTTCTGAGAGGACTTATCAAATCTGAAGATTGTCCTATGTTCGGAACTGCGTGCAAACCAATGAGTCCCCGTGGACCATGTATGGTTTCCGCGGAAGGAAATTGCAGTATCGCATACCGTTTCTCCAAGAAGAAGGTGTAATATTGAAGATTCCAAAGCCAATGGACAGTCCTATTCCTAAAGTATTGGTAATTTCAAATGATTCAGAAGTTTTCCTCAAAACAGGAATAACATCCGCATTTGAAATGTTCGGAGGAAGATTAACCGAAGTTAAAAACCTCGTTGCACGTTTAGATCCCGTTTGCGATATTTCATTCGGAATCATCTCTGGATTCTTCGGATTTGTTCCCGCAAATTATTCTATTGCACCTTATTCCAAAGTTCCTTCATGCAAAGAGGAATATCAGGCATTGCAGGATGCAAAAGACTACGTGGGACAGATTCAGTACATTTCACAGGCCTTTGACCGCATCGTTGTTTGCGTTCCCAAAGACATGTTCAAGATTCTGACGGACGGAGATGCTTTCCAATACGGAAAAGTTATTGCTGTAACCAGTCAGGATTTCGAAGGACTCTGTAAAGAAAGAGGTTGGGTATTCCTCCCAAGATCCGGTGCACGTGTCGGTTCTGCAAACGCAGATCGTATTGTCGAAATTGTTGAATCACTCAACCCTACGCATTGATTTAATCAGAATTTTGTCCTCTGCGGATACTCTGTACGACTCAGTAATTTTCTGAAGTGCCTTGTTGTACGTGAAGCGTTCGATGTTGCAATTTCTGAGATAATCTAAAGTTTTGTCACGGAATTTTATGAAACAGAATGATAAACACCATGCCGCCCCCATGCGATAATAGTATCCGGGGTGGTCATGAGTATCAATCTCTACCAATATTTTGTCGATGTAATCTTCTACCAAGAACTGAGACATCATTGCTACAACAGCAAATCTCATTCCGAATTCGGTATTACTTTCATAGTATTTTTCCAAAAATACGAATACTTCTTCTCTTTCATTAACAGAAACTTTCCATGAAGAACATAAGCAATCGCACACAGCCCAGTTATTTATTTCAGGAATGAATTTTTCCAAATATTCAAAACGTTCAGAAATTGGTATTTTGACAGTAGCTATAACAATTGCTTTGATAATTAGAATTTCATAATATTCATTTTCACATTGTTCTAAAAAATTACGCCAATCTTCAGAACAAATTCTTTTAGCGATTTTTCTTAAAATCGGCATTCTTATACCGAGAGTATTTCCGATCCCGGGAATGAGCGAGCGATTAAACTCGTTGTACTCGGGATCGGCATAGGTTTTGAGCTCGGCTATTAAATCCATGTTGAAGATTATGCTTAGTTAATATCTGTACCTTCGCTTGCAAGTTCTCTTTCCATTCTCTTTTTGGAGAACAAAACGAGGTCCATGTAGATAACCCAACAGATTTCGATTACGATCGAAGTTGCGATTGCAACCATTGCAAATTGAGCGGATGGGCCCAATGTAGCAACACAAAGCGCGATTGCGATACCTTTGTTTTTGTAAGATGTAATCAGAATATCTGTGACTCTTTGGTTCCAGTGAACTCCTAATTTCTTTTCAATCAGTTCTACACCGTTTCCAAGACCGAATGTTCTGAATGCTGCAATGAGCATAAATATCAACAGGATTGAAAGTTCCTTGGGAAATACAGTTGAAGCTACAGACATGAAAATCAAAACAAAAATTACACAATTGAGTATGATTGCCATGGTATCTTTTTTAATTTCAATTTTGGTTAAGAATCTCGAAAGAATAATCGGAATTCCGATGATTTCAATAACTGTTATTACAACTGTTTCCATGTTTACGCTCTCTCCAAGAAGGAGCCAAACAATAAAAGGTATCCACACAAGAGATATGAGATATACATAAATTGTAGATCTCAGTGCGTGTTCCATATCTCCGCGGAGAACATATGAAAGCGGAGCAACAGATGCTGCAAATGGCGTAGCCGCAATAAATACGAGTCCGGATGCTTCAACGGCATATTGTCCGTCTTTCAGAAGTAAATATCCGATTGCGGGAATTATTGCTGAGATTATAAGACCTAAAAAGATTGCACGAACAATTGATTTAGGATTTTTAAGAGGGCTAAGGTTAGTCATCGGGATTCTCGATAACGATAATGTAAGCATTGCGGCCAGGAGAATAATAGTTAGATTACTTCTAATTGGAGCTGTAATAATATCTCCCGGAAACAAACCCAATGCATTGACAATGAGTGATAGTATGAGTGACAAACCCAAAATATACGCACTGTTGGTCACAAATGTCTTGGCATTCATAAATCTGAAATATCACTCGATGTAGTTATACTTTCATCGACTTGTCAAACAGATTGAACACCTAAACAAGTATACGGATTGTACAGCGAATAGTTTGGACTTTCTCCAACATCATATGGAGTTCCAGTAGTTTCACAGAATGCGAATTTCATTGGATTTCCTTTTTCTAAGAATATATCGTCTTCCGTGTGGGTTTCCAATCCAGCTGCCATGTGTCCGTTGAATAACAATAATGCTGTATTGTATCCAAGATTTTCCATTATTGCACAATAGATGAAGGTTGTGTCTTCACAATCCCCTTCTTTTTCAAATAATGTTTCCAATGGATATTTCCAATATTCTTCCTTGCCTGCGGAGACCTCATCGGTTACGTATGGAATATTTTGAACAAAAGTCAGGATAAAATTAGCTCTATCCATATCAGACATGCCTTCGGACAACAATACTAATTCAGAAGTTAATTTTTGGATGTATGGGTCATTGTATGTCACGAAGGATGTATTGTGGGCTTTACTTCCACTGTGTCTGTTGACATCATCATTTTTGTATGTGTAGTAATCACTGTATTTTATTTCGAGATCCAAAGAATATTTTGTAAAGCCGTCATACCATGTATAATTGATATTTTCAAATCCATCCGCAACGAGTGAGAAAAGCGTATAGTATTTCTCACCGTTTTTAACTCCTTCCGATGTTATGAAATATATTCCGGGTGTTGTAAAATCGTATGCGAATGTTGGTGAATCCAATGATGTTATCAATTCGCCATCATTAAATACATTCCATTTAGCAGAGCTATATCCCATATTATCTATATTTACACTTTCTCCAGCATTAATCATTAAATCCGGATGTTTGTCATTCATTGCATAGATTGTAGCATCTTCTGTTATTGTTTCAATGTTGTATGTGTTTTCGGAACTCAAAAGATTTCCGAAATTGTCGTACCATCCTTTGAAATTAGATCCATGTGCAACAAGAGTAACATCATTACCGATATCATATGTTCCAGATCCGGAAATCGTAATTCCATCATCCGCGTAGGCTTTGACTTCTTTTTTATCATCTACATCAAAATAAACAATATCTGTTAAAGTGTAGGTATTGCTAACAGTTAAACTTCCAAACTCGTTTTCGTAATCATATTTTTCCAAATAAACTACGCCATCGTTTTTTCCGATGTATTGTACATCAACAAAATTTTTACCGATGCCTTTATGGATTTCGCAATCTACCTTTCCATACACGGTATCTAAGGTTATATCCCCTTCATATCCCCAATCCGCATCCGAAGATTCCGACCATTTTGTTCTTTCGTCGTGTGATGGGACTACTTCAGAATTGTATTTGTATGTTCCATCATCGATTACGGTGTATAGGTATGATTTATCTTTGTAATCAAGATATAAAACATCATGTGTACCCACATATGTATATGTTTTATACATATTCAGGAAATCAAAAGTAACTTCGGTTCTGGTTCCATTTACATCATACATGAATCCCGTCCCCGATTCATCTTCTCCCCACGATGCGTAGAGTTTCAAATCGCCCGTCATACTTCTTGAAATTTTTGAAATCCGATCTGTTAATTCGGAATCTGTATACCAACCTTTGAAATAGAGTGTTTCCGAAGTCGGAGCATACAATGTTACTTCCGTTCCATTCAGATATGTTGTTTCATTAAGAGGGTTGTTGGTTCCGCCGTTTGTTTCGTATTCTATAGAATATTCTTTGGTGAATGGTATTTCAAAAGAAGAATTCAAAACGATTAAGCCACCTGCGACAATAAGTCCGGCCAAGCAGATGGCTAAAACAGTTACGGAAATTTTAGATGACACGATTCTAAACCCTTTCCGTAATTGTTTTTGTTGTTTTTAAAGTTCGCGGAATGTTATCTTTCCGGTATTTCCGGATAAAACCTTTTCTTCGTACTTTTGGTAGTCTTTTACACTTTTGAATGCAATTTTCATTGTTTCAAGAATACCTTTGGCACATTGATATGATTTTCCGTTCAGATCTTCAATCATTGCATCCGCATTAGCAGGAACTCCGTTTGTTGACCATTCGGTTTCGTATTTTTTGGTAAGTTCACATACCCTGTTCTGAAGTTTTTCATCCTCAAGTGAAGATATGGTATTGCGATAGAATGCGCAACGGGTTATTGCTTCACTTTCATGATGGAGGAATACTTCAAGATCGTCATCGGGATTAAGCAAGAGATTTCTTCTTATTTTTTCTGAATTGAGATCTGATGTGAGAACATCACATGTTGTTTTTACCGAATCATCATTCTTACAAAGAGATATTATTGCATCGTTTGTAAGTTTGAGCGAACGTTTTCCGAGATTGAGGTTTGCGGTAGACAATTTGTACGGTAAGATGAGGTGGTTGCATGCAATCACAATAACCGTACCGCCGAGAATACAGGCAAGACGGAGTAAAGAATCGTCTATACCTGTTTCGAAAGTTGGAATTGTTAATACTGCTGTAATCAACGCACTGATGTTTGTAAACATCATTTTAACATCATATCTAAGTGGATCGAAGAGTGTATAAATGTAATTCAAAAAGAGCATTACACCTACAAGAATCGTAGGATCCGTTGTGAACATTGTAAGGATTGTAAAAATCAAGATACCCGATACTGCACCGGTAATTCTCATTTTTGCTTTGGATTTTACAATATCCATGTATGGAATACACATCGCGATTGCCGTAAATGTTAACCATCTTGCAGCTAAAACATCATAGAAACTTGCTACGAATTCGAATATCGTTATTAAAAGTGCTAAACGGAATGCATATGAAAATTCAGGACTGTCTGCACGGAGTGCTTCCTTGAGACGCGTATCGAATTCTTTTCTGGGTTTAATCTCGTTATAGCGAAGTGCTGTTGTTTCTGTTCCTTTGGAAATTACGAGAAGTTCGTAATCTATAAGTTCCAATCCTGATTCTATATCGAAAGGAAGATTTTGTTCATCTTTCAAAAAGTTCTGGATTATTTTATGGGTTTCGTCAGGAGAAATCTTTTCGGCAGTACAATCTTTTATGGAAATAACTATTTTTTCAAGTTTTTCCAACTGTTCTGTGGTAAGATCAAGACGGCAAACGCAACGTCCGAGCTGTTCTATTGAAACAGCCATGTTCATTACAGACCTGCTTTCCGGAGTGGAATAGTATTTCTTTTGAAGTCTATCAAAAATTCCCGAACGGATTGCAAAGGTTCCTTCGCGGAACATATTAGGATCTGCTTCCGAACCTTCTTTTTTGAGAGCTATTGCTTTTTCCACAGTTTCGAGTAATGCGATTATTCCCGAATGACTTGTAATTTTATCGTTCTTTCCTCTGTTAACCAAAAGATTCAATCCGACTATGAATAAAGCACCGATTGTAAGTGATGCGAGACGAATTGGTAATTCCTCAAGTGTAACAGGTACTGACATCATCAATGCAAAACCCAAAAGGAATGGGAATTCCACGGATGTTCTTAAATCTCTGGACATTAAAAAGACTAGACTGAAAATCATTACGAAGTTGATTGCAATTCCTGCGACGGGATACATCGAAGAAATAAATGTTCCAACACCCAAGCTGAGATTAATGAAAAGAATCCAAAATAAACTATAGCCGGGCTGTGCAGACATACTGCGGCCCATAAGCATGAGCGCAGCAACGATTATCATAACTCCTATGAGTGAATTGTCATCTCCGAAGACTGCGCTAAACACAGCAACGAATGCGACAATCATCGCGAAGAAAATCGTCTTTCCAATGAATGTTTTAAAATCCATTTGATACACACCTAAATACATCACCCTCACACAATAATGAGTGTCTGGGTCATAGAAGCGTACTTTATTGTATCAGTAAGTTCTGATTTTCTTTATATAGATATTACTTATATAATTTACGAAAGTTTTACAGGGTAAAAAGAGTCCCCCGCACATTCATGCGGAGGATTCAAACAAAACTTCGCTTGAAGCCAATTGTCCGTTGTAGATTCTTTCTATTTGAAGATCTTTCTTCTTGAGCATTGCAAAATCAGCAGCTTCCCAGAATGTAAATGTAGCAACAATCATTGCCATTTCCGAAAAAACCCTGTCTACACCAAAGGTTTGGAGACTGAATGCGAATATCAAAA